>NZ_JAIGNI010000013.1:9326-112393 GCF_026130175.1 Lyngbya sp. CCAP 1446/10 | reverse complement strand
CCATATAAACCCACGGTAAATTGTGACTGTCTCAAAAAGACTGTGACATCCTTGATTTCATGATCGATCATACATTATTTAAATCAAAATTTAGCGGTCAAGCAGTAAATGCGTGATTTTTGTGGCTGAATTAAGATATTTGTAGAATCAAATAAGTTATACACTGTCGAAAAATTAAGATTTACCGCAACTTATTGAGCGGATACGAAATTAGTTTATGAACGATCGCAGGCTGGGACGACGGCAGTTACTTTGGTATTTGGGGCTGGGAGCTAGTGGAACTGCTCTCAGTTGTGGCCTTAAGAAAGATATTATCCCAACTTCTAGCTCTGACAATACCCCCATACCCGCTCCTGCTACAAGTCCTAATTTACCGACTGTCGAGAACGTTGCGGCCTCACCAACAGGAAAGTCTTTACCAGAATTTCAAGGTATCAGCCAGTGGCTAAATTCTGCGCCGCTGAAAATAGCCGATCTTAAAGGCAAAGTGGTGTTGGTGCAATTTTGGACATTTGGCTGCATTAACTGTCAGCGCACTCTACCCTACATCGTCCGCTGGCACCAGCAATATGCCGATCGCGGATTGAAGATTGTGGGCATACACACCCCTGAATTCCCCTTTGAGCGAGATGTAAACAATGTCAAAAAAGCTTTGAAGGAACACCAAATTACCTATCCAGTGCCTCTGGATAACGAATTTAAAACTTGGGCGGCTTACCAGAATGAATACTGGCCTCATTTATTTTTAGCCGATCGCCAAGGCATTCAGCGCTACGATCATATTGGCGAAGGAGCCTATGACGAAACCGAACAAATGATTCGCAAATTATTAGGTTAGTCAGATGGCAATTTCACTCACTTCGGCTGGTGTGGCTTTACTAGCAGGAATTTTAACAATTCTCTCGCCCTGCGTCTTACCAATCCTACCCATATTATTAGGACGCAGCCTGCAATCTCATCGCTATGGCCCGATTGCTTTGGTATCAGGATTAATCGCGGGTTTTGCGGCAATTGGTAGCTTGTTGGGAGTGACATCAGGCTGGTTTGTCAGCTTTGCTAGCATCCTCCGAACAGGAGCACTTGCCTTTCTTTTGATGGCTGGGATAAGTGCCATTTTTCCGCAGAGTTATCAACTGCTGTTTAAATACTTACACTTTGAAAATTGGCTGAAAGCACCCGCACGAGTAGGGTTGGTTGGTGAATTTTGGCTGGGAACCCAACTCGGCTTACTTTGGACACCTTGTGCGGGGTCTGTTCTGGCGAGTATTCTGGTTTTAGCTGTTGTCAATCCTCAGCCTGTAACTGCGTTTGTTTTACTGATTTTGTACGGTTTGGGCGCTGGATTGCCGCTACTGGCGATCGCCTATGGAGGACGCTATTTCAGCCAGCACTTATTACGTTTGCGCCCCCACAGTGCAGCTTTACAAAGAATCGGCGGCGCAATTGTTGTCGGAAGTGCGATCGGGATTCTTTTGGGTTGGGATGTCAAGATACAGCTTTGGTTAGCTCCGTTTTTTCCAACTCTGCCGCTGTGAATGCTACTGTGAAGGGCAGTGTTAAGTGCGATCGGCATAAACCAAGCTAATCAGCATTTAAATTGTATATAAAGACATAATCAAATTCTTGTGGGGCGTTGCTCCGCAGCACCGCCCCAAATCAGCAATTTAAATTCGGTGATGTCTTTGGTGGAGGCTATTTTTTCATAGCATCAGGACTCTTCATAGCATCAGGACTCTTCATAGCATCAGGACTTTTCATCGCACCGGGAGCCTTCATAGCATCGGGACTCTTCATAGCACCGGGAGCCTTCATAGCATCGGGACTCTTCATCCCATCAGAAGCCTTCATCCCATCGGGGGAAGAGTTAGGAGCAGCCTGATTTGTGCTGCTAGGAGTAGAAGAGCAGGCATACAGACTAGCCGTTAGAGTCATACCAACAATCAAATAAAGCACTTTCCGGTTCATATTTTTCTTCCAAATCTGAGGAATTTTGATTTAAGCAGTCAGCAGGTAATAGCTAGCCGTGGTTCCTTTTATAGTACGGATTACTTCTTTGATTGGATTGCGAATATCGTAAATTTGTGGCGATCGAGGTTAAAACACCCAGCTTGCATACATCCAATCAGCTCTGTAGCTCGTATTTAAGAAGATGGGGCCCGATTATTTTTGGAGACGTGCTTGCTGCAATAACCAGAATCAACTTAAAATTATCGGTTTAGGTCTGTTCTAAAAAACACCTATGGATTTGAACTCTGCCGAAACAAGCGCGGAAAAGCCTGATAAACAGACTGACGCTGAGTTATTTCAGTTGATGAGTATTGGTCAACCCTCTGCCTTGGGCATTCTCTATAACCGCTATGGCAGCTTAGTCTACAGATTGGCACTGAGAATTCTCACCAATCCTCAAGAGGCAGAAGACTTAACCCAAGAGATTTTTCTCAATCTCTGGAATAGGGGTACATACAATCCGAATCGCGGCTCTATGAGCAGCTTTTTGACAACGATGACTCGATCGCGGGCAATTGATAAACTTCGTTCCCGCAGCACTAACTTAAAATTTATCCAGCGATGGAGTCAGATGATGGCTACAGAAATTCCCCCTCTCACACCTTTCGAGTCAGTTGCTTTAGGCGATCGATCGCACTGTGTTCGCGATGCCTTAACTCAACTTCCAGAAAAACAGCGACAGGTGTTGGATATGGCTTACTACGACGGTCTGAGTCAATCAGAAATCGCGGCTAAACTTAGTATACCGCTGGGAACAATTAAAACTTGGTCTCGGCAAGGTTTATTAAACTTAAGAAAAAACTTACAAAATTTAATTGGCTAGTTGCACCTATGACAGAGCCTTTATTTCCTGAACACTCAGAAGAATTGATGGCAGGTTATGTACTTGGCAACCTCAGCCCTGAAGAAGCTGAGGAATTAAGGCGATTGCTGAAAGAAAATCCCGAACTAGCTACAGAGGTTGCTAGCCTGCAAGAAGTTCTAGAAGTTATGCCCTACGCCCTACCTGATATCGCACCGCCACCACATCTCTATTCTGCCATTTTAGAAGCTGCCTCGGTGGCTAGCGTTGCAGAACCAAATCCTTATGTTTCTGGATTTCCTAACTCATTACCCCAGAAAAAACGGCAGCATTCACCTCTACCTTGGAGTCGTTTTATTGCTAGCATCGCGGCAGTATTAGCGTTAGTTGTTGGTTTGGATAACTACCGAATCAGGCAACAAATAACCACGCTTGAGGCTCAGGTAATGCGGCAAAAAGATGTGATTGCAATGTTGCAACAGCCTAATACTCGTCTAGTTTCCCTCAAAGGCATGGCTGACGCATCTGCCGCCTCTGGAAGTATTGTAATCACACCGGGTGAACCCAAAGCTGTTTTAATCTTAAGGAACCTTCCGGTTTTACCAAAGGGTCAGTTTTATCAATTATGGTCGGTTAATAATAATGAAAAAATCGCTTGGGAGCAGTTTAATACTAATGAAAGAGGAACTGTTTTTGTCAAACTTTCTCTGCCTGCTAATGCGGAAGTAACACCATTAGTTGTCACGGTTGAAGCATCGCCCTTACTAAAAAATCCTGCTGGGCCTATGGTAATGACAGGGACTTTATAAACTAATTGAATGTCTATTCGCTAACACTGAGCGATCGAGATATTGCCAATTATTTTATTTGGTTTGCCTCGCAAACAGATGTGAAAATAAATTCTTAGATGAATAATTTTTACAAGTATACGAGGAAGATGGCCAACCTCCGCCAAACTATCCAACCCCCTGCATCAACGTTAGTAAATTTACCGACTCCAATAACCCCGCCGCATTTTGACTCAATGAGGACGATCGCCAGATGATACAAGTCCTGTGAGGAGTTTAATCCCCACAGGAGTCACAGCCTTTCAAACATTACCTAACCTAGACAACAACCGGAGCACCAACAACCTCACCCTTCAACATCCGAGCAGCAGCATCCATCAATTGCTCCTCCAAATAAGGCTTAGTGAAATAGCCCTTCGCGCCCAAACCGTAAGCCATTTGGCGGTGTCTGTCAGCACCACGAGAAGTTAGCATCGCGATCGGCAATTCGCACAAAACCGTATCCTTCTGCATCCGAGAAAGTAGCTCCAAACCATCCATTCTCGGCATCTCAATATCGCAAAACACGATATCGCAAGGCAAACCAGATTTCATCTTTTCCCAAGCCTCCTTACCGTCGCGAGCTTCCTCAACCCGGTAGCCCGCCTTCTCAAAAGTAATCGACAAGAGCGATCGCACCGTAATCGAATCATCCACAATTAGTACAGTCGGCTCAGTCTTCTCAACCTCCGCCTCAGCAGCAGCCCGATCGCTCTCATCCCAAAGCGTACCACCAGCTTCCTTCTGTAGCCTGCCAGTAGCCAAATCGATCAGCTCCAGAACATCCGCAATCGCCACGATTTTGCCATCTCCGAGCACCGTAGCACCCGCAATCCCGATCGGCTTCGGCACAGGCCCCTCCAACTGCTTAATCACGATTTCCTGTTCCGTCGAAACCTGATCCACCTGCACCGCCAAGAAATTGCCCGCAGACCGCAGCACAATCACCGAAATCATGTCATCGTCAGTATTAAACCCATAAACACTGCCCCGGCCCAAATGACGGTTGTAACCCAACAAATCCCGCAGCGGTCGGAACGGCAACATCGAACCCCGCCACTCAATGCAAGGCAAACCGTCCGCCCCAGTCGTCACCTGATCGCGAGGTACATCAATCATGTCCTCCACCCCGTCCATCGGGAAAGCAATCCGAGCTCGATCGCTAATGCAAGTCAGAGCCTTAGAAATACTCAACACCAGAGGTAAACGGATGGTGAATACTGTTCCTTTGCCGAGCGTCGAATCAATCCCCACAGTCCCCCGAATCTCGTGCAAGGAAGTCTCTACTACGTTCATACCGACCCCCCTGCCCGCATACTCCGTCGCCTGTTCCTGAGTGCTAAAACCGGGCATAAACAGCAAATTGTAAACTTCCGATCGAGACATCCTCTGAGCCTGAGCCGCCGTCAGCAAACCCTGCTTAATCGCCTTCGCCTTCACCTTTTGCGGGTCAATTCCCGCCCCATCATCAGAAACCGAAACCACCGTTTGATTCCCTTGGTGGAAAGCCCGAATCGTAATCTTACCAACTGCCGGCTTCCCGGCTGCTAGACGCACATCAGGCGCTTCAATGCCGTGAGTAATCGCATTGTTCACCAAATGAGTCATCGGGTCATAAAGCTGATCCACAATCATCTTGTCGATCAAAATATCCTTACCCTCAACCTGCAACTGAGCCTGTTTCCCGCACTTAATCCCAATTTCCCGCACCGCGCGGAACAGCCTGTCCGTCGTCTCCGCAAACGGCTTCATCCGAGCGCGAGTCAAACCTTCTTGCAGTTGAGTCGTGACTTGCCGCAGTTGGCGAGTCACCTGATCTGCTTCATCCACCAAAAACTCAATATCGGCCGCCGACTCCCGCACCCGCACGATCAGCTCAATAATCTCCTGAGCCAAACTGTGGAAAGGAGTAAACCTGTCCATTTCCTCTGGTCTCCAGGCACTTTCCCGGCTGTGGGATGACTCTTCATTGCGCCAGGCCGATCGATGTCCCTGCCGATTTGCCAACAAAGCAATCTCCAACAGACTCCGCTCATAGAAATCCTGAGTCCGTTGACTGACATCACTCAGCAGCGTCACTTGATGCAGCAAATTGTCCAAAAACTGCCGCATCCGTTCCTGATCTTGTTCCAAACTGTTGCGGTTAACTACCAATTCCCCCATCAGGTTGCTGAGGTTGTCCAGTTGCTTGACGGGCACGCGCATCGTTTGATCGCCGAACCCACCAGCGCGGGCATTCCGCCTAGGTCTATTGTTGATTGCCGACTGCCCCATATTAGTTTCGCCCTGTGAGCGGCCGCTATCTTTTGGATCTTCCAGCAGTTTTTCTAGGTCGCCAAAGTCGTCGTCGCTCTGGGAAGCGGCAGCGGCTTGAGCTTTGCGGGCAGTTGTCGTCGGTGCTGGAATTTCTGGCATAGTTGCACTCTCGCTCAGCAGATCTTCGAGATCGGAGAAAACTTCTGTTGTCAGCGGATTCTGATTTGTTCTTCCAGAGGCTGCTATTGTCGCCCCAGCACCGCCTGCGATTAACAACGCTTCTAAATCGTCAAAATTACTTTCGGCATCGTCACCGCCTGATTCAAGGTCGCCAAAAAAGTCCGCCAGCGACTCATCTTCCAATTCCGAAGCATCGGCTCCGCTTGATGCTTCGTCATCGTCATCAAAGCCCGTCAGTCGCGAAGTCACCAGAGGCCCAGCATCGATCGAATCCAACAAGTCATCAAAACCCTCAAACTCTGCGGTGTTGAGAGTCGCCCCGGTTTCTAGATCTGCTAACAAATCTGCATCGCCCTCAAACATATCATCGAGAGATGCTGCCGACAGCGCCTCTAAATCTCCGGCCGAAAAATCTGTTTCCAGCGCGCCAAACAAATCATCTTCATCCTGGGACTCGACTGCGGCATCTGTTTCTCGATCGAACAAATCCGCACCTTCGGAGTCGAACAAACCATCAGGAAGTTCTGCATCCACCAGCGGTGGAGGCGCTTCGCCAAACATATTTTCCAATAAATCGAAAGTGTTCAGATCAGACTCGAAGCTGGAAATTTCCGCATCAGGACGATCGGACAATACCCCAACTTCAACCGCTGCCAAATCTGCCAAGCCCGCCTCAGAAAGAGTCGCCTCCGATCCTGAGAACAAACTCGCCAAATCGCCCTCATCGGCTGCCACACGACTTGGCAACTCGGCATCCTCAGGTAAATTCAACCAATTCCCATCGACTTCTCCAGAAGTTTCTTGGTCATACTCAATACCCGTAGTAGGTACAGAACCGAACAATTCAGCCAAATCCGCTGCTTCTCGGGAAGTAGTGGCGGCCTGACGATTCTCGACAGTTTCCTCATCGACCGCATTCGAGTCCGAAGTAATCTCCCCAAACAGGGCATCTAAATCGGTATCTTCTGGTTCAAGATCGATCGATTGTGCAGACTCATCTTCCATACCAAAAGTATCTTCTAACCAATCTTCATCCGCAGAAATATCCAAATCAGAATCAGAATTTGAGGTCATATTAAAAACACCGCCACTTTCTTCATTTAGTGTCCCGCGATCCGCCAAAGATCGATCGCCCCCGCTCTCCCCAGTTTCCTCTTCAGGAGAAAAGAAATCAGAAGTAATGCTCAACAGCTCGCTGAAATCCGAATCCGAATCCACCTCAGAGAGGAACTCGAAATCGTCTATTTCTGCTGTAGCTGGTTTTTCTGCATCTCCCCAATCATCCCCACCACCTGCTGCGTCTGAAAATTCCGTATCGAAAGCGTCAGGGTTGAGGGCAGATTCTTCGGAGATTGCGGGCGCATCTGCTGCTTCGGATAAATCCAAATCGCCAAACAAATTATCTAAATTTTGCGACACAACATCGGAATTTTGGGCAGCTACTTCGTCCAAAAATGTACCGAGAGCGTCTTCATCGGCTTGCTTCTTAGCAATGCTGACGCTACTTTCTTTCCGATCTAAATTCTGCCTATTACCTGTTTCAAACTGTTTGCGGGTTGACGGTTGCCTCAAACCCACCTTTTCCCGATCGACTGCCGCCACTGAACTATCAGCTTCGCTTCCAAGCACATCATCCCCAAACAAATCCGTGAAATCTTCTAAAGGATGTGCTGCACTTGTTTCTGAATTTTCTACACTGTCTTCGTCAAACAACAAATCAGTAAAATCGCCTGAATTGTCATCGTTATCTAGCTCAAATATGCTCCCCGGCGATATTCCAGTAACTGACTGTGTATAGTTGAGGTCTTCTTCTTCTTCCCAAGCGCCGTCAAGGTCTGGGGATTCACCATCAAACAAATCTGCTAAAGTATTGAGTTCAGCAGCACCTACTTCCGGGCCAGTGCGGGTCGAGATTTTCAAAGAACCCATTTCTGCATCTGACTCTCCGAACCCAGGGGAACTGTATAACTGTGCCGATCGTCCTCCCCTGTAGTCGTCTCCCTCGTCGCCATCTAGTTGCTCGAACAGCTCGTCCATGCTCAGCCCAGAAATAGTCGGCAGCATTTGTTCGTCTGGCTGGGAATCGCCCAACAGATCCAGATCCCAAGCTGCATCTTCAACGGAAATCGCCTTTGTGCCGGGCCCACTCGGTTGAGCAAATGCCAGTAAGTCTTCAAAGTCTGTTTCGGGAACTATAACGGCTGGCAATAGTGACAGAAGTTTGGCGCTGGGTGCGATCGATCTAGATTGACCTGAAAGTACCTGTTCTTGCCCTTGTTTGATATCTTTGATAACCGTTGGAGCTAAGATCCGGTAGCTGTTTTCTGGGTTGGCGATCGCCTTTTCTACGCATTCAATCAATTCTATCCAGTCGGGCAGTTCAAATTCCTCTCCCGCCATTTTCAAGTTCCGACAAATATTCCTAAGTTGTCGCCTGGTGTCAGAGTTCTCAGGTTGTTTGAACTCTTGCAGCATTTCCCGCATCCTCGCCGGCACATCTGAGTCAAATACGAGGTGCAGCGCGCTTTCTTCTGTTGTGAGATCGGATGGGTAAGCTGAGCCAGAGTCAGCAAAACTCATCGATGAGTTAAACGCCCCGACTCCCATTCCGGCCATAGCTTGTGGTGCTACTGGCAGCGGGCTGCTCTCATCTGTATCGCTAACGCAGTGTCCGACAAGTCCCCCCAAGTGCCGGTTGAGTTCTTCAAATACGGGTTCTAATTCCCGAACCATCTGTTCTCCCAATTCCTCTGTCAGCCCAAAAGGCCCCGACAGTTGCTCTAACAGCCCTTGCAATGTGTCAAAAATTCGCAGGAACAGGGACTCTAGTTGTTGATCTACTTTAACGCTGCACTCTTTTAAAACTTTAAAACTATCTTCTAGTCGGTGGGATGTTTGCTGAATGCTGGTCAGCCCCAGCATTGCGGCTCCTCCTTTGACAGAGTGAGCAGCCCTAAATACTTCGTTGACCAGTTCTGGGTCTTCGATCGTGGTTTGCAGATTCAGCAAGCCTTGTTCGATCGTATTGAGATGGTCTTTTGCCTCCTCAATAAAATAGCCCATAATCCTCTGTTGTTGTTCCGGCAGCATATTTTTATTCCTGATTTTAATCGTTATTGTATTGGGTCTATTTTAATATTCTTAGAGAATATCTCTGTAAATCTCTCCCCTTGCCAACAGAATAATCTGACTGCGAGATATTGCAAATGTCCTAGCTATTTCTGCTTTCGATATCCCCTCACCTAAAAGATAGCGAATCTGCTGCACCTGTTCGGCTTTTAGCTTGCGGCTAGGGCATATCTTGCCAGGAACGAAAGGAAAGCGGTTTTTTTCTATAGAATCGCGGGAGTTATCGGCGGGAGTTCCTTCCCACAAATGATCGGGATTGACACAACCGCGATCGTCGCAACTGTGACAAGCAAAATAACCCGGTTTGATCGATCTTCCCAGTTTATCTTCAAGTACAAGTCTGTGCGGATAGAAGCTTTGATTTTTACCGTTAATTTTGATAGTTTTCACGGAGTAACCATCACTTCTTTTAGCCAAGATACAAATCATGCAACCATTCGGCTGTATTTGGGCCCGAATGCCAGGAATTACTTCTATGCCTAGCGGTAGTTTTTGAGGTTGAGGTGCAGATGTGCTTCCTACATCTTTAATCCGTCCTTTGCTAAACCTATCTTGAGAATTTTCCAGTCTAGAACCTTCCCATAAATGATTAGGATTAATGCAGTTACGAACATCACAACTATGGCAACAAAAGTATTCTGGTCTAATCGGACGACCCAAACTATTTTCCAATACTAAACGGTGAACTGTAAGCGTTTTCCATTCACCGTCAACCTTAAGTCTTTTGTTGGCATAGCCCCTGCTATTTTTTGAAAGAGTAGAGATAATACAGCCCGTCGGCTGAATCTCACCAAATATGCCAGAAATTACCTCTACTATGTTATCGTTCATCTGTACAACTCCTAGTTTATTTAGGTGCTGGATTGGCATCCCCGCAGCGGTTTCAAGACTGCGAGGTTACTTTTTGTCTTTCATCGTTTCCACAAAAACGTGCTTGTCAATCAGCAAGTAAAAAAAGCATTAAACAATCAATTATTGTCTTTCTGCTGTTTCTACTCGGAACCTTTCTACCGATGTCAAAAGGTCGCGAGCAACACCTACCAAATTTTGCAAAGCACCCGAAACTCGCTGCGCTTCTTGGGACGTTTCCTGAGCAGTTAATTCCACTGCTTGCATCACACTGGCGACCGAGCGAGCTGTTTCATTCTGTTCTACAGTGTCGGCAGTAATCGATCGCACCAGCACGTCAATTCGATTAGTTACTTGAATGATATCTTCAAGCGATCGCTTCGCCTGTTCTGCCAATCTCGTCCCCTCAATCACCTGCTGCGTCCCTTCTTCCATCGCCGTCATTACCGCGCCAGTTTCACTTTGAATTTGCATCACGATCTGCTCAATTTCTTTCAAAGACTTAGCCGATCGATCTGCCAACTGTCGCACCTCATCCGCCACGATCGCAAAACCCCTTCCCGATTCCCCAGCTCTTGCTGCCTCAATACTAGCGTTAAGAGCCAACAAGTTCGTCCGAGAGGCGATCGCCGCAATCAAACCCACAATCTTAGAAATTTCTTGAGAAGCTTCCGCCAACCGCTTGACTTTTCTCGTGGTTTCTGCTACCGTTTCTCGAATTTCTAAAATCCCGGCCACCGTTCGCTCCACAGCCTCGCCCCCTTTCAGAGCCGTTGCCGCCGCGCCCCGCGCCACTTCTTCCGCCTCTCTAGCACTCTCTGCGACCCGTTGAATCGCATCAGTGAGGACTTGCACCGAATTCAGCGTGGCCGCCAGTTCCTCAGCCTGCCGCAGCGCGTCAGAAGACAAATCGCCCGCAAACTTGGCACTATCCGTAGCACCTTTGCTAACCTCGCGAGCCGCCTGCTTCACCTGGTGGACAATTTCGCGCAGGTTTTGAATTGTCAAGTTAAACGAGTCAGCAACAGCGCCCAAAACGTCTGCCGTGACTTCCGCCGTCACCGTCAAGTCACCACGAGCCGCTCCTTCCACGTCATCTAGCAAGCGAATCACTTGGCGCTGCAAGTCTTCCTTTGCCTGTTCCTGCTCATCAGACTTGCGCCTGGTATCGCTAATCGTAGTTTGGATCACCTTCGCCATGTGGTTGAATTTAGCAGCCATTTTGCCAAATTCATCCTCCGAGTAAATCGTAGCCCGAGCATCCAAAGTTCCTTGAGATACAGCATCGAACTGAGCTTGCAAATTTTCCGAGGACTTGCGCACCTGCTTGGCGATCAACTGACCGATGCCCCAAGAAGTCAAAAAGCTCGTAACACCTGCTGCTGCCGTCATTACCCAGCCTGTTTGGCGCAGGTAAACGATCGCCTCCGGCTTGTCTTGCTTCAGAGCTTGATAGGAAGCAATGTTAGTTACGAAAGCCACAGCTACCAGAGAAACCAGTCCGGCCCCGATCGCCGTGTACAACTGTTTAGTAAACAGAGGGGCATTTTCCAAGAAAGCCAGTCCCCCCTGTTCCACAGTCACCGAAGTATCGATCGCTTCAGTGTCTGTCGAAACAAAATTCGATACCGACGCATCAGCAGGGCCGGAAATGCTAAAGATCTCATCGTCTCGAATTGCCGAGCCGTCGCTGTTGTCAAAGTCCAAGCCACTGCCGCTCGTACCCATCATCCCGCTGGTCGAGTTGCCGAAATTGGTGTTACCTCTAGTCAGGATCGAACTGCTGGAATCTTCTGAGATGTCAAAGTCCGGCAAATTGCCCAAATCGTCAAAATCGTCAAATTCGTCTAAAAAGCCACTGTGTTCTTCAGCATTCCCAGTTTTTGACCAGTCACTGCCGTTATTGTTGGCAGCCCCGAAAGCTGTCGCTTGCTCGTTTTCGTCAAGAGAGAAAGAATCGCTGAAAGCGTCGTCATCAAAAGCATCTAACTCGAAGCTGTCTATCGAGCCAAATGCCGGTGGTTCCGAGTCGCCGTAACCGTTACTATTGGAGTTTGATCGATCGGCAGAATTAAATTGTCCCCGGCTCGACCTTTGACTTTGAGAATTCGGGACAGCACCTCCCATCAACAGCGTTTCGTCTTCCGCCAGCGAATAGTTTGACGAGTAGTCCGACCCCGCATCCGGCTGCTTGTTTGGCGATCGAGAAGACCCAAAACCCGATGACATCGGCTGAGCAAAAGGGTCTGCCTCTTGTGCATCGGGTGCTTTTTGACTGTGATTTTGCCCGGTCAGGGGTGGGGATTGATAGTCGTAGTCGTCATCATTCAGGTCGAGTTCGTCTGGCAAATCGAGTGGCGCAAAAGGTTCGCCAAAATTCTCAGACGGGCCGGTGGGAGAGTCTAGTTGTTCCGAGTCAAAGGAATTCCCGCTTTCGGAACTAGCAAAACTTTGACCGTTGAGCATCTGAGTTGGAGCTTCTGAAAACAAATCTCCTGAATAAGGCGCCGTGGAACCAGAAACTTTGCTATCAGACAAGTCACCAGCCTCAAACCCTGGGTCATCTAAGCCAAAAGGATCTCCCAAGTCCGAGCCGAATTCGTCCATGTCTAGCGGCTCAGACGCATCAGCATAAGCTGCCATCGCGCCGCTGTCTCCAGCAAAGGGGTTAGTTAAATCTTCGACAGAGCTCGCAGCACTGCTGTCTTCTGGTTCCCACTCCAACCCGCTCATGCCCAAGTCTGCCAATTCCTCGTTTTCCATGTCCTGTGGCGATTGACTCCCATAGGACATGGATGAGGAATTCCCTTGGAAAAGTCCCAAATCCTCGTCTTCTGGCCCTTCCTCCATAGACAAGTCTGGGTAGAATTCCAATTCAGTTTCAGCAGACAAAGCCTCGAAACTTTCGGTGTGCAGTTCTCCCGATAAAAATTGGTCTGTGTGGCTAATGCCGCTCTGAGCGTGTTCGACCAAAGTCGGGTCGTCACTCAGGCTCATCACTACCATGTACTGTTCCCGTGCCACCTCATACTGTTGCAGTCCGTAGCAGTAGATGTGCCCGCACAGCAGCCGAGCGCTGGGGTCTTCGGGGAAATCTTCTACTAATTGATAAACTAGGGATGCGGCTTCTGAATAGTTGCCATCCATGTAGGCTGCTTCTGCCTGTTGGTAGTCCTGCTGAAAGTTGGTACTTGTTGCCATTTGCCGCCCTCTTTTGATTTTAGATTTTAGATTTTAGATTTGAGATTTTTATCTTGCTTGAATGTTTAGATGCGTGCCTCAAGTCCTTTGACTGTTGATAGTTAGACCCCAATCGCAAATCGCAAATCGCAAATCTAAAATCGATTTCACGCTGCCCACCGCGCTGAGCGCAGAATTTTCACTTGATCTAGCAGTCGGAGCACTTTGTCAGCTTGTGCACCTAACATCCATTCTCCCCTCAGAAATGGAATCATGCCGTCTGGTGCATTGTTCTGAGAGTGTAGTTGGTCTACGTCGAGCCAGTCCATCCCTACAATTCGATCGACTGCGAGTCCCAAAATCGTATCTTGGTCTTCTACAGCTACGATCGGGATTTCGGTTCTATCTGTGTTAAGAGGTGTTTGGTCTCCCAAAAATTGACCCAAATCTGCCACCCAAATCACTCGTCCCCTCATATTTAGAGTACCTAAAAGCAAAGAGGAAACGTTGGGGATGGGCGTCATTCGGTCTGGGGAGGGGGATAGCACCTCTTTAATCCCTGTGGCCGGTAGTGCGAACTCGTTCCCCGAAGGAACGTAGAACCGCAGGTGCAGCTCACCTTCGGGAGTTTCCAGTTCTTGGAATTCTGGAGCATGATCTACCCCTTGTCCTGGTAATATAAAGTCTGGGCTGCCACTAATCATAATTTTTCTCTCTGGAAAACCCACACTGTACCCGTGCTCAAGTCGGTGTTGGGAGGGAAATGGGAGCTGAATCTATGAAACATAACTATAACCGATACTTTTTGTGAATGTGTTGACAGTATTTATGACTAATTCGTTGCACCTATCCTGCTTGAGTTGAGATATTAAAACTTGTATAGGTGCAGGTAGCAATTTTTTCTACGTCAGTCCCTATTTTGTTGCCACTATTAACTATCTGATACTTTTAATCCCTCCATCTGGGAAATTTTAGAGATCCTAAATGCTAAGCACAACACGAGTGAGCTTGGGCATTAGCGATCGAGATCATATCCCACCAACCCTTCAATAAAATCCCGGTGGCGACCTGGCAATTCCTAGGAATTTCATACCCAGAGTCAGGCCAATGAAAATTTTGGTATCCACCCAATTTTTAGTATAAATTTTCCCATGACCACAATGTTTTAGAGGTAGATTTTTCTTGATTTCCAACCAACTTTGAACCGTCAAGGTAACACAAGTTTTGTAATGTTTGGAATGAGCGAGGATCGCTATCCCAATTTATCATTGCTCTCGCCGTTTTACTCCTTAAATTATAGCTGGTTTTTACTACTATTTGATATGTCTCAAATGTGGTAAAAGATATAAAATCGCAAGTTGGGGCAAGAGCGGAAGCAATTTGTTTGTAACATTTCAAACGTAAATACTGAATCCGGATTTTGAATGCTGCCAGTGTTTGAGCGATGCGCGATTCAGGAATTAAACCTGATGTTTTTAGCACCATTTTCAAGCCTAGCTTTTCTCGACTATTGCCGATTTTGGTAAAACCTTGATGTTCGTTTAGGTACGTAATTGAAATGTGGTAAACTTTGCGAACAGCGCTCACCCACTTTTTCCAGATTGCCGCTAATTTATGGCACCGATAAATTTGGTAACTAAGTGTCTTGGCATACTTGTTGTTGGTAATTTCTGAGTTTCGCGCCCAGGCTGTAACTAAAGATGTGGATGATGGCGAGGATATCTTGAACGATTTCTCATTATGGGCTAAAATTGCGCGAGTTAAGAACCAATATCTCAGTTTTTGCTGGTGAGTTAGGAGATGAAATAAGATTGAATCCAAACGTACACTAACCAGTTTTGTGAGCAATGACAACCAATCTGACCTCCTTTGATAAAACGGATTCCAGTTTGGTTTGTAGGTCTTTTCTTTTGAATTTGAGTCCTGAGCCGATGTCGGTTTAGCCATAAAGCCAGTGTTTGCTTTACCAGGGAAATTTAACAGAGGATGTCTTGTATGTCTAGTCTGTTTGAGATTTGAGTTTCAAGGAGTCGTTTTTCTGGGCATTGGTTTTGGCGATCGGCTGCAAGTGAAGAACAAGTATATTATATTTGCACTTCGATCGACTTCGGCCCGATACCAGTCGAGAAATTGAACAGAGTTTTACAGACGCCGGACGGCCAGCGCGCGAATTTATACATTCTAGTTTATGGTGCGATCGCCCGCAGAGAGAATGTTTTCTCTCTCTGAATGCCGGGACTGCCCTGGCTTACTCCGGTACAAAAAAGCTCTGCTCGTGCCATCAGTACGGAATTTATTGGCTTATAATTCATCTTCTAGCGATCGACTGAATAATTTTTCCGAGAGATTGGCCGGAGGATAGCCCGGGCCTACATATTTTTCTACCAGCATTAATAACTCGCTTTCGCCAAAAGGTTTGGTAAAGTAGTCAGTCGCCCCCGCCATGCGGGCTTGAACGCGATCGATAAATCCGTCGATCCCTGTCAACATGACGATCGGCGTGTGCCGGAAAGCGCTAGAATTTCGCAGCATCGCGCAAATTTCGTAGCCGTCAAGTTCGGGCATGGCGATGTCACACAAAATTAAATCGGGCTTGAGTTTAAAAACCAAACTCAGGGCTTCCAGGGGACTGCTGATGCCAGTCGCTTCGTAACCGTGTTCGTTTAAAATTGACTCGACTGTTTTGCGAATCACATTGTCGTCGTCAATACAGACAACTCTCTTGACCTTGGTTTCTGGAGACGACCATTCTTTTTTGTTGTTGGCCGGGACAACAGAGGGCTCGTAAAATACTTGCACCAATCCCTGCTGCACGAAAGGGTAAATTGCCTTAGCGACAGTCAACACGTCTCGGTTAAGGTAGCGCGCCATTTGGCGGATCGAAGTATGGCCGTCGGCCCAGCGTCTGAGAGTATTAAAGGTATTGGCAGGCAACGCGACTCTCAGCTCAGCGGGGTCTGAAATTATCGGGCATTGGTTCGGCGACTGAATGTGAGGGTGAAACTGCTTCCACTGCTGCACCTGTTGGACAATTTTCGCCAGCAGCGAGCTAATTTCTAAGCTGGTGAGTTGAGGAGCCAATGCTGACCCCATTTCAAAAGTGAAGGAACCCTGATGGAGGCTGAGCAAGTCAAACAGGGTTTCGTGGATCATGCTGTGGATGATGTTGCGCCCTTGAGCTGGGGTCAGGATGTGGTTTTCTAGCAGGGCCCACAGGTAGCCGTATTCTGGGGCATTGGTAGATGCCATATAAGGAACTTGGATTTTGTCGAGGGCGGTGTCTGCTTTGTAGCGGCGCAGGTAGTCGCGCAAGCGTAACAAACTGCCCGCACTCTGGGTAGCGTAAATAATCTGACCATTGAAGCAGAAGACATACCAGGATTGTCCTGCAAGGGTGCGCTGGGTAGCTTGATTGCCGATGCCGAAGGCTTCTACGAACAGTTCTCCGGTGCGCTGACCTAACTCAATTAATTGCAGGATGCTGCGGATGTCAATTTCACTCAAATTTCCCTGCATGCAGCTAAAGTATCCTCCTTAAAACCGTTGGCGTCTGAAATCGGAAAGACTGTGTGTTCGCCCTCCTATTGACTTTGGTTTCTGTCAATAATTTACGGGCCCGATGCCACTGGCACAATTAGGAATTGACGAAAGGGCGATTTTCTCTTTTTGACCAGAAAGAATTGGTTTAAAGCCAGAACCCCGATCGCACAAATAGTCAAAGCAGCATTTTCATCACGTCCATTTAATGATTGACCGGATGGACAACGCCATTTTCTAGTAGACCAATCTAATTCTTTCAGAATGTGGCCACAGTTTAAACAAGTCTTACTAGATGGATACCACCGATCGCAAAAGACGATCGGCAGATCTTTTTTGTTGCCAACCCATTCGAGGATTTGCCAAAATTCTCCCAATGTCAAGTCAGAGATTTTACGTCCCCAGAGACGTTGCGTTCCTTTGAAATTTAACGTCTCAAAACACTGCAAATCTCTATTTTTGATATCCTCCCCACTGATAAATCAGGGGGATTCCAATCTACCCAAACAACGACAACTGTCTAGGGAACTGGTGGGTTGACGCTTCGATGGAAGATGCCACATTAGATGTGGTCTTACTCCGTCCTCCACGTCCGTTTATAGTCTCAGGCAATCCGCCCGCGACTTTTATATTAATTGCTGCATTTTCGTCTCGGTCGTGAACTGCTCCACAAAATAAGCAAGTCCATTCACGCACTGAAAGTTCTTTCTTTCCACCAATCTGTTTGCAGCAAGAGCAGCGTTGACTGGTTGGTTCCCAGCGACTAATAACCCTGAAATCTCTGCCGTACATTTCTGATTTAGCGAACAGCATTGTCCGAAAAATTCGCCAGCCTAAATCGGAAATAGCACGGGATAATTTACGGTTTTTCATCATGCCAGCAACGTTGAGGTCTTCTAGAACTATTGCTTGGTTTTCGCGAATAATTCTATTGCTCAATTTGTGTAGGAAATCGTTGCGAATATCAGAAATTCTGGCGTGAATCTTTGCAACTCTGCGACGCGCTAATTCCCTTCGCTTGCTACCTTTCTTTTTTCTGGCTAACTTGCGCTGTGCCTTGTGCAGCTTTCTTAGATGCTTTTCAAGAGGCTTGGGAGCTTTTATTTTCTCGCCTGTACTCAGGGTAGCGAAGTCTGTGATACCAAGGTCGATACCGACCGATTGCCCGTTGTCGGGTAATACTGTTGGAACGACTTCAACGACAAAGCTGACAAAATATCGGTTCGCAGCATCCTTAATTACCGTGACCGAGCTTGGTGAAGATGGCAATTCTCTTGACCAGACAACCTTGAGCTTTCCGATTTTGGTAAGATAAACTTTTCCCTGTTTGATGGAAAAGCCTCCGATCCTAAATCGTGCCGACTGCCTGCTGTTACGCTTTTTAAATTTGGGACGGCTAACTCTCCGACCTTTTCGCTTACTTTTGAATGAATCAAAGTAATTTTTCCAAGCCACCCCTAAATCGGCAATTGATTGCTGAAGAGGAATATTTGAAACTTCTGCCAGCCATTCTCGTTCTTCCGACTTCTTGGCTTGAGTAATAAAAGTCTTTTGCAGATCTCCGTTACTTGGTAGCTTTTCGGATGAATTACATAATGCTAGTGAATCGTTCCATACAACGCGGCAACAACCGAACAATTTAGCAAGATTGTGAACTTGCCGAGGAGTTGGATATATGCGGTACTTGTATCTTTGTTTCATAAAACTATTTTAGCATCAGAACAACCATTGACATAAATAGATATGTTAAGAATATGACTCATTTGAAGAAAGAAAAGAAGGCGGTTGAAACCGCTGCCGACTTGTTCCCATGTCTAAAGCCAGGGGCTTGTGTCTCGCTTTTTGGTCAAATCGTGAGCGTGTTTCCCAAACCAATCATAGCGACGATTTACAATTTCTTCATATCTGCGGACTAAATTCTTTTTAGCTTTTTCACGGTTAGCCGAATCTTTCACCTGATTAAGAGAGTGTTTGCAACTAGCTTGATTGATGACAGTGAGAGATTTTTTAAGGAATTGAGGTGATGCAATTTTAGTGCCATCTGAAACTGTGAGAAATACTTTGAAACCAAAATCAAGTCCAGGGAGTTTACTCGTCTCGTACTTGATTTCTGACTGGGCCACTTTTTCAATCACCACGACCCTAAATAACTCACTTAAGGTCAGTTTAATGGTTGAATTTTTGACCTTTTCTTCAATTTCTCGAAAATTCCAATCTTGACAAACTCGACTCCTATTTTTAATTCTGTTTTCACCTATAAACTTGTAGTCAGCTTGTTTGAGCGTGAATGATTTATATTGGCTAACCTTCTTGAAATTCGGCGGGCGGACTCCTTTTTTATTGTGTTTAAACAACAACCGATCGGCTTTTTCGATCGGCTGGCAAATGTTTTGTACTGATTGAGTTACTAATTGTGAGAATAAATTTCGTTGCTGTATTTGGGCAATAGGAAATTGAAATTTGGCACAGTTTAAGTGCTGGCACCACATCCGGGAGTCCCGTTTGTGAAGTGCAATACAATGGCTGTAGATTCGCCCAGCGGCATGAATTGACCGCTTGATGAATCTATTTCGTTTGTATTGATACAGCTTAAACTTTAATGTTTTCATACTACTATTTTACAGTGCATGATTGCGTTTTGAGATGAAGAATGATTGAGTTTTTTGAGCTCCATTATTCCAGCCTTCCCAGCTTAAATAAAAAGCCGTCAAGCTGATGACGGGGGCCGAAGGCGACCTTTTCGGTAAGTCGGCCGCGCTACCAGTCCACAAGCTGAAACCGTGGCAGAAAGCGGCATTCTCCCAGTGTAGAGTTTCACCTGGTATTTCCACTGTCGGCTAAACTCGTAGAATCCAGATCACACAATTATCCGGGCGTTGCGCGATCGCGCAACGTTGGCAGGGACGACTGGTTCAAGTCTTCGATCACCAAAATTTTGACGTTTACCGGGCGCTGTTGGTCTTTGCGGTTGAGTTATGTCTTAAACTATTGACTTTTTTGCTCCCCTGTGGCTCAGTCACAGGCTCGCTTGATAACTATTCTAAGGCAGCGTGGTTCAAATCCCTAGTCCGCCTGCCGAGGACACCCGCTTTGGATAATTAAGGGCGAGATCGCGATCGACCCGCAACTAAAGCCTGGTACAATTAGTAGAAAGTTTTTGACTGACTTACCTTTTTCGGCTTTGGGCTATGGTAGTCCCCGCAGTTTTGCTAGTCTTGAATCAAGTGGCATTAATACTGCTCTCCCATTCGTTGAGAAAGTGGGCGGCGGCAGTGCTTTCTAGACGCAGTGCCAGAGAAGCAGTGCTGTGCGCGAGTGCCGAAGACAGTTGAAAAAGGATGCTATCTCCCGATCGGGCAAACGACACCTTCATAGAGGACTATTAGTGTGCTGTATCTAGCAGAAGTACAAAAACAGAGAAGCGGCTTTGGTCTCGGTGGCGGTAAGGCTGAACTGAAACTGCTAGCTTGTCAGCGGGGCGAACATAATTGGAGCGCCGTACCGGGTGATGACGCGATTCCAGTTGAGGAAGCTAATAAGTTTAACGACGGCACGCTGGTGCTGGTGGAGTTGAGCGCTAGCAAGCAGGTGCAGCGAATTCAGGAGGCTGCCCGCCAGTTGGTGAGCATTCTGCAAAATTTCTCGCGATTGCAGGACAAGTTTAAGGATAAGGAGGAGGAAATTGAGCAGTGGAAAGCTTCTCTGACGTTTTCGAGTCAAGAGCTTAATCGCCGGGAAATGGAAATGCAAGCCCGCGAGGAGCAGTTGGCTCAGATGGAGGAGGAGTTGGAGCGGCTGGAGGCTCAACGCTCGGAAATTGAAGGTATTCGAGATGAGGCTAATGGATTGCGAGCGGAAGTCGATCGCAGCCGCGCCCAAATGGAGACGGCTTGGGAACAGTTGCGGGGCGAACAGCAGCAGGTGGCTCAGCAGCAGTCTCAGGCGGGGCAGGGGGCTGTGGTTGATGAGGAACAGGCACTGAGGATTCAGGGGTTGATGAACAAGCTGGGAGGAGCAATTTCTGCGGCGCGTGAGGTTCGGGAACAACTGAATCAGTCTGTTGGTGTTGTGGGGGCTCAGCAGGCAATTCTGGATCTGCACTGGCAGCAGTTGGAGCAAAAACGGGCAAATGCTGAGCAACGGCAGGAAGAGGTCGATCGACTTTTGCAGGGCTTCCAAAATCGCCAGCAGGATTGGTATCAATCTCAAGATGTTTTGGCGCAAGCTCGTGGGGAGCTTAGGGGGCTGCAATGTACTCTCAGCGCTAAGCAGGCTCAGACTCAATCTATGTCTTTGCAGGTGAGGGCTGTTCAGGATATGTACCGGCAACTCTCCGGGCTGGCTTCTGGTTCGGGCTCGGTAGCTCTGGAGCAGGTGGTGGATGTGTCTGCTCTGGAAAGGATGCCGGTTGAGGAGTTGCAGGGGCTGGTGCAACATTTGCAACAGGATTTGGAAAAGGTGTTCCGGTTTGTTAATGATCAGGAGGAGGAGTTGACTCTCCAGCAGGAGACAATTGAGGAGCTGCAAGCGAAAATTCAAGCTGCTAGCGAGTACGATCGCATGGCTTTGGAAAATGAAATGGCTGATGAACTCGAAAGTTATCAGATGTTGAATGAAACTCTGGTGGGACAGCGCCTCCGCTTGCAGGAACGGGAGAATGTTTTGAAGCAGCATCAGGCGGTGTTGTGGCGTCGCTTGGGTACTGCTAATCCTCAAAAAACGGAGCCCGGAGATATTGATTTGGGGCCGATCGTCGCACAGCTCAAGATTCAATGCCAGCAGCAAAGCGAAGAATTGCAAGGGCTGGAAAAGGAAATTCAGCAGGTGGGGGAGGCTATATCTCAAATTGAGGGAAATGTCAACCGTCAAAATGGGGAAAGTGAGGCGAAACGCAATGAACTTAAGCAGTTGGAGCAGAATTTATTTAACGAGAAGGGTGCTGTGGCGGAACTCTGGGGGCGGGTGAATGTTTATCAAGAGATGTTGCAGCCGGTGCAGGACAATTTGAGTGGGCTGCGCCAAAAGCTGATAGCGGTGGGGGCTGAACTCGATCGCGTGCAGCAAACTGGAGAGCAGCAAGATCAGGTGGTTTCTGATTTGCGGCAAGCTCTTTCGGGTTTTCTGCCCAGCGCTTAAAATTAAATATCGATCCTCTTCGTTGGCGCAGCCCCCGTAGGGGCGGGCTTTGCTAAGGCGATCCAAGGTTTTTCGATTCGGGCGATGGCTCCTCCGGGAAATGGATCGGTTTGCGATCGATTGGGCGCTGAGATTAAGCTGGTGAGTTTTTCTACGCTGTCAAAACTGGGTGCGGAGGGTAATATTTGTTGCAATACTTGCCGCATTGCGCGCCGCTGTAAGGCTAAGGGTGCGTCTCGCAAAATCTGGCAATTTAGCTTGATTGGCAGTTGAATTTGCACCTGGGGGTTGTTTGTAGTTGGAGAGATGGATCGCTGTAGTAAGTCGCTGGCTGCAAGTTCGAGATATTCGACATCGGCGCGGAGGAGTTCGGCTGTTTGAGCGAGGGCTGTCGATGCTCTTGGGTTGAAATGAGTTTCTAAATAGGGTAATAGTTGCGATCGAATGCGGTTGCGGGCATATTGCAAATCTTGATTGGTGGAATCTTCCCAAATTGGTAGTTTTTGGTCTTGACAAAATTGACCTGTTTGCGATCGGGTGATTTCGAGCAAGGGACGAACTAAATAGATTTGGGATTGGGGATTGTCGCCGGAATTCTCCAAACGTAAATCGGCAAGGGGGCGTGTCCAAGTGAGGGCGGAAAGTCCGTCGGCGCCGCTGCCACGAATTAGGTTGTAGAGGAGTGTTTCGGCGCGATCGCTGGCTGTGTGGCCTGTCACGATGTAGGAGTAGTTGTGGGCGATCCTCTTCGTTGATGAGCCTCCCGTAGGGGCGGGCTTCGCTAACGCAATTTCGGTTAAAGCTTGATACCGCCATTGTCTGGCGGCTGCTTCGGTTTTGGGGATGTCGGAGGCTGTTTGCAAATAGTAGGATATTCCCCAATTTTTAGCTAAATTTTCTACATGATTGGCATTGGATTGGGAATCGGAACGCCAGCGGTGATCGCAGTGAGCAATTGCTAATTGCCAGCCCCATTTTGGCTGCAAATCTAACAGTAATTTAATTAAGCACAGAGAATCTTGTCCGCCGGATACTGCTACTAACAATCGCTGATTTGAGGGCAGTATTTGTCTGTGTAGCAGTGTCCGGTGCAGTTGAGCGTGGAGGTGTGTCCAGTTTGAAGATTCAGGCATTACAGATAACAGTTGACAGTTGTCAGTTGACAGTTGACAGTTGACAGTTGTCAGTTGACGGTTGACAGTTGTTAGGAAAGCAGTGGGCGTGGCAGTATAGTTGCCCTTCGGCTTCGCTCAGGGTTGGCAGTTGTAGGAGGGCAGTGCAGTTTTAAACTCTTCAATTCAAAACTCTGAATTTAAAGTTTAAAAATCTTCCTCCTTTCCCTCTCCCGTAAGTAGCAGCTTAGCTCCACATTCCTCGACTGTGGGGGTTGCTGTCTGGATACCTAGAAACAGCAAAATCGTTACTTATTTCTGTTGAGTCGCTGACATCTATTTGCTCATCTTGATAAGTTTCGTCGAAGCTCTCTGCGGCGTTGTTTTGGGGGCTGTCTGATTCTTCTGGGGCAGCGGGAAGGGCTTTTTGTTCTTCCACCTCAGGTGCGAGGGGGATGAACTCTAGCCGCAATCTAATTTTTCCTTGTGTCCAGGCTTTTCCTGAACTTAAAAGCTCGCAATCCATGCCGTCGGTAAATAGTCTTTCTTCTAGCAATTTTGACTGCATAATCGTCATAAATTCCCCAACTTTGAATGTGCACTGGTACATTAAAGCTGTGGCAGGGGTAGACAAAACATCGTCTTCTTTGAGAAATATTTGCGACTCTTCCATGTCTATTTGCCTTTGAGTGAATTTGAGTAAAGAAGTCAGTTGAATGTTGACTTTTGTCGGTTGATTTTTTGATATCAAATCTGGTTAGATTTGGATACCTGTGTGAGGGATTGGTGCGGCCCCACTCGCGGTAGTTGCGCGAGGGAACAGCGAGCATTTAACGGTAACAAGTTGTCAGTTTTTATTAGAAAAACCAACCGTAGGAATGTAAACCTTTGCCTAACAGATTGACGCCTAGATAGCAAATCCAAACTACTACAAAACCTGTGGCGGCTAAAATTGCTGGGCGCCTTCCTTGCCAGCCGCGAGTGATGCGGGCGTGTAGGTAGGCTGCAAATACTAACCAGGTAATTAGTGCCCAAGTTTCTTTGGGGTCCCAACTCCAGTATGAGCCCCAAGCTTCGTTAGCCCAAACGGCACCGGCAATAATCCCCACTGTTAGTAATGGGAATCCTAAACCGATGATGCGATAGCTAATATTATCAAGAGTTTCTGCTAGATTCAAGCGCTGGGGCGAGAGAAGTTCTGCGGTTTGAGTTGGGGCGGTTGATGCGGTTTGAACGGTGGCTAATTCGAGCACTGCGGTGGTGCCCAAACCGTTATTGTTGGAGTTGAAAGATGGTTCGCTGAATGCTAGTGCGCTGTCGGCGACGGTTTCGATGGTTGGAGATTCGGGGTTTTGAGCGCGTTGGAGGCGGTAGTTGCCGTTGCGGCTGCTGTTGGTGCCGAAGGAACTGCCGGTGAGTTCGATTTTTTGGCCGCGGGTGACGATTAAAAATGCGATCGCCAGTAATGCTCCTACCATTAAGGTTGAGTAACTGAGCATCATGACGCTAACGTGCATCATCAGCCAGTTGGATTTGAGGGCGGGTACTAGGGGCTCTGCCGATTGCATGGTGTCGGGGAGTGTCAGGGCGGCAAAGGCGGTTATTGCCATTGCTACGGGGGCTGTGGCTACTCCGACTAGGCGGGAACGGCTCATGTTTTCGGCGACTAGGTGGATGGCGGTGATGCCCCAAACTAGGAAAAATAAAGATTCGTAGAGGTTGCTGAGTGGGAAGTAGCCGGCTTCTATCCACCTAGAACCGAGTAGGGCGGCGATGGAGAGGTTAGCGACGGCCATTCCTGCGCTTCCTAGGGCGGCCAGGTAGGGAATGCTGGGGAATGCTGCGCCTACCCAGTAGATGAGCATTGTTGAGAACAGGATGGCGAAGGAGATGTTGTCCAGCCAGTTCTGAAGTACGACCAGATCCATATAATTTACCCTCGTAAGGTTTTTACTTATTTTTGCTAACTAGATCGATCGTACTGGGCTTCGGGAGTTTTGGGTTTGAGATTTTGAATTTTTGTGGCAATTATGAGTTTTTGGCGGTTGTTGAGGTGCGGGCTCAGGTGTGAGTGGCCGATCGCGCGCTAGATCCTGTGGACGCATCAAACAAGCTACTATTGACCCACCAGACGACTGTCAACCGGGCTATGAGTCACGCTTGTTGATTCTGGCTTGCGGATTTTGGATAAGTTGCACAGGCTAGAGGAGATGTTGACTTAATGCGTCGAGATTCAATCTTTTACAAGTTCTTTCAAGAAACTCCGACGCTGCTGTTTGAGCTATTGGAAGAGTCACCATTGAATGCAGAACAGTATCGATTTGACTCCGTTGCTGTAAAGGAACCGAAGTTTGAAATTGATGGGGTGTTTTTGCCACCGGATGCTGAGCCGGGAGTTGTCTATTTCTGTGAAGTGCAGTTTCAGCGCGATGAATTGCTTTATGAGCGATTGTTTGGTGAGTCGTTTTTGTATTTTTATCGCAACCGTCAGCGTTTTACTGATTGGGAAGCGGTGGTAATTTATCCGAGTCGATCGACTGAACAATCAGAAACCCATCCCTATCGATCGCTCTTGAACAGCGATCAGGTGCATCTGGTATATTTGGATGAGTTGGGCGCGATCGAACAGTTGCCCCTGGGAGTGGCGCTGATGGCTTTGACAACCCTCGATGAAGCGAGTACGCCGACAGTGGCGCGATTGTTGCTGGGGCGATCGCAGCGCGAGGAATCGGAATCGGCGAGTCGCGCCATAATAGAGATGCTGACGACAATATTGGTTTACAAGTTTACAAATTTGAACCGAAGGGAGGCAGAGGCGATGCTAGGGATTACGCTTGAGGAAACTCGGTTTTATCGGGAAGCTAAGGAAGAAGGGCTCGAACAAGGTATTGAACAAGGCGTTGTGCAAGGCATTGTGCAAGGCCGCGAACAAGAAGGAAGATCTTTGATTTTACGTCAGTTAAATCGCCGTTTGTTCAATCGGCGAGTTGGAACTTTGCCGGAATCTATCACCACTAAAATTGCTGATTTGTCGATCGAGCAAATTGAAACTCTAGCAGAGGAATTGTTAGATTTTCAGTCGATCGAGGATTTAGAGGTTTGGCTGGAAAATTTGCCGCAGGAAGATTGAGGTGATGTTAGAGATTATGCTTTAGGAGGCGATCGCACCCCCAAACGCCAACAAATACTTGAAACGAACTCCCCTCAGCTTCCTGGGTTTTGGGGCGGTATTTGTTGCGTCCGCCGTGGCTGGGATGACGTTAAGTGTGCGATCGCAAACCTCCTTCTACAAACACAATTCACTCTCATTTAACGATACAGTAGGGACAATAGCTCAAGAGATTTAGCCCAAAGGAGGCTGAATATGTCTGATGAACAAGTAGAGCGCATCATAGTGACTGTTGACGACCAACACTTATCGGTAATTCAATCTGTTGTCACTGCCAAGCGAGTCGGCGGGAATGAAAGTCAATGGGGTGCTACCTGTGACTGGCATCATTACTGGAGAAGTTTCTCAGTCGAAACTAGAAGGACTAAAGAGTGTAACGGGCGTTGCTAACGTTGAGAGCGATGGAGAAATACAGGCAATTTAAACCAATCATTTAGAGGTTAGTAAATCCAGTTTTGCTAAGCCCAAATAGCGGACGCCTTCGGGAGTTACATCAAACCGGCAAGGCAAAACTTCGACACCTTCACTCATAGCTTGTCTGAACAATTCTCCGTAAAGGCGATCGGCACTATCCCCCGGAGCAAAATCCGTACAATCCCCGCGATTAATAAAATACAGCATTACAGCCCTCGAACCCTGCCGTACTACTTCGATCAATTCTCTCAAATGTTTCTGTCCCCTCTCTGTTACTGTATCAGGAAATAGAGCTAATGTATCTTTGACCCAAGTTGTATTTTTAACTTCCAGAAAAATCGGTTTTTCCTCACCAGTCAGCCAAAAATCAACTCGACTTTTATTGTCTTTTCCATAAACAACTTCCGGCTTGATCGCAGTATATTTACCCAAGTCGGGAAACAATCTCAATTCCAAAGCTAATTTAACTACTCGATTTGGCAGCCCGGTATTAACTCCCACCCAAGTTGGCACAGTATCGCAAACCTTAATTAATTCCCAAGTATAAGCTAACTTGCGTTTGGGATTATCACTTGGAGATACTAGGACTGGATTGCCGGGAATCAAAACACCAGTCATCGGGCCAGTATTCGGACAGTGGGCGGTGATGATTTCTCCCGAATCTAGTTCGATTTCTGCGAAAAATCGCTTGTACCGCTTGATGAGAGTTCCGGGCAAAAGAGGAGGATATTTGTAAATTAATTCGTTCATTAGTTATTAGTCATTAGTCAGTGGTCATCAGTCATTAGTCAGTGGTCATTAGTGATTAGACAAGATTACAAAAGTCTTTTTTATCAGATTTTGGGACGGGTTCTTCGGCCCATCCCACAAAAATTATTTTTTCTTGTGGGACGGGCATCTTGCCCGTCCTAACTATTTTTGCAAGATATTTATTGACGATCGTTGGTCTTGATTCAATGATTGATTTAATCATTCAAAGGCTAACTTTGTTGAGGTTTCATCAACTGTTTCATCTGCGCTTTAAAAGCCTCCACCAGTTTTGGACTGGCTTGTGTTTGTTGCCAAGAAGGGCGGGAATTTAGCCGATCGCACCAAGCCTGCAATTTGGGGTAATTTTCCAAAGACAGACCTAGTTCGGGCAGCCAAGGCACGGAAACGCCAGCTACAACATCCGCGAGGGTAATCGTGTTGCTACCAAAAAAAGGTGTATCGCCCAACAACTCCTCAAAAAACCGCAGTACCGTCGCCACTTGCTGCCCAGCTTTTTCCAGCTTTTCCGGGTCGCCTGCGCCGCCGAAAGTCTGGCGTACCAAAGGACTCATTGCCGGTGACAATTCGTTGACTGTGACCATTTGTACCATGCGGGCGATCGCCAAATCCTGAGCATTCTTCGGCAATAGTGCGATCGCCGGATACTTAGCTTCCAGATAATCAAGAATAGCCAGAGTTTCTATTAAATGAAAATCTCCGTCAGCCAAAACCGGAACGTGGTGAAAAGGGCTAATAGCCAAAAAATCTGGTTGAAACTGATCCCCGTTTAATTGAAGTGGCACTAACTCAAACTCAATCTCCTTTTCCAGCAAAACAATCCAGACGCGGCGAGAATTAGTAGAGAGCGGATTATAATAAAGTTTCAGCAAAATCAAATCTCCTAATGGTCAAATTACTAAACTCTTGGTAGTTATTAGACTATACGCTTGGGTTAGCAGTTGTCATTTCGAGGAACGAAGCAATCGCAGTGTCTATTTTTCACATCGTTTTATTGACCGGACGCTCTTAACTGAACCGTATTGAGTTACTAGAGCGAATTAACGCCCAAAAATCATAGCACGAAACCCAGACACATAGAAAAAATCTGAATTCATGTTATGATTTTCCAGATTTGCTATTAAACTTAGTGAAGCCTTTTAGCACTAGCGTTAGTAACCATTTGTGTCTGAAACCCAGAAGCCCTCTCGTTCCCTAGCAGGGATTGCCGGCATTGTCGCAGTCGCCACTCTGATTAGCAAAGTCTTTGGATTGGTGCGCCAAATTGCGATCGCAGCAGCCTTTGGAGTCGGTGTCGCCGTCGATGCCTACAACTACGCCTACGTCATCCCCGGTTTCCTATTTATTTTGCTGGGAGGTATTAACGGGCCATTTCACAGCGCCATAGTCAGCGTTTTAGCCCGCCGCGACAAAAAAGAAGCTGCACCCTTAGTCGAAACTATCACCACCTTAGTCGGCGGCATATTGCTGTTGGTAACAATCGCTTTAATTATTTTTGCAGATCAGGCGATCGATTTGGTAGCACCGGGATTAAATAGAACAGCAGAAGGTTTAGAAATCAAAGCAATTGCCGTCCAACAATTTCGGATTATGGCACCGATGGCATTACTTTCAGGCTTAATCGGCATTGGTTTCGGCACTCTCAACGCCGCCGATATGTATTGGCTTCCTTCGATTAGCCCTTTATTTTCCAGCGTTGCACTTGTCGGCGGTTTGGGGATTCTCGCACTGCAACTCGGAGACAAAATTACTCAGCCAAAATATGCACTAATGGGCGGCTTAGTGTTAGCTTGGGGAACCCTCGCCGGAGCAATTTTGCAGTGGTTGGTGCAACTGGTGGCGCAGTGGCGGGCGGGCTTGGGAAAATTGCGTTTGCGGTTTAATTTTAAACGCCCCGGAGTACAAGAAGTAATTAAGGTGATGGTTCCTGCTACCTTGTCATCGGGAATGCTGCAAATTAATGTCTATACTGACCTATTTTTCGCATCGTACATCCCTCAAGCTGCATCTGCAATGGGCTACAGCGGCTTGTTGATAATGACTCCTTTAGGAATTGTTTCTAATGTAATTTTAGTACCATTTTTGCCAATTTTTTCTCGCCTTGCCGAACCCAAAGACTGGCCGGAATTAAAAGATAAAATTCGTCAAGCTTTAATTTTGACCGGGATTACGATGCTACCGCTAAGTGCTTTAATGCTAACACTTGCCGGGCCGATCGTCCGCGTTGTTTACGAACGCTATGCTTTTAATCAGTCAGCTTCCCAGTTTGTCACGCCGGTATTGATGGCTTACAGTATTGGAATGTTTGTTTATTTGGCCCGCGATGTTTTGGTACGGGTATTTTACGCTTTAGGAGATGGAGAAACCCCTTTTCGCGTCAGTATTATCAATATCTTTTTGAACGGACTTCTGGATTATTTGTTAGTAGGAGCTTTCGGCGCGCCCGGATTAGTTTTGGCGACGGTGGGAGTGAATCTGGTTTCGATGATTATGTTTTTGTACTTATTAGATAAAAAGCTGGGTGGCTTGCCCTGGGGGGAGTGGAGTTTGCCATTTCTGGGGTTAGCTTGTGGAAGTTCTCTCACTGCTTTCGTGTCTTTGGCTACTCTGCAAGGCTGTCAAAGAGTTTTGGGTACTGAAGGGTTGGTAATTCAATTAGTGCAGTTGAGTGTGGCAAGTTTCGCGGGGTTGGGAGTTTTTGCCATTTTTGTGAGTCAGATGAAGTTGCCGGAAGTTGATATGTTTGTCGATCGCATTCGCGGCCGTTTTGGTAAAAAATAAAATTTAAGGGGGCGGATTAAGCATGAAATACCAGACATAGCGCCCACAATCCACGCACAAAACCCGCCCTTTACTTTACATCTTCCGCTGAAATTCCTCAAGCACATCCATCAAATGAACCAGAGACTGCATCGGAATCAAATCTGCCAGCGGCACTTCCCGCTTACCACCGCCCAACTTAACTGAAATACCTTGCAAAACTTGTCCAACTTTGTCATCATCTAAATTGCCATCTGCCATCATCGGGTAAAGTTGTTCGGCAACCACCGTATGCAGGTGAGCATCTCTCAGATACAAATGCCACTTAGCAATGTCAATGTAGACATTTTCGCCGATTTCGGCTGCTAAGGATTCGATCGCCAGCGTAGTATTAGCCATATTAAAAAAGAAACTTATTTGTTATCAATCAAAACAGTTAACAAATCGCCGATAACTCCCATCAGCCAGAATCTTTGGTGAGGGGCGAATAATTGGCGATCGCAAAAATGAAAATCGCGTGGGCCAAAACTACTAGAGCCCATACACCCGTTACTGTAACTGCCCAAGGCCAATCAGCCTTTTGCAAATTTTGAACAAACCACAAACCAGAATTGGTAGCAGAAAAAAGACCGACGTGAATCGCAAAATTCATGCGATCGTCTAATTGGCGGTACTCTGGGTCTTGGCGATCGGGTTTGCGGGGCCAACGAGGAGGCATAGTTTTTCACTTGATGTTAGTAGTTCTCTGCCTATTTTAATCATAAGTGCAGCTTTTTGAATTCTGCATCCCTCTCAAGACAGGAAATTTAGTCCTCTAAATTTTCATAGTCTCCTGACTTGCCACCACTTTTGCTGATCAGTCGAATCGATTCAATGACGATCGACTTTTCCAAAGCCTTAGCCATATCGTACAGAGTCAGCGCCGCGATCGAAACCGCCGTCAGCGCCTCCATTTCCACCCCAGTTTCCCCCTTAATTTTCACCGTCGCCCGAATTTGATATCCCGGCAACCCAGCATCCGGAATCACCTGCACTTCCACGCTGCTAATGGGCAAAGGGTGACACAGAGGAATCAAATTCGCCGTCTGCTTCGCGGCCATAATTCCAGCCAGCCTTGCAGTACCCAACACATCACCTTTCGGCGCATTCCCGGCTTCAATCGCAGCGAATGTCTCCGGCAGCATCCGCACCCGCGCCGCAGCCACAGCTTGCCGCACAGTTGCCACTTTTGCCGAAACGTCCACCATTTGAGCTTCCCCGCTGTTGTCGAGGTGAGTTAGCTGCGCGCGATCGGGCAATTTAGAAAAAGTTTCGGAAATGTCTTGCATTATTTTGAGAATGGTGTTAGTGTTAGATTCTGTGCGGGACAGAGATTGTTCAATTTTAGATTAAATCTGAAATTTTAACTCTTAAAGCAACAGTAAAAACAACACGGGCTTGTAGCTTAGTTGGATAGAGTGCATGGCTACGAACCATGAGGTCGGGGGTTCGAATCCCTCCAAGCCCATTATCAAAAGCGACGCATCCTACAATATTTTGTAGGGTGCGTTGTTGTTTAAAATTGCAAAGTGCGATCGACAATAGACCAATACTTTTCAGTTAGAATTGTCCGCAGAGAGGAACGAAGCAATCGCAGAGTCTATTTTTCACATTGCTTTTACTCGCTTGACGGTCTGATCTAAACTGTATCGGACAATAGACAAGATTGCAAAAATAGCTAGGATGGGCAAGATGCCCGAAGAAACAAGATTTTTGTGGGATGGGCCGGAGAGCCCGTCCCCATCCTGTCACTCATTCAAAGCATAAACATCTTTGCCACGCCCGATCGCAAATCTCATCGAATGAGACAAATCCTTGCTACACCGAGTAGTGAAAATCAACAAAGCCAAGACAGCAAGTCCCGCAGCCAAACCAAACATATTTCTGTAACCGACTTGTTCAGCCACAAAGCCCAAAGTCGGGCCAGCCAGCGCAATCCCCAAATCAAATCCGCCAATACAAAGCGAAAACAATCTGCCTCTTTCTTGAGGTTCGCACCTGTCTGACATCAGCGTCACCATCATCGGCATAACAGTACCGCCCGCCGTACCTTCAAACAAAGCTGCCAGTAAAAAAGCATTGCTGGTATTAGCAAAATACAACAATAACATCGACACAGAATAACAGATTAAGCCGCCAGAAATAAACAAACCGCGCCCGTATTTGTCCGAAGCCCGCCCCGTCAACAACCGCACACCGAAACTAGCCACAGCCGCGGTAGAATAAAATAATCCCGGATTCAAATTAACCTGAGTTTCTTGGATAAACAAAGGCATGAAAGTGCTCAAAGTTCCAAATATCAAACCAACCAGCAATAACACCAAAGCCGGAATCCTCACCCTGGGATTCCACAGCATTTGCCAGTATTTTTGGGTATTTTTGTCCTCAGATAGCGAGTCATACTTTGTTAACTCAGCAAAATTTGGTTCCGCAATTTTGGTGGTAATAAATAAAGCTATTGTGGCGAAAGCCGCCGACATCGCAAACAAAGCTGAATAACCAACCCCAGCTTGCACAAATCCACCAATCGCCGGACCAAATGCCAAACCGATAGGACTTACCAAACTCATATAACCGATTAATTCGCCCCGCTTTCCTGGTGGCGACAAATCTGTGACCAAAGCACTGTAAGCTGTAGTAAAAGCGGCGATACTAATCCCATGAAAAGCCCGAAGAACTAACAGTAAGGGGACAGATTGAGCGAACACGTAGCCGATGGGGGCAAGTGCAGCCACTGACACGCCTAGCAGCAAAACTTGTTTTCGCCCCCGGCTGTCGGCTATTTTACCCAACTGTGGTCTCGATAGCAAAAGCCCGATCGCAAATGCACCCATCACAAAGCCAATTTGCTGTTTTGTACCGCCCACAGATTGAACATAAAGTGGCAAAGTTGGCAGCAGCGAAGCCAAACTACACCAGAATAGCAAGCCTGCGGTAAATAAAATCAGCAAGCTGCGTTTGCGTTGGGGTTCTATGTCCCTAAAAATATTCAAGATGCAAATTCCCTTTGTATAGCAGTGGACAGTGGACAGTTGACAGTGGACAGTTGCATAACGGGAATCAAACCATTAATGCAGTACGGGTATCGGCTCTATTCATGAAGTTATTTATGTCCTCACCGATGTGGCGGTTGCTATACTTTATGATTACCAATTACCAATTACCAATTACCAATTACCAATTACCCATTACCCATTACCAATTCACTAACTTGAGAATTGCCATATCTCCCACTGTCAACTGTCAACTATCAACTGTCCACTGTCAGTTTCACCATTCAACTTCTGCCCTTTCCTCCAGTACCCGTTGATAGACCCACTCAGTTTCCATCGCCAACTTCGGCCAACTAAAGCGGCGTTCCAAATCTTCATAAGCATTGTCAACCAACCACCGCCCGTAACCCGGATTTTTCAGCACTTCCAAAATTCCCCAAGCCAAAGAATCCCGATTATTGGCCTCAGTAACAACGCCAGTTTTAGTATGCTGCACCACCTCCGGCAAGCCGCCCGCATTCGACACCACCACCGGCACCCTAGCAGCAAAGCTTTCTAACGCCACAATCCCAAAAGGTTCATAAAGACTGGGGAAAACCGCGCAGTCAGCCACCGTCTGGAATTTGTCTAGATGTTCCTCAAACATGAAGCCCGTAAAATAACACTTATGCCAAATTCCTAAATTCCAAGCCAAAAGTTTGAGATGATCTGTATTGCCGCCACCAACAATTACTATTTTGGCTTTCCCCCCCATTTCCCAAATAACTTTAGGTGCAGCATTCAGAAATACAGCAATGCCTTTTTCATAGCTAATTCTTCCTACATAATAAACTATTTTTTCGTCATCGGCTGCAAACTGGCGACGGAAACCCATCGCGTCAAATTCGTTTCTGCGGGGCTTTTTTTCTGACCTAATTCCATTGTAAATTACCTCTATTTTGTTCCAGGGAGTCGATAGTACCCGTTCGGCTTCCCGCCGCATATAATCGCTGCACACAATTACTCGCCAAGAATTGTAAGCTAGGCTATTTTCCTTGGAGTTGATGTAGCGTTGTCCGTCATTGTGGATGCCGTTGAATCGCCCGTATTCGGTGGCGTGGATGGTGGCAATTAGGGGTACTTTAAAGGTATGCTTGAGGGCGATCGCCGCATCTCCCACTAACCAATCGTGAGCGTGGATCAGATCGAAGGGGCCTTCTTCCAGCATCAGTTTGCCACCTTGGTGGCCCATGCTTTGGTTGAGGTTCGCCACCCAGTGAAAAAAGTCCCTGGCGTGTCCCACAACCACCCGATGCACGTGTATTCCTTCCACCACTTCGTACATCGGCGCGTGGCCGAACTCTACTGTAATTAAATGAATCGAGTGGCCCAGCTTCACTAATTCTGGATACAGTTCCGATACGTGGCGGGCGATACCGCCTACTATTCTGGGAGGAAACTCCCACGCCAATACCAAAATTTTCATTTTTTCCCCCTCACAAAAATTTATAAATCTTTATGTGTATTGTTGACTACTTTATTGTATAATAACTAGCCTGAAATTTTGGTAGATCGCAAATTTATGCGTGAAGGCTGACATTTGGCAGCAACCAGGACGGAAAATTATGCAGAAACCGGGTTTTTGCAGGCAATTGCTCGATCGCCCGAAACTAAAATATTTGGGCTACACCGTCAGTTTCGGGCGATCGCGCAGCGCTACCCTTGCTTCAAAATCGGCTCCAATTCACGGCGAAAACTAGCCCAACCAGCCACCGATGCAGAGTCAGACACAGCACCCTTACGCATCAAAATCGCGCCGTCTTCAAAGCCAACAATGCCATACTCGCCCGATTTCGATAGTCGATCGATCTGCGGGACGATCGCCTGCAACTGTCCCCGTTCCCGGCGAAACGCAGCCTGATACTGCTGCAACTGCCACATATCGGCAATCACATATTCCATTTTCACCGCTTTCCCAGCATCATTCCGCAGTTCAAACATCGGAAACCGGAGAATTTCGCGGCGGCTTGACAAAATCGGCACAATAGTATTCGTTGCAGCCACGCTAGCATCAGCAGGAATTTCAGCCAACAGCGGCCGGACTTGAGAAACGTGCTGCCACTGTCTGATCAGAGGAACCTGCACCCAAGGGGCGATCGCATCCGGTAAAATAAACGAAAAAGTCCGATTTGGGTTAGACGTGAAGGTAAAAAATAGCGATAAGCAGATGCAAAACCCCCAAAAGCGGCGAAACTTTGAAGACGAAGGGAAAGGCAAAACGGCATTCGGAAAACGCAAGATTGTTTGTTCTCCCCTTTTAATTTTATCCTCTTCCTTTTGGCGCCCGGCCCACCACAGGATCGCCCCATAAAACAGCCCAGGAACCACAGTCATCGCATAGCGAATATTAATCGCCAGCACCGACTCTCCTTTCGCTGAAAATAGCTTCAGCAGCGGAAATCCCGCAATCATCCAAGACGCAGGCGCTACCGCCGGAACCAAAGCTAATGGCAACCACTGACCCAGTAGGTATTTAATCTTACCAAAAAACGGCGTAAATAGTTCACCTACCAACCGCCCAGGATTGCTAACCATTCCCCAAAGAATTTCCAGAGTCGAAGCTTCATCCCCATCGGCATATTGGCCGAAGCGTTCCATCATAAACCGCTGGGATATGTCAGCCGAAAACAAAGGCATAATCAGATTAGTCAGAACGATCATGTAACCAAAACTGAGCGCGCACACAGCCAAGCCAGTTAGAGGATAGCGTCGGCTCAAAATTAGATAAACTCCCACGCCAAATAAAACAACTCCCCCATCTTCTCGCACCGCCAAAATTAAAGTTGCCAGAATCCCAAACAACGGCCACCAGCGCTTTTCCATCGCCAGCAGCAAGCTAAAAACAAAAAGCGGAATTTGACAAACATCGTGAAAATTGCCCAAAGTCGGGCCGATGACTGCGTTAGCACAGTAATAGCTGACAACAATTGTCGCTGACAACCGTGGTTCCAGATAGTGTCTGGCGAGAGCATAGAGCACTCCTCCCGCCGCCGTAATTAAAGTCACCTGTAACACCGTCAAAGTGACAGGCGAGGGAAACAGCGAGTAAATTGGCAGCCACAGCATTAGCGCTGGGGTGAAATGCTGCCCCAGCCGGTGATAAGACACTTCCGGGAGTTCGTTGTGATGAACGACATTGGTGGACAAAGCCGAAGAGAGGGAACTCTCAAACAAGTGACCACGAGTGCCATTCCAAAAAAGTTGATTGAAAATACCTTGGTCGTATGTAGCGTAAAAGTTGTAGTAGCGATGCAGTGTCAGCAATAGGCATAGCACAAAAAAGGCGATCGCCACTTGAACCACCACCCGCAGCGACTCATTTTTCTTCCAGTTCAAAAATACCATTCGCCCGCCGTAATGAAATCATCGGACAATAGCATAAATCTAAAGGAAGTATTAAATTAAAGTAGAAGTGAAATAACTCGGCTCGGCAATGGTCAATTATTTTCACCAGATCGAAAAGCTCAACAGCGTCCATCCGACATCCGGCACCAGCGACACCGACTGTTCTCCCGAACAGCCGGCCAATCCTGCACCGCTTTTACAGCTTTTGCTGTTCGTAGACAAGCGTCCCTCTTCTAGGGAAAAGACCAGACACATCCGCAAGTCCCTACAGGATTTGAAGGCAGAGTGCGACTTTGAGCTTCAAGTCATCGATGTAGGAGAACAGCCTGATTTAGCCGAACACTTTAAACTTGTAGCCACTCCCTCGCTGCTCAAAATTCATCCTGAACCGCGACAAACTCTCGCCGGCAGCAATTTGATCGCCCAACTCGAACACTCGTGGCCCCGCTGGAAGCGTTCTGTAGAAGAATACACAGCCCAGCAGCAGTCGGCCCTAGCTCTGGCGGTAGCTCAGGCAGACCCAAAACCAATCTATTCCGTTGCTTCCGCCACCGAGCTCGTACAGCTTGCGGATGAAGTTTTTCGGCTCAAACAGGAAAAAGAACACCTGCAAGAGCAGTTGCAGTTGAAAGACCGGATTATTGCGATGCTGGCTCACGATTTGCGTAATCCCTTGACGGCCGCATCTTTGGCTTTGGAGACTTTGGAGTCAAATCAGAAGGTGAAGGAGGGGCAAAAGTCTCGTTTGACACCGACTCTGGCGGCTCATTTGATGAAACAAGCCCGTCGCCAAATCCGCATTGTCGATCGCATGATTACAGATATCCTGGAAGCAGCGCGAGGTACAAACGCTCAACTCCACATTCAACCAAAAAAAATCGAACTGGGGGCGATTTGTCAAGATGTAATCCTGCAATTTCAAGACAAATTTCAGGCGAAAAGTCTCAACTTGGAAACAGACATTCCCACAGATTTGCCCTTGGTTTATGCCGATCCCGATCGCATGAAACAAGTGATTACCAACCTACTCGACAACGCCAGCAAGTACACGCCAGAGCAAGGAACTGTTAATCTTTCAATTCTTCACCGTACCGCTTACAAAATTCAAGTCAGCATTTGCAACAGTGGCCCGGGAATTCCTGAAGAAGATTGCACGAGCATTTTTGAAGATAGCTTTCGCTTGCAGCGAGATAAATCAAAAGACGGTTACGGCATTGGACTGTCTCTGTGTCAAGGCATTATCCGCGCCCACTACGGTCAAATTTGGGTAGACTCTGTACCCGATCGAGGCACTTGTTTTCACTTTACTCTGCCCGTCCAAAAATAAAAGTTAACTGTCAGTTGTCAGTTAACAGTTGTCAGTTGACAGTAGCAACCGCGCCCGACGGTTAGGACGTTCTTAATTGCTAAAACCCTTGCTTTTATTCCTTTTATTGCTTCTTCCTTCTTCCTTCTTCCTTCTTCCTTCTTCCTTCTTCCTTCTTCTTCCTTCTTCCTTCTTCCTTCTTCCTTCTTCCTTCTTCCTTCTGCTATACAGTTCAACTCGATCGCAGTGCAGCGATAATCTGTTCGTTGGCTTTGGGAAAAGTAAACTGGTCAATTTCGTCGAGTGTTACCCAGCGAATTTCATCGCATTCGATCGTTTGCGGTTCCCCGCTGACGTGGCGGCAGTGGTGGACGTAGAGCCTAACTGTAAATTTAGTATAGTCGTGGTCAATTGTAATCAGGCGATCGCCCACTTCGACGACAATCCCCAACTCCTCCATAATTTCCCGTTGTATGCAAGCTTCGACGGTTTCCCCAGGCTCTACTTTACCGCCCGGAAACTCCCAAAAACCGCCGTGCAGTCCGTGTTGTCGGCGCTTGTCAATCAAAATTTGTTGTCGGTCATTCCAGATCACAGCAACGCCGATAACTTTGTGGATCAAGGGAGTAATAGACATATTTGGAAACTGGTAATTGCTAATTGGTAATTGCTAATTGGTAATTGCTAATTTAGTAATAATATCAACAATTATTCAATTATTTAATAAATCAACAATCTATAACAATCGCCACAGGGGTGAGGACATAAATAACCTCATGAATAGATCCGAGATCCCATAGCATCAACCGTTTGATTTCCGTACTGTGCAACCCAACTATCGGCAAGCTATCAACTGTCAACTGTCAACTGTCCACTGTCAACTGCTATAAAATCTAAAATATTAAGCCCCCATCTTACGAAGGGGGCTTGACATTTGTACAACTTAAATGTTAATAATCGACTAATCTTCCGAGCCGTGTCTCTCACTGGCTTGTATAGACTTTTCAAAAGTCATGCGCTGTTCGGCATTTTTGAGAAAATAACCACTAATCATAGCCGAGGCGAGCAATCTACCCAAATGTTCGCGACTGGTAGTTACTGTCACCCCGAAGTGTTCCGAAGGCAAATTCCCCAAGAGTCCGACAATATTTCGCTCCATTACTTGAAACACTTCATGAGAAGTCGGTTTAGACAACTGAGAAACAGTGTCGGGAGCCATTGACTGCACGTATTGCCATAATAAATTGGCATTTTCTCCATCTTCTTCAAAGAATTCTGGGGATTTATTAGATGAATTACTCACGAGTACCTCCGTTTCAGAGACAGCTTGTTATTTTAGATGCGGGCGGTGAAATTAAATAACCCTTACCTGATCCGATCGCTGTTGATCTTTATTACTAAGTATTTACTAATGTAGCAGGACAGTCGCAGCAACCAAGTGGGCACAACCGAATCAAAGGCGGCGGTTTTTACTATTTTAGATTGGGGAATGGCGATCTGGTGCGTCCCGATCGCACAATCCCGAATCTAGCTAGCTGGCGAGATAATCGTTGATATCTTGCTTGCGCTTGCGGAGTTTGGTCAATGCTTCCCGTTCGATTTGCCGCACCCGTTCCCGACTGATGTTGAGTCGATCACCTATTTTTGCCAAAGTTAAGGTTTGACCGTCTTCTAAACCGAACCGCAAGGCTAGCACATCTCGCTGTTGCTGAGTCAGTTCCGCCATCAGTTGGTCTAAGTCAGTCCGCAGGGAAGATTGCAGGGCAAAATCTTCTGGAGTAGTACCCGTATCTTCCAACAAATCCCCCAACTCAGTATCTTGATTGTCTCCCACGCGCAAGTCCAGGGAAAGTGGTAGGCGCGCGCGATCGAGATATTCGCGAATTTGCTTGGGAGTCAAATCTAACTCGGCAGCCAACTCGGCAGAAGTAGCCGCGCGGCCGAGCTCTTGAGCTAGCTGGCGCTGAGCTTTTTTAATTTTGTTGAGTTTTTCGGTAATGTGGATCGGCAGGCGGATGGTGCGACCTTTTTCGGCGATCGCCCGCGTAATTGCTTGACGAATCCACCAATAAGCATAAGTTGAAAATCTGTAGCCCTTTGTCGGGTCAAATTTTTCGACTCCCCGCTGCATCCCGATCGTCCCTTCCTGAATGAGGTCGAGTAAATCTACGTTGCGCTTGATATATTTTTTGGCGACAGACACTACCAGGCGGAGATTTGCTTCCACCATTTGGCGCTTTGCCCTGTCCCCGTGGTCGATCGTCCGCTGCAACTGTGCCTCAGACAGCCCGACTGCCTGTGCCCATTCAGCCGCCGTCGGGTCGCGGCCTAACTCTTCGGCTAAAATCTTTTTCTCCTGATGCAGTGCCGCCGATCGCTGTACCTGTTTCCCGTAGAGTATTTCTTGCTCATGGGTCAACAAGGGAACGCGGCCGATTTCCCGCAAGTAAGCACGAACAGAATCTGTATCTGAGGACTTAAGAGTTTTCATGAGCTTTTCCCGCTGAGGATCTTTGCCTCTAAAGGTTTGCGACTACCGCAAACCTTTAGTTTTAGTAAGGAAGGAAAGCGGGCGGGGATTTGCGCTTTCCTTCCATTTAAAGAGGCTTCGTTTTATGGTAGCTAGCTGCTACTCCCACTCAGCACCGTCTCAGGTTAGGTTTTGGTTGGGGGGTGCAAAATACTACTTGTGTTAAGAATCTTAACATTTGTGAGAGCGCTTGGCTACATTTCTTCACATTTATTTCTTGCAAGCCTGCACTGTTGGTACGAGAGTACCGGCAAACTAGCTTCACAGTTGCATCGTATTCAACAAAATCCCGGAAATATCAGAGAGGGAAATGGGGGAATGACAGGTGTAAGTTTTTTGCAAAAAAAAACTGCAAACCTAGATATTGCAACGGTTTTAAGCTTTGGTTTCGCACAAATTTTAAACTTTTATGGGATAAGACGTTTACCAAAAAACCTACACCAGTCAGGATCTGGTGAGGGGGAGATGAGGAGTTTAAACCAGAGCGGTTTCTGGAACGGCAATTTTCCCCATACCAATATTTTCCCTTTGGTGGCGGCAACCGGCGCTCTATTGGCATGGGATTTGCTCAGTAAGTAATCGCTGACAAATTTTCTGACTGTTTAGGTGTTATGTACCATAAATTTGGACAGATGCTATAGTTTATTATTAAAACAAAGAATTTTAAAATAAATAAAAAATGCCCTACAACAAACTGCCTGAAGGCCCCGAAACATCCCCCTTAAGACAGACATTCCAGTGGATGACTAAACCTCTGGAATATATGGAAGCCTGTTCCCAAAGCTATGGTGATATTTTCACCCTCCGCATTGGCCCTGTTTTTACGCCTCAAGTATTCGTTAGCAACCCCCAGGCAATTCAGGAGATTTTTAGCACCGATCCCAAACAATTAGACTCTGGGGAATCGGCGGGTATTAAATCGCCTTTGTTGGGACAGCAATCAATGCTTGCTCTGGCGGGGGAACCGCACCAACGCCAGCGCAAGCTGTTGACTCCTCCCTTGCATGGAGAACGGATGCGGGCTTATGGTGAGTTAATTGCTGATATCACTCAGCAAGTGACGGCGCAATGGGCGATCGGCGCACCTTTTTCAGTCCTTTCTTCCATGCAAGAAATCTCCTTTCAGGTGATTTTAAAAGCTGTATTTGGTCTGGAGGAAGGGCTACGTTATGAAAAACTTAAAGAACTTCTGATCGAAATACTGAATCCAAAACAACCTTTTGTGATGGGATTAATGCTACTTTTTCCGTCATTACAACAGGATTTAGGCGCGTGGAGTCCTTGGGGAAAGTTCATAGTGTTAAAGCAGCAAATTGACGATCTAATCTATGCTGAAATTCAGGAACGCAAAGCACAACCAGATCCCTCTCGGACTGATATTTTGTCTTTGATGATGGCGGCTCGTGATGAAGCTGGTGAAGCGATGACGAATGTGGAATTACGCGATGAGTTGATTACCCTCTTAGCTGCGGGTCACGAAACTACGGCGACTTCTTTGGCCTGGGCATTATACTGGATTCACTATCTGCCAGAAGTACGCGAGAAACTGCTGCAAGAATTAGATTCCCTGGGTGAAAATCCAGATTCTAATGCCATTTTAAAGCTGCCATATTTGAATGCTGTTTGCCAAGAAACACAGCGTCTTTACCCAGTAGTAATGTTGGCATTAAATCGAGTTGTGAAATCACCTTTAGAAATCATGGGGTATTGTTTAGAACCAGGTACTTTGGTAATTCCCTGTATTTATCTCACCCATCATCGGGAAGATTTATATCCTGAGCCAAAACAGTTTAAACCAGAACGTTTTTTAGAGCGTCAATTTGCCACCTATGAGTATTTTCCCTTTGGCGGCGGCAATCGGCGCTGTATTGGCATGGCATTTGCCCAATTTGAAATGAAAGTGGTGCTGGCAAAAGTTTTATCTAGTTGGCAGATGGAACTTGCAAATACTAAGCCTGTGCAGCCGGTTCGTGGGGGCTTTCTATTAAGACCGTCAGAAGGTGTTAAGATGGTTGCAAATGGGATGCGATCCTAAAATCAGGGAATTCTCAAAACTAGCTCGATTGTTTTTAAAGATGTTAAAATAATCCGTGAGCAATGGTGTAATTAGATTCAAAGGCTAATCAAGTTGTTTTATGATTTGATTCCGATATACAAGCTTGCTCAACAGTGTCTCTAAAAGAATCTGCTAACAATTGTGCAGTCTTAGCACTTACTAAAGGGACTACATGGGCAAAACTACAAAATAGCTCTTCATGGAAAGTTACTACACCTAACCAAAAAGAACCACCAAGCCAATGCTGTCCTGTCGCAAAGTATAACTCTTTCAGTTTTAATTCGCCATATTTGTCGGCTAAATTAAATTGACCACGATTTGATATCTCTATTGTATTTTTTCGTCCCATATTCTGATTAGAAAGTTGGATAATTATATCCTCATTTACATATTGCAAACTTTCATTACAAAAACGAGCTATCGGAATTCCTAGACTAATGGACTTACTGATTTTTGATTTACATTCCCTTGCCAAATCCCAAAAAGTAGTATTTTCTTCTAAGGTGTGAATTTCTTCCACGATCGAGATAAAGCAACCAATAGATTCAGGAGTTATTTCAGGCTGACAAGACTTTCTTAAACTTACATTTGAGCCGCAGGATAAACTCAGAGATGTATCCTTAAAAGCAATTTTTGCTGTTCCCAATAACATTGCTGCACATAAAGCACCATGTATGGTAGTTTGTTCTTGTTTACAACGTTCTTTCAGTCTTAGAGTCATCTCTTTACTGAAAATTCGAGTCACAAGATTTGTGCGTCGCTGACTTGGAGGTGCTTCGGTTTCAATAATTAACTGAGGTTTGGGAAATTCTTGAAGTGGTTTTTGTTCAGCTTCATCAAGGTTATTTGGACTGATGAGATTCCTGTTTAGCATCTCTTCTAGTGGCGGTAGAAGTTTCATCGTAGGGATTTCAGATATATTTTCTCCATCTGGAATTTTGTGACAATAGGACAATAGTTCATTGATGAAATTCATGCAAGACATACCATCAATGATAGCGTGATGAAATGTGGCAATAATTTCACTGAATTCGTTACTTTTAGCAGCACGAATAAACGTCACTCTACAAAGAGGATTTGTGCCACCAGGGAATTTTTTGTGCAATTCTTCTTCAGCAATCTCAATCCATTGATTCTCAGATTGCTTATCTATAACCTGCAAAGGAATTTTCGGTGTTCCTTCCGATTTAAAATAATTGCCATCTTCTGCATTAACGATATGAACTTGCAACATTGGATGACGCTTCTGTATCAAATCGAGAGCCTGTTGCAGGATATCAGGTGTAAGTTCACCTTCGATTCTAGCAACATTTACATCGATCATTCCACCCAACTCGTGGATAATTTCAAATAGATTTTCGAGCAGACCAAGTTTTCTATTTAGGATGTTCATATTAGTGGAATGGGAGAATGTAAAATAATCAGGACTTACGCACAGCGCTCAAGCCCATTATACAAATGCCTGATGACTAAGGGTGAAAAATTCCTGTTTTTCTATTTTTGAAATAATACAGTTTTTCCTGTAGATATCACCTGTTCCACAATATCAATAGCCCGACTAACCCCACCAGCCCCACGAATAGCTGCTTGTAACCTGGAAGCATTCTTTTTATAAGCATCTTCCGTCAGCACCCGCTTAACAGCAGTTCGCAATCTAGAAACGTTCAACTTAGCAAGGGGAACGACTTCACCCGCACCCGTCCAAGCAACACGCGCTGCTATTCCGGGTTGATCGTTAGTAACTGGAATTGCTACGATCGGTACACCATTGGTTAAAGATTCTAGGGTAGTATTCATGCCACAATGGGTAATAGTAAGTGTAGCTTTTTGAAGCAATTCCAATTGCGGTGCATATTCTACAACCAGCGGCGAACCAGGCAAATTAGGCAGCGAGTCGGGAGTGGCTGAACCGCCCAAAGAAATCACTAATTGAGCATCTAAACCCACACAAGCCTCAGCAATATTATAAAAAGTTTCTAATAGGCGATTTTGGATCGTCCCCATTGAAGCATAAATCAACGGTTGCCCAGTCAACTTTTCAAAGGGGAAATCGGCGATTTGCCTACCTGTTGCGCTATGGTAAGGCCCTGTGAAATGGAAGCATTGGGGCAACTGCTGGCGGGGAAATTCTAATTCAGCAGGCTGTTGACTGATTTGAGCCAGTTGCGAATAACCTTGATTGGGGTGTGACTGTAGAGGCAACTTCCACTCTCTGCGATATTCATCTATTAAATCTTGAACTGGTTGCGCCATGCGATCGAAAAAAGAATAAGCTGCTCGATTTCGCAATATTGACCACAAAGCCGGATTATAGCCCCAAGTTGTGAAAAAAGGCGGAATTGTTGCTTCTCGATTCACAACTACGGCACTGCAAATGGTAACAAAGGGAATCCCCAGGAAATCTGCCACCGTCCCTGCGCCTGGTGAAATTTGATCTATTAGCAAGGCTTCTACGCCAGCGGCTTTCAATGCTGGCGGAAGTTCTCGCAGAAACAAGGTCACCGTTTTCCCTATCCAGCTAAGGGTATATCGCAATGCTGTCATGCCGCTCAGTTTTCCTAGCTGGGTAAGCACTTGCGCTACTGATCCAAGGGGATATTCAGATTCACCTATCGCTTGAAATTCCAATCCTGCGGCTAGTGTCTTGGTTTGAGCATCGAGTATCCCGAATAGGGTGACGCGATGACCTCGCCGGTGCAGTTCTTTCCCCAAGGGCAACATAGTGTTGAGATGACCAGTTGATGCGGGACAAATCAGACCAAAATGAGTCATAAATAAATAGCCAGATGCGATAAAGGTCAATCCACCGGACATCAGATAAATCTCAAATCGAAGTCTCAAATCTCACATCGACTGACTTCTTTGCCGTTGAGCTTCATACAAGATTAGGGCAGAGGCGATCGACACATTTAATGATTCTACACTGCGACTGAGGGGGATTTGGATTTGTCGATCGGCCAAACTTCTCAATTCTGGCGACAATCCAGAACCTTCGTTACCCAAAACTATCAGAGTTGGCACTCGCAAATCTACTTCCCAATAAGTTAAACTGGCGTCGGCGACGGTTGCTAATATTTGCATTCCCCGATTTTTGTACCTGGAGACTTCGGCGGTTAAATCTGGAGTGACAGCTATGGGCAGTTTAAACCAAGCTCCTGCTGAGGCGCGCAGCACCTTTGGATGGTCTAAATCTGCGCTGTCTGCGCTCAGCAGTAAACCGTCGGCATTAGCAGCCGCAGCCGTACGGACGATCGCCCCTAAGTTGCCGGGATCTTGGATGGTTTCGAGGGCTATTCCTAAATTTGAGATTTCTGCGGGCGCGGTGGCGGTGCGGGGTGCGGTGGCGATAATGCCGTCTGGTTGAACTGTGGTGGCGATCGACTCTAAGACTTTTGCACTTACTAATTCTGTGCGATCGGCTAAACTAAGAATTTGATCCCACAGTTTTTCGTGCTGATCCAGCCATTCGGGAGTACAGCAAACTGTTTCTAACGGGTACTTTGCCGCGCAAGCTTCTTCCAGCAAATGCGTCCCTTCGAGTAAAAATAATTGTTGTTCCCTGCGTCCCTTCGAGCTGTGCAGCCTGCGGACTTCTTTAACTAGGGGATTTTGAATACTTGTAATCATTGTTTAATTCAGCAGAGCGAATGGGGTTAATTGCCTGTATCGGGTTAACCCCAAACTTTTTTCTGCCTTGGGAATGCGGAACCCGGGACTTGAACCCGGAAGGCTTGCACCACATGAACCTGAATCATGCGCGTCTACCAATTCCGCCAGTTCCGCATTGGTCACGAATCACTACTGTCCCATATCTTCGGGAATCTGTCAAGTGTTTTTTGCAATTAAATTTTAATTCGGGGATGCGATTAATTTAAATGCCCCATGCCCATTATGTTAAAATTGTCTTGGCAGATAGTTCTCACCTCGGCTACCTATGTGTCAGCCATTAACCCTCGATCCTCAAGAAAGAGCGACAATCTAACAGCGACGCACCAGGCTATTCAATAACTACAAAATTTAGTAATCTTGTAGGGTACGTCAGCAAAGTGTTAGTTTATTAATCGAGAAACTACGACCTGACGCACCCTACAGGATTTAAATTTAATCAGGCAAATCGGGGAAAACCTCGCGCACCGCCGGATGCACCAATCGGTGATTCTGCACGTTCAATCCCTTCGCTAAACTCGGATTAATTTCTAAAGCTTTAATCCCGTTATTTGCCAACTGCAAAACATAAGGCAAAGTGCTGTTATTCAAAGCTTGAGTTGCAGTCCAAGGCACGGCACCGGGCATATTTGGTACACCGTAATGCACAACTCCTTCCTCAACATAAGTAGGATTTGTGTGAGAAGTTACTCGCAAAGTTTCCACGCAGCCGCCTTGGTCAACGGCTACGTCAACAATCACAGAACCGGGGTGCATCTTGGCAACAAATGCGCGAGAAACCAACACCGGAGCTTTTTTGCCCAACACCAAAACTGCACCGATTAATAAATCAGCATCGGGGATAACTGCTTCAATTTGCAAAGGACTGCTGTAGAGGTATTCTACTCTGGAACCGAACAGAGTTTCTAGATAAGCGAGTCGATCGACATTTACATCTAAAATCTGGACTCTAGCGCCCATTCCGACAGCAATACGGGCTGCTTCTGTGCCAACGATTCCGCCGCCCAAAATCACAACTTTGCCCGGTCTTACCCCCGCTACGCCGCCCAAAAGTACGCCTCTGCCGCCTTGCTGCCGTTCCAGAAACCGAGCACCGAACTGCATGGCCAAACGCCCTGCAATAATGCTCATCGGCGTTAGCAGCGGCAATTTCCTGTCGGGGAGTTCGACGGTTTCGTAGGCGATGGCCTGGACTCCGCTGCTGATTAAGTGCTCGGTTAATGTACGATCGGCTGCTAAGTGCAAATATGTAAACAGCAACTGCTCTTTTTCAATCAGCGGATACTCAGCGGGCAGCGGTTCTTTAACTTTAACAATTAGTTGCCGATTCCAGACATCTGAAGCCTTGGAGACAATCTTCGCCCCGGCTTGAACGTAGTCCTCGTCGGTAAAACCTGCCCCAGCACCAGCATTCGTTTCCACAAAAACTGTGTGGCCTTTGTCCGAACAAGCCCGGACACTGGTGGGGCTGAGCCCGACTCGAAACTCCAAATCCTTGATTTCCTTGGGGACGCCTATTTCCATACGTGATACTCTAAATCTCAGGCTTATGTCGATCGAATTTAACCTAAAAACCAGCCCCACCGGGACAATACTCTTGGAGATTTTAGATTTGGGAATCCGGCGGGGCTAGGAGAATATTTGTTTGATTTTCATCCAGTGCGATCGCAATTTCCAAAATTTATCATTTTCCATAAAGTCGATCGCGCTTTTAGCCTGTTCCAACTTTAACTCAAGCTGCTGCATCTGAAGCTGCGAGTTTTCTAATTCCGACTTAGCCTCCTGCAACTGAATTCGCACCTCCTTTTCCCCAGGGTTTTTCCTAATCGCAATATCATGATAGCCTAGAGACTGAAGTGCTAAAAATACTACTTCCCAATCATTCGCAATACAAAACTCATTTGCTGCTTTCGCAACACCATAAGGTATGATCTCGCATACCGACCAATTCGTATAATCGTTAAAAACCATCATTCCGTCGGGCTTGACTTTAGTATAACCTTGCTGAATATCTTTGCAGACACCTTCATAGGCGTGGTCGGCATCGATATATATCCAGTCGAAATACTCGTTAGGAAAGCTGCTTAAAATTGTAGAGGAATCGCCTTCGTGAAGCTCGATAGTTCCATTTTCTATCCCCTCTTGAAATATATTTATTTCTTTCTGACTTAGCTCTTGTTTAAACAAGTCAAAACTATAATCTATGAGGTGCAGTTTTTGGGGCTTGGTAATAGAAATAATTTTCTCTGCAAACCGTCCGTATTGAGTTCCAACCTCAGCAACCACACTATTTTTAGGTAAAAATTCCAACATTTTAAGGCGGTTTTCAACCAAACGGCAATTTTTGATATGGCTGTGTTGAAGCATTGGAGCATAAATCACCAATGGATTGTCAGACCAATTATTCCATTTCTCGTTATCCCAGTCTTTAGTCGCGTCTAAAAAATTTTGTTTGTATTTGATAAAGTCTAACATATTATTCAGAGGGTAAGTGAGCTCAAAGCATGGAGAAACTCGATAAAAACCCCTTTTTAGTCAGGACTTCAGTTTTTTCTTTCCCAAGCCGTTTGCAGTCAGGACTTCATTCTTTTCTTTCCCCGTCAGCGGCAAGGACTAAAGTCCCTACTACAAAATTTTGACACTTTGGCAAATAAGTTTGCCAAAAAAAGGGTAAAAATCTCAACAAACAACCTGTAACAGTATAAAGTAGATTGTGCTTCTATAGATTTGCTTAGAAAAAAAATAACTTATAGAGAGTCTGCTGTCAATATATTTGATCGATCGCCTATAATTTAACAGGCTTGCACTCAGCGCGTCTCAAAAACAAATGCCCCGCATACCAACCCTAACATTCGATCGCGGAACGCTCCTGTTGCACCCGCCGCCCAAAGGCAGAGACTGGGCGGACTTTGCTACGTGGGACGATCGCGTGGAAAAATTCCGCATTCGGGCCATTCACTACCGCCCGCTGGTAGAATCGCTCCAAGCCGAGTGTACTAACTTCACCGACGAAGCCAGGGGATACGAACTACTTGAACTCGTGCCCAGCCTTGAAATGCAGCCTTACCAGCATCAACAAGAAGCCCTCGCAGCTTGGCAGGAAGCGGGAAGCCAAGGAGTAGTCGTCCTCCCCACCGCTTCCGGCAAAACTTATCTGGCACAATTAGCCATGCAAGTCACAGGTCGCAGTACACTAATTGTAGTACCGACTCTCGATTTAATGCACCAGTGGTACGCTAATTTAAAAGCAGCTTTTCCCGACATCGAAATTGGATTGTTGGGCGGAGGTTCGCGGGACAAAACGCCAATTTTAGTCGCAACTTACGACAGCGCCAGCATTCATGCCGAAACCTTGGGCAATAAATACGGCTTGTTGGTGTTTGACGAATGCCACCATTTACCAACGGACTTTTATCGGGTAATATCCGAATATGCGATCGCGCCTTTTCGACTCGGATTAACAGCAACACCCGATCGCACCGACGGCCGCCACAGCGACTTACATTTCCTCGTCGGCCCGACAGTATATAGCAAAAAACCAGAAGATTTAGCAGGCGACGCATTAGCCGACCATAAAATAGTTCAAATCATGGTCAAACTGTCAAAAGAAGAAACTGATCGCTATGCCGAATCCATGAACATTCGCAACGACTTCTTAAAACAGTCTAACATCAAAATATCCAGCCTCGAAGGTTGGAAACAGTTTATCATGGCCAGCGCGCGATCGCCATTAGGAAGACGCGCCATGATTGCCCACCGCCAAGCCAAAGAAATCGCTCTTTGTACCGAAGGCAAACTGAGAATCCTAGCTCAAATATTAGCCGAACACTCTCCCCAGCGTACCTTAATCTTCACCGGAGACAACGCCACAGTCTACCGAATTTCCCAAGAATTTCTCATCCCCACAATCACCCACCAAACCCCAGTCAAAGAAAGACACGAAATCCTCGATAGATTTCGCAGCGGCGAATACAAAACCCTCGTCGCTTCCCACGTCCTCAACGAAGGAGTTGACGTACCAGACGCGAGAATTGCGATCATATTATCAGGTACGGGAAGCGAACGCGAATACATCCAGAGATTGGGTCGAGTTCTCCGCAAAAGCAGCGATGTAAATAAGTTAGCAATTCTCTACGAAGTCGTCACCGAAGACACCAGCGAAGAAAGAACATCACAGCGCCGCCGAGGCGGAATGCAAGTTCAAAAAGCCCCACCGCAAACACAAATACAACCACCGCAGCCCGAATATCAGAAATTAGAAATTGTCAAACCAACACCCATTTACGGAGTCAACCGAGAGACAACTAAAAAAGTAGCAGAATCACCAGCGAAATGGGGAGATGATGATGAAATTCCTTGGTAGTCATCTTAAAAAAGTTAGTTTTGGGAGGGCAGTTTTAAGGAAAGGATTGCTATATAATTCAATCACTCCTAGGTTTCTTTAAAATTTCAAATTGATTTACAAAGTCAACCTAGAGGCGACGAAAAAAGCAGCAGAATCAGCAATAAAATGGGTCAAAACTGATGAGTAAAATAAACATTGAATATAGCCAATTTAGTGTATAATCTCATAATCAATTAATTCAGATTACCTACAAATGAGCGATACCAGACAAATAAGAAACTTTAAAGTCTTTCCAAAACATACTGGAATTTGGGAGGGAAGCTGGACAATACTAGATGCTGACTGCAAAGAAATGCAGAAGTTTACAGCAGTGTTAACCCAGGAAATTGTTGACAACCAGTGGAGGCAAACTAACGTTCAAACCTATGCCAATGGCAAGACTGAAACCCAAAACTTTGTGGGTCATGTTGTCGGTGAAGGACAAGTGGAAATTGAAAGTCCTGACTCTATCTTTTCTAACTACAAGACACTAGCCACAGAAGTTGGAGATCATCTGATAGTTTTTCAAATATGGGATAAAGCAACTAACATTCTCAGGGCTGTAGAAACCATAAATCTAGTCAGTGACAATCGGCGAATTCGGACTACCCAAAGCTTGACAGAAGAGGGAAAACTTAGGGGAGTTATGGTTATTGTCGAACAAAAAATTGAGTAAAACTTTTCACTGTTTATGCTACCCACTGATTTATTAAGTCACCGCCAAAATGGGGAATCAATTATTCCTCTCTGCCTCAAGATAGATGCGAAAAACTTAGAAGTAGCGACCGAAATAATTAACTGCTTCCAAGAGTCGATCGGCAAAACCCAAGGCGAACTCGACGGACGCTTGCTAGAATTAGAAGGCGACAGCCCCGACTATCGCCTCAAACGTGGATTAGCGCACCTACTGAAGGGCGGTTTCAGCACCTTGGAAGTCATCAGCCCCCTAGAACCATCAGACTTGAGACAGCGGGTATTTGCCTTGTCCGCGCGATCGACTCCCAGCCCACAATCCACCCAAATAACCCTCGAAACAGTAGCAACAGAGCTCAGCCAAGACTTAAACAGAGAAGTTTTTACCCACGAAATCAAAACAGGTTTATACGCCGATTTAAACGAAAACAAAATCCTCACCGAATTTGACGCACCAACACCGGAAAACCTGCTTCACCGATACAACCTTTCCCAAGTCCAAGGCATATTTTACCGAGCAAGTCAAGTCCAATTAACCGCGCACCGCAACGATCCCGGAGAATACAAACTCCTATTTAGATATTTAAAACTATTTCAATTAATGACCTACATCGAAGGCGATGCAGACCACGGTTTCACCCTCACAATAGACGGCCCCACAAGCTTATTCAAACCCAGCACCCGCTACGGCTTAGCCCTCGCGAAAATGCTCCCCGCACTCCTACACGTCACCAAGTGGAGTATGCACTCAACCCTGCAAACCAAAGATGCCTTTAGCGGGGTTGTGAAAACAGGTAAATTCACCCTAAATTCCGACTGCGGTTTAGTCAGCCACTATCCCCCCGGCAAACCCTATGATAGTATGCTAGAAGCAGCATTTGCTGGCAGGTGGGATAGCTTAAAAACCGAGTGGAAACTCGAACGAGAAGTTGATTTAATCCCGATTCCCGGAAGCGTGATGATTCCCGATTTTCGGTTAGTCCATCCCGACGGGCGAGTATTTATCTTAGAAATAGTCGGCTATTGGCGGCCCGAGTATTTGCAAAAGAAATTTGCTCAAGTACAGAAGTCTGGATGCGATAACTTAATTTTAGCTATTTCCGAACGGCTGAATTTAGAAAAAGCTGGGGTGAATATCAAAGATGTTCCTGCAAAAATAGTCTGGTTTAAAGATAAATTGCAGCCCAAATCAGTCCTAGAAGTCCTCGAATAGTATGCCATCATTCCATCACTTGCAAACTTCTTTCTTCCTCTCTTCCTCTGTGAACTCTGCGCCCTCTGCGGTTCAAAAAACCTCTTCTATCAATTAAATTATCCTAAAAAGACGATCGCACATTCCAAACTCCAGTAAAATACAAACATCCCCAAATCCATACCACCGCCTACCCTCACCCACAACCCATCGAACAATGGCAGACACAAGTATTGTCGAAAAAATCAAAAAGCTGCTAGCCCTCGCCACCTCATCCAATGAAAACGAATCGACGGCGGCGGCCGAAAAAGCTTCGGTTTTACTGGCGCAGTACAATCTGGGCCTCGCAGATTTAGGCCCGAATCACCAAGAAGAGATTGATGAAAGTGGAGTTGAGACAACATCCAAATTTGTCACTTGGAAAATGATGCTGCTGTCGGGAATTGCGGAAGCTAACGGTTGTACTGGTATGCGGAACACTTATACTGGTAGTATGTTTTTGGTGGGAAGCTCTACAAATCTGATTGTTTGCAAGCACCTTTACGAGTATTTGAGTTCTGCGATCGAGAAACGGGCGAAATACCGCAAGGGAAGCGGCCGGGGATTGGCGTATCTGAATGCTTTTCGGGTGGGATGCGCCACAAGGCTGAGACAGCGATTGCTGGAACAAAAGCGGGAGATGGAGGAGTCGGGGATTCCGGGTTCGGCTGATACGGGGGCTACTCCTGCTATTGTAGTGCGATCGATGTTTGAGAAGAATCAACTGGCGATCGCCGATTATTTAAAAGGCCGAGGGGTTAAAGTTAAAACGAGAACAGATTCTCAAGTCAGCAGCGAGGCTGGCTTTAATTCTGGCTATGAAGTGGGCGACAAAATTAGTTTGCAAAAGCAAGTGCAGCCGCCAGAGGATATGAAACAACTTAATGAGTGTGTTTGAGATCTGGATTGTTATTATTGTAAAATCAAAAGTGTCATGTCAGACCAAGAAATTGCTAATATCATAACCATAGAACCGGGTAAGCGAGGTGGCAAACCTTGTATTCTAGGTATGAGAATTACGGTTTATGACGTGCTGGAATATCTTGCTTCTGGGATGACTTATCAAGAAATCCTAGATGATTTTCCCTATCTCACTCAATAGGATATTTTGGCTTGTTTGAGTTTCGCGGCTAAACGGTAAATAACAAAATGAAGATCAAGTATGAACTGATCATTTACTGGAGTGAAGTAGATCAAGCTTTCATTGTCGAAGTGCCTGAACTTTCGGGTTGTGCAGCAGACGGTGAAACCTACCAGGAAGCCGTACAAAATCTAGAACTCGTGATTCAAAAATGGATTGAAACTGCACAACAATTAGCGCGCGTTATCCCAAAACCTAAAGGTCGATCGCTGTTTGCTTAAATCGTTGATTTACAAAGCCGAGGGGCTAAAGTTAAAACAATAACTGATACTCAATTTAGCATTAATCATCGTGCTTATTGTGTTTGATTAAGCGGTAATAAAAAAGTGTCTTCGATATGCGCTATTATTGTGGGACTGATATTACGACTACTATTCAGACAGTCAATTAATAACTTATTAGCATCATAATACTGCCGTAACTGACTTTTATATTCTTCGCTAAACTGCCAATCATTGCCTATATTGCGATACTTAATTGTTGTTGTTTCTACTTGCTTAAACCAACTACTAAAATTAGTTTCAAACCATTTATTAAATTGTTCTTCGTTTTCCCGATCGTCAGGTATTTCATTAGGTATCTCATATTGGAGTTTTTCGAGCTTTTGCTTGAGTTCAGGTTTAAGATCGAGAACAGCATCAAGCGTATGAGAACGGATACGTTTAGGTTCACTGGCAAAAACCACAAAAAAGTAAACTGCACTATCGATATCAAGAGCATTATTATTTCCAAAATAAGCAGTTGGCTCCAGAGCATAAGCACACTTAAAAAGACTGGGTACACGCTCTCGGATACGGTGCGAAAATCTGTCTACTTCATGAGCAAAATACAAACTCCGAACGGTAGCTAGTTTAAACGGAACTTTGTCTTGATTCTTGACTGATAAAGATTTGTGGTTTAACCATGTAAAGAACTGCTGCGAGTTTCGATCATTGGGTATAATTTTATCAACTTGTTCTTTCATTAACCGCATTAATTCATCAGCAGATGGTAAGATTTCGGCAGTCAACAAAAAAACTTCTCGCCAGCGCTCTTCATTAATGTGGGCGACTAAATTTTCTAAAGACTGTGGTTCTAAACTATTAGCAAATCTCCAAGCTGTAAAATACTCCTGAAATGTGAGATGAGAAAAAGAGTAAATTCCTCTTGAGCGTTCCACCAGTAGTCCATGTTGCTCTACAATAGACTTCAGCACTGCTTCACTATCTAACTGAACTTGCACAGGAGCTTTTTTTTCATCAGTTAAGTTAGTAATAGAGTCGGCGATCAGCTCCTGTATTCTATCTCCCTCAAAAAAGTAATTATTTCGCTCAAATGCAATGGCTGCTACTTGACTCAGCAGTTGTTTTTTGTTTCGCACAGGCAATTTTCGATAAACTTCGTCTCGTTTAATGTTCTTGGCATCATCCCATCGGAAAAGCATAATTTCTAATCCTTGTTCATAAAGTTTAGCTCGGCTAGAAGGAAAATTAGCTTTTTCTTGGAAAACTAAGCAAGCTAGATTGAGCAAGATAGGTGTGCCCGCTAGTTCTAAAATTGATTTATTTTCTGAAAGATACAATTTTTCAATAAACTTAGTAGCTTGGGTTAAACCCTGCTCTCTAGAGTTCCTGGCAACTGCTACAAACCATTTTTTAGAAAATGCTTTTATTTGAGAAATATGAAAATCTGCAACTTCGACCTCAGTAAAATTAAAACTAAATCCCCGATTGGCAAGCTGAGTTGTAATCCTACAAGTTATAACAAATGTATTGCTAAAATATTGTTTTAAAAAATCAGATATTTCCGTTAAAATTACATCAGCATTTTCGGGTCCGACTTCATCTAAACCATCTAGTAAAATAAAAAATATGCCATTAAAAAGCAATGTATTAATCTGCCCTTCCCAAATATTACAATTTGACAATTCGTCGTAGATGTATTTTAAAAGACTAAAATTAGATTTATTTCTGACAATTCTGGCCCAATATTTCAGCTCTATAAAAATAGGTATAAATTGAGACTTAAACCTACCTTGCTTGCACTGAATTGCTAAAAATTTCAAAAAAGTTGTTTTCCCTGACCCTGGTTTTCCCAGTACCATTAGCCTCGAATTATTTGCTGCTACATCTATTCCAGTTACTCTTTCTTGTTGTACTCGATCTAAACCTAAACGGTCAAAATTATCTATAGCTAAATTTCCAGATTGAAAATCAGAAATATTGTTAAATCTATTGCTATGAAGCTTTTCCAAAACGTTGACATTAATGTAAATATTATCTATGTCAACCGGCCATTCAACATCTAAAATACGTAATTGTCCACACTGATCTTGAATCTTAGCATTGTGATAGGGATGCGATCGCACCTTTTGCACCAAGACATCGGGGTTATCCTCTGAAGCATCTTCAACCGAACTAAGTTTCCATTCTCGATCGAGAATGGTGCTTGGGTTTGCGATCTTCGGTTCCTCACCACCTACCCAAGTCTCATCATCATAGACTGATGGCTGTGATTCCTTAATCCCTTGAGAATTACCAACACCTATCAACTCAGGCATTGACTTGGCAAACAGAGCAATTAACGCTCGTAGCTTGCGTTCTCTATCATCTAGAATCTGAAACTTTTTATAAAGCTGCCTCAAATTCTGCTGTACTGCACCTTCGCTCCCATCACAAACATCACAGGCAATTTTTGTCTTACTCTCACCTGCTAACACTCTCAGGAGTACCTGCTTCTGCTTGGAAGGTAGTTGATCGAAAATCTCTTTGACAGTTTTGGCATCCATATCAGGCGTTTCTCATAAAACTGAGATTTGTCTCACTACCAATATATGAGATTCCTAGCTGTCATGCTTAAAAAGTCCAGCCACAGAGGAAACTTTGATTATGACAAGTCTCAATCATCGACAATCACCCAACTTTCCAATTCAACTAGAACTGCCTGTAATGCCTCAGAAAATAGATCCACTGAAACAAATGGAACAAGCAATCCAAGGAATGCTAGACCTAACATGGAAAACTGTGCTACTTCACATATCACCACGCACTACTAAAGAACTGATGCAACAGCACGGAAAACTAATAGCTCTCAATGATGGGGAAGCAAGAATTAAAGTTTCGTCAACACCACTTTTGCTAATGGCAATTCAAAAACTACCCGAAATTGAATCAGCCTTCACAAAAGCTTTTGGTACTACCGTAAAAATCCGCATGGAAGTATAACTGATATCTTGCACTGCGATCGCTCCACCTACCCAAAAAGAGCGATCGCCCTCAATCAATCAACTGGGCCTCCTCAAAAATTTGCCGAGTAGTCAACTCCAAACCAGGCAATAACTCATCCGCGATCGCCATTCTATCCGTATACACCTGACTAGAACCATCAGGGAAACAGAAGACCGGGCGGTTGAAACCGCGGCTACACAAACAAAACCCGAGCTGAGAGGGGTTGAAGAATAGGCGGTGAAAATCACGTTTTACGTGATTCTCTTAAGTCCGCGGAGGCGGACATCGTTTGTGTAGACGCGGTTTCAACCGCCGTTCGATCTTTGTTTGTCAATACGCGGTTTCAACCGCCGTTCGATCTTCTTCGTTTGTCAAGACGCGGTTTCAACCGCCGTTCGATCTTCGTTTGTCAAGACACGGTTTCAACCGCCGTTCGATTTATGTTTGTCAAGACACGGTTTCAACCGCCGCCTTACTTCACCCAAGCCCGATGACCCATCAAAGCCGCAAACGGCCGCACTCCCCGCAACTGATTCGACAGCGGTAAATGACCCCTAGGCGCGCTCAAATCCCAAATAAACTCCTGCGGGTAGCGCGTCCAATTATTCCCCTTCTTCCAGCCAATTAGCGGCCACAATTTATCCCAATTCTTGCCCGAACTCATCCAAATTTCCCGCTGCACCGAAAAGCCAAATTTACCTTCGGAATGAACTTTCCACAGCACATTCATTGTTTGCAAATCCGCCACCGGCAAACTCTCAACTTGCGTAAAATACAGCCACTTTCTTTGCAAAGCTGTTTCGCCCGCCAATTCACAAAGCTTCTCTAATGTCAAGCGATCGGCTTCTTGAAATTCCTGTAGCGCCAATAATTGTTGCAGCGGAGTGTAATCAATGTTAGAGTCCGATCGCAGCGGCACAACTCCAGTCGGAAAATTCGATTGCAAAAACTCCGTCACTCTCGGAGAGTCAGCACTGTAAAGAATTTGGTAAGCCTTACCCATTACCGCCGTCGGTTCCTCCGACTTGCGTTCTAATAAAAATTCCATCAATACGTCCCAACCGGCATCTGCTATGTGTTGTTGCAGCAGTTGCAGTTGAGATTTTTCCGAACCCGACCTCAACTGAGAGCGCAATTCGGCTGTATCGGCCGCCGAGTCCAATGGAGAAGTAGAAATCGAGTCAGTCATGGGAAACTATCAGCTATCAGCTCTCAGCTATTAGCTGAAGCCCTGGTTTTCCCCCATTGTACAATGGTACTGACTTCGATTCACTTGTCTCTACTCGGATGTCTGCGCGCAACGCCGCTACCGTCCGAGCCGATCGCACACTCCTAGTCAATGACAGCAATCGCAACGCCGGTTTACCATCTGAAATTTGCGATCGCTGCCATGTCCAAGAGTTTCTGGCCCAGCCTAATCGTCCACGATCGAAACCCATGCAGAGAACGAAGGCGGAAAAAAGTTAATGTCATATTCCGAGTCTTCCCACTCCTTCACCCACAGCGGTACAACGCCCGGGCGAGGAGTTTCTGCAAAGATCCGTTCCTTGGATTCGATCGAGTGAAATAGCTGTTTTAAAGTATCTCCCCGATCCAAAGCGGAGCTGAGGATGTCGTCCAAGTCAGGATCGACCCGTTTGACGCGGTTTTTGTCGTCATCAAGCCACAGAAGTTTCAAAGACTTCAGATCCCTCGGACTGAGAATGCTCTTGTAGTAAACGCGCTTGAGGGTCGCTACGGGCTCCAATGAGCGTTCGATCCGGCGAATTTGCTGAACTCGCAGGTAGTGCCATTCCGCTAAACGCTTGCGTTCCGAAGGCGCGAGAGTTCCCTTCCCGGTTGAGTGTTTGTAGTCATAGTTAACTAAACTGCAAGCCATATTGGCCAGCAGGTGAATTAACTGTTTTTCTTTTGGTGTCGCCTGACGCCGTTCCTGGGTTCTTGTCAATACGCGCTGTCTGCGGGTAGTTTCGAGAATATTTTCCATTGGGTTTTTACGAGATGAAATACGATTGTGCCAGATCCGAATCCCGAACATCAGAAGATAAGGCAGTTGATAGGCGGGGAAACTCCACCGACAGACTCGCCTTACCTGTTTATTTTCCCATTCACCGTTCTGACTTCAACCCCTCGGATTAGGTAGAATGAATATTCCGAGCGAGTTTTCACCCCCCTTGAGCCAAGGTGGTTGCGACAACAAACACACCACAAACACAACCGCAGCGCCGGCGAACCAGTGACAGCGCCAATTATTTCCTGCCTTTACCTGTCTTTACATCTTCTTGCTCCCCATCCTCATTCGTTCCAGTGTAGTTAAAGTCGGGACGACTGTCCCCCGCAGTAAAACTGCTGGCTGATGAAGATTGTCGGACGATCGCAGAAGCGCGGGCGCTGCCCGTATGGAAAAAGCTCATGCCACCGGTGGCAATTACCGCTAATACTAAGATGCTGTTTTTCATGTTCGATGACCCTGATTTGAGTAGATAGACACCTTTTGGCTAACCCGATCTGTCAGAAGTGGGTTGATGCAATAGCCCACTTGTCTTCTGATAAATCTGCCTGCCATAATCAATTCAGACAGGCACACCCGCTTGCGATCGGAAACGCCGGAAGTGACGTGTTACTAATGTCCACGATCATCCACCAACCAGATTTTTTTGGGTAGTGGGGCTAAGGCCATCAGGGCGTCGATCCATCAGGGAGTTATGCCATCAGGGTGCTCATCTATCGGGTAGTTAATTCATCAGGGCGCATCTTCTACAAATTAGCCACAGACTTAACTTTTATCGTTGAGCCAGTGGCTAGCAGCGCACTGACAGCGCTTTTAAGAATTAAACTTTTTGTGGATTCATCCCCAAAAGTTTGTCCTTAAAGATTCCCGCACGCGAAAGCTGGGGAAGTGTCAGCAGCATGGAATTTCATGCAATCTAAGTCAACAAAAAAAACGCAGATTAACGATATCTCCCACTCAAGCAGTCCTCAGCCAAACGCTGAGGTTTTTTATTGCTACTCATTGCTGAGCCTTTTTCTGCGGCATTCCGCAGCCGGAGGCAGAAGGTTGACGCCATTGCGGTTATGAGTTTCCCTGGCAACATCATACCATCGGGTGAATTTTAAAGTATTATTGTAAAAAAATATGAACTCAAGGGCGTTTTGGTGTTCTCAATCCGATCGAGCAAAAATTGATATCGTTATGTGAACGAGTGTAAAGAATCAAGTGTCGGAGTCCGATCGCCCGCGAAACCAGATTTGAGGTCAACAGTTGCAAAGATACGGTAAAGATTGAGCAACAGAAAGGTCAGTTAGTAGACAATAGAGAAAGATGCACAAAAATTTTCCATAATAGGAAGCTGGAAATAATAATTATTGCAATTTGTAACCTTTCGATCGCACAGTATAGGGGCGCAGGATCTTGATGAATTCGCAGATGACAGCATACGTCAACTCAACCAACCAATATCAAGTCGGAGGATATTTGCCTGCCGATGCGCCCACCTATGTCAGGCGATCGGCAGATAGCGAACTCTACGAAGGACTAAAAGCCGGACAATTCTGCTACGTGTTGAGTTCGCCACAAATGGGAAAGTCCAGCCTGCTAGTGCAAACTGCCAAAAGGTTGCAAGCAGAAGGTACAGCTTTTGTCGCCATCAATTTGAGAAGCATCAGCAGCCCAGAAATTTCCCTCGAAAAATGGTATGCCGCGATCGTGTACCGCATCGCCAGCAGCTTACGCCTCACAAATAGGTTTGATGCCCTCAAATGGTGGAACGATCGCGAAGTGCTATCACCGGTGCAGCGATTGGAGATATTCATCGAAAAAGTTCTGCTCAAGTCTCTGCGGCAAAATCTGGTAATTTTGATAGACGACATTGACAGCACCAGTAGCCTAAATTTCAGTACCAGCGATTTTTTCGCATTGATCCGGGGTTGTTACTCCAAGCGGGCAGAGCAACCAGAATACGATCGCCTGAATTTTGCAGTTTTCGGAGTAGCAACCCCATCACAATTGATCCGAGATCCAAGCTGCAACCCTTTTCATATTGGACGGTCAATTAATTTAAGTCGATTGCAACTGGACGAAAGTTTTCCACTAACAAAAGGATTGGCACTCAAAGCTTTTCGCCCGCAAAAAGTGCTCCAAGAAATATTAGCTTGGACGGACGGTCAACCTTTTTTGACTCAAAGACTGTGCCAATTGGTACTTGAATACGGGAATTTCATTGGCAGAAATTGCGAAGCCCAGCAGGTGGAACAACTGCTCAAACACAGAATTATTACAAATTGGGAAGAATGGGACGAACCCCAGCATTTGACAGAAATTCGCGATCGCCTTTTCCACAACCGCTGTGATCTCACCAGACTGTTAACGCTGTACCAGCAAATTTTGCAACCGCCCGATCCCAAAAAACCGGAACAAACGCCGGGAGTTGCTGCCGATAATGCTCCCGAAAAAATCGAATTGCAACTGTCAGGATTGGTGGTAAAAACTCACGGTAAATTAATAGTTGCCAACCTAATTTATCAATCTGTTTTCAATCAGTTTTGGGTGGAAAAAGAACTGGGAAATCTGGCTCCGTACCGCGAAGCGCTGGCAGCATGGCTGGCTTCCGATCGCGAAGATAAATCGCAGTTGTTGACCGGGAAAAGTTTGCAGTCAGCTTTGGATTGGGCCGCAAACAAACAATTAAGCCAAGAACATTATTGGTTCTTGAATCCCGGGAATTTTCAAAATAAACCCACAGTCGCTGTCGCACAAGTTGTAAAAAGCAGTTCAGACAGTGGTGCAGAGAGTATTCTCACCCCGCCCTCAGATGCTGTTTTATCGGGCAGCAACGAACAGATATTGTACGATCACATCGTCTCCTGCGTGGAACAAGAATCACCCGCACAGGTGATCGAGCGCTTCCGCAAGCTATTTATCGACGGCATGGGCTATCCCGATCGCGAAATTGAAGCAACTTTGTATAATATCATCTCCGTCAAGCGATCGGATCGGGAGTTTAAATATATCCTCCACCGCTGCTGCTACATCCCGATCAACCGTTGGCAATTGCACTCACAGCACAAATTTGCGATCGCCAATCTAGTAGCTTTATTTAAGCAGACTTCTCCCCGATTCGGGATGGAATTTTACATAGTCAAGCGCTTGCAAGAACAAATAACATTCTTTACTCAAAGTGAAGAATTTCAGACTCTAGAGCGCTTAGTAAAAGCCGTAGAGCAAGAGCCGCAACCGCAGGAAAAAGATAGTCATGCTCCCTTGGGTGAATTAATTTGTCGGTATCCTTATTTGTACGGGCATTCTTTGCTGAGCAAAGGCAGCATTGAGGAAGACCACCAAACTATCAAAAAACTGGAATTTCAAAGACAGCGACAATTTGAAAAAAACTTGTCTCAATATTTAAATTATTTAGTTGAACCGAGAAATACAGAAATAGGAATTGTGCATTCGGCGCCAAATCCCACACTTTTGAATGATGCGGAACTGCACTTAGCTGTTAGAGAATTTGCCGGGAAAGTAGCAGGCGATCGCAGTTACAAAGAATCGGCTCAATATTTTCTGAGAGATGCTAGAAAAATTCCATCTTACGGCTCATTTAAAGTAGCATTATATGAATATTTAATCTCGTCGATCGAGCCAGAATATGGCGGGCGTCAATTTAACGAACGCTTGTACAAGTTCATCAAAAATATATTTCCCGAAAACGACTCGGCGAAATTAAATCATATATTGTTAGCTCGGACTTGCAACCAATTGTTCAATTTTTTGGTAGTGAAAAATCCTCAACATCCCAGCCACTATGTTTTTTACGACTTGGTATACAACCTCGGCCCCAGCCGGACAATGGGTTTACTGCTGAAAATATTACTGCTTTCGGGTAAAGTTAAACCTGAGTTGGAAAAGCGATTTTCTGTTTTGTTCAACCACTATGAAGGTAAAGCTTCTGATGAAATTATGTGGTTTGTCAAATCGTTGGAAAATTTAAATGTGGCTTTTGTGGTGAATTTTAGCAATACTGATTTGTCTTTGGTTAAAGAGCATCTTATTTTGAATTGAAAAATCAGCACAGCGATACAGAAGTATAGTTGTAGGGTGCGTCTGTTTTCAGGTTACTATCAAAAACTAGGGTTTTCCAGACTGACGCACCCTACTAATTGTGCTTATTTTGAATTAGAAAACAATGAGAGCGATACAGAAGTATAGTAGTATTCAGTCAAAAACAATATGATCAGCTATCTCAAAGGCACAGTCGCCGATATCAGCAAAGGCAGCAACCGCGTCATCTTGATTCTCGAAGTCAATGGAATTGGCTATGCAATCCAGATTTTGCCCCGTGTGACTGGTCAATTGCCAACATCCGGCGAAGTCGCCCAAATCTTTACTCACCAGCAAGTTAAGGAAGACCAAATCATATTGTATGGTTTTGGTAGCGCGGCAGAACGCGATTTGTTTCGGCAGTTGACGAGTGTTAGCGGTGTTGGTGCTCAATTGGCGATCGCACTTCTTGATACTCTAGGAATGCAAGACTTAGTACAGGCGATCGTCGGCGCTAACACCCGTGTCCTCGCCAAAACCTCCGGTGTGGGCGCAAAAACGGCTGAACGCCTTGTCCTCGAACTCAAAAACAAACTCTCGGAATGGAGACAGGAAGCAGGTTTGACAACTTCAATGGCCGCCGGAGTCCCCCCAGCTATTCAAGAAGAAGTGGAGATGGTCTTGCTGGCGATGGGATACACTGGGGCGGAAGTCTTGGATGCGCTGCAAAATCTCTGTCAAGACGATAGTTTGTCGGGTAAAGGTGCGGAAGATTGGATTCGTGAGGCGATCGGGCATTTAAGCAGATAATCACATACTACATCCAGCAACCGGGAATACACCCAGGATGGGCGGGACATCCCACAGGAAAAAAAATTGTGGGATGTCCAGCCCGTCCTAAGTCTGTTGGCAATTCAAGTCTATGCTGCTCAAAAAAATAAACTCATCCGTGCGAAAAATTTGATCCTTCACGGTTCCCCTGTGATACTATATGGGATTGTGACAATCGTACAAAAAAGCATAAAATCAATTCATGGCTCTTACACAACAACGCAAACAAGAAATCATGGGCGATTTTCAAACCCATGAAACCGACACAGGTTCAGCAGATGTCCAAGTCGCCATGCTGAGCGATCGCATCAGCAAACTCAGCGCCCACCTGAAAATCAACCAAAAAGACTTCGCCTCCCGGCGCGGTTTGATGATGATGATCAGCCGCCGCAAGCGCTTGCTAGCATACCTGCAAAAGGAAAATGTCGATCGTTACAGAGCATTAATTGCCCGTCTAGGCATTCGCGGCTAAACAGCCAAGCGAAAATTTGCGACAATATTCAAGAATCTTGGACAATCGCCAGCAGGATTTACGCACTGATCACAAATCCGTTTCAAACCGTTGATTAACCATCAGAGTTGCGTAAACCCTCGCCAAGATTTATTGAATAATTGTTCGAGATTTCAGGTTAAACAAAAAATATGTCCTCCGAACCACCCACCCAGCGCCTACCCTTTGAACCGGCCTCAAATCGGAAAAAAACCGCTAAAAAGCCCCCAGAAACCGAAGCAAAGCCAGTCACAGAAGAACCAAAACCAGACAAGCAGCCCAAAGCCACAAAAAAAACTGGCCCGCAGGCGCAATCCATCCCGGAAGCAGTCAGCAAACGCATGATCTCCCGCATAGCGGTATTCTGTGGCGCGCCGACACTCCTGGGAATTTCCACATTTTTTGTGAGTTATTTGATAGTCAGCAAAGGCCTGTTTGACTTACCCAACACAGCAGTATTGCTGGTAAGCATGGGCTGTTTTGGTTTAGGTGTACTGGGATTAAGCTACGGAGTTCTCTCGGCTTCCTGGGATGAAGACAATTCAGGAAGCACTCTGGGGTGGGAAGAATTTAATACTAATTTTGGACGGATGCGAGAAGCGTGGCGCGCGGCTAAACCCAAAAGTTAAACCAAAAAGAAGATCAGACGGCGGTTGAAACCGCGCCTACACAAACAATGTCCGCCTCCGCGGACTAAGATCGGACGTACGGTTGGAACCGCCTCTTCAACCCGCGGAGGCGGGTTTTGCCTGTATAGACGCGGTTTCAACCGCCCAGTCTTCTATTTATAGAAGCTCGATCGCACTAAATCCGTGTCATAATTCGTGTCTTAGCGCAACAGACCAAGGGAAAAAAAATATGATTATTGTCATGAAAGCCGGCACTCCAGAAGCCGAGATCGATCGACTAGACGAAGAACTCCGCACTAACTGGGGTTTGACACCAGAAAAAATCGTCGGGCGTTACAAAGTCGTCATGGGTTTGGTAGGCGACACCGCCGAGCTCGAACCGATGCAACTGCGGGAAATGAGCACCTGGATTGAGGAAGTTCTGCGAGTGGAAAAACCCTACAAACGCGCTTGTCTGGAATACCGCCAAGGTGAACCGAGCTCCGTAGCGGTTGCGACTCCTTTAGGAACTGTGACGATCGGCTTAAATCACCCGATCGCAATCGTAGCAGGCCCTTGCTCCGTCGAAAACGAAGAAATGATTGTTGAGACGGCAATGCGCGTCAAAGCTGCTGGCGCTCAATTTTTGCGCGGTGGAGCGTACAAACCGAGAACGTCTCCCTACGCTTTCCAAGGACACGGCGAGAGTGCTTTGGGACTGCTGGCGGCGGCGCGGGAAGCTAGCGGTTTGGGAATTATTACCGAAGTTATGGATGCGGCGGACTTAAGTGCGATCGTAGAAGTAGCCGACGTGGTTCAAGTCGGAGCCCGAAATATGCAGAATTTCTCGCTGTTGAAGAAAGTCGGAGCTCAAGACAAACCGATTTTGCTGAAGCGTGGCATTTCCGCAACTATTGAAGAATGGTTGATGGCTGCTGAGTATATCATGGCTGCGGGGAATCCGAACGTGATTTTGTGCGAGCGCGGAATTCGCGGCTATGACAGGCAGTATACGCGGAATACGCTTGATTTGTCGGCGGTTCCAGTGCTGCGTACCCTGACTCACTTACCGATTATGGTTGATCCTAGTCACGGGACTGGTTGGGCGCAGTTTGTACCTTCGATGGCGTTTGCGTCGATCGCCTCTGGTACTGATTCGCTGATGATAGAAGTGCACCCGAATCCGAAAAAAGCCTTGTCTGACGGGCCGCAATCGTTAACACCGGATCAGTTCGACAAGTTGATGGAAGAATTGGCTGTAATTGGCAAAGTCATGAAACGCTGGCCGCAACCGGTGCCAGTTTTGGCGTAGAAACAGACGAAACTCCTCAACTGATATGGGTGAGTAACTTTGTTCCTAATCTCTACCCATATTTAGACTAAACAATGCTTTAGTAGGGATCGATAAAATATTCAGAAAGTTGAGGGCAAGCTAAGTTAAAGTTAGCTTGTCTTTTACTTTATGGCTGCTTTAGGACTATGAGGCATGGTATTCTCTAAAATACCACCAACGTTCATCCCAGTAACAGTGAACAAGAGGAACTTATGATCGAGCTTTCTACCGAACAACTGCTTTACTTGCTGTACGCAGTAGCCTACTCAAAACAGAATAAGGTGACTAAAAGCGATGTGAAACAGCATTTATCTAAAGGATACCAGAAGGACGCGCCTGCTATCTGTGATGCTTTGTGTCAGAAGCAATTGCTCGAATCTCCTAAAAAGGGTCAGCTTTTTGTGACAGATCAAGGTAAGAAAGTTTTAGCTGCTAATCTGCAAAGCAGTAAGTATGAGTTTGAATCAGCAAAAGGGGCAAAACTCATAAATACTCTTTGGCGATACTGTCAAATCGGAGTTGCGGATTCTCAGACTTCCGATGGTGGTAAAGAGATGGACTTTGAGACATTTGTAGAAAAGTTTAAGGCTCTTTATTTTGAAGAAAGAAAGCGTCAAGAATTAAGGGGAGTAGTTGCTATTCGCAGCCGAGAAATTTGTCAGAAATTTTTGGAACAAAACGATGTATCTCTCTCAAATTTGAACAAAAACTTTGCTTTGCTTAAATCAACTGGCAAAGTCTTTGCAGTTATCGAACAAGAAGATGAACTTATTCAGTGGGTAGAGTAAGCTATGCCAGAAGATGCAGGAAAAAAAAGGTACATAAGAGACTTTATTCAACAAGTAAAGGGGGGCGTAGGATTTATTGATGATATTAGGATAGAACGAGTTGTTAGACTTCCAGGGTCAGAGGGTGAAGGATCTACAGCCAAAAGTTTGTCGGGGCGGCAAATATCTAACCTAACTCAGCTTCTTGAAGACGATCTAAGTCGTACATTTGATGATGGTTACTTTACATTTAGATTTGTTGCGGCCTCATTTGGTAGTGGTAAAACCTCCCTGTTAATTTACTTACATGAATTAGCTAGAACTAAACCAACTTATCAGAATCATTCTGTAGTTGTTGACTTCCAAATCTCTGATGTAACTCTTGGAGATGGTTTTAAGGAAAGATTGTACTCTCACATCCTAGCTCATACATTTTATGAGTTGTTACACAATTCTAATCTATCGGGTTCGGTTAAAAATGTAGCTGCACAGATTTTGAGTGATTATTTAGATAATAATCAACTGCCCCAACTTAATGCTGCCCAAGATTCGATGCTATTTCGCAACCAATTTAAAATATATATTGCTGATCGTGTAGATAGTCTTGAACAATTTTTATTTTATACAATATCTAAAGTATCAGCAGTAGATCCAACATTTAGTTTTGTTTATCTCATAGATGAATTAGATTCTATAGCACAACTTCCTAATGAAATCAAAGAAACTAGATTGCTTTTCAAACAATTAATTAGAAGGGCATTAGGACAAGAATTTGGATCAAAAATTCGCCTGTTAATTTACTTAGCAGGCACATCAGGAAACGTAGAACGTTTTATTGTTGATGATTCAGTCATGGAAAGCCTTTTAAGTGATTCAGTTATAAATCTGAATCCAGTCTACACTAATGAAATTGAAGAGATCAGAAAGAAAATGGATGAGCGTATTGAAGGAGCTTATAAGGGATATCAAAATTTTGCTCTAGCATGGCAAGAAATCAAAGATATACCATTGAATCCTGCTAATAATTTGAGAAAGTTTTGTCGAGACTATGCTGGTGCAGTTTTAGAAATACATGAAAAATATTTTCAAGAAGCTCCCGAGCAAGTATTTGAAGGCAATTCACGCGAGTTAGTAAAATCTGAGTGTAAACAACAGTGGGCAAGTTACCTGAGCCAGAAATCCTACACTCTATCGGCAGTTTCAACTACAACAGTGATTGCAGGTCATGCCTTCGACTGTTATGTAGAATTACTTCACAATGGGGATCTTGTTGCTAGAGCCTTTGGCGAAGCTAAAAACTATGAACTGTTGAGCAGCCATTTAGAAACGTTTAATCAATGGTTAAAAGATGCCGATTTCAAACCTCATGAGACTGATAGGACACCGGGAGATCTATCTTTTATGATTGCTCCTTCCTGTCCAACTCTCCTGCAAAGAAAGTTGGAACTTAAACGCATTCAATTTATCAAATCTGATAAGGTGATTAGCACACCAACACCCACACCCACACCAATACCAATACCAACACCTACATCAACGCCATCACCTACACCAACGACATCACCTATTAATCTCAATGGAGCCAATAAATCCGAACTAACAAAGGCTTTTAAGGGAACCAGTATCAAGCAGAAAACTATTGATAAATTGATCGGCGATAGAAAGATAAAAACTTATCGTACTCTTGATGATCTGGCATCTTATCTAAACCTTACTCCAGCAGCAAAGAAAAAACTTCAAGCAAAGTTTGATAAAGGTGAGATTTGCTTTTAACAGAAGATGCAATGATTAGATCATGTGATAGTTGGTAGGCGATCGCACATCCTTAATCCCCTCCAATCGCTCTTATGTTATGCAAATAGCAAGCAATTCAACGAATGCGATCGGCTTTGCAACTTCAAGATATCAACCGCCGCAATGCTGAAATTGATGCGGCGCGGGGGATGTTGTTTGAGGCTTTAGCAGATTACAAAAATCCGCAGTTGTTGTCAGAAACTTGTGCGGCGGGACAGTTGCGCCGGTTAGAGTGCAGTTGGGCGATCGAGCAAAGTATCATTGGCACGTATCAGGTGCAGAATGAATTTGGTGCTGCGGGCGATCGCATTTCTCAACTTCAACAACAAATCCGTCAAGATGGCCTCGGTATTATACAATGCTGTGACTCCGATGAAGAGCTTGATTTTCTCTTTCCTGAAATCACGCGAATTCACAATCACGATTTAGCCGCCTTAGACATTTGGCTTAATCAGATTGAATGGACTAAAGCTTTGCCTCCAAGTGAGTTAAAGCAGTTGCAGAGTGCTGATTTCAGCAAATCAAACTTGGCGGTTATTGAAGATAAAAAATCAGCAACAACAGCTTTAGCAATACCAGATGAACAGTTATTTTATGAAAATTTGAGGCCGAAGTCTCATTTTTATGCGCTTTACACTCAACTGGAATTTATGCTCGATCCGCAGCAACGAAAAGATCATGAAAATTATATTATTGAGCAAGGGGAAATAGCTGGTCATAAAAGTTTAGTAGCGTCGAATTTGGAAAAAGCGTCTGATTTGGCTGTTGCTAATCTCTTTTACTACTTCCGAGTCCGGGATAAATCGGAAGAATCGGAAGAATCAGAATTAGTTAACGCCTGAAGTTGAATCGGCAAATTTCAGGATCAGATTTTCAATTTCTCAATCTATAAACTATGGAGGCTTCGTAACCCTTCTCTTTCTACTAAACACGAACAGAACTTACGCGCAAACTCTATCTGTAGGTAGGTGGGCATTGCCCACCTTAACGCTACAGGGAGAAGTTACAAAAGTGCGATCGCTCAACTAAATCAGGAGGAACCATTGATTAAGTTTATTGGAGAAGTCGAACTGCGTAACAGTCGCCGAGTGTACTACCTAGAGGATTTTTACCGAGTAGAAAAAGTCAATCCAAATAGAGAAAAAGTAACCTACGGAAACGATATTATCGATTACCGATTATCAATTCCCAGTTCCTAATTCCCAATTATTACTTGGAGATAAAATGCACCCAAAAATTTCCGTCAGCCATACAAACGCTGCGGATTAAACGATAGGAATAGTGCAAATAAGAACCGCTGACACTTGTGTCATAACCACTTGGGAACCACTCGCCATAGGGATCGTGAACAAAGAATCCTTCGCTGTCGTAACCTGCCGCAACTATAATGTGACCGAAAGACGTGAAGTATCCGTGGATCACAGCCGGATTTCCGCTAGCTAGCCAATCTTGAACATCATCAATCGTTGCATTCTCAGTATAGTAATCTTGAGCGCCGTAATCTTTAACAATCTTTGCTAAATCATAGGGATCCCAGCGACTATAACCTTTGGCGATCGCATATTCGTAGAGTTCATCTTCATATTGTCCGCTTCTATTGCGCCGCGGCACTCTCAAAAAGTCCAGACACATCGCTATGGAAGTTACATTACAAGCACCTGTAGGATTGTAAAAATTATCTAATTGCGATCGATAAGGAATGCCAAGTCTGACAGTGGGCGGATTCGGTTTGGGATACAGCAAAACGCCATCTAGAGTAACTTGAGCGTGTCCTCCGTAAACATACCAAATCCCTGAACCTTTGAAAGATTCGTTGCGGAGAGCAACCCTAATGTGACCGCGAATTGGAACAAAAGCCAGGAGTTCAAACTCTTTTCCCGCTGGGATTACTTGTTTTTCTGATTCCTGAAGTTGAGAAGACGCCAGCGGTTTTGATTTAAAAATGGTGTCTTTGAGGATTTTCAGGATCGGGCGAGGTGTGGGAATGTCCGCCGGTTTGGCTTCGATCAGCTTTTTGGCTGTAATTGCTCCCAAAAAACCCGGTTCGCCACACTTCATCAAGGTTTGAAATCGGTGGAGGGCGGCGGTAGAAAGTGGGCCAAAAGCGCCGTCTACTGGAGGTTTCAGTAAACCCAGGTCAATGAGGCGGCTTTGAACTTGGCGGCTGAGTTCGTTGTCGGCAGCGATTGCTTTGACATCGTACCTAATTTTTGAGTTGAGAAAGTTTTGTAATTTCATGCTTCCCTGCACACTTCAACGATTCCAAGTTTATACTATGAGAAATTTATGGCAATTCTACCGATCGCCCGTACCTTAAAAGCTTTAAATTCATGATTCGATACAAAACCTTTAAGGCTGCGAGCGATCAAACTTTGACACAGTATTCTCAAATCAAAGAAGGTGATGATTTACCTTCTTTGTGCTGTGGGAAGTCTCCCTAGCTTGACAAGCAAAGGATTGCGCCTGGAAAGGAAGCAGTCGGGTTTATGCTGCTTCGGGGCGAATTATCACAACACCCATCGCATCGGGAGATAGGTATTTGACAGCGGCTTCCCGGAGATCCTCCGCAGTCAGCGCTTGAATGCAGGCTGCGTAGTTGAGGGCGGGAGCGATATCTCCTACCATCGACTGATAGTAACCGTACAAACTTGCTCGATCGCTGGGAGTTTCGTTACCGAAGATAAACCGATTTGCTACTTGGGTGCGGATGCGCGAAATTTCGGCATCTGTAACCAGTTCGGTTTGGAGAGTACGAATATGTCCGACGATGGCTGCTTCGACTGCTGCTAAGTTTTCTGTCGCTAGTTGAGCAGAAATCGAAAATACACCGCCGAGTCGCTGAGTCATGTTGCTGACGGAAATTGACGAGACTAGCCCTTGATCTTCGCGCAAATCCTTAACCAGACGAGTTGTGCGCCCGTGGCCCAATACTGTCGCTAACACATCGAGGGCATAGGTTTCGGACATTTCCACAAAACCGGGGACTCGCCACATCACGATCAGTCGAGCTTGCTGGAGGGCAGAGTCTACAAATTCGCGGCGGACTGTTTCGGTAAAGGGCGATTCTTGGCCGTAGTTGAGAATTTCGGATTCTGGGTGAAAGCTGCTGAGGGCGGGCAGATTTATGCTGCTGTTTTGTGCTGTGCTTTTGCTGGCAAAACTTTCGGCGACAATTTCAATTAGTCGATCGACCGGCAAGTTACCTACAGCGACTGCTGTCATCGCCCCTGGCTGATATCGGCTGCTGTGGAAATCCCGCATTTGTTGGGCTCTCAGATTTTCGATCACGGAAGTCGGGCCTAGTACCGGTCGCTTGTAGGGCAGGACTTCAAAGGCTAATTCCACCGATCGCTGATAGGTGCGCCGGCGCGGATTGTCTTCCGATCGTCTAATTTCTTCCAATACTACCAGCCGTTCGCGATCGAAAGCATCGTCAGGAATGCTGGCGTTGAGCAAGACATCGACTTGCAGCGGGGCTAGTTCAGCAAAATCTTTAGGGGCTGTGGTGATGTAATAGTTAGTGTAATCTTGGCTGGTGGCTGCATTGGTGACAGCGCCACGTTGCTCGATCGCCCGCTCAAATTCTCCACTGGGAATACTGGGAGTTCCCTTAAAAATCATGTGTTCTAAAAAGTGCGCCATACCGTTGATTTCGTCTGATTCGACGGCTGAGCCTAAATTCATCCACACGCTGAGGTTAACAGCATCGACTGGTAAGTGTTCGGCTATAACTGTGAGGCCGTTGGGGAAATGGCGCACTGTTGGAGCGTTCAGGGGCGGTCTGGAGGAGGATTTGAGTAGGGTTGATGTCATTTGGCTTTTAAATTTATCTTGTTCTTTATATCTTAAAGGGTCTTTTAGGAAGGGATCGGGCATTTGGCATCTACCATTCGCTATAAAAACTGCGATCGGGCAAAACTCCCGCACCGTATAGTTGAGTTTTTTTTGTAAAGGCACTCGATGGAAAATCCCAAATTGCATAAAAAATTAATATTTTTACAGCCAGCTTGGCAACGATTTGGGCGATCGACCTCCGGGAAAATCGGCTTATTTTTGACTTTAGCGCTGATTTTGTCGGCTGTGTTAGCTCCCCTAATTTCCCCCTACAATCCGGCGGTCGATCGCGATTATTTATCCCGATTAGTGGCTCCTAGTGTCAAACATTGGTTCGGCACCGACAGTTTGGGGCGAGATTTGTTGGTGCGAGTGTGGCACGGATTGGGGATATCTTTGCTCGTCAGCTTGGTTTCTGTGGCTGCGGGATTGTTTGTGGGAGGGCTGTTGGGACTCTTCGCCGGATATTTTCGCGGATGGGCTGAAGTGGCGATCGGGATTTTGGCGGATATTTTGCTAGCTTTCCCTTCAATCTTACTGGCGATCGCCATTGTCACCGTCACCGGCCCCAGCCTGCAAAGCGTAATTATCGCCGTCAGCGCCGTGCAAATTCCCATTTACATCCGCCTCACACGCAGCATGGTGTTATCGCTGCGAGAACAAGAATTTGTCTTAGCAGTCAAAGCCTTGGGCGCTGGCGATTTACGGATTATTTTTCGCCACATTTTGCCGGGAAGTCTCCCACCGCTAGTAGTACAAGCAACTCTTTCCACTGGTACAGCCACACTAGAAGCCGCGGGTTTAGGTTTTCTCGGTTTGGGCGCGCAGCCACCAGCCCCGGAGTTAGGGACAATGCTTTCGGACGCTTTCAAAGGCGGATACGCTCTTTCGTCTCCTTGGACTATTTTATTTCCCGGTTTGCTAATTACCTTGACTGTTCTGGGTTTTAACCTTTTGGGCGACGGCCTGCGAGACGTTCTAGACCCCAGAGGAAATTAGAGGGGAGATGGGGGAATTTATACTTTTTCGTTTTACCTTCTTCCCTCTGCGCCCTCTGCGCCCTCTGCGGTTCATCCCCTCTTCCCTCTTCCTTCTTCCTTCTTCCTTCTTCCCTCTTCCTTCTTCCTTCTTCCCTCTTCCTTCTTCCTTCTTCCTTCTTCCTTCTTCCTTCTTCCTTCTTTCTTCCTTCAGATGACTTGACTGATGTCACAATGTACGCGAAACTTTACATAACACTGACGTATTGATACCACCTATTAATAAGTTCTGTTAAGTTGTGACTCAAAACCTATCAATTAGTCAAAATTGATATAGTGGCGAGTCAGCCAACTCTCAATAAGCGACTTCAGGAGGCATCGTACCAAGCTTGCTGGCGTCGGTGTCTGATTTCATCGTTCCTATTCAGTCAGCCCGGATTATGGAAACACTAGAATTTGTGATTTATCCAGATGGCCGCGTACAGGAAACAGTCACCGGCATTGTCGGTGCTTCCTGCGCTGAGGTAACTGCTGCTATTGAAGCCCAGCTTGGCGTGGTGCTTCATCAAGAGTCAACATCTGAATATTTCGCGCAAGCGCTGAATCAGTCAGCCGAAGCGACGGCCCAAGTGGCTTTTAGCGATTGGTAATCTTTTTTGTTCAGTTCACTTAAATTTTTTTGGAATCACCATGTCACACTTTAGCCAAATTAAGACCCAGATCCGCAATTTGAATTCTTTGGAAGCTGCTTTAACTGATTTGGGTATCGACTGGAAGTCGGGCCCGACTGAGGTGCGCGGCTATCGCGGCCTCACCAGCACTGCTGAGGTTGTAATTGAGCAAGAAAATGGCTATGACTTAGGTTTTAGCTGGAACGGGACTGAGTATGAATTGGTGGCTGATTTGCAATTTTGGCAGCAAGCTTGGTCTGTCGATCGCTTTCTGAATAAGGTGACTCAGCGCTATGCTTACCATACTGTGGTAAATGAAAGCGCTAAGCAGGGTTTCCAAGTTTCTGAGCAAAAACAAAATCAAGACGGTTCGATCCGCTTGGTGGTTCAGCGCTGGTGTGCTTAAGAGTTTTTCGAGATTTTTGCAATCTTGTCTCTTTCAAGTCCGCCCAAGCGGACTTATTTATTATTGTGAGGGATCTAAATGTCTGAGCTTTCTGGACTCGGAATAGATACAGCAGGCGATCGCACTGGTTTGGAACCGGAGTTGGGCGGATTTTTGCGGGATGCGCCCGATCGCTCTGGTTTGGAACCGGAATTAGGCGGTGCGTTTCGCCAAAAAGGTGTCTATGTTGATGAGATTACCTGCATTGGCTGCAAGCATTGCGCTCATGTTGCTCGCAATACTTTCTACATTGAGCCGGATTATGGGCGATCGCGCGTAGTCCGACAAGACGGTGATTCTGAGGAGTTGATTGCTGAGGCGATCGACACTTGTCCGGTAAATTGCATTCACTGGGTTGACTACACCGAACTCAAGAATCTGGAAGAAGAACGCAAGGATCAGGTGATTCCTGTCGTTGGTTTTCCCGTAGATATGGCTACCGTTCAGGCCGGCATTCGCCAGCGTCAGAAGGCTAAGGGCGATCGTAAGTTCAAAGGTAGCCATTGAAATCCGCAGGTTTTCACCTCAAGCTCAACAAAAACAGCCCGCGCGGGCTGTTTTTTATATACATTGTATAATTCAAGTTTATTTGAGAGGATGATGTTCCGCGAGAATTTTCTCAACTCTCGCTTCGTCGATTCTCGCAGTCAATCTTGTTGACTCATTGTTATCGCGAATGGTTTTTGCTAAAGTAAAAGACGAGCCAACCGAAAAAGTTAAACCCATACCCATAAAAGCCTTTTGCCAAGGATCTACCTGTAAATAAATCACACCAATAGTAGTTGCAGAAATGGCAACAATAAAAGAAACCCAGCACTGAAGAATCCAAGCATTAGTATCTTTTTGACGTATAATTTGTTGTGACATAATCTTTAAGCCCCAAATATATCTTTTGGTTGATTAACTTATACAATAATGAGCGTGACTGAAGCGGTCAGGAGAACAAATGACAGTTTATAGAAGTGCACAGGGCGATCGGGCTTTTGACTACAAACTACAACGCTGTAAATAGGGTTTGACCGTCAAAGAAGACACGCAGCGAGTGGACAATTTAGAAACTTCACTAAAGAAAGCGACTTTTTGCTCAAAATAGCGTAAAGTGCGCGTTACATGAAATGCAACGCGCACCCTACTTCTCCCAGTCCGCGGAGGCGGACTTCGTTTTTGTAGCCCCGAATTCCATTCGGCGGGCTTCTTTATTTGTGTGCCCGTAAACTCCCCGAATTCCATTCGACGGGCTTCTTTATTTGTGTGCTTCGTTTTTGTAGCCCCGAATTCCATTCGGCGGGCTTCTTTATTTGTGTGCCCGTAAACTCCCCGAATTCCATTCACTGGGTTAATCAATCGGGTAGGTTAACTGCTACTTATTTTTCTGCTGAGTCTTAGCTTGTTCGATCGCAATTTCCCTCACAGCTTGGAAAGAACTCAAATTCGACGAACCCTCAATCGCCTTCACCGCCAAATCTTGAACCTGTTTCAAAGCAGAATCAAGTTGCTGTGACAAACTAGCAAGCCGCCCATCTTGATTTTGAATAGTCTGCAACATCCCTTGAATTTGCAGTTCATAATTTTGCTTTTGTCCTTCAATATCTTTAGCCAACAAATCCGCCTTAACCTTAGCTTGATAATTGCCAATATTGCGACCAGTATCTTTCCCATTCTTGATATTAGCTTCCAGTTCCTTCGGGAAAGCCTCCACCTTAGCCTTAACATCCGCAGACAGTTTTTCCCGTTCCGAAATAGCTTTTTCGCGTTCCGCCCACTGTTTCTCCTGTTCCTGGCGAAACTCTTCAATTTCTTGATAAAGCCTTTGCTGGCGCTGTTCGTATTCTTCGATATCAAGATTTCGCTGAAGATTCAGATCGTAATCATACAACTCCTCATCGCGATCGCGATTTTTTTGCTCATTCTCATTACGTTCTTTAACTGCCAACTTTTGCAATTCCTGCTCTTTTTCCCAAGCCAGCCGCAGTTCCAACAACTCCTGTTCAACAGTTTCGCGCCCTTCACTGAGTTCGTCAGTAAAAGTTTTCGCACTTTCTTCGTACTGCTGAATTAAATTATCCAGCGTATCTTCCGCAACATCTTCTAAACTGTGCAACTCTTGCAGTTGTTGAACTTCTTCGCCCACAACGCGCCGCAATTCTTCCAATTTAGTAGCTTCGGAAGTTAACTTCTCAGACAACTCGCTGACAGCGCCACCAAAGCCAAATTGCAGCAAAATTAGATTGTCGATTGTGGACTGCATTTTTTGTTGATTTTCAGTTAAAGCCATTGGTTTCTTTGCCTCCACAATAAGTTTTTCAGGAACTGCTGGTTGCTTTGGGGAAGCATTTAGCTGTTTGACTTGCAATTCTAATGCAGCTTTTTCTTCTGCGGCTTCCTTGTACGCTTCTAAGATTTGAGCCTTGGTGCTTTTGTCGCTAACTTTTTTGTTCATGGCTTTTGATTTGTTAATAGTTTGAATTAGGTTCGTAGTCAGGACTTCAGTCCTTCCAGGTTCGATAGTTCGGACTAAATTCCGAAAGTTTTGAGAAAATAAGGAATAAAGTCTTCACTACGAACTCGGATGCGGACTAAAGTCCTCACTACGAACCGAGTTTTAAGCTTTGCTTGCAAAAGCTTTCATTGCCAAATCTTGCGCTTGCTTCATCGTAGCTTGCAGTTGCGCGGAAATCTCAGCAATTTGTTCAGTTTGCCGCGCAATTGTCTGCTGTAAAGATTGCACTTTCAACTCATATCCCTGCTTGCTTCCTTCCCATTCCTTATCCGCTAAATCTGCCTTGACTTTAGCTTCGCGGGAAACTTCTTGAATTGCTTCTTCTTTGGCTTTCGTATAAGCCTGTTTGAGTTCTTCTTCAAATCCAGCAGCTTTCCTTTGATTCTCTTCAAACTCCGGTTGATTGTCGCTGAGGGTTTTTTCTCTTTCCGCCCAGTTTTTGTCTTTTTCGCGGGTAGATTCTTGCAATTGCCGTTCTAGTTTGCGCTTCGTTTCTTCGTATTCGTCGGTTTCAATTTTACGATCGCGCTGCAATTCGTATTGATAATCCGCTGTTTCCTGCTGGCGCCCTTTTGTTGTGAGTGCAGTTTGTTCTTGAACTGCTGCATCAAATTCTTGCTGTTCTTTTTCCCAAATCTTGCGTTTTTGGGTTGTATCTTTTTCGATGACTTCGCGCTGATTGGCGCTGTTTTGTTCCAGGAGCGTCAGTTTTTCCCGGTGTTCTTGAGTTAAAATGTGGAGAGCATCTGCTACAACTCTAACTTGCTGTAACTCTTGCAATTGTTCGGCTTCAATTTCGATCGCCCGTTTTAATTCATCTAATTTGGAAGATTCCGCCTTCAGTTTTTCCGAAAGTCCGCTGGTGATGCTACCGAAATCTAATTGCAAATCTGCCAAGCCTTTAACAATGCTGTCAATTGTATAGGTAGAAGCAACTTCTAGGAGTTGTTTGCTTTTGGCTTTTTCGGCGGACTGTTCCTTAGTTTCGACTTTAGATTCAATCTTTTTCTTTTCTGCTAAAATCTGCTGAAAATTTTGCAAAATCTTGGCTTTGCTATCTTTGGCTGTTGCTAGTGTCATAAGGTTTTTTGCTCCTGATTCAAACTATTATTGGCTTGGTTAGTGAGACGTTTTGAGCTATCCTAAGTTCCTGAGTTTGCTGAGAATAGTTCGGTATTCTTTGGCTGCATTCGGTGGAAAGTCTGAATTATTGCTGTGTAGAGATTTGAGAATCTTTTGACAGCGATCGCACCGATTGCTTTGCCAGCATTCGCACTCCTCAATTATACTTAAAAGCGTGTTTTTTAGCAGTTGATTTTCCGAAAGCAAAGCTCGGTAATTCCGCCGGATAGATTCCGCAACTAAAGTCATGTGCTGGAAATCTTCGGTAAGACTTTCGATGTCGTTAACTGTATCATCCCGAATGCGATCGAGCATCTCGAAATTCTCTCTCAAACGGCTTTGTTGCAGGTTTGGTTTGGCTTTGATTTTAGTGACTTTTTTCATTTTACTCTTCCTGGTCACAGTTACGGAAAAGGCGCGATTTAATCGCGCCTTTTCTACACAATTAGAACAAGTCAGCAGTTGCTCTGTCTTCCGCTGACGGTAGCGACATACCGCCGTTAGAATTCAAAGCAATCGCATCGCTTTCACCGCTAGTGTGAGCGGCCATCAAGGACGCAACTTGTGCTGCTGGTAGGTTATCTAAACAGATCATAGCCCTGGTTCCTTCTAAGTCAATCATCCGCGATTGATTGCTCGTATCGGACAAAACTGCTGCTGCTTGATCGATAACTGCCCAGTCTTTGCGCTCCATCCACGACCATTTTAAACTGTAGTAATTTATGGGTTTAACTACTCCGCTGTCGTCTGGTTTTTGACCGGAATGTTTTACAAATTCGGGAACAAAAATTCCAGTTGCTGGCTCTACGCCGCGCGATTGAACTGATGCGACTAAACGGTTAAAGTCGTTTAAACTGCGGTTTTTGATGTATGTCACCATGACAACTCCTTGGGGGAGTTCGCCTGTTTCTGCGACGAACCAGAGTTGACCCCAAAGTGTGTGGGAAGTTTGACCGAGGGAACCGAAAAATTTGGCAAATTTAAGGATAGTGATCGAACACTTGGAACCGTAATCTGTATCGCCGATCGCCCACTGGCCGCTTTGGCAATTGTTGCGAACGGCGATCGGGATTTCTGGTACTAGCAAAGCATTGCTAGGTTTGGCTCCAAATACTGAAAATGTAGGTCTTTCTTTTGTGGTAGTCATGGTTAGTTTTTCCTTAGTTATTTATTGATTTACAGACAATTGGTAATCGGTAATTGGTAATTGGGAATTAGTAATTGGTAATTGGCTAATTCTCCCCATCTCCCCATCTCCCCATCTCCCCATCTCCCCATCTCCCCATCCGATTACCTAATAAGATGTGTAGTCGCTTTTGGTTCTGGATAGGTATACTCAAGCATCGCCTCTTGTTGAGCTTGAATAATCCGCAATGCGGTGAGCAAATGCTCTAAGGTTTCTAAGTGCGCTGGGGTGAAGTGGATGCTAAAGCCTTCGCCATCCCGCGCGTAGCCCGGACAAACCAGTGAGGCTGAGCTTTGTTCTTCGTGGGTGGCGATGTATAGCCAGTCATCGTCTTCGAGCTTGTAATGCGTGTCTGTCCAGGTTCTCAGCATTTGCTATCTGTTCCTCCTTATTGGCTGCGTACAAGGGTTTAGATGCCGGGTGGCGATCGCTCCTCTCAACTTAACTACGCTATATGTACGTGTTTTTTAGCTGATTTCCACTTTCAACCACAGCAGTGTGGTCAGAAGCGTTGACTAAAGCGTCAACTAAATTCATGGTAACGTATGTTGATTTTCCCGTCAAGTATTTTGTTGAAGTTTTCATCAAAACAGGCTAGAATGCTTGTCAGGAGGCGAAAAACCGTGGAACAAACATTTGGAAGACTGATCCGTCAAGCTCGCAAGGATAAGGCTTACTCACAACGTGAGCTTGCTGCTATGCTAAGTGTGGATTTTACTTATTTGTCGAAGTTGGAGAACGATCGCGCGGATTATGCGCCAAAAGAAGACGTAATTCGATCGCTAGCGCGGAATCTCGACATCAACGAAGAGGAATTGATTTTTCTTGCCGGTAGACTGCCTCAGCAGTACGAAGCGCTGCTGAAGCAGAATCCGAAGGAAATGCAGGCTCTTTTCCGCCGGATGCAAGAAAATCCAGATTGGCTCAAACAATCTTTTGAAGCGTAAGAGAGGCCCCTGAAGCGTGAGTATTTTTAAACCGTATTGCTTCTATCCCAAAGAATCGATCGAGCGTTTGGCAAATGACATCCTGATGCAGATGCAGAAAACGCAAAAGTTTGCTCCGAAATGGCCTTTTGAAGCGACAACTGTTGCTGATTTTCTGGACTTGGGCGTAGTTTGGGACTACATTGAGCCGGATGAAGAAGGTGCGATCGCTGCGAGGATTTTACCCCAGCAGCGGTTAATCGAAATCAACGAATTGATTCTCGAAAAACCGCCGGGGTTCATCGAATCGACGATCGCCCACGAAATCGGCCACTGGGTGCTGCACGTCAATCAAGACGAAGCAGACGGTACTGTGGAACAGTTGGAACTAGATTTGGGCGATCGAGAAAAAACAGCATCTGATGTCGAAGAACCGTTTGTGTGTCGGGGTGCGATCGCAAATACCAAAATTGCCTCGATCGAATGGCAAGCCCAATATTTTGCAAGCTGTTTGTTAATGCCCAGAGGAGTTTTGGAAGATAAAAGACAGGGACGCGATTTAACAAAATGGTCGCATTTATACAAAATGAGAGATGAATTGGGAGTGAGCATTTCCAACTTGACAAACCGCTTGCAAGAGTTCGACTGGATTTATATTCCCAAGGGAACGCGCGAGATTTATGCCGGGAAAGATGCCGCAAACGGTCAGCAGCGGCTGTTTGGGTAGAATTTGATTGAATTTGAAGTTTGAGAAGTGCGATCGCGCTTCTCAAATTGTTAAAATTACTTTTTAATTAAGTTACATTTTATGCTGACCAATATTGAAATCCTGCTGGCAGCTTGTGAGGAATTAAATATCCCTTACGAAATCCTGCATAATTGCCAAAACTTGATTAGACTCAAACAGGGTGGCGAAGAATATTATTTTGTCAATTACATAACGCCATTTAATAGCGCCTCAGTAGCAGAGATTTTTAAAGACAAAGAATATACCTATCAACTATTAAACGGCAAAATAAATACTCCCAAAACTCTCGGTTTTGTCTCGCCTCACTGCGAGGAGAAGTATAAAAAGTATTTGAGTTTCCCAGATATTGAATCAATAGTTTTAGAAGTCCACAAAAATTTCTCTTTCCCGGTGATTCTCAAAAGAAATCGCGGTGCTGGTGGCAACAATGTTTTTTTGTGTGAAACGATAGAGCAAATTAAAGAAGCCCTAGAAATTATATTTAACGTCAACAGCAAAGATTATGACTATGTGGCGCTCGCTCAAGAATATATCGAAATTGCTCACGAATATCGGGCTGTATTCTGCAAAAAAAAGCTAGTTTTGCTGTACGAAAAAGACAAATCTCAGGCTAAATTTGCGGGGAATTTAAGCCCGCTGCACTGGGAAGGTGCAAAAGCCAAACATATAATTAACCCCTATCTCATGTCTGAGATGGAAGATTTTGTTAAACCTGTTTTTGCGGAAATTGCGATTAATTATGCTGGGCTTGACATCGCGCTAGATAAAAACGGAGCATATTGGTTGATTGAAATTAACTCAAGTCCCAATTACGATATATTTGTGAGAGATAACGATCGCCAGATTGTCGTAACAATGTTTAAAGGCCTTCTGGATAGCTTGGTTGTTAACAAAAAGCCGTAAATGCTCGATTTGAGGAATGCGCTATAATTAACTAAATCCAACTCTTTAAAAAAGTCAAACCAATGACAGCACAAGTGTTAGAACTAGAAGGGACGTGGGAAGAAATTCTCGCCCAATCAGCAGAGTTTGCTGGACGCAGAGTCCGCATCATCGTTCTTGCTGACGAAGACGAAGAAGCACTCCCATCTCCAGAAGAAAGCTTTCGGCAAGCATGGCTGGAAATAAAGGCAGGAAAAACTAGACCTGTATCGGAACTGTGGGAAGGTATTGATGCAGAATGATTCTCCTTCAATTAAGGTGTACTTTGCCGATGAATTTAAGCGCAATTTACGCGCACTGTCCAAAAAGTACCGCCACATTCGCTCTGACGTTCAGCCGATTGTTGAACAACTTCAAGCGGGAGAATTGCCTGGAAATCGAATATCAGGGATTAATGATATTGTCTTTAAGGTGCGAGTCAAAAACAGCGACATCAAAAAGGGCAAAAGTGCTGGCTATCGACTGATATATTACGTTCAGACACCTATAGCTATCTTTTTGATGAGTATTTATGCAAAATCAGAACAAGTGGATATTTCAGCCGAGCAAATTATACAAATTATTAGTCAGTTGAATGATGCCACTATTCCTAAAGAAATACAAGATGAAGAAGATAGCGATCGCCCTGACGGTTAAAAATTAAAATCACAAAAATGACACCACAAATACTAGAACTAGAGGGAACGTGGGAAGAAATTCTCGCCCAAGCAGCCAAATTTTCTGGACACAGAGTCCGCATCATCGTTCTTGCTGAGGAACCGCTGAAGTCAGCCGAAGACTGTTTTCGTCAAGGATGGCACGAAGCCATGACAGGAGAGACTGTACCGCTTTCTGAACTGTGGCAAGGAATTGATGCAGAATAGTCCTCTCTATCAGCGTTTATCAGCGTTTATCAGCGGTTAAAATTATCTTATTTCCGGTTGCATCGGTATTGTTCAAGACTTTTGGCGGTGCGTGAGTGCAAACAGTTTCATCACCGAGATTCAAATATTTATTGCTCTCACGCACCCTACAGCTACAAACCTTAGATTACATTCTCTCCAACACTTGAATCCCCAACAAATCTAAACCCAACTTCAGAGTCCTCGCCGTCAAATCGCACAACATTAACCGCGAAGTCCGCAACGGTTCCTCAGCTTTCAGTACCGGACATTGTTCAAAAAATTGATTGAACTTTTGACTTAATTCAAACAAATACTGACAAATCCGATTTGGCAACAAGTCGCCGCCCACAGCATTTATAACTTCATTGAACTGCAATAAATGCTTTGCCAATACTAACTCGGCATCTGACTGCAAAATCACTTTTGCACTAGCATCTAAGTTATCAAAATCAATCTCTCCTTTGCGGCGAATTCCCTGCACGCGCACGTAGGCATACAGCATATAAGGAGCAGTATTTCCTTGCAATGCGAGCATTTTGTCGTAGCTAAATACATAGTTGCTGGCGCGGTTTTGACTTAAATCGGCATACTTAACGGCACTCAAACCAACGGTTCGAGAGACGCTGGCAATAAATTCTTCTGTTTCGTGTCTTTCCTCTGCTTTTAATCTGTTTTCTAAATCTTGGCGGGTGCGGACGATCGCCTCATCAAGCAAATCCTGCAAGCGCACTGCATCCCCAGAACGAGTTTTTAATCTTTTGCCATCTTCTCCGCATACCAAACCGAAGGGAACGTGGACAATTTCGACATCTTCGGGAATCCAACCGGCTTTTCTGGCTACTGCAAATACTTGGGCGAAATGGTTGGCTTGTCCTGAATCTGTGACGTAAACTATGCGTTTTGCCTTGTCGTTTTGGATGCGGTAGCGGATGGCGGCTAAATCTGTTGTTGCGTAGTTGTATCCGCCGTCGCTTTTCTGCACGATTAGCGGTAATGGTTCGCCTTCTTTGTTGGTGAAACCGTCTACAAATATGCATTTTGCGCCGTCGCTTTCTACTAGCAAACCTAACTTGTTTAAGTCGGCGATTACTGCGGACAATAATGGATTGTAAAAGGATTCGCCGCGTTCGGTTAGTTTGATGTCTAGTAAGTCGTAGATTACTTGGAATTCGCGGCGGGATTGATCGCACAGCAGTTTCCAGGCGCGCCTGGTGTCTTCTGCGCCTGCTTGCAGTTTTACTACTTCTTGGCGGGCGGTTTCTTTGAAGGTTGCGTCTGCGTCGAAGCGCTGTTTTGCTTGGCGGTAAAATGCGACTAAATCGCCTAAATCTAGAGCGTCAGCGGTGGTGAGGGCTTGGGGGTGAACTTCGCGCAAGTATGCGATCAGCATCCCGAATTGGGTGCCCCAGTCGCCGATGTGGTTGATTCTGATTACGTCGTGGCCTTGAAATTCGAGGGTGCGGGCGATCGCATCTCCGATGATTGTCGATCGCAAATGTCCGACGTGCATTTCTTTGGCGATATTCGGGCTCGAAAAGTCGATCGCCACTCTCTGAGGCGTTTTCACCGGTTCAATCCCCAAACGGGTGTCGGCGGCGATCTCACTTATTTGCGCTTCCAAATACGCCGGTTTGAGCTTCAAATTGATAAAACCCGGGCCGGCGATTTCTGGGGTTTCGCAGATGTCGGCGATGTCGAGGTTTTCGATGATTGTAGAGGCGATCGCCCGCGGTGGCTTACCTAACTTTTTGCCCAAACTCATCGCTGCATTGCACTGAAAGTCCCCAAACTTGGGATTTCCCGCAGGGGCTAGCATCAGATCCGTATCGGCATAACTCTCGCCGAATGCGGAGGTGAAGGCTTTTTCAAATCTGGTTTTTAACTGTTGGGCGATCGAGTTCATCTTTAATATTTTGATTGGATATTTATTTTAAACGCTAGAGGTTGAGGTCGATCGCAACTTTTAGCTGTACTTCTCCGGGGATTACCCCCTCGAAAATATTTTCCATCCTGATCTAAATCACAGGGTTTTGTATCTGAGATTACAGATTATCACAATGCCGATCGCTCTACACATCAAAAAATATCACATCTAGTCATGATCGCGATCGCCATACAATTTAGTTAAATCAGTTACATTAAGGTATGTTAATATTTTTTCAATGCTCCAAAAATTCTACGAAAGGAAGTAGTTATGTTATCTCAACCTGTTTTTGGCGATCGTTCCCTGACACAAGCCTTTGATCGAGCAGTAATCGCTCGCTTCGATGAGCCTCTGAGTCTCTCGACTCAAGCACTATTAGAAGAGTGCACCCTCGGCTTCGCCCCTTGTCCCGAAGGAGTCAAAACCTTTTTCATCATCGCGCCGAGTCTAGATGTAGCAGATGAACTAATTGAAAGAATCGACAGCATTTTAGATCGAGTTGTCGAACTCATGGCTGGAGTCAAACAAGTGGGCCTGTGCATCTTTCCCGCCGGCAGCGAAGACGAACAACCTGTAGATCTCCCAAACTCAGAAAAAGTTCCCCCCGATTGTATCGCTTGCAAATTCTTTACAATTATGTGTGCGGATGCTGCGACCGATCGCTAAAATTGACAGTTAGCAACCAGCAACTCGCTGTGCTGCGCTAAACCTGTGTTTTTACTGGCGCGGGGTAAATTCCTTATTAGTAACAGTCGCTGGAATTCTCCAGCAAAGCGTGCAGGTAGTTCGATCGTTTGCCCGGTTGCATTCGCTATTGAAGGCAAATTTTAACAAACAAGCATAATACATAAGAAATGCCCGCTTGTCAGTCGATCTAATTTTTACCTGCTGGATCAAACAGTGTTGCATCTACTGACAGTTGACAGTTGACAGAAGGAAGAAGGAAGAAGGAAGAAGGAAGAAGAAAGAGGGAAGTTCGGCAACGGATTTTGTAACGGATGTAACGGATTTAAAAGTCAAGGAAGAGGGAAGCAGAAAAAGGGAAGTTCGGCAACGGATTTTGTAACGGATGTAACGGATTTAAAAGTTAATAGTTAGTAGGGTTCGTCAGTCCCAAGTTTCGCTCCAATTCAAACATATTGAAACTGACGCACCCTACGGGGAAATATAGTGCGATCGCATCACCAGTTGATAGAATTTGTTAAAAATTTCAGTTGAAAATTTTAATTATTAAATTTTATGTCTAATATTGGCGATAAAATCAAAGATTGCAATTCTCAAATCTACAATCAAGCCATTATGGTAAAACTGACACCGAACCCCAGCTTTAGTTTAACGATTCGTGTTGCTCTGCCGAACCAGCCGGGAATGCTGGCTAGCGTCACTAGCGCGATCGCATCTGTGGGCGGCAACTTCGGCCAAATCGACTTAATCGAGCAAAGCCGCGCCACTACCATTCGCGATATCACCGTCGATGCTTACAGCATTGAACACAACGAAGAAATCGTCCAAGCAGTGAAAGCGCTACCGGATATCAAAGTGATCGATGTGTACGATCGCACTTTCGACTTGCACCGTGGTGGAAAAATCAGCGTAATTAGCAAAATTTCCCTCAAACGCCAATCTGATTTGGCAATGGCATACACCCCAGGAGTCGCCCGCATCTGTACTGCGATCGCCAATGACCCCCAACAAGTTTACAACCTGACAATCAAACAAAATACTGTGGCGATTGTTACCGACGGTAGCGCAGTTTTGGGACTAGGAAACCTCGGCCCAGCCGCCGCACTGCCAGTCATGGAAGGCAAAGCCATGCTATTTAAAGAATTTGCCGGAATTGATGCCTTTCCTATCTGTTTGGACACGCAAGATACCGAGGAAATTATTCGCACCGTGCAGAATATCGCCCCGGTTTTTGGTGGCGTTAACCTGGAAGATATTTCTTCTCCCCGTTGCTTTGAAATCGAAGCCAGATTGCGGGCAACCTTAGATATTCCAATTTTTCATGACGATCAACATGGCACGGCGATTGTTAGTTTGGCAGCATTAATTAATGCCTTAAAAATCGTCAAAAAAACGATCGCAGAAGTGTGTATCGTAATTAACGGAGCTGGTGCGGCCGGAATCGCGATCGCCCGTTTGTTGCGGAAAGCAGGTGCCGAAAACATCATCATTTGCGACTCCAAAGGCGTTCTCTGCAAAGATCGCACGGATATGAACCCAGAAAAACTAGAATTTGCTGTGGCTTCGGGCGGTACTTTGGAAGATGCAATGGCCGGTGCAGATGTATTTTTAGGTGTCAGTGCGCCCGGGGTGGTCACTCGCTCTATGGTGCGATCGATGGCCCAGAATCCCATTGTTTTTGCAATGGCAAATCCCATTCCCGAAATTCAGCCAGAATTAATTATGGAGGATGCGGCGATCATTGCCACTGGACGCAGCGACTACCCCAATCAAATTAACAATGTTTTGGCATTTCCGGGGATATTTCGAGGTGCTTTGGACTGCAAAGCTCGCACGATTACCACAAGTATGTATTTGGGTGCAGCTTATGCGATCGCCTCTTTAGTCAGCTCTTCTCAGCTTGACAAAGAGCACATTATACCGTCTGTTTTTGACGAAAGAGTTGCCATTGCCGTCGCCGGTGCAGTGCAGTTGGCCGCCCGCTCCGAAGGGATCGCTCGCGATTAATTGCAGGAAGTTCAGCAACGGATTCTATCACAGATTTAACGGATGTAACGGATAGAGAGATGTTCGGCCAACGAACAATGTACGGGATAGAAGGAAGTTCGGCCTCGTTGCCGAACTTCCTTACTGAGTTATAAAAGTTACAGCAATAAACAAGATAAAAAGATATAATTAAATAACCCAAGTCCAGCTATGTCAGATGCAAAGCCAGTTAGGAAAAGCCAAGCGCGATCGCTCCCACCGCAAATTGTTACAACTGTGCCCGCTAGGGCTGGCATTGTGCCGGACAGACGGGAGTTTTCTAGACATCAATCCAGCTTTTGCAAGTATTATCGGTTACACAGTTGCAGAAACTCTCAACCTCAATTACTGGGAAATTCTGCAAACAGATTGCGTTGGTAGAGAAAAATATTTAGAAATTCCAGCAAAAAATAGCTGTACTAGCCCGTGCGAAGCAGCATACAAACATAAAAATAACCATTTCGTATCCGTGCGAGTTTCCGAGCGGGCAATTGCAACTGATGGAGAATGCGTGATTTGGCTGAGTGCTGAAAAGATTTTAAATCATCGGGATGAAAACAGTCAGCCACGGGAATCAGCGCCACCGCACTGCAATTCACATCTAGAAAAATTGCTGGCAAACCAGACTGCGGAACTGACAAAAACTCAGGAACTACTCCAACAAAAAATCGCCGAACTGGAACAAGCAAAATCGAAACTGGAGCTGCAAAATCAGATTTTAGATCAAATTCGCGAAGCCGTAATTTGCACGGATACGAACGGCTCAATCACCAGTTGGAATAAAGAGGCTCAAAGGCTTTACGGCTACGAAACAAGTGAAGTTGTTGGTCAAGATGTTAGTCTAATATATCCGCCGAAACAGCGGGAATTAGTATTAGAATTGGTGACAAAACCGCTAGAAAAAACAGGCGAGTGTGAACTAGAAATTACTATGCAGCGCAAGTCTGGAGAAGACTTTTACTCGCACTTATCAATTTCTCTGGTTAAAGATGTTGGTGGCGAAGTCTTTGGGAGTGTGGGCTGCATCAGGGATATTAGCGATTGCAAAGCTTTAGAACAAGAATTAGCACAGAGACAAGATCGTTTTGATGCTTTTTTCAATGATGCGCCGGTGGGACTTTGCATTTTGGACTCCCAATTGCGGTACGTGCAAATTAATCCATACCTAGCAGAAATAAATTGCCTGAACCCAGCAGAACATATTGGCAAGACTGTAAGCGAAATATTGCAGAATTTGGCTCCAATCGTAGAGCCTTTGTACGAACAAATTTTGAGAACGAAAGAGCCCCTAATTAACATAGATATGAGCGGTGAAAGTCCAAAGCAGCCTGGGGTTGTTCGAGATATTACAGGCTCTTATTTTCCTCTGCTCGACAAAGACGGTGAGGCGATCGGCATCGGTGCAGTTGTAGTTGACATTAGCGATCGCAAACAAGCTGAAGTAGCACTGGAAAAAAGCGAACAGCTTTACCGCACTATGGCAAGCAACTTTCCTAACGGTGCAGTGATGCTGTTTGACAAAGAAATGCGCTACACCCTGGTAGAAGGTACAGAATTAGCCGCTGTGGGACTTTCCAAAGAGTTGATGGAAGGCAAGACAATCTGGGAAGTATTCGAGCCGGATTTTTGCAGTATCTTCGAGCCGAATTATCGGGCGGCGCTCGCAGGAGAAACCGTTGTTTCAGAATTTACTTACGGCGATCGCATTTACCTCGGTTACACTTTGCCAGTCAGAAACAAGCGGCAAGAAATCAGCGGCGGATTGTTAATGGCTCAAAACATTACGGAGCGTCACTTAGCAGAAGAAGCCCTCCGGGAAAGCGAGGAAAAATACAGGTGCATTGTCGAGACAGCAGATGAAGGAATTTGGACGATCGATGCGGAGGGTAAAACTACTTTTGTCAACCAAAAAATGGTCGATATGCTCGCCTGTACCGCCAACGAAATGATCGGGCAGTCGCTATTTGCTTTCATGGATGCAGAAGGCGTGGCGATCGCCGAAGCCAATCTCAACCGCCGCCGTGAAGGAATTAGCGAAAAGCACGATTTTAAGTTCCTTCGTCGAGACGGCAGCGACTTGTGGGCGATGGTTTCTACTAATTCCTTGTCAGACAAAGAAGGGCGCTATGTCGGCGCTTTGGCAATGGTTGCCGACATTACCGATCGCAAACAAACAGAAGCGGCATTGCAACAGTCGGAAGCCAAATTTCGATCGCTCTACGAATTAACCAGTTTGCCTGTTTTTATGTTATATGACAGTCGCATCGCAGATGCCAACACAGCCACCCTAAAACTATTTGGCTGCACCGCCCCGCAACAGTTGTACAGCAAAAAACCAGGCCAACTGTCGCCTTTTTTCCAACCCAATGGCAGAGATTCTTTGAGCATAGCCGACGAAATGATGGCGATCGCCTTTGAGCGGGGAAACCACCGTTTTGAGTGGGTTCACCAGCGCTTAGACGGTACGGATTTTCCCGCAGAAGTCGTGCTGACAGTCATCGAAGTTGGAAATGAAAAAATTATCCAAGCAGTCGTCCAAGATTTAACCGATCGCAAACTTGCCGAAGAAACATTAGTGCGATCGGAACAAGCACTGAGACAGCAAGCTCAGCGAGAACAACTGCTGAATCAAATTGCCAACCAAATCCGCAATTCTTTAGATTTAGACACAATTTTAGCAACCGCCGTTCAAGAAATTCGCAATCTGATGCAGCTAGATTGGTGCATCTTCATTTGGTATCGCCCCAACAGCAATCCTCCAATGTGGGAAATAGTTTGCGAAGCAAAGAATGCAAATTTGCCTAGTTTGCTTGGTACTTATGCTGTAGATGACCAATCTAGTGCCGCAGTGCAGCAGATTTTGGGCCGACAAATTATGCGAGTTGATGATCTTAGCTTTTTTGAAGATGTAGAAGTGCGCGCAATTTTCCAAGCATTTAAAATTAACTCAGTGCTGTCGCTGCCGGTTCATACTACTTCCGGCGATATAGGCACGATTAGCTGCTATCAGGCTCTGTCCGCGCGCCATTGGAGCGATTCGGAAGTCGAGCTGATGCAAGCAGTAATTGCTCAAATTGCGATCGCGATCGAGCACGCCGAATTGTACACCCAAAGCCGCACAACCGCCCAATTAGCCCAAGCTCAAACCCAACAGCTAGAACAAACTTTGCACCAACTACAACGCACGCAAACTCAATTAATTCAAAGTGAAAAAATGTCAAGTTTGGGACAATTAGTAGCAGGTGTCGCCCACGAAATCAACAACCCAGTTAACTTTATCTACGGTAATCTCAGCTACGTTAGCGAATACACTCAAAAATTACGAAAAATGCTGCAATTTTACCAGCGTGAATACCCGCAGCCTACCGCAGCAATTTTAGATGCCAGAGAAGACTTGGAAATTGATTATATTATTGAAGATTTACCAAAAATTGTCACATCTATGAAAGTCGGAGCCGATCGCATCCGCGACATTGTTTTGAGCCTGCGGACTTTCTCAAGACTTGACGAAGCCGAAATGAAACAAGTTGACATTCACGAAGGCATCGAAAGCACGCTGATGATTTTGCAAAACCGCCTGAAAAATAAACCAGATCGCCCGCCTATTAATCTTATCAAAGAATACGGTAAATTGCCTTTAGTAGAATGTTATCCCGGTCAGTTAAATCAAGTATTTATGAATTTGTTGACTAATGCGATCGACGCTGTGGAAATGGAAATTGATAAGTTCTCTCGCACGGGCAAAAATCTCACAATTACGATTCGCACCGAAGTAACCGACAATAACTGCGTGGCGATGCGTATAACTGACAGCGGCCCCGGAATCAGCGAAGACGTGAAACTGCGCTTGTTTGACCCATTTTTTACCACAAAACCCGTCGGCAAAGGCACGGGCTTAGGATTGGCAATTTCGCACTCTATTGTCGTAGAAAAACATGGCGGCCAGCTTTCTTGCAATTCTGTATTGGGAGAAGGTTCGGAATTTGCGATCGAGATTCCGCTGCGGCAAAAAACGAATTAAAACCCAATGCAAAATTCCCAGAAACCGGGTTTCTTCCGAGATATTTTGCCACCCACTGAGATTTTCTCAGAAACCCGGTTTTTTAGACTTTGCTTCTAACCTAAAGATTTAACATAAACCCGATCGCACCTTGGCGTTTCCACACCCGTCGTCGGTAGATATCCATTATTTTCGTACAATATAACAGCTTCCTTAAGAATGCTAGCAGTTTCGATCCAGATTTCATCAAAGCCGCGAGCCATTATTATACTTTCCAACTCTTGCAGTAAAAACTTCCCCAAACCTTGTCTCCTTGCTGCTGGCAAAATATACATTTTGCGAATTTCCACAGCATTTTTACCGCGCTCAATGGGATAGTAAGCTGCTGTACCCACGATTTCTGCTTGCCGTTCTACTACCCAAAATTCTCCACCATTTTTATGATAAAATAATTCGACATCATAGACATCTCGATCGGCCCCGCAAGGCTCACAGTTTAAACCGTATTCTGCTAAAATATTTTTAATTAAATTGAAGGCCTCCGCCCGATCGCGCGTTTCCCATGAACGAATCAAAAAATCGAGATGTTGGGTTTTCATTAGTTGTTGCAACTTACATTATTTTTTTGACTTTAGCAACCGTAAAATTACTGATTTTCTCGCATTTGACAGTCGTTAAATGCACCCAACTTTTAACTGTGAATTCTCGGTTCAGGATAAAGAGTTGCCAGCAACTGACTTTCTACCAATGATAATTCTTCTAGCCTCTCCATCACCAGAGTGCGATCGCAATAAGTTGTGGCTAAAATCCAATATACCCCATAATGGCGCGCTTCCGAAGCCATCAAACTACGATAAAACTTAGCTAATTCTGCGTCAGGACAACGATCGCCCAACAGCCCCAGCCGTTCGTGACTCCGCGCTTCAATCAAAGCAGAAACCAGCAAAGAATCCAAAAGTCTCTCCGGTTCCTGTTTGCGAATTTGGGCGGACAAACCGGCACCGTAGGGAGGCGCAGCCAAAGGCCCCAAAGCGATACCGCGCTCTTCTAACCGCTGGTTGACTTGCTCGAAATGCTCTAATTCTTCGCGGGCGATCACTGTTAGCATCCTCACCAATTTTTCCCGCGCTGGGTAGCGAAACATTAAATTTAACGCTACTCCCGCCGCTTTCCGCTCGCAGTGAGAATGATCTAACAAGATTGTATCCAAATGGGCGATCGTCTGTTCGATCCAAGCTTCCGAAGTCGGCTGTTTCAAAAACTTAATAGTTGGTAGTGTCAAATTCATTTTAGATTTTAGATTTTAGATTTTAGATTAGTCATTGTAGGGTGTGCATCGCGCACCATTGGTGTCAACTTAACGTCAAACGTAGTTACATACTGCTGTTTACCTCTGAGGCCAGATCCCCCCTAGCCCCCCTTCTTAAGGGGGGGACAAGAATCTTCTCAAAGTCCCCCTTCTTAAGGGGGATTTAGGGGGATCTGGTCTCGGATAAAAGCGAGATTTATCAACGGTTTTAGGCTTAATTTGACACCAATGACTGCGTATCTTACCCTTATAACTAGCGCGTCAAACCATTTTACACAACTTTTCAAACACCCCATACATATCACCCGCAAACTTTTTCGGATTCCACAACGGTGACAAACTTCCAGAGTCTTTAGACTTAATTAAATGTGCTTGAATTGCCTTTCTCAATTCACCATCTTTACCCAATTTTACACCCAAATTCACATATTCAGCCCAAGACCAAGCCACACCAGTTTCAATTCCCAAAGCCTGCAAAAACGAATAACCCATTCTCGACAAAAACTGCTCTCCGGTGCGAGTCACCACCGGCAAATCAAACCACAAAGCCTCTAAAGTGTGAGTACCTCCATTGTAAGGATAAGAATCTAACAAAACATCAGCCAGCAAATAGATAATTCTGTGCTCTTCCTCCGTAGCAAACCTCGGCAAAAACTTAATTCGATGCCGGCTAACTCCCTCAGCTTCGCAAGCTTGATGATACGCACCCTCAAACACCGCAGCATCGCCCAAAGCTTTGTGAATTAAAATACTGTTCGGAACTTGTTTGAGAATCGCAACTTGTGCTTTTACTAAGTCGCGATTAAATTTTCTGCCCGGAGCGACGCACAGGTAAACTATCTGATCCAAACCGATCCGATTCGACTTTCTCAATGCCACCGGATCGACTCCATACCTCTGAAAACCTGATACCGCTACAAAGGAATCCGGCATCCTAATTAGTTGCTCGTCATAATATTTTTCCCTACCTGCTGGGTGCGAGTACCAGTCTGTAAGAAAGTAATTTTTCGAGGATATGTAAGGTGCATCAAATCCCAACCAGGAAACACAAACTGGCGCGGGTTTTTGGTGAAGAATATCTGCGTGAACTGGTACGCTGAGAGAATCTAAATCGACTAAAATATCTAATTCATCTTGCTGAATTTGGTTGATAATTTCTGCGGAATTGGCAAGTCCGTTGGGGTAAGTTTTTGGGAAAGTCAGTTTACCGAAACTGTCAAATTGTTGAGTGCGATCGTCAGGAACAATTCTTTCGGAAGCGTACAGATACAAATTGGGTGTGATGACGGACAATTCGCGAATGATGTCAGCGCTGCACCAACCTACAGAATGGCGGCTGAAGTGATTGGACAAAAAACCGATTTTTAATTTGCTATTTGTTGGCTTGAGACTATAACTTACGGGTTGAGAAAAATTAGGTTTGATACATTTTTCGATGTACTTTTGGGCAATTAATCTGTAAAGTTTAGAGTTGGCTGCCAAGTCATCTCGCAGATAGGGCGTGCTGAATAACAAGTTTGCATAAAGCGATTTAATTTCTACCGGGCTAGCCGTTTCTAAGTTGTTCTGCAAGTATGATTCTAGTTCTAAAAATCGATCGCCTGCAATTTGATTCAATCCCGACACTTGATAGGTGCTGACGTAGTAAATCGCCGTCATAATTGGATCGGTTTCCGCGCACATTTGGCTGTATTTGTGTACGGCTTGGCGCGCGGCTGCTAAATCGCTAGTATCTCGGAGGATGCCGCACAAATGTTGGTGGGCGGCAATAAAATCTGGTTTAATTTCTAGGGCTTTTTGCAGGTTGGGTATGGCATCTTTAAACTTGCCCTGGTGGCGCAAAATTATGCCAATTTGACAGTATGCTTCGGGTAAATCGGGTTTGAAAGCGATCGCCCGTTGCCATGCAGCCACAGCCTCATCTAACTGCCCCTGCCGCGCTAATTTATCGCCTAAATTTATGTGAAAATCAACCTGAGCCAGATTGGGATTGAGTTCTAGGGCTTTTTGCTCATAGGCTACGGCTGCATCCGATTGCCCCTGCTGCTTCAGTGCGCTTGCCAAATTCCAGTAAGCAGCGGCCAAAGTTGGCTTGAGTTCGATCGCCTTTTGGTAATTGACAATCGCCTCCACCAAACGCCCTTGCTTGTAGAGCATACTGCCTAAATTAGCATAGGCCTCAGCAAAATCGGGATTTAGGGCGATCGCCTCCGAATAAAACCGCATCGCCTCCTCAATTTGGCCGCTGGCTTGCTGCACATTACCCATTGTCACGTAAGCCGCCGCCCAATCCGGTTGCAATTCCAGAGCTCGGCGACAAGCAGCGATGGCGGCTGCTAAATCGCCTTGGGAGTAATAGGTTTCTGCAACGACTGTCAGCGATGCAGCATCTTCAAATTGGGGTGTTTCGGATTGGTTGCGAAAATCGGAATTCATTTGGCGGCCTATGTGTGCTATCAAGTTAAAGGTTGAATCTATATTATTTTGCAGAGTACCAGTTTTACCGGAATTACGCGCGATCGTCACAGAGAATTTATGAGCGACAAGCAAGCGACACAGCACCAACCTAACATCAAGTGGAAGCCAAACCTCCTGCTGGGGATACTCTTGTTAGCCTTAGCAATCCCCTTGCCTTTTGCCCAAAAGACTCTGGCACAGCAGCAAACAGCGAACTTTCGGCAGCGAGTATTTCAAACTGCTCTTTATTTCACCTTATATTTTGAGGGCGGATTCAGCAATCACCCAGCCGATAAGGGCGGCAGAACCTATCGAGGCGTTCTCCAAACAGAATACAACTCGTACCGCTACAGTCGCGGGCTGCCGCCCCTCGACGTGACGCAAATGTCGGAAGCAGAGCTCCTAGAAATTTATAAATATTACTGGGATTCTAGTCTTTCGGGAACTATGCAGCCTGCTTTGGCGATCGTCATGTTTGACACCGCAGTTAATTTCGGTATTAACAATTCTATTACATTTTTGCAGCAAGCTTTAGGATTGCCACAAAGCGGTGTTTTTGATGCGCGCACCAGGGAAGCATTGAAAGTTGCTAATAACAAAAATACAGCGCTACAAATGATTAACGAACGGATTATTTACCGTTACAAACGGGTGCAAGAAGATCCGAGTCAAATGGCTTTTTTCCGGGGTTGGCTGAGCCGCGATTACAGTTTGTGGGGCTACGTTAACAAAATTAAAAATTAACTGTTTTGTTTGTAGATGCAGACGGCGGTTGAAACCGCGCCTACACACACAAAACCCACCTCCGTGGGTTGCAATAAATCAAACACGGCGGTTGAAACCGCCGTTCGATCTTTTGGGCAAGTTCCTCTAGAAATCCGTAAATTAACACTAAGACATCAACCATCTGTCAACTAAATCAAATTCATAAAAGTCATAATTTGAGTTTCATAAAAATCATATTTATCAAGATATATTTCAAGTTCAAAAAAATCTAGTAAATTTCAATTAAACCCTATATAACATAAAGACAAGAACACAATATGTAGCTGCACGAGTAACTTAAGCCATAAAACAATGACAGTAGAAGAAGCAATAAATTTTTTAGACAATCTGGTTTATGAACAAACCCAAAAACGCCTAACTCGGTTGCAACAGTCGATCGCGCAAGGCGTTTTAGGGGGTTTGACATACCAAGAAATTCAGCACAACGATCCGATCGCCCGTGGCTACACAGTGGGCTACCTGGGCCGCTATGTCGGCTACAACTTGTGGAAAGACCTCACCAAGGTACTGAAGCAAGCAGGAATTATTGAACCAGAAGAAAGAGTAGTCGGAGCAAATCTTTGGGACTGCATCATCAGAGGTGTACAAAAAGACACGCAACCAGCTCAATCTCTCGATCCGATATTGGGAAAGCTACTGCGGATGCGTTACCGAATCCGAGAACATTTGGCGAGCACCGAGTACAGCGATACCTATCTCGCTGAAGATGAAAATTTGCCCGATCGACCTTTGTGTCTCGTCAAGCGCCTGAAAAGCCAGTCAGACAGAACCAGCCAGCTATTCGATCGAGAAACGCGAGTGTTATATCGCTTGGGAAAACACGATCGGATACCGGAACTGTTAGCTCGATTTGAAGAAAACGGGTATTTTTATTTAGTCTATCAATTCATCGAAGGAGAACCCCTATATCAAGAATTAATCGAAGGTCAACCCTGGGAAGAACATCGCGTTATTGCTTTGTTAAAAGATATCTTAGAAGTGATGGCCTTCGTTCACAAACAAAATGTAATTCACCGCGACGTTCACCCTCAAAACTTAATCGAGCGCGCATCAGACGGCAAGATTGTATTAATTGACTTTGGAGCAGTTAAAGAAATCAACAGCTCCCAAAACAGCACAGGCCAAACGCGATCGCGCGGCGGCACTCAACAAGACTACATTCCCCCCGAACAAGCCATCGGCTCGCCGAAATTTTGCAGCGACATCTATGCTGTCGGAATCATCGGGATTCAAGCCTTGACAGGGATGCGGCCGAAACAACTCAGAGTCGATAACTTAGGCAATCTCATCTGGCAGAAAAATGCAACTGTTACCCCGCAGTTTGCTAGCATTTTAGACCAGATGGTGCTTTACGCTTTCCCCCAGCGTTACCCATCAGCAACCGAAGCTTTGGAAGCACTTCAACAGTTGACAGTTGACAGTTGACAGTAGTCATTGGTCATTGGTCATTAGTCATTAGTCATTAGTCATTAGTCATTAGTTAAAGAACGAAACCCAAGACCATTGATGTAAGATTTGATACCAAAATCCGGTTTTAATACGGCCTCTTGAGTCCGCGAAGGCGGACTTTGTTTGTGTAGACGCGGTTTCAACCGCTGAGTCTTATTTGGACGGATGAATCGGGCGATCGCTAATTTCCCCGCAAGAAGGAACAAGGAACAAGGAATTTTTGGTTCTAACTAACAATCAAGAAAAATTATGGAATTCTGCCAAATACCTTCTACACCAGAACCTTTGATTTTCAGTTGACACTCTCTCTCAAGTTAGATAAGATAATTAATATTTTATGCTATGCAGTTTTAACAATATCTTAAGCAGCTTTGTATAAGGGGCAACAATATAACTATAGTGTTTATTGCTACCTTAGATACGTAGAAAAACAAATAATTTGAGGTATCGAGAAATTGGAACGTTTTTTACCCGCACCAGCGCAGTCACCCTCAACCACAATTGTTGCACTCCAGTCTTTTGCCAAAAAAGCTGGAATTGCAGTAATCGCGATCGGCTGTACAGTCATTTTGGGTTGGATATTCGACCTCCAACTCTTAAAAAGCATTCTGCCCGGACTCGTGACAATGAAAGCCAATACAGCCGTCTGCTTTATTTTGGGCGGGCTTTCTCTGTTCCTCCAACAGCGCAGCCACAGCGAATTAACAACAACAAAATATCAAAAAAACTATAACTTTTTAAGTTATAGCAGTTCATTTTTACTTATATTAATTAGCCTACTCACCCTCGTTCAATATAGCTTTAATTTAGACTTAGGCATTGACCAACTACTATTTAAAGAAGGTTACACCCTGACAAGCCTCTCAACACCGGGACGCATGGCACCAAATACTGCTGCTGCTTTTTTATTGCTGGGAACAGCCCAGTTGCTGCTGTCAGAACGTCGCCCTAAATACCTGCGGGTTCAAATCTTAAGCTGTTGTGCATTTTTAATTGCATTTCTGGGTTTGATAGGCTACATCTACGGCAAAGCTTTATTTTACCGAATTGGCGATAATACAGGAATGGCTTTGCACACTTCCGTAGCATTTATGTTGCTGAGCCTCGGAATTTTATTTGCCAATCCAGAGCGAGGATTTATAGCAGTAATTGCCAGCGATCGCGCGGGCGGCGTTATGGCGAGGCGCTTATTGCCCCAAGCGATTGTTATCCCGCCTTTAGCGGGTTTATTCATCATTTCAGGAGATCGATTTAAAGCCTACGAACCAGAGCTAGGACTATCGCTATTAAGTGTATTAAACGTAATTATTTTTACGGTTTTGATTTGGCAGAATGCGAAGACTCTTTGCACGGCAGACCGGAAGCGCCATCGAGCAGAAATGGGATTGAGAAAAGCTAAATTAGACCTAGAAACTCAAGTAGAAAAACGGACTCTCCAACTGCAAATTACCAACGAGCAATTGCAGCAACAAATTCTCGATTCTCAAACAACAAAGCAGGCGCTCCAAAAAAACTACAACCTGTTCCTGACAGTCATCAACAGTATGCCAACAGCCCTGTTTGTTAAAGATATTCATGGCCGTTACACGATGCTCAACGCTGCGGGAGCAAGTATAATTGGCAAGTCGGAAGATGATATTATCGGCAGAGATGATAGCGAGTTATTTCCGGCGGAAATTGCAGGCAATATTAAGAAAATAGACCGCCAGATAGTGGCAGCAGGAAAAACGCAAGTTATAGAAGAAGAACTGGCAGTTAAAGGCAATTTGCGGACATTTCTTTCTACCAAAAACGCTTACCGGGACTGGCAAGGAAATATCAGCGGTATAGTTAGCATTTCGCGGGATATTACTGAGAGCAAAGAAGCCGAAGTAGCCAAAAACAATCTGGTAGCAATTCTGGAAGCAACGCCGGATTTTGTAGGTATCGGCGACCTCGAAGGACGCGCCGTTTACATTAACAAAGCAGGCAGAAAAATGGTGGGTATCGACGAAAACGCGGATATATCCCACCAACAAATTGCAGAATTCACAGCAGCCTCAGCCCGCAGCACCTTGAAAGAGGCGATCGCCACTGTAGCTTCCGGGGGCGTTTGGAACGGAGAAACAACCTTTGTGTCAGCATCGGGCCTGGAAATTCCCGTCAGCCAAGTCATCATCTCCCACTCCGCATCCGGCGACAAACTCGGATACATTTCCACGATCGTCCGCGACATCAGCCATCGCAAACAAGCTGAACAAGCGCTGCAACTCTCTCAAGCTCGTTTCGCCGGCATTGTAGAAATTGCCGACGACGCGATTATTTCCGTGGATGCTGATCAAAAAATTATCCTGTTTAACCAAGGTGCAGAACAGATTTTTGGATGGAATGCTGCTGAGGCGATCGGGCAATCCTTAAGCCTGCTGTTGCCCGAAGCTTTCGCCGTCAGTCACAGCCACCTCGTCAGTAATTTCGGGGCTGGCGTTAAACAAGCCCGAAAAATGGGCAACCGCAAAGAAATTTTAGGACGCCGCCGAGACGGTACAGAATTTCCCGCCGAAGCTTCTATTTCCAAACTCGAAGTTGCAGGCGAAATCATATTCACAGCTATTTTGCGCGACGTGACAGCCAACCGAGAAGCCGAAGAATTGGTGCGTCTGAGCGAGGAAAGATATCGATCGCTAGCAATCGCCACCGCACAGATGGTTTGGACGACAAACGCTAGCGGATTCTTCGACAAACCTCAGCCGGATTGGATGGCTTACACGGGCATGAGCTTGGAAGAGATGACGGACAACTGGATAGAAGCAGTGCACCCAGAAGACCGCGATCGCACAATACAAGCTTGGACGCGCACCATAGAAACAAAAAGTCTCTACGAAATCGAACACCGCTTGCGGGCAGCAGACGGCAGCTACAGACACTTTTGGGTGCGCGCCGTCCCCGTTTTGGAAGCCGGCGGTATCGTTCGCGAATGGGTGGGAACTCACACCGATATTAGCGATCGAGTGCAAGTTTTGGCAACGATGGAACAATCAGCCGCACAATATCGATCGCAAGCAGTCCAGCTCGAAAAAGCTCTCCGCGACTTGCACCAAGCTCAAACTCAACTAATCCAAACCGAAAAAATCTCTTCACTCGGCCAGCTAGTCGCCGGAGTCGCCCACGAAATTAACAACCCGATTAGCTTCATTTACGGCAACATCACCCACGCCAGCGAATACGCCACAGACTTGCTCAGTTTGCTCCACCTTTACCAGGAAAAATACCCAAATCCCCTCCCGGAAATTGCCGAAGTAACGGAAGATATTGAAATCGACTTCTTAATGGCAGACTTTCCGAAGATTTTGGAATCAATGAAAGTCGGAGCCGATCGCATCCGCGACTTAGTTGTATCCTTGCGGAACTTTTCGCGACTCGACGAATCGCAGATGAAGCTAGTAGATATTCACGAAGGAATCGAAAGCACTTTGCTAATTTTGCAGCACCGACTCAAAGCTAATGCAGGTCGTCCGGTTATTAAGATTATCAAAGAATACGGCAACTTTCCAAAAGTCGAGTGCTATCCAAGTCAGCTCAATCAAGTATTTATGAATCTTATAGCAAATGCGATCGACGCCCTGGAAGAATACAACAGCCAGCGTTCTTCCCAAGAAATATATGCTCATCCCAACACAATTCGGATTAGCACCAGTGCGAATTCAGACACAGCAACAATTCGGATAGCCGACAGCGGGATGGGAATCAATCAAGAAGTCATTCACAAGTTGTTTGACCCATTTTTCACTACTAAACCCGTCGGTAAAGGCACCGGATTGGGACTGTCAATCAGCTATCAGATTATAGTTGACAAACACCAAGGCCAATTGCAGTGTGTTTCCGCTCCCGGAGAAGGTGCAGAGTTTATCGTAGAAATTCCGATTTCCCAGAAAGTATTAGCCCTGGCTGCGGAAAATATAAAGGAAATGGTCATTAGTCATTAGACAGTTGACAGTTGACAGTTGGCAGTTGACAGTTGGCAGTTGGCAGTTGGCAGTTGGCAGTTGGCAGTTGATGGTTGTCATTAATCATAAATTTCTCAACGTCTCCCCATCTCCCCATCTCCCGTCTCCGTCGCGCGATCGCCTAAAATCGCAATAATTCTTTACAATAAAATAGTAAATATAATTATTCACTTAAAAAAAACCCTTGAAAATGCCCGTAAACCAACTTTCTGCAACCACAGCCTCCACCCAAACACCAACACTCGACTATGATATCGCGATCGTCGGAGGCGGCATAGTCGGCGCAACCTTAGCCTGCGCCCTCAAAGATTCAGGATTAAAAATCGCCATAATTGAAACCCAACTCCCCGCAGCCGCAGCAGCCAAAAAACAAGCCTATGCAATTACCCTACTGTCGGGAATGATTTTAGAAGGTATCGGCGTGTGGGAACAAATATTGCCACAAATCACCACCTTCGAGCAAATTAGCCTCTGCGACGGCGACTATCCCGGTGTCGTCGAATTCCACCGCCCCGACTTGGGAAATACTGGCAAATTGCCGGTACCAAAAACAGCTTTAGGTTACGTTGGCGAGCACCGAGTCATGCTGTCAGCTTTGCAAGAATCTTTGGCAAAAAACCCTAATTTTAGTTGGGTTTGTCCGGCGGAAGTAGTCGAGGTAAAATATTTAACTAATTCGGCTGAAATTCTGATCAAACAAGACGGCGCAACTCGCACAATTCGCACCAAATTATTAGTTGCAGCCGACGGATATAAATCGCGCATCCGCACCGAAGCCAACATCAGCACGCGCGGCTGGAAATACTGGCAATCCTGCATTGCTATCACCATTAAAGCAGAAAAACCGCACAACGATATCGCTTTTGAGCGCTTTTGGCCGAGCGGCCCGATGGGAGTCTTACCATTACCGGGGAACCGTTGTCAAGTAGTTTGGACAGCACCCCACGCGGAAGCAAAAGATTTGCAGTCAATGGACGAAACAGAGTTTTTAGCTTTATTAGAACAACGCACGGGCGGGATTTTGGGCCGTTTGGAGTTGGAAGGCGATCGCTTTTTGTTCCCGGTGCAGTTAATGCAGAGCGATCGCTACGTGTTGCCCAGATTAGCGCTAATTGGCGACGCTGCCCACTGCTGCCATCCTGTCGGCGGACAGGGCTTAAATATGGGTATTCGTGACGCTGGGGCGATCGCCCAAATCTTGCAGCAAGCCCACCAAAAAGGCGAAGACATCGGCGATTTGCGAGTATTAAAACGGTATCACAACTGGCGCAAAAAAGAAAATTTAATTGTGTTAGGATTTACCGATTTCCTAGACAGATTATTTTCCAATACTTGGCTGCCAATTGTCGCATTTCGCCGCTTCGGATTATGGTGTTTGCGAACAATTCCCCCAGTCCGATTTGTATCCTTGCGCTTGATGACCGGCTTAATGGGCCGCCCGCCAAAATTAGCGCAAAACTAGGTTCGCAGTCAGGGCTTCAGCCCTCAAAATTTGTTACAGCGCGTCTATAGCGCTTCTCAAAAAAGTGAGGATAGCCCAATGCCCAATGCCCCATGCCCCATGCCCCATGCCCAATGACCTGTTTGGCCCATGCCCAAT
>NZ_JAIGNI010000013.1:0-9193 GCF_026130175.1 Lyngbya sp. CCAP 1446/10 | reverse complement strand
CCCAATGCCCAATACCCCATGCCCAATGCCCCATGCCGCCCAGTCTTCTTCAAAAAGTCTCGTTTCCAGTTGGTTCTGGGATTGGGTCGCTCAGACCTAGCTTCTGATAGCGATAGGAGGCGACAACGGGGTAAACAATGCCGCGCAGCCGATTTATTGCACCAACCGGACGATGGACTGCTAGACCGTTCCAAGGAGAAAATCGCAGGTTTTCACAGAAATCGTATTGTTTCTCAAAATTAATGATTTGATGCTTGACGGTGAGACGACCGACTGTGAAGAAAGGAGATTCGCTTTCCTTCCAGAGAATCGTGGTATCGTCGATCGACATCTTGGAGTTGGTTTGGAATTGAATGCCAAAGTCCCAACAATATTGAGCATCAGGTTGGAAAAGGGCTTGAATGATGTCATCCCGGTAGTAATTGTCGAGTTTATTGGGATCTAAACCTAAAGCTTTGGCGCGATCGCTAAAAGGAAGTTTAGGAATCCCAGGTCGAGACTGGGATGCAATCTTGTTGTGCGGCGGTTCGCCTGAAACTGGAGTAAACGCATATTTAATCACAGCCGGATATTCGACAGGAACTAGACTCGTTTTGGAAGCATCAAAATCGGGTTTGAGACCCAAAGCAGAGGCTGAACTGCTCCAATATCGTTCTGTTAGTAAACTTTTTGGAGTCGAACTCGTACCCTTGAGGAGTGCTAAGAATTGCCTCGGATGTTGATACAACCACTTCTTTGTTGCCTCCTTCGACTCAACGACGGCAGAAAAAAAGCCGTAGTAATCTTTGATGTTTTCAACAAAGAAAAACGCTGAATTATGAACAATCAGATCCTGGGTTTTCGACTCATAGCTTTGCAGCAGTCGTTCCCCTTCAACTCCCATCACTTTCACTGCCATTGAGCGGGTGTCGGGTTCGCAATCATTTTTAGGTTGGAAAGCCCCGTTGGCAAATCGCAGCCAAACAGGATATTGCTTGGGCAAAGAGAGCAAGCCTTGCTTCAGGGAAATAGCATTGAGTTGCGAAGAAGTCAACGAGGCGCGTTTGTTCAACTCGCGTTTAATCGCTTCCTCATCAAAGTCAAAGATTTCGAGAGTTCCTTTAACAGCAGCGTGGCTTTTGGTGTGGGTATCTCGCAGCGCCCGTTCCTTGTCCTTATAAAGATTATCCATGCGGATATTGGTTTGCTCGACTAGGCGATCGCAATATTCGCGTTCATTATGTTCGGGATATTCTGTAAACAACTTATTGCTCATATTTGCCTTGATGCGTTTGCTGATTAAACGGGTTTCCAATTGTAGCGGTAAAACGAAATTCGATAGTTTTGACCTTGAGGAATGTTGCGGTGTACTACCTCAGAAAGCGTTTTGGTATTGTGAATAATTTCCCAGCCCACCGGCGAAAAAGTTTCTGGATTGAAGATATTTTCGGCTAATAAAGGATTGGTGAATGCTTGAGAAAACGCATCAATTCCGATTAATCGTCCCACTAAAGGAGGTAGGGCTGAGTTGGGACGCAAATCTTCGGCATAGAGTCCGACATAAAGCTCAATATTATCTACGTGTCCGTACAAACTTTTGAGTTCTCGTTGAACTCTTTTATTGCCACTAATCTGATCGAAATCGGTGACGCGGGGATACTTACACAACTCACGATAATCGTTGTAGCTTCTCAGTTTTGATTGACGAGCCATGCGAATACTAGCTAACTCGGTTGGTAACAGAAATTCAGGCGTATTGAATAAACTCAGTTGGGCGGCAGGTTGGGAACAACTTTCTTCAAAGATTCCTCCTAAACCCTTGCTGATAATCATGTTGTTGTTCCACATTGAGGCAGGCATGGGAACTGTCTGATCGTTGTGAATGAGAGTATCAGGCAACATACTGTGCCAGCGGTAGACCAAACTAAATTCTACCGACATCCAATTATGGCGATACCATTTTTCATTAGTGAAAGCCTGCGGATCGGTGAAGAATTGGAAGTGATAGGGAGTAATGTGGTTGATGTAATCTTCTAACACAATCCTGAGAAATTCAACCACTACAATGTTTCTGGCAGTTTGGAACAGACGTTCATCATCCCAGGCTGGATAGTGTTCTGCTAAGATGTCGCACACGCGATTGTGTTCTCTCAAGCAAAGAACGTTCAGCATTACATACCCAATTTGTACGTTTGCCCGTTCTAATTCAATCCCCATCGCGAATAAACTTTGTTTTTTTTCGTGAGAGAATGTCTCGGATTTTGGGATGGAATTTTCGGTGTAAAGATGAGGTAATTCTGCGAATTCTTCTTTGGCTCGTCCATCCTCATCGTAGTAAAACGGAGGATATTCTTCGCCATTAATAAATTGGCTTTTCATCTTGCCGCCTTTGTGCGATCGTAGCATCTGTGTAATCTTGGGGTTTAACCCATAGACATTACACAGATCGATATGGTGGTTGGAAGTATTTTTACGGTGATCGTCGCGGGCTGTACGCAGAAAGCTGTCGGTGAACCACTGCACAAAATAGGGAAACATCAGTGAAGATTTGGGCGAGTATTGTGTCTCCCCGTCTTTACGATACAAAATTTCCAAATCCTTAATCGGCGGCAGATTTTTCTCAAACTCTTCGGTAGGCGCTAAATTAATGCCGACGTAATTTTTATTGGTCAAGGGTTTCCAATCTAAAGGCGGCAACTGGAGTCCAGAGTACGAGCGATCGATCAATGAATCCCAAGATGTGTAGGGAGACATAGTGCTAAACTGATAGGGACGAACCGGAATCTTATTAATGGCATTGTTAATCAGCGTTTTATTGACTTTTTTCGCAAGACCTGAATTGTTTTGAATAAAGCTCCAAATTGGCTTTAAGCCAGTTAAAACAGCCGTCTCCAGTTTGTTTTTAAATCCGTCCCGTGAAGTATCTCTTTTGCTTGCCATGATAGTTTTTCTTTCTCGGTATTTTCCGGTTCGAGGGGGTGATGCTGCTAATTTTTCAGATTCTCGGTATTGCTCGGTTATAGGTGGTGATGTTGCTAATTTTTCAGATTGTGATGCAGTCTTTTCAGCCTGCTGGATGGAATCAAGTTTTGGGAGATGTCGTTGTAGATTTTTGGGGCGGTAATCCTGGCGGGTTTGCAACCGCAAAATCGTGCTTTCATGCAGTTCTTCAATTGCATCGCTCACTTCACGCAACTTGATTCCTGCTAATTTAAAAACCCCTGGATTGTTATTAAAATCACACTCATAATTAGGATTGATACCTGTTGGAATGACACTAGGATCGAATTCTAGGCCCAGTCCAAGGTTACGGGTTGAATCCAACATCCACTGCAAGGCGGCATCTGATAACCCACTGTATTCTTTCGTTCCACCGCCTACGCAGCTATGTCCGCCGGGAAACCAAACTTGAATTACCCGCTGGTTCTCAGTATCAGGATGCTTTTTCATGGGAGTTACGTCGAAAGCTTCGCGGATTTCGTCGATCGCCACGGCGTGCAACGCATTCTGAATCCCTTTATTTAAAGTTGTGTCGTGAAATCTGTAGCGCTTGTTGAGTTGTTCGTGAACCTGCTTGAAGGCAGGTAAACCAGGAATCCCCAGGGAACCGACGGTATCGAAACAACCAATCAAGGTAATCGGGACGCGATCGCCATAGGTGTCGCGGTAATCGGCAGCCATTTTATCTCGCGGTTTAACCTCTCGATGACGGTAAAGCTCGTAAGCTTCGTGGGTTTTAGTCACATGAGGGCGCGATAGAAGACCGGCGCAATAAATCATTCCCGCTAGACTTCTGACGGTGTAAGCACCGCGACTGAACCCGAATAGATAAATTTCGTCACCATCTACATAATTGAGACTGAGGAACCGATAGGCATCCTCAATGTTGCGATCGATTCCGAGTCCCGTGGCTCCGCCTAAAATCTTTTGACTCTCGGTGCCAATGCCCTCGTCATAAAACACTACCTGTGGAACTCCATCACTTGCGATCGGTTTCACAGATTGAGCCAGCTTAACTATATTGCTTGGGTAAGGACTCGATAGCTGTTGCCAAGTTCCATCACAGCAAATAACCAGACGTTTCATGTTCCACCTCAAAAGCTTTAACTCGGCGTAGCGTACATTGCCACGCATCTTACAAGTTGAGTAGCTGCGTCAGCCTTATTTATTATGTTACCAAGTAATGAAATGTTTTAAGAAAAACTCTGAAATCTGACAACTGACAGGCCGATCGCAAGAGTCAAAAGCCCTAGTTATACAGTTAAAAAAAACGATGCAACTGTAGGGAAGCTCCAAACCATTATGTGATAAGTCATTCCCAATTTCAATGTATAAATCCAAAACAGAAAATGGTAGTACCCAGCAATCGTAAACGGTCAAGCCTCCAATCATCGCATTCTCTTTCCCCGGATTAACTGTAACTGAGCCTGCAATCATCCATCTCAACCAGGATTAGTTGCAAATAGGCTGAAAGCAATGATGGGAAAAGGAAACCAGGTAAGAGTTCCTGTCACAGGTCAAGAAACTCGTGACGAAGCAAGGCGAGGTTGCTTTTGAAATCTTGACGACTTTCTTGACAGGGAAATAGGAGATTCAGAACCGCTTACAGGGGTTTTCGGAAGAGTCAAGAAAGCATTCATTTACTTGACTCTTATAGTTGCGAATAATCCCGATAAAAACGGATGAATGCAAGTTGGTTGCAATTAATCCTGGTTCAGTTATTAAGAATTTGGGTTTAAAACCCCGTCCTTCTAGGACGGCTTTAATTGTAACTTTTTATTACGCACTTACCTGTTTTGTGCTAACTTCGCTAGTATAACGGTGGAGGTAAGGCAATGCTAGTTTTTGAATTCAAGGCTTACGGAAAATCAAGTCAGTTCCAAGCAGTAAACGAAGCTATTCGTACCAGCCAGTTTGTTCGTAATAGCTGTTTGCGCTATTGGATAGACAATCCTAAAAAGAACAAGTACGACTTGAATAAATACTGTGCTGTACTAGCGGCAACTTTTCCGTTTGCTGACGAACTCAACTCCCAGGCAAGACAAGCAAGTGCCGAACGTGCTTGGGCAGCTATCTCTCGATTCTACGAAAACTGTAAGAAAAAGACTCCCGGCAAAAAAGGATATCCAAAATTTCAGAAAGACTGCCGTTCTGTTGAGTACAAATCGACTGGGTGGAAACTTACTCCAGACAGAAAGTCGATAACTTTCACCGATAAAAAAGGGATCGGCAAACTCAAGCTCAAAGGTACACGCGACTTGCATTTTTACCAAATCAGCCAAATAAAACGGGTTCGACTGGTAAAACGTGCTGACGGTATGTACGTCCAGTTTTGTGTTGATGTCAATAGAAAGGAAAACACAAAACCAACGGGTAAAACCATTGGACTAGATGTTGGGCTAAAAGAATATTACACTGATTCAAACGGAGTCACGGTTGAAAACCCTAGGTTCTTGAGAAAAAGTGAACGTATCCTTAAACGCAGTCAACATCGGGTGTCTAGAAAGGCTAAAGGTTCAAAGAATAGAGGCAAAGCTCGACAGGTTTTAGGCAAGCGCCATCTCAAAATAAGTAGGCAACGTAAAGACCATGCCGTAAAATTGGCAAGGTGCGTAGTTCAGTCAAACGACTTGATAGCTTACGAAGATTTGAGAATCAAAAATATGGTGCAGAATCATTGTCTTGCTAAGTCCATTAACGACGCATCTTGGTATCAGTTTCGTGTATGGCTTGAATATTTTGGAAAAGTATTTGAGAAAGTAACGGTTGCGGTGAATCCGCAATATACCAGTCAAGAATGCTCTAGCTGCGGCGAAGTTGTCAAAAAAACGCTATCCACCAGAACTCACGCTTGTAAGTGTGGGTGTCTGATGGATAGAGATTTCAATGCCGCTATAAATATCCTAAGTCGGGGATTGGGTACGGTAGGGCATACCGGAACCTTTGCACTAGATGCAAATAACGCTTTGGGAGAATTGACCTCTACTGTGGTTGGAGAAATCCAATTAGAGCAAGTCGGCTCGTAGATCAAAGAATCCCCATACCTTCAGGCTGGGGAGTGTCAAGCGACTTCTACGAACACACCGCTGCGGGCAAACTCTTCCTCTTCCGGCGTGAAGTGGGGCACTTTATCTACAATCTCAGGGTCAAAACGGTATGTCTCCTGAAGGAATTGTCCGGCGATCGCAGCTTCCTCCAAATCCTTGATGTAATCTTGGGCTAGAGTGCAAGCTTCTCTCATACCTTGCTCGTCGCCCTTCTCCAACAGCTTTTGCAGCGTTGCTCTGACACCTGCTAACCGCGATGCTGGCTTGAGCAGCCCGTAGAGGCGGTACAAGCGATCGACCGAGATGCTGAGGTGTTTGAGCGCTTTGCTGCGCGCTAGTTCGGAGTCCAGACTAGGCCAGTAGCGGGTGGTATAGAACGCTTTCTCATCCTTGTGATACCATTCTTCCGATCGAGCGATCGATGACGAGACAGTGTTGTGTAGTTTCCAGAAGAATAAACGCAGGGCAGAACCATCGACAACTGTAGACAGCTTTGCATCCATCGATACTTCAAAGTTATTAAGCTGGCGATCGCGCCCCAGCAAAAGATACTCCACCGGGTACATATCAACCTCTTTGTTCTGCACAACGTACATATTGAGGTGGTGGCGGCAGTAGGGGCAGGGATACATGGTAGCAAACAGCTTAAAGAAGTCCTTGAAGACTGCTACTAAGGCTTTTTGCTGCTTTAGGGGCTTAGTACAGACAATTTCCGCCGTAGTGTGGAAAAAGCGCCATACCCCAGGGCCGATATAGTAGGGGAAACTGACGCGCATCTGGGAATCTTTCACGTCACTTCGACCCAAATACACATCAATGAATGACACATACTGGGAAAGCGCCCCAGACTCGCGCCCAAACTCTTGGCGTTCGCGCCGTTTCTGCACCCCATTCAGATAGTGGTGGGTTAAACGCCATGCCTGCATGATAGCCAGCTTTTGTTTTGGGCTGCATTTAGGAAAGTTTTCTGCCACATCCGCCCCATAGTGGCCAAATCCTCCAACGGATTTGGTGTTTTCGTACCATTGAGCTAATGTCGCTTCGTCAGGTACGGTGTTGCTTGGGATGTCAGCCGCCGTACTGACGCTGAATGCCGCTAGCAGCTTAGGCATAAAATCCTCATACCAATATGCGACTGGCATCATCGCACCTTTGATTGCTTCTGAGGCATCGGAAATGATCACGCGGTTCCACTGCTTCAAATAATCTTTGGGATCGCCTTCAGATTTGGGGGGAGGTGGGGCAAGCTCTGCATTCAGTTCCATCTGCCTCAAGCGGTTGAGTTCGTTGATTGCCAGCACGCCTTCAGCGATGTCACGAAAGCTGAACTGCTTTTTCTTCATGGTGATGGCGAACTCGACACCTGCGGCAAACTTCTCTTTGACTGAGATTGAATTGCGACTGGCCTCCAGCATCGCTTTATCTTCAGCCCGCATCTCTGGTGTTTTTTCGATGGTGTTCCAGTTTTTGATACGGTTTTGCAGTCGATCGTACTCAGAATCGATCGATTCAACGACTGCATTTAGCAGGGGATGGCAAGCTTTTTCTACGATATCTAAGCCTTTGTAAAGCGCGATCGCTTGCTTCACAAACTGCACAAAGTCGGTGATTCTATAGGGTAGGTTTCTCACGCGCAGGTGAGTTTCGTGGTTGGCGGAGAAACTCTCGCGGAAGCAGCGGTAGGCAGATCCTTGAATCAGACGGAACATACCGATTTGCATTTGCAGGCGCGAGGTAACGCGCTCTTTTTCCTCCTGTGGATGTTGAGCGAGCAGTTCTTTGAGTCGCGCTACCTCCGGATCGTCGCTTAGTGCTTCCTGTACTGGAGATTCGGCGGTTGTTAAAGTGGTTGTGTTAGTGGCAGCCAGTATTTCTTCTTCGGTGAGGGTGGCTGCATCGCTTGAAGTAGGATTCGTTAGGGTAATTGGCGAATCTTGAGAACTACTTATTTCTGATTCATGCGGGACGAGTTTCATGAACTCTTCAAAGTCAATGGAGGCATCGCCATCACCATCGACTTCTTCGATCATTTTTTTCAGTTCCTCATCAGTCAGCCCAAACTGACTCATGACGCTGTGCAGCTCGTTTGTTGTAATCTGACCGCTGCCGTCTTCGTCAAACACGCTGAATGCCAGCTTGAGACGGCTTTTGCGATCGCCCTGCTGCGACAAAATTAGGGTTTGGAATTCCTCAAAATCTATACTACCAGACAAGTCAACATCTACCTCCTTGACCATATCGCGCAGTTCGATGTCGCTAGGACTCTGCCCGAGCGATCGCATCACTTGCCCCAGTTCCTCTGTTGAAATCGCACCGCTGCCATCTTCATCAAATACTTTGAAAGCTTCCCAGAGCTTCGCCACCTCTTCTTCAGTCACAACTTTGTTTTCAAGGGCCACAGGTACCATGAATCAATCCTCCCTAATGTTTTAATTGGGTCACTATTGGATCGAGGCGGTTCTCCTAAACCAGAGAGTGCCGTATTCATTGCCGGAAATGCCGATCGTCAACATCGATCGGTAGAACATAACTGACCAAATCAGTGTATCCCGACAGGAGGCCACAATGAAGGATTAATTCGCCAAATGCTGCAAAATCGATCGTTCCACTTCGATCGCGATCCATAGATTTCTATAAAGCGGGTTCTGAAACCTCTAGATAATTAGCAATTCTATCCACATCATGGGTCATAACGATAATTTCTGCATATTGACGGATTGCTTTCTGATGACGCTGCTCAAAATATTGCCGCACTATCAAACACCAAATTACTCTTTAACAACATCCATTAACTGTTCAATCAAAATATCGAGGGTGCGAGCTATTTTTTGAATCGATGTGATGTCAACAGCGGCCAGCCCTTCAGAACGAGCATAGTGCCTGACTGTGCTGTACGGAACGTCCGAGCGATCGCATCCTTGAGCGTCCAACCTTTTTGATCAGCCAACTCTCAAATTCGGAACCTAACTAATCCCATTCTGCCTATTGACAAACGATAAGTATCTATCGTTTAATATTTTTAGTAACAAAGGTAGTAATAAATATGTAGTGAAATTTAATTACAGTAATTGAATACATAGGATAATTTTATAACTCACACAATCAAGTTTTGTGATTTTTAATATTTCTTTACGCACTCGAATGTAGATTTAGTTACACTTATGCTA
>NZ_JAIGNI010000139.1 GCF_026130175.1 Lyngbya sp. CCAP 1446/10 | reverse complement strand
GAAAAGTAGCTAATGGATTTAAAGAAACAATGAAAATTATTTTTGATGAATATCTACCAAAATGGAATTATCGTGCAGTGCCGACTATTTAACCAACGCTAAAGTTATTAAATTTTCATTCCTAACTACAACTTTTTATCATAGTACCGTTAAAACTTTACAAAAAATAGATCGTTAAAAGCAAGGCCGCGAGCGCGGCAATTTGTGAGAATAAGCTGCACTTGCTTGTACTGCGAATCCAGCCATGACCCAAATAGAACCAAATTCCGAACCAACTGGAGAGGAGATTCCACTTTCAGCTACTCAAAAAGTGGGTGAAACCATCAACAAAACTGAGAACACTTCACAGAGTCCTGACTTACTTGATGAAGGAGAATCAGAACCTTATGAATTCAATTTTTGTACAATCAAAATCCACATTGTTATGCGACCAGACGATGGGCATCCAGAAGGGCGAATCGTAGAAATTACAGCAACGAGCCATGACGACTTACCACTATTAGTACAAGTTAGAGAAAACTCGATTGGAGCTTGGCCAAACCATTTACAAGAATTGCTCCAGCGGTTAGCCTCTAACCTACCTAACCGAAAAGTGAGCGCTCAAATTCGTTCTTCTGTTGGTCAACCCCGGAAACAAGCCAAACCAAATCTTCAAAATCCTGCTAACCACCCCGTCAACAAAGGTGAAGCTGGAGTACAAATCCCCCTGTTTTAAAGAGGTAACAATGAGTCTAATAGAATATGAAGGCAGGCAAATCGAACTGCCCAACGAAATTACTTCAAATGATGAAAAATTGCTAGAAGTCCTACTTCCTTACTTCCCTGAATTAAGCGAAGCTACAATTGAACGAAAAACAGGTCAACCCATTAAAATCCAATACGGTTTACTTAAGGCTTGGGAGGATTTAAAATTACAAAAACAGGAGGATTCATTTTTATGCCAGTACCTCTGTGTTTAACTTTTTTAGATTTAAATTTTGAAACGGGTTTTTTGATAACTC
>NZ_JAIGNI010000138.1 GCF_026130175.1 Lyngbya sp. CCAP 1446/10 | reverse complement strand
CGAGGTTATAGCGAGGCCATCAAACGTGATTGTCTAAAAATGTATGTCAATGGCATGGGTTTACGGGCGATAGAACGAGTTAAGGGAGTCCATCATACCACGGTAATGAATTGGGTAAAACAAGTCGGAAAACTGTTACCAGATGTTTATGACCCCTCAGTCATTCCAGAAGTTGGTTCCCGGTGATGAATTACAAACTTATGTGAAAAAAAAAACAGATAAGATCTGGCTGTGGACAGCGGTTGACCACTTTAAGCCAGGAATTTTAGGATGGGTATTAGGGGATCATAGCGCTAAGACATTTGAACCATTATGGGACAAAGTGAGTGAATGGAAATGCTACTTTTATGTAACTGATGGATGGTCTGTATATCCCATGTTTATTCCTGATGGAGATCAGATTATTAGCAAGACTTACATGACACGAGTAGGTGCGATTCGTTGAAGAGTGAATCACGGTGAAAGTCCGTACATAACTCCTCCAGCCATAAGGCTGAACTCTCGGTATGATAAGGGTGCGAGCCCCTTCTGCCAGACTCAGGTATGACTCCCGATCTGCCCACACCGACCAAGCTCGATTCTTGGAGAGTGAAGCTGGGAACAGGGCGCAATCAGACATCTAGTGTGGGATGACACTGGCGCTAATGGGGAATTCCAATGGTGAAACTGAGCCTAGAAAAGTAACTTATGTCAGAGCGGGTCGCAGACCAAAAATCCCGACTCCACTGGAGAGCATTCCCGCCGAATTTCTACTCAATATCGGCAAGAGTCTAGGGAATCCAGTAGTTAAATTGGCTACACCTAAAGGAACAATTAATCACGCCCGAGGGAACGAAGAAAAACGAACTGAGGGTAAGCGGGGAAGTCGAACCCTTTATAGCAATCCTAAATCATTTTCTATGTATAGGTGTACTGATGGATTTTGGGGAAATCAAATTTATGTTCCTTTGTGAAAAACTCAAACAAAAATTTAATTATCTTAAAAGACTTACATAAATACCA
>NZ_JAIGNI010000137.1 GCF_026130175.1 Lyngbya sp. CCAP 1446/10 | reverse complement strand
AAATCACAAAACTTGATTGTGTGAGTTATAAAATTATCCTATGTATTCAATTACTGTAATTAAATTTCACTACATATTTATTACTACCCCGTCAATAAATTGGCAGTATCTTGAAACCGTTCCATAGAACGGGAACCTGCACTAATTTTTCTTTTGGTGACGGCTAAACGTAACGTTCGTTCTGCTAAATTATTATCAGGCGGTATTTCTGGATGGTCTAAAAAATACCACCATTGATCAGCTTTCTTCCTCAAGGAGCGTAAAAGTTTCCCGGCTTCCCCTCCGGCTAGCTCAATCCATGAATTAATCGTAAATTCAACTTTTGGTTTAAACTGGGACGTCCAACTCAAGAATTCATCAAGGCTTTGGGAAAGTTGGAATAAAGCATAGTTTTTCAAACCCTCATCTATCAGGCTAATAAATTTTTCTCCAATCTCCTGGTTATTTAAGCCAGGAAGCTTGATTAGTTTCTTGAAGTGACGGCGTAAATGAGCCAGACATTTTTGTTGAGCTTTGACAGCATAACCATTATAGGCGCTATAGTCATCTGAACTAAGTACACCTTCGTAGCAAGAACCCAAAATAGATTCTAATTCCGCACGAGAGCGAGTATCAGCAGCATGAAATAAAGCGAATTTGGTATTGGCAAAAATCCATAACCATTCTTTTACCCCTTTGATTGCCCAAGGCGTTTCATCCGCATGGATATTGGGCTGGGTTTGTTTGACCCACTGTTTGAGCTGGTCAATACTTTGAGTCACTGCGCCATTTATTCTTTCATTGGTGGCTACTAAAGTTCCCACTCCTATTTCTATTTTTCCCAGTTCCCACAACAGTTCTTGTTGTTTTTCGTAGGATAAATGTCCGTAATTATTTATCCATCCTAAGTTCTGGAGTTTAGACTAAAAAACGATCGCATCTAAAAGTAGCTGCCTTGGAAGATCCGGCAAGCTGTTGCTCAAAAACTCAAGAGAGAGAAGGTTAAATAGCCAATCTTGAAGACTTTTTG
>NZ_JAIGNI010000136.1 GCF_026130175.1 Lyngbya sp. CCAP 1446/10 | reverse complement strand
GCAATTTTACTAGCTTTTTCATTTTAACCCTTTTTTGGCATACTCGCCAAAGTGAGATGCACCCAGTCTGATACAATAGATAAAATCTCCTACACTTGCCTAATTAATGGATGTTCAAGAACTTTTAAGGTTTGCCAATGGCTTGGTGTTCACTAAGACGGGCAAACACCTAGACGATCTGCAAGAGGCAGTAGTGCGTGGAACTTGGCAAGGTAAAAGATACTCCGAAATTTCCAAAGAGGTTCATTGTACTGAACGCCATGTCAGAAATGTTGCCTCAAAGTTATGGCAAATTCTTTCAAAAATCTTAGAGGAAGATATTAATAAATCCAATTTTAGCTCTGCGATGGAAAGGTATCAAATTTCTAAAATTTCAAATTTTGGTGATTTTAATTTTGTACAAAACAAAGGTAACATCAACGTTTGCACAGAAACCTTACACCATCCCAAAACTTCACAAAACTCACCCCCAACACAAACCTCAAATGAAGACGACACGCAACAGAAACCGCGACTTGACTTAAGAGATGCACCAGATATCAGCTCATTTTACGATCGCACATCCGAACTCGCCACCCTACAACAGTGGATTGTACACGATCGCAGCCGCCTAGTCGCAATATTAGGACTCAGCGGAATTGGCAAAACCAATCTCGCACTCCACCTCCTCTCACAAATCCAGCATCAATTTGAATATGTAATTTGGCGAAGTCTCGGCACATCCCCAAGCCTCCATAATACCCTAAAAAGCCTACTTAAATTTTTATCTAATCCACCAGAAACCGAATTGCCAACAAGCACCGATGAACTGCTATCGCTGCTAATCGACAAATTGCGATCGCACCGCTGCCTCATCATCCTAGACGACGTACAAACAATTCTCAGTAGCGGACAAATAGCAGGCAATTATCGACCAGAATATGAAAATTACAGCACCCTATTCAAACGTATTGGCGAAACTTGCCACAACAGTTGCTTAATCGTCAATAGTTGGGAACCGCCTAGAGAAATTGGGGTGCATCTCACTTTGGCGAGTATGCCAAAAAAGGGTTAAAATGAAAAAGCTAGTAAAATT
>NZ_JAIGNI010000135.1 GCF_026130175.1 Lyngbya sp. CCAP 1446/10 | reverse complement strand
AAATCACAAAACTTGATTGTGTGAGTTATAAAATTATCCTATGTATTCAATTACTGTAATTAAATTTCACTACATATTTATTACTACCTATCTTCCGTCGTGAAGTCATCCTTAAACTTGACATTGGCTAGGGCTTTTTCCGTCTCTGCCAAAGTTGGTGCCACGTAACGACCAGCCCGATTTTCAATCCTAGCAGTAGGCAGATTTTTTTGACGAGCAAAGTTTGTCTGAACATAACCGATCGCACCATCAATTCTTCGCACTTCTGCCGCCACCGTGCTATCTTGAGGAAGGGCGGCGAAAACCCGAAATCCCCAATTAGGTTGCCTGCTAGCTTCTATCTTTCCACCAGTAATTTTTCGCAAGTATCTAGTCAGAGTCAAGGTAGTACCGCTACTATCGGACTGAACGACAACTTGAATTTTTTTGTTAGGAAAGCGGGAATCAACCTGGTTCCAATTGGTAATTTTATCTGTAAATATTTTAGCCAATTGCTCGCGAGATAACTTGACATCTGCAGTCACATCTTCAAGGTTGTAAACAATGGCAATTGACCCTCCCCCCGTCGGTACCATCAGCAACCCATCTTTCATTTGATTTTTCTCAATTGGAGTAGGAATTAAAGTAGTACCTCCAAAATCCACAGTTTGATTCATGAACAAACGAATGCCGCCGCCACTGCCAACAGTAGTGTATTGGAACTTAACGCCTGTTTCCCGTTCGTATTCTGCGCTATAGCGCTGATAAAGAGGTTCGGAAAAAGAATCACCAGCACCTTTAAGTAATTGGGCACCAGCAGCATTAGTAGTGAAAGCAATCGTTGTTGCAGTTAGTGTGGCAGCTACAATTCGTTGCCAATTATTGATGGTAAATGTCTTCATATCTCTGTGTCACCGCATTGCATATTTTGACTTAAAACGGGGTGTGGGGTGTGGGGTATGGAGCAATACTGTTCACTTGAGACCGATCCCCCCTAATCCCCCTTAAAAAAGGGGGAAAAAGAAAGCTCTTAAAGTCCCCCTTCTTAAGGGGGATTTAGGGGGATCTCCAAGTATAAAGAGTCTTAAGTAAACCGTATTGGGGTGTGGGGTGTGAGGAAAAATCTGGAAATTTGAATGCTAATCGGAACGCAAAAACTGATGATTGAGTCAGATGAAGTAGAGCTCTATTCGACTTCACCCCACACCCCACACCCCGTTTTAAGTCAAAAT
>NZ_JAIGNI010000134.1 GCF_026130175.1 Lyngbya sp. CCAP 1446/10 | reverse complement strand
AATTAGTTCCTCTTTTCTCTTAAAAGTCATTACAAAGTGTGTTTGTAGCTTCTAACAATGGTGAATTTATCTTAAAATATACTCATCACTGATGAACAGTGTTCAATAAGATGCGTTCCCCCTGGTTGAGACAGTAGCACCAGAAATTAGCAGTTTTTTTTTAACTCAGCAGGAGGAACTGCTTCGGGGAGAAAAAGAACCATAAAGACTTGCGTAGGAGAAATAACTCTATCGAGTAAGCAAGCCCAAAAGCTGGGAGTAAATAAGGGGAGTCGTTTGAGTCCTTACCTGGAAAAATGTTGTTTATTATTAGTGGGAAATGAATCATTTGCCAATGCTGAGAAAGACTTAAAAATGTTAACAGGAATTTATGTGCCTCACAGTACACAACATCGGCTATTAGAGCGTTATAAATTTCCTGAAGCTGAAGCGGTAGTGCCCTGAAGGAAAGGATCGGATAACAAAACCGCATTCAAATTAAAACAGGCATCTAAAGTTGTAAATTAGCATTATAATGATGCACAAAGCGCCAAATAGCAGCAATATGATTTTCTAATTTTTTAGAGAAGGCTAAGCTTGTTCTTACCAGTCGAGATACTCGTTGTCGAATAGTACAGTTGAAGCGCTCGATATAGCTAGTAAAACCACTATCTTTATCTACACGGCGCGATGACGCTTACTGGGCAATACAGAATCATAAGCACTCCAATGATCGGTATAAATTACTGCACATTGACGGTATACTGGTGGCATTGAATTCCATAAAGCTTGAGCCGATACTGCGCTACGATCTCCAATATGTACACCAACAATTTCCCTAGTCTGTGCATCCAATGCCAGCCAGACCCACTGCTGATTTCCTTTACTATCAACGAATGACCATAACTCATCCATCTGAACACTCAAGCGCTTTTTTTCCTTGGGAGTCCGCGACACTTGCTTCTTAACAGTCGCCGCTTGGCTATTAACGTATCGCTGCACTGTATCTTCTGACACTTGTAGTACCCGAGCAATTCCCGCCTGAGAAATACGTTCAAGTAGCATCCGTGACATTAATTCCTTTTGTTCTTTTGTAATAGGTTTCCATCCCGGATTTAAAACAAATTGACGACCACATTCTCGGCATTTATAATTTTGTTTGTGATGCCTAGTCTTACCGTTCCGACTAACTTCTTTTGAGCCACAATTAGGGCAAGAATTAATTTCTAATGTCATATCACTCTATGGCAAACATTTCTCTAATTAGGGCTTGCTGAAAAAGTCAGAAAACGGCATTTAGAAAGATGAGTGAATTTGCGTTCACCTTGATCAGATAAATTTTGCTCATATTGTTTGGAAGAAATATAATTTTTGCTGATTGTTAAAAGCC
>NZ_JAIGNI010000133.1 GCF_026130175.1 Lyngbya sp. CCAP 1446/10 | reverse complement strand
GAAAAGTAGCTAATGGATTTAAAGAAACAATGAAAATTATTTTTGATGAATATCTACCAAAATGGAATTATCGTGCAGTGCCGACTATTTAACCAACGCTAAAGTTATTAAATTTTCATTCCTTAGGAAACCGCCCAGCAATACCGCCAATTTGCACATTTTCCGCAGCAGCCACCAAGCGAAAATAATCGACTACAAAAGGCCAGATCGAGCGCGAAACAGTAGTCAGAATAAACTTGCAACCGTCCCAAAAAGAAGGTTTGTTAGCAGCAACCGGCGCTAAAGTATCCAGCACAGCCAGCAAAGCCACTTCATCCCCCGCTGCGAGCAACTGTTGAGCCATCTCAAAAGCCACCAAACCCCCAAAAGACCATCCTCCTAAAAAATAAGGCCCTTGTGGTTGAACTGTACGCAAGGCTGCGATGTAGTCAGCCGCCATGTCTTCAATGCGAGTTAGTGGAGAACTTTCGCCGTCAATTCCTTTGGGTTGCAGTCCGTAAAACGGTTGATTTTCTCCTAGGTTAAACGCTAACTCGCAATAAGGAAATATGACACCAAATATGGGATGAACGCAGAAAAAAGGTGGTTTTTCGCCGCGAGGTTTAATGGCCACTAAAGGCGACCATTCCCCAGAATTTGTTCCTGAATCTAGCGAATCTGCTAAACCTTCTATTGTCGGATTTAAGAACAAAGACGATAGTGGCAACTCGCGCTCAAATTGCTGGTTAATCTTCTTAATCAGGCGAATTGTCAGCAGGGAATCTCCACCCAAATCGAAGAAGTTGTCGCGAATGCCCACAGGCTCGGTGTTGAGGATTTCCGACCAAATTTTGGCGAGGGTTGATTCGGTTGGCGTGCGAGGTGCAATGCAGCTTTTATCTGTTGAATTGCTAGTGAGATTATCCGGTGCTCTGAGGCGCAGGCGATCGATTTTGCCGTTGGGAGTTAGGGGCATAAATACGATCGCCACAAAGGCATGGGGAATCATGTATTCGGGCAGCTTTTCTCTGAGAAAATTCCGCAATTCCAAGGGATTGAGCGCCCGATCGCGATCGGGGACGATATAGGCAACTAGGCGCTTGTTTCCCGACAAATCATCTTCAGCAACCGCCACTGCTTCTTTGACTGCTGGATGCTCCAACAGCAGCGCTTCAATCTCTCCTAATTCTATGCGATAGCCGCGAATTTTTACCTGTGCGTCGGTGCGGCCTAAAAACTCAATATTACAGGGCGAACGCATCTAAATTTTATGTTAGCAGAACCTGGTATATTGCAATACGGTTTACTTAAGGCAGGACAAGAGGTAAACTAGGTATCGTGTACAAAAAAGAGAACCAGTACAGTGAATTACAGAGAATTATTATTAGAATCTCCCAAGCTCAAAAATATCGAGATATT
>NZ_JAIGNI010000132.1 GCF_026130175.1 Lyngbya sp. CCAP 1446/10 | reverse complement strand
ATACAGCATAAAGCTGTATATGGTGCTAATTCAGCATTAAGCTTTGTTAAATACTGAAGGCGGTTGAAACCGCTGCCGACTTATCCCCATGTCTAAAGCCAGGGGCTTGCATCTCGCTTTTCGGTCAAAAGCCCGATCGGTTTATTAACAACTAACTGCATCCTGTCTAACCATTGCGAACCGATTAAAATCTCCGGGAGATCCTCTCCAACATGGACGGGAATAACAAATTCTTGACCGTCAATAATTACTCGACCTTCATAGAGGTCAAATAAAACATCTCCCCGCGCTGTCTGCATCTCGATTTCTCGGACAATTAAAGACCAATCTAAACCATCTAAATCTTGAGAATTAATCGCTATAAAACCTGTGGTAAAACCTGTATCTAGTAGCACTTCAACAGGAAAGCGCTCGCCATTAAATGCAATCAATTCAATCTCAAAAAACAACTCTCCGTTTTCCCCAAACCAACCTGATATCATATACTGCCACAGGTTCCTTTTTCATTGAGGCGAAACATTGTTAACATCACATTTTTATCGCCATAGTATTCTTTGATTTTTTGTGCAATGCCTAACAGTTTGGGGTCTATCAAATACTCTTCACTGTCCGGCTCGATCGCAATAAACCAATTGTAATAGTCCCCGATCAGTTCCGGGCGAATTCGCTCAAATATTGCTCGACCGCGTAAACGGAGTTTAGTTTTTTCTGCTTTGTGTTTTGCTAATTCTTCTGGTGATATAGTCCGAGAGATTCTACCCCGCAGCGCTTTTCGCTTTTCTGATAGCTGAGTCATGGTTTTTTTTAGATTAAATGTATAGATTGATTTATGATAGCCCACAAGTATTATTTTGTCTATTTTTGCTAAAACCCGCCCTTAAAGTCTTCAGCAAACAATTTATTAACATTTTTTAATATTGTTGCTGCTAGTAGCAAGTATGGTGTAAGATAGCGACAATGGTTATCATTGTACAACAAACGAGGTAAAGTATGGTGACTGCTGGGGCGATCGAATCAGTTCCCGTGACCGTTCTCACAGGCTATCTGGGTGCAGGCAAAACTACGCTACTCAACCACATTTTAACACAGAAACACGGCAAAAAAGTTGCAGTCATCGTCAACGAATTCGGCGAAGTAGGCATCGACAACCAACTCATCATTGATGCCGACGAAGAAATTTTTAAAATGAACAACGGCTGCATTTGCTGTACAGTCCGAGGCGACTTAATTCGGATTATCGGCAACTTAATGAAGCGGCGCGACAAATTCGACCACATATAGCAATCCTAAATCATTATCTACACTTATTATGATATAATTATATGCAATAATTGATTGTGACAATAAAAAAATGAATAACTTACAAATGCCACAGAAAGATATGGAAAAAGAAAGAGCGGC
>NZ_JAIGNI010000131.1 GCF_026130175.1 Lyngbya sp. CCAP 1446/10 | reverse complement strand
TCAAGCATATTTGGAACAATTGTCGCTTGAATATCCCGATGAATTGCAGATAATTCAAGTCGATAATGCCCGTGGTCATCTTTTAAGCACATCTGAATTGCCAGACAATATTATTTTACTATTTCAGCCTCCTCATTGTCTGCCAAGTAAATCCAACAGAAAGAGTGTGGGAATACATCAAAGAATTTTTAGCTTGGTTAGTTTTTAGTAATCTTGACGAACTCCGCGTAAAAGTTCAGGAAATCTTATCATCTTTAACAAATCATGTCATTGGTTTTCTCACAGGATGGTCTTGGATTTTACATTCCTTATCTCTAGCACATCTTTAAAAAAATGGTATGAAATCGGAAAATCATTACTGGAACAGGAAAAGGAGCTGTTCAATCTCTGGTATCAATATCGGAATCACCAACTCACTCGTTCAGAATTAGAGCAAGTAGTTGAACCGATTAAAACTAAAATTTTGAGCCAATTGCGAGAAGCTGCGCAATTAAACATCGGTGAGAACGAAAAAACACCCCTGGCTAAAACTGTGCGGACTTGTCGTAACTTACTGAAGCTGGAACCTGCTTTGTGGTTATTTATCACTGAAAAGGGTGTTGAACCGACTAATAATGCTGCTGAGAGAGCAATTCGCCCTGCGGTGATTTGGCGACGGACTAGTTTTGGGTCTGATTCGGCGGCTGGTAGTTTGTTTGTCTCTAGGTTGCTCACTGTTGTCTCTTCACTCAAGCTGCAAGAACGTAATATTTTTGATTTCCTAGTTGAGTCTGTCGCGGCTACTCGTTCTGGTGAGAGCCCACCCTCTCTTCTGCCACGTTAACCCCCTGAACTTCTACCATATAAGTCTTGCTAATAATTAGATCCCCATCAGGAATAAACATGGGAGATACAGACCATCCATCAGTTACATAAAAGTAGCATTTCCCGGCACTTACTTTGTCCCATAATGGCTCAAATGTCTGAGCACACTAGATCCCCTAATGCCCATCCTAAAATTCCTAGTTTAAAGTGGTCAACCGCTGTCCACAGCCAGATGTTGTCTGTTTTTTTTCACATAAGTCTGTAATTCATCACCTGGAAGCAACTCCCAGAATGACTGAGGGGTCATAAACATCTGACAACAGTTTTCCGAGTTGTTTTACCCAATTTATTATCGTGGTATGATCAACTCCCTTAACTCGTTCTATCGCCCGCTTTCCCCATACCATTGACATAAATTTTTAGGCAATCACGTTTGATGCTCTCGCGCTTGACCTCGCCTTTGCTCATACTCATTGATGAATTGACGACCAAATTGGACACAAATGTGGTTCTGTTTTCCTTTTTTCGGGCCGTTATTACGGATCTGGGTTAATTTACATTCGCCGGCATTGCATAAATTATTCCTCCTATTCATACTCTAACTCAGCAACGCCACCAATCTTTCAGCCTTAAGTAAAGCGTATTGCCTGAGCACATCCGGAAGTGCTGTAACAGGACAAAAGTGGTAAGCGCTCATCTCAAAAAAACAAAAGCCCCTTTCTTGATATGAGAAAAGAGCTTTGTTGATTTAAAATTAACCAGGCATCGAGCTATTTTCTCAGGCAGTGACCCGCCAAATATCTTCGCCACCGCAGCGTTTAACAACCGAGTTCGGGATGGAATCGGAGTGATGCCACTGCGTCATAGACACCTAGAAAAGCTGTAAGGGAAGAACCCTGAAGACTGCATAGAATT
>NZ_JAIGNI010000130.1 GCF_026130175.1 Lyngbya sp. CCAP 1446/10 | reverse complement strand
GAGAGAGAATTATCGAATTCCCATTCCCAATGACTAATGACTAATGACTAATGACTAATGACTAATGACTAATGACTACTGACTACTGACTAATGACTAAACCTTAGTCTAATTCATTTTCAAGAATAGTGGCGATCGCACTTTTAGCATTATCCTGAAACTCCGCCACATCCACCCTACTCAAAAGCCAAACAGCCGCAATCATACCCACCGCCGGCACAGCAAAAACCAACCCGTAAGCCAACATCGGCACCCCAAACAAACTCCTGCCAAAATCCAAAATAGCACCGCCGCTAACCGTCGCCACACCCCGCGCCATCGCTTGTGACAAACCCCAAGCGCCAATGAAAGTCCCAGCCGTTTCCGCAGCAGTCAAATCCAACATCAAACTCAGCGCGCCCGTCGTCGTAATTCCTGAAGCTAATCCGAAGCACATTAAAGCCGACTTAAACACAATTGGATTACCAGTAAATCCCGATAAAATAATCAAACCAAAACAAGCCGCCACCGACAAACAACCCAACCTAATTGTATTTTGCTTGCCGATGCGCGGCACAATAAAAAAACCAGTGGTTCCCAAACCTAAAAGTACACCAGTACCGTAAATAGCATTCAACCGCGTAGTTTCCGAAATCGGCATCTTAAAAATTTCCCCGCCGTAGGGTTCCAAAACCGCATCCTGCATAAACAAACAAATCGTCATTACCAGCAGGAAAGTAAAAAACAAACCGGTTTGACGACTAGCAGTCAAAATCCGCAGCGCACTTCCCAAAGTAATTTTATCTTCTCGATTCACTGCGAGCGATCGCGCCCCGTAACGCGAATACTTTTTCTCAACCCCAAAAGTCGCAATCCCCACCAACAGCAAAACCACCGCCGGCACTTTCACAAACAAACCATTAATCGAAGCCTGCAAAACTTCTCGCGGTACATCCCCATCAATCTGCTCCAGCAAACTGCTGCTGACAATCGCCCCGATAATAATACCAACCATCAGCATCGACCACACCACACCCACCAACTTCGATCGATCCTCCTCATCGGAAACATCCACCAACAAAGCAGCAAAAGGAGTCGAGCTCGAACAAATAGCAATACCGTAGAGTGCAAAAATCAAACCCAACAAACCCACCCAACCGTAAGTCGGAGTCGTCCATCCCACAGCCTCCAAACTAGCTCCCAAGCGCCACATCACCTGCACCGCCAAAAAAGCCGAAATTACAAACAAAACGCTTCCTACCCACACGTAACCCGTGCGGTGATGCCCAAACAAAGGCTTAGCATCAGACATTTGCCCGAACCACACCCTAGCCGGGGCGACAAACTGGTGCATCGCCAGAGTACCCGCCACCACAGTAGCCGGAATCGCCAACTCCTTAATCATCACGCGATTGAGCACGCCCAGCGTCAAAATCGACATCATGCCCAGCCCCATCTGAAACAAACCCAGCCGGAACATAGTCAGCAGGTTAACCCGCTTTTGGGCCGCAGTCGCGGAATCTGTTAATGTAGAATCTGGCAAACGGTCGATCGACATAACTATTCAAAATAAACACAGCATGACTCATTCATCCTAACTGATACCAGTTAAAAAAATAATGCAACTGTACTGCTGCCAACCCAGACACAATTATTTATTCCCAATCTAAAATCTAAAATCTAAAACTTGTTTTGAGCGAAGTCGAAAAATCTAAAATCTAAAATGGTACGATAAGCTGTGTTGCATTGAAATTGTATATTTTGACGATCGATCAAAAAAATTTCTCCCCCTCTCCCCCACTCA
>NZ_JAIGNI010000012.1 GCF_026130175.1 Lyngbya sp. CCAP 1446/10 | reverse complement strand
TTCGGATGCTTGTGATTCGTCGGAGGGTGGGGGGGAGATTTGGGGGAGTTCGATCGCCCTTCCGTCTAATATCTGCTGGCGTGCGGTTTGCAAATTTTGGGCGATCGCCCAACCGTCGGACTGCAACCGTTGTAGAGTCAAGTCCTTTGAGTCGATCAAATCTCTGAGGGGTTCAGCGACTGTCCCAAAATCTGGCAATTGCAGCATTCCAGCCAAACCGGATAGTTGGTAATAAACCTGGTTGAGGGCGGTGACGCTTTTTGGCAAATCTGCCTCAGAAGCTTGGGAAAGCTCAGTTTCTAGGCGATTGAAGATTGGCGGCAATTCGTGCTCAAAAATCAATTTCAGGGTTTCGGGGGCTGGCGATTGGCTGGCTGGGGGAACTGGTGGCGGTTCGGGCTTACCGTATTTTGCCTCGAACTGGGCGTGAATTTGGGCGATCGCCTCCAAGTTTGCCGTTTGATCGGGAGTGGTGACATCCGAGTGCTGGATGGCTTCGATCGCAATCTTTTTGAGAGCATCCACACCTTGCAGCAAAATAGTCACAGTTGCCTGTTCCAGGGCCGACAAGTCTGTGCGATCGCGCAAAATGACAAAACAGTCCTCCAGCCTGTGAGCAGCCGCCGACACGTTTTGAAACCCCAACATCGAGCCCGCACCTTTAATCGAGTGAGCGCCCCGAAACATTTCTTTAACAGCCGCTTGTCGCCCTTTCAAATCGGCGGATTCCATCGCCAGCAAGTGAGTCTCCATTGACTGAAGAAACTCTTGCGTTTCTGCGGTAAAAGCATCTATTAATTCGTTTAAATCATCGTCATTCATATATAACAGTGGACAGTTGACAGTGGACAGTTGACAGTTGCACAGTACAGGAATCTAACCATTTATGCTTAACGGATATCGGATCTATTCATCAGGTTATTTATGTCAGCGCCAGATGTGGCGGTTGCTATAAATACCAAGATCGGCAACCAGTAGTTTTTAACTCTTACCGATCGCCTCGGTTCTTTCTTAATAATTTGATCTCAACAAACTTTATTAAGATTGGTTTGTAGTGATGACTTTAGTCCGCATTTTCTAAGGACTAAAGTCCTCACTACAAACCTTTGACTGATTACTAACTGCGGAAATTGGCCACGGACTTTTGCAATTTGTCAACAGAACCGGACAAATCGTCCAAAGATGCTTTGACATCCGAACCCTTTTGTGCAGTTGTATTCGCAATCTCATTGACTTGCTGCATACTGTTAGAAATTTCCTCAGCGGAAACAGTTTGTTTCGCTGAAGCGCGAGTAATATTCTGCACCAAAGCATTCATTTCTCGACTAACTTCGATGATGGCATTCAGGTGAGTTTTAGCTTCGCTGGCTAGCTTAGTGCCTTCCACTACCTCCAAAGTTCCCGATTCCATTGCCTTCATCACGCGGCTGATTTCTTCTTGAATTGTACCGACAATTTCCGAGATTTCTTCAGTAGCGCCGGCCGATCGCTCTGCAAGCTTCCGCACCTCTTCGGCGACAACCGCAAAACCCAAACCTTGTTCGCCCGCTCGTGCCGCTTCAATCGTAGCATTGAGAGCTAACAAATTGGTTTGGGAAGCCAGTTGAGAAATCGAAGTGACAATTTTGCCAATTTGCTGCGAAGATTCGCCCAAACGCTTCATCATTTTTGAGGTTGAGGCGATCGTCAACCGGAGTCCGTTAATGCCTTCGACAGCGCGATCGACCGCCATACCGCCGACTTCTGCGGTGTGAGAAGATTGCTGGGCGACTGTTTCAGCCCGCACCGAAACATCTCGCACGTCGCGGATCGAATTCACAATCCGCTCGATCTCCCGCATGATCGCAGATATTTTTGTTGCTTGAACTTCCGCCTGTTGGGTGAGTTGGCTGGTATTGCTGATTGACTCGCCAGTGGCAGATGTTACCTGTTCGGCTAAAGTTTGAATCCCCGTTACCACCTTCCGCAGAGAACCGATTAAGAAGTTGAAAGAATCGGCGACAGCACCTAAAACATCGTTGGTAACTTCCGCCCTGACTGTCAAATCGCCTTGAGCCGCGCCTTTAATTTCTCCCAACAATTTGAGGACTTGCTGCGTCATCGAATCGGCTTCTGCTTTGCGTTCTGCTGCCAATTTTTCCAGCCGTTCTTCTGCTTCTTTGCGCTCGGTGATGTCAAAGCGGATGGCGATATATTTGATTATTGTGCCGCTGGTATCGAAGATGGGGGCGATCGTCGAATCTACCCAATAAAATGAGCCATTTTTAGACAGATTTTTGATTTCTCCTTTCCACACCAAGCCGCGCGAAATTGTCAGCCACATTTCGGCAAAAAATCCTTTGGGATGGTAGCCGGAATTGACGATGCGGTGGTCGCGGTGCAGCAATTCTCCCATGCTGTAACCGGAGATTTGAATGAATCTGTCGTTGGTGTAGGTAATCAGGCCTTTGATGTCAGTTTCGCTGACGATCGCAGCTTCGTCTAGGGCATTTTGCCGCGTTTTGAGTTCTTGCAGCAAGCGTTGCTGTGTCTCGGCCAACTCCTGCATCTGCTGCTGGGATGCTCTTTCTTGGGTGACGTTGCGGCAAACGACTACACCGCCTTTGATTGCTCCGGTTTCGTCTTTGAGCGGGCTGCCGCTAATTTTTATCCACAGGCCCTCCGGCTGGGCTGCGTGGCGAGTGAAAAGCTCTACTTCGCGTACTGATTCTCCTCGAATTGCGCGCGCTAAAGGTATGTCGGCTGTGGGATAGGGAGTGACTCCATCTGGCAAAAATAAGCCGTATTTTCCCGACCACTCGTCGGGGGGAGTATCTGTCGAACCCAAGCCAAAGATATTTTCGGCGGCGGGGTTGAATAAAACAAAATTGCCATTTTCGTCGGCAGCAACTACGCCGTCGCTAATGCTGTCAATTAACAGTTGCAAAAGATTGCTTTGGCCTCTAAATTTGTCTTCGGAGCTGGCTAATTGGGCTGTTGTTGCTTGCAGTTGGACGATCGCCTGTTTGCTTTGGGTAATGTCGCGAGCGACTGCATACATGATCTTTTCTTCTATTAGCGGTCGCGACTTCCACGACAGCCATTTGTAGGAACCGTCTTTGCACCGGTAGCGGTTTTCAAAAGCGATTACTTCGGCCCCGTTAGCTATTTTTGCCGTTTCTGCTAAGGTTTTTTCGCAGTCTTCGGGATGGACGAAATCGATAAAAGATTGGTCTTGCAGTTCTTCTACGGTGTAGCCGAGGGTTTTTGCCCAAGCGGGATTGAGGCGCTTGAATTTGCCTTCAAAATCGGCGATGCAAAGCAAGTCGAGGGAGAGGGTGAAAAACCGATCGCGCTCTACTTCTGCTTTTTTGCGATCGGTAATTTCGATCGCCACACCGCCGACACCCATCGGTTTGCCGTCCTCTCCGGCCAAAGGAAAGTAAGACGCCAGCCAATCTCGGATAACGCCCGGTTGGTTGAGAGTTGTTCCCGACACCTCAACGTTTAAAAACGGTTGGTTGGTGGCGAGAACCTGCTGCAAAATCGGCTCTAGGGTATCAACCATGTCCGGTAAAACTTCCCTCACCGTTTTGCCGAGGTGTTCGGCAACTGAAACGCCGGTAGTTTCGGCTAATTTCTCGTTTGCTTGCACGAACCGCAACTGGTCGTCAAAGATAAACATGGCGGCCGGGGCGGCTGCAAAAAATGCGTCAAAGCGGGATTGACGCAAAACTAATTCTCGTTCTAAGGCTTTGCGATCGCTAATGTCGCGGCCTTCTGGGATCAGCATCACGATTTTGCCACTGTCGTCTACGATCGGCTTGAGGGAGAAGTCCACAGTCATCACAGCACCTCCAGCAACCAGCACGTCGGCTTCGTAGCGGACAAATTCGCCGGCGGCGGCAGAGGCGATCGCAGCTTCGATTTTTTGCTTGGATTCTGGGGAAATCTGCCACCACAGATTGTCGGCAAACTGCGTGCCCACGAAGTCTTCGCGCCCGATTCCGGCGATTGTCATGGCTGTTTGGTTGATTTCTAAGACGGTGCCATCTGGTTCTAGCATCCCGACTAATTGGAACGATTGGTCGAAAATGGCTCGGAACAGTCTTTCGCGATCGCGCAGCATCTCTTCTGCGCGTTTGCGATCGCTAATGTCGCGGCTAACTGTTGCGAACCCCATAGGCTCGCCAGTTTCTGGGTTTTTGACTGTAAATAGGGTGAAGTCAACGGGAATATTTTCGCCGGTTTGAAAGTTCCTCAAGCGGAATTCGCCCTGCCAAAAACCGTCTCGCACAGTAGCAGGCACGATTTCTTCTCTGAAAATCTTAGCGTCTTCTGGTGTGAAGAATTCATACATACTTTTGCTTTGGACTTCTTCAATATTTTGCAATCCCGCGAGCTTAATTCCAGCGGCATTCATGTATTTTGGCTTTCCCTCCATTGTTGCCATGCCGATAAAATCAGAGCTGCTTTCTACGAGCAAAATCAATTTTTGGTTTTCGATTTCAGCCAGCTTGCGATCTGTAATATCGTTGTTAATTTCTAAAATTGCTTTGGGTTTTCCCTGTTCATCCCGCTGCAAAGTCCAGCGGCTGAATACGGTAATTTTGGTGTGGTAATTAGTGGTGTGAATCAGTTCTCCTTCCCAATAATCCTGCTGTTCTAGCTGTGCTGAAATTGATGCTAAAGGTTGGGGATATCTCGTATCAAACAAGCTGTGAGTAACTTTTCCTAAAGCTTCTTGCTTTTTCCAGCCGTAGATTTTTTCAGCGCCTTGATTCCAGTAATCAATCGTGCCGTCGAGTTCTCGAATAATCAAAGCATCGCTGGCTAGGTCGAGCATTTGCAAGTTCTGCTGCAAGGATTGTTCCGCGCGCTTGCGATTGCTGATGTTGCGGGCGATCGTTGACATAAATTCAACTTCTCCGCTCTCGGATTTGTGGACAATAATTACTTGAGAAACCGGTATTTCTTCGCCGTCTAAAGTCTGCCAAATTGTCTCGCCGCTCCACACCCCATCCCGACTAGCTGCGGGGATGCCGACGTTCATAATAGTATCAACACTTTTGGGCGATGTCAGGTCGGAAATTCTGACTTCGGCTAAACTTGCGTCCGCGCCAACTTTTAACATTTCTCTGGCGGCCTGGTTGAGATAGATGGTGCGCTGCTGGCAGTCTGCCATCCCTACCCAGTCTGTTGTGGCTTCTAGGATGGCTTTAAGCCGCAGTAGCTGCTGTTCGGATTCGCGGCTTTCTGTGATATCGCGCGCGAAGCCGAGAACGCCTATAATGTTGCCTTCTGCGTCTTTGAGGGACAATTTCTGGGTGTCGAAGACGTGTATTTTGCCGTCGGCTAAGGTGGCGGAGTCGTTGGGAGCCGGCGCACTCTGGTTGTCGGCCCGGAAGTTTTGGATTTGGTTCTGGGAGTCTGTTTCGGCGTGGGTGTTACCGAAGATGCGATGATCGACCGATATACCGATTTCTGCGTCGTCTTTGCCGATAATTTCTGCTTGAGTTTTGCCGAAGGCGGCGGCGAAACCTGCATTGACTAGGGCGTAGCGGCCGTCTTGATTTTTGACGAAGATGCAGTCTGGGGTGGCGTCAATTACTGTCCGCAGCAAACGTTGGGAATTTTCTACTTTTGCCAGTGTTTGCCGCATTTGTTCTTCCATTTGCAGGCGCTTGGTGATATCTCTCATCGCGCAAACGAGGACTTTCCTGCCACAGGCATCTACAAATGTTGATTTTTTGCCGCAAAGAAACCGGGTGTTTCCTGCTGAGTCTGTGATAGTTTTTTGGCTTTCGGTGCTGGTATTTGACAAGAAAGCTAATTCGTCTTTTTCTCGATATATCTCTGCTTCCTCTTTGGGCAAGAACAGGTCGTAGGATTTGCCCATTAGTTCTGATCTGCTGCGACCCATGTATTGACAAAAGGCATCGTTTAATGTTAACCAGCGGTGCTGTTCGTCTTTGACGTAAATCGGGTCTGGGATGGCGTTGAGGATGTTGTTTAAGAATTCTTCTGAGGCTTTTAATTGCTCTTGAACAGCGGTGCGATCGCGAACTTCCTGTTGCAATAGTGCGTTGGTTTCCTGAATCTGCTGGGTTCTTTCTTTGACTCGCTGCTCTAGTTCTGCGGTGAGCTGCTGCAATTGGGCTTCTGTCTCTTTCAACTGGGTAATATCGCGGCCTTCGGCGAGAATTTGATATACTTCTCCTGTTTCATTTAACAGCGGTTTAAACGACACGTCAATGACTGTCACCTGGTTGTTGGCTCCGGTGATTTCGTATTCTTCCCGCACAAACTTGCCGGTCGAGACTTGTTGAATGTTGGTTTTTAGGCGCTGCTGGTTGGTTGGGGATGAGGCCCACCAAGGTGTGTGCCAAAATTTCAGCCCCAGCACTTCTGATGCTTGGAAATCGCCCAATTCTAGTGCTGTCCGATTGGCTTCGAGCAGAGTACCGTCTGGCTGCAATAATGCGATCACTTGAAAAGCTTGGTCGAAGATTGCCTGAAATCGCTGGGTAGTTTCGCTCAGCGCTTGTTCTGTTTCTTTTTTGGAGTTCAGGATTTGGGTGGAACCTACTAATAACTGGTAGCGGTTGGACAAACTCAAAAATCCGATCGCCGGAATGACAGTTATCCAATCGGAGACAGTTTGCATTACCGGGGAGTGCGGCAGTCCCAGGTATTCGGCGGCGTGGCCGCTGTGTCCGAAAGCGCAACTCCAAAATATGCCTGCTGTGACTGTGGCGAAGATATCGAACCCAAATTGACGGTTTCGCCACAAACCTAAGCTGATCAGCGCAGCAATGGCAAAGTAACAGACACAAATGATGCAATTAGCAACCCCAGCTAGCAGCGATGGGGAGATGTCAGGTAATGTGAGGGTGAAAGTTGTTGCGATCGAGCTATAGAGAAGTTTCATGATAAAATTTATAGTTGGCAACTTAAATGCGGGCGATGGATCAATTTTAGATTTTAGATTTTAGATTGACTCCATATTTTTCCTTCTTCCTTATACTTGAGATTTTAGATTTTAGATTGACTCCATATTCTTCCTTCTTCCTTCTACTTGATGACTACTGACTACTGACTTCTTCCTTCTTCCTTCTACTTACCAGCGTTCGGAATGGGCGATCGCTTCTACATCGACAATCATTAGCAAGCGTCCTTCGGAATTGTACAAACCTTTTAAGAATGGAGCTAGATCAGGACTGACATCGATTGCTGAGACAATGCGATCGGGATTTAAAGGTAAAACTCCTTCGACGCGGGAGACAGCCAAGCCCATCCGCATTCTCGACAATCTCACGTCTCGCGGATCTGGCGCTTCCACCACTAGGATGCGGCTGCTTGGGTGGTGGGTGTCAACCGGCTCGATACCTGCAAACCGTCCAAAGTCTGCTGCTGCTAAGATTTCGCCCCGCAAGTTGGTTAATCCCAGCAAAAATGGCAGGGTGTTGGGAACCGGGGAAATCGGTTGTTCTTTGAGGGAAAGGACTTCCCGCACTGCTTCTAACTCTACGCCAAAGAGACTGCCTCCTTGACCGAAAAGGAGAAATTGCTTTGTTCCACTTGTCTGATTCCCCACCGGGGGAGCAGTTGTTTTCATTGCTGATTTTTTGTTTCTAGTGTATCTTACAAATTAGGATTTTGGTTGGTCAGGAAAGCCGATCGCTCGCTGCAAGTTTTTCAGCATTAGTTTTGCAGGATCAAATGGTTAAATAAATCGCGGGTTGGGCAACGGGAATGATTGCTATCATTATAGATACAATTTTTAATGGATTCATAAACCCAGTGTATTTGAAAAAATGTAGTTTCTCGCTATGATGTTTTATGAAAGCTTCTGAATACTTGATATAGCGCTTTTCAAGTTAGTTTGGTCAAGCGCAAGCGATGATCGATGACCAATTCCCAATTTTCAATTCCCAATTCCCAATTCCCAATTCCCAATTCCCAATTTTCAATTCCCAATTCCCAATTCCCAATTTTCAATTCCCAATTCCCAATTTTCAATTCCCAATTCCCAATTCCCAATTCCCAATTCCCAATTCCCAATTCCCAATTCCCAATTCCCAATTCCCAATTCCCAATTCCCAATTCCCAATTCCCAATTCCCAATTCCCAATTCCCAATTCCCACTCTTGAGAAGAGATATATTTTGTTTACGCTGAAAGCAAGCGCTGTACGATATTGACGAGTTGCTGAGGTTCAAAGGGTTTGCTGACGTAAGCATCTGCGCCTAAATCGGTTCCCCAGGCTTTGTCGATATCAGTGTTTTTATGAGTACAAAATACTACTGGTAAGTGTGCAGTTGCGCGATCGCCCCGCAATTCTCTGATCACTTCAAATCCGTTCATACGTGGCATCACTACGTCTAAAACGACCAGAGCCGGGGGCACTTTTCGGATCAGGGCGATCGCTTCTTCGCCGTCGCCAGCCCGGATCACCTGCATTCCAGCATTTTGAAGAATGCGGCAGATGATTTCCAGTTCGCTGGGAACGTCGTCCACTACTAAAATTTTTGACATAATTCCACACTTCCTTGCTGTTATTGACTGCTGACAATCTTGATTCAGAAGCTTGTGGTGCGATGGCTTTTGCCCCGCTTCCCTACGGCTGTTTGACTGCGGCACGCCAGCAAACAAATAAATGCACTTCTAAATATAATATAGCCGATCGCATGGCCCAAGGGAAGAGGGAAGTTCGACAACGGATTGTATAACGGATTTAGCCGATTTTTTATGAGGCTGCATAGAATTAGATACCCCCTAGCATAGCTTAATAAGGGGGGGACAAGATTGCGATCAAAGTCCCTCTTTTTAAGGGAGATTTAGGGGGATCGAGATATGTACAACTTCACATTAAATTGATATTAGCCGATTTTGAGGAAATTGAAAATTGGGAATTTCTAATTCCCAATTTCTTCAATTTAAGCTTCGATAATTACTCGTAAATTACCGCGTTTTTTCATCACCCGACAAGCGGTTGAAGAACCCGATCGCTCAAATTCTAGATCCAGCAAAGTTGAGCCGATCCTTAAGTTGTTTAGCGACAATTTATTAATGGATTCTGGCAAGGCTGGATCGATAATTCGCAGTTGGTTGTTAGGGGCATCAGGAACTAGATTTAACATCATTTGCAAGAGTTGAAAAATACTGCCGGTTGCCCAAGCTTGGGGCGAGCAAGCTACAGGATACTGCACGGGGCGATCGCTCTCGCTGTTGCGCTCGTAGCCGCAAAAAAGTTCGGGGGGACGCTCGTAGGGTTGCAGCAATGTCATGTCAAATAAGCCTTGAGCTACTTCTAGGGCTTGTTCGACGCGGCCTAGCGATCGCAATCCCATAGCTGTTAAAGCGTTGTCGTGCGGCCAGACTGAGCCTGTGTGGTAGCCGATGGGGTTGTAGGCGGGAGATTTTGAGGATAGGGTGCGAATTCCCCAACCGCTAAACATATCTGGAGCTTGCAATCTTTCTGCTACGCTGCGAGCTTTTTCTCGCGACAAAATGCCGAGGTGCAAACAGTGTCCGGGATTAGATGAAATGCTGTCTGCGGGTTTGCCTTCGCCGTCTAATGCTAGGGCGCAATAACCTAAGTCTTCGATCCAAAAATCACGGTTGAATCGGGTTTTCAGGTCTTTTGCTTCTTCTTCCCAGCGATCGACTAAATCGATGCGTTTCTTGATGCGGGCAATCCCTGCCAGCCTGGTTTTGGCAGCGTAAACATAGGCTTGGACTTCGCAAAGGGCGATCGATCCTTCTGCCATTACGCCGTCGCGGTTGACGATGCAATCCCCTGAATCTTTCCAGCCTTGATTTGCTAAGCCGCGCTGGGATTTTTTGTAATAGCTAAGGTAGCCTGTTGCGGCACATTTGCGATCGATCCATTCCATCGCTGCCAAGGCATTTGGCCACAAAAGATCTAAAGTTTGGCTGTCGTAAGTCCAGGCATAATATTCAGCGTAAAGCATCAACCACAGCGGCGTTGCATCCACTGTTCCATAATAGGGAGTGTGGGGGATTTCCTGACAGCGAGCCATTTCTCCCATGCGAATTTCGTGCAATATTTTGCCCGGTTCTTCGTCGCGCCAATCATCGTCATTTTTGCCTTGATAGTGAGCTAAAGTTGTCAGGGTTTCTCGGGCTAAAGTTGGATCGAGAATTAAGATCTGAGAAGCAGCGATGATCGAGTCGCGGCCGAATAATGTTGAAAACCAGGGAACTCCGGCTGAAATTGCTTTGCCTTTACCAAAGGTTTGCCGCAGGGAATAAATGTCTTGTTCGGCACATTTGAGAAGTCGGTTAAAGGTGTTTTCCCCCGATTTGATTCGGGTAATTTCGCTCAGCCATTCTCGCTCTTCTAAAAGTTCTGCTGCTTTGGCTTGAGTTAAAGTTGCGGGAGTGCTGACTTGGGAGATGGATTTGCCGTCTATCAGCATTTTGAGCCGATATCCCAATTTGATTGTTTGGTGGGATTCTAGGGAGATGCCCCACACTGCTGTGTTTCCCTGAAGCATTGCTGGCGGTTGGCTGTAAAACTCGATGCGAGATTCCATCACCAAACCGTCTAAACCTTGGTAGGCAAGGGTTAAATTGTCTTGGAGGTGGCAGGATGGATATTGGGCGATCGCCGATCGATCGATCGGGTTTGTTTCTGATGCCGAAATTGGCAAATTTGGGTTTTCGGCTGCCTGATTTTCGTCGCTATTGGCGTTCTCGTTAGCGAGAAGGGCTGGTTTTTCGGCTGTAGAACCCTGGGATAATCCGTTGGTTTTTTCGAGTACCGGGCGCAGGATTGTGCCGCGCTTGGAGCGCCCGTAACCCCGGACTTCAAATAAGTCTAAGAAATCTGAGTTGAAGCTGAGACTGATTTCAAAGCTTACTGGTTTTGTGGTGAAGTTGGTGATTTCTATTTCTTCAAACAAACCGCCGTTGAGCACCATTTCTCGCTTGATGCCTATGGTTTCGGCGCGGATGCGATCGTCAATGCAGGGATTTGAACACAACACTGTTTGCAGGTAGCCTTTTTCGGTATTGCTGCTGAGCAAAATTGGCGATCGCCCTTCGATTTGCAATTCTAGGCGGCTGAGGAAGCGCGTGTCGTGGCAAAACAATCCGAGGCTGGCCACGCTGTCGTCTTTTAAGCAGCCTGAGATGTTGCCGAGGGTGTCGGTAATCAGAAATAAATCGTCGTCTTTGAGGGTGAGTGTTGGTTGAGGTCGATCGGCGATCGCGCAAGGCCACTCAGTTATAGGTGCCTCGGCAGCGGCGACAAATATTTTTCCTTCTAGTTCATATGTATCAATCATTGTTACTAAAAGTGGCTTCCCATCTTTTCAAAAGTTTAACTTTCTAGATCTTTTGACTCTTGACTTTTGACATTACATTTAAATATGAACCGCCCTGATGTAATACTTCACTCTTGGCATCATACCATTTTTTTCGCCTGCTGCCAACTAACAGTTAAATTAATCAAATAAATTTAATTTTTCTCCTAATCCCCCCAAAAATTGAAGCGATTAGGAGAAAATCAGCAGAATATCTACTCAACTAATATTGCTGTTTTCAATCAAATGAAATTCTGTATGGACACGCCACTGCCATGTACTTATTACTGCTGCTGAGAGTTTGATCCTGGCTTTACCACAACTAAAATCCCAATTAAACTCAGGTAAAAACCGGGCTTTTTAGTAAAAAACCCAGCTTTTTAAATGTTGTACGTAAATTTTGAATGACTAAAGCCGCCGTGCGTTTAACTTGTCCTCGCGCAGCTATCTGCTGTGCAGTTCTAATTCTGTCAAATGATGCGCATGACCGTTTTGGGAAAAGCGCTCTTTTAAAATTTGTCGGTAAACTGCTTCATAGCCATCGACCATTGTTTTAACGCTGAAGTGATCGACTGCGTGTTGGCGGCAAGCGCTGCGATCTAGTTGCCGGGAAGGTTCGATAGCAGCTATACATTCTGCCACGCTTTCGCACAGAAAACCTGTTTTTCCGTGAACAATTACTTCTGGAGTCGAGCCTAATTTCATGGCAATCACGGGCGTTCCCGTTACCATTGACTCAATCATAACTAACCCGAAAGGTTCGCGCCAAGTAATGGGAAATAATGTCGCTACTGCACCGCCCATCAGCACGCTTTTTTGAGCGTGGTTGGCTTCGCCTAAATATTCTATTTGTTCGCCGTCGATGTGCGGCTTGATTTCTTGCTCGAAATATTCGCGATCGACAACATCAACTTTGCCTGCCATCTTTAAATGCCAGCCGGAAGCCTTAGCAATTTGTATGGCTAAATGCGCCCCTTTTTCCGATGAAATTCGACCGAGAAAAGCTAAATAAGGAGGATTGTCCGGCTGCGGGTGAAATTCGTAGGTTCCCGGATCGATGCCGTTATAGACTGTGGCGACGCAGTTTAGATTTAATCTATCTTCTCGCTGAGAGTTGGAAATGCTTACATAGGGCTGAGTGCGGGCCAAGCTAAACATCTTCTCGTTGTCTGGGGTAAAAATGCCGTGGAGGGTGTGAACTGTGGGCGTTTTTACTAAGTGCGAGTAAGACAAAGCTGCGCAGCCTACGTGGGAGTGAATGATGTCGAATTCTCCGGCTTTTCCATATACTTTGCTCAGTTGCATCATATCGTAAATGCCGTATTCTTTAACAGTGGAATCTAGACGCAACGCTCTGGGGTGAACTGATTCTAAATTAGCCGAAGTAATTGAATCGCCGGAGGCAAATAAGGTGACTTCATGTCCCCTTCTGACTAATTCTTCAGTCAAGAGGCTGACCACCAGTTCAATTCCTCCGTAAGCTGGGGGCGGAACTCGCTCGAATAGGGGGGCAATTTGGGCAATTCTCATCACAAACCTTCTAGTTTTATCTACTGTAAAATTTGCTACGCGAGACAGGGTTGTTGCCGTAGGTAGTGTTGGCAATGTCTCTTCATTTTCGAGTTGTTGTCGCGTACAATTAAATTTAATAACAATTTACCAATTTAGTCTATGCTACCTGGGAGGGAGATTGTCAGGTCGGGCGATCGCCCTTTTGTCCTTCGCTTTTGAAAGCGCGCTAGCTACTACGGCACGGACAAGCTGAATTGACTTCTGCCGAAAGAGAGAATAACACGCAACGCCAGCTAGTTTTCCCAGTGGTGCCTTCCCTTCAAATCGAAAATTGTGTAAAATATTACAATCACAGGAGCTATGCGCTGGCGATCGAATCAACCTGGTTTTTCAATTATGAGCGATCGCGCACTCGCGAGAGATTTTTGTCAAAAAAAAACCGATTAATTCGTGCAATAATAATAGAGGAAATTATAGCATTTCAAAAAAAGAATGCAACCCCAGGAAAGCTCCTAACCCTTATGTCATTAGTCATTCCCAAATCGAAAATCTCAAATGGTATAACCTATGGCATACAGTAATTTCACAACCATAGCCAAAGTTAGAAAATCGTTTAATTTAACAGTAGAGGAACCCTTGGATTTGTTTGCGGATATCCCAGAATTGCCGGCAAGTTCCTATTTGCAAACAACCTTAAATGAAAATGTGTCTTTAGCCACTGCAATTAATACCGAAAAGGCTCGCGCCGAATTAATTATCGCACCTATTTTATTAGAAGTCAGGCGCCAATTTAATTTTCAAGTAGGTTTTTTCTCCGGCTCAGAATTCAATGTTGATGTAGCAGTCGGTTTAAATGGGTAAGCTGTCGCGCATTTAAATTACATATTCGGTACGGCGTCGGAGCAACGTACCACAAGAGTGTTTGATTGATTTTTCACACACAATTTAAATGTAGAACAGCTTAGTCCAATTTTCCCCGGTAGAGGAGTTTTGGGTTGACCCAAATTGCGACAAACGGGCGATCGCCATTCTTGAGTTCGATCGTGGGCCCAGCCGAAAAGACTGTCGCAAGATGCAGTAAAATTCATCTGTGAGATAGATACTGCGATCGGCTATAATCGAGGGTTAGAGAAAAGAACACCGATCGCGCGAAAATATGGTTGCCATCCAGAGAAATCTCAACATTGCCACCCTAGAAGCAGAATACAGTCAAAAAACACCGCGAGAAATTATCAAATTTGCCCTAGACAATTTTGACAATATCTCAATTTCTTTCAGCGGTGCCGAAGATGTAGTTCTGATTGATATGGCATCAAAAATTACGAAAAACTTCCGCGTTTTTACGCTAGACACCGGACGATTGCACTCAGAAACCTATCAGTTTTTGGATCAAGTCAGAAAACATTACGGCATTAAACTAGAAGTAATGTTTCCCGATGCAGCAGAAGTACAAGCCCTAGTAGAAGAAAAGGGATTGTTTAGTTTTTATCAAGACGGTCACAAAGAATGCTGTGGTGTGCGAAAAGTCAAGCCGCTTCGCCGCAAACTGAATACTCTCGATGCTTGGATTACCGGTCAGCGCAAAGACCAAAGTCCCAGTACCCGCAACGGTATTCCGGTGATTGAAGTTGACGGTGGATTCTCAACTCCGGATCATGAGTTAATTAAATTTAACCCCTTGGCAAACTGGTCTTCGGCAGAGGTTTGGGATTACATTCGCGCTTTGGATGTGCCTTACAACAAGCTGCATGAACGCGGTTTTGTCAGCATTGGTTGCGAACCTTGTACGAAACCAGTATTGCCAAACCAACACGAACGCGAAGGTCGTTGGTGGTGGGAAGAATCGACAATGAAAGAGTGCGGTTTGCACGCTGGTAATGCACAAAAATAGTAAATGAATTCGTAGGTGTGCAGCGCGCACATTACCAAAGAATTCGCATACAAAGTGTAGCTAAATGTAGGATGCGTCAGGGGGAGAATTATTGGTTTTTTGTCAAATTATTCAGCCCTGACGCACCCAACAATAACTATTGTATAAGGTGCGTCGCTGTGAGATTGTCGATGTTTGTTTAGGGATTGTCGATAGCGACGCACCCTACGGATTCCTTCTTCCTTCTTCCTTCTTCCTTCTTCCTTCTTCCTTCTTCCTTCTTCCTTCTTCCTTCTTCCTTCTTCCTTCTTTCTTCTTCCTTCTTCCTTCTTCCTTCTTCCTTCTGAAAATTTTTTATGCCAGGTACTTATGCTCGCCTCAACTAGCGAATTGCTGAACACGGCCCGGAGAAATGCTTATGCGATCGGCGCTTTTAATGTGTACAACCTCGAAGGAGTAAAAGCCGTGATTGATGCCGCTGAAGCGCTGCAAAGTCCTGCGATGCTGCAACTTCACCCCAGCGCGCTTAAGTACGGAAAATCGCCTTTAGTCGCGCTTTGCATGGAAGCAGCACGGAAGTCTTTAGTGCCGATCGCAGTACACTTAGATCACAGCACCTCAGAAAAGGACATTCACCTCGCCCTCGCCGCCGGCATCAAGTCAATCATGGCAGACGGTTCTCCTTTGTCCTACGAACAAAACTTAATATTTACGCGCGAAATGACTACATTATCGCACGCTAACGGTGCGGTAGTTGAAGCGGAAATCGGCAGAATTAGCGGCACGGAGGATGGTTTGACAATTGAAGAAAAAGCCGCAAAGATGACCGATCCAGTTGAAGCTGTAGAGTTTATTGCAGCAACTAAGGTGGATTTTTTAGCGGTAACAATTGGCAACGTTCACGGTAAATATTTCAGCGAACCAAAACTCGATTTTCCGCGTTTGGCAAAAATTCGTGCTTCAGTTTCGGTGCCGTTAGTGTTGCACGGTGCTAGCGGTTTGCCGGAATCAATGATTAATCAATCTATTAAATTAGGTGTGTCTAAGTTTAATGTAAATACGGAAGTTCGCGATGCTTATATGGATGTTTTGAAAACTAGCAGTTCTTTGTCTGACCCGGATTTGTTGGAAGTGATGCAAAAGGCGATCGATGCTATGCGATCGGTGATTTCTGGCAAACTACAACTTTTTGGTTCTGCGGGTAAAGCTTATTTGCATCAGTCGCCTTATGCGGACGAATTGACCGCAAATAGTGCCAGTAATAAACAAGAAAACCGGGCGGTTGAAACCGCTGCTATACACACAAAACCCACCTTCGCGGGTTAAAATTACGTTATCTTCTTCAGTCCACGGAGGTGGACTTCGTTTGTGTAGACGCGGTTTCAACCGCCGTCTTCTCTTCGTTTGTGTAGACGCGGTTTCAACCGTCCTTTCTAACGGTTTAAAAATTGATCGGGATCGATGCCAGATTCCCGCAGCCGCTGTTCCGCCTCAGTCAGAATCCAATTGCCATCAACATCATACCAGCGTAACCACAGGCGATCGATTCCCTGAAACTCCCCTTCCCACAAACCCAAGCCCAAACTTAGGTCAGCAATCCACACTCGCGAGTCAGACAATTCTAATTCTTGATAGCGTCCGGCATTCAATGCAAACACTCGCAACCTGTTAGTATAGCGGCTGAAAACAGCATAAACAGGAACCCGCAAAATCTGCTCATAAACCTCCCATTTACTAGGGGGTTTCTCATTCGTCTCCGGCCGCAAAACTTGCCCGTTACCGACAGCATTCGGCTGACTGGGCAACTTTTCATCATCGATATTTGCGCCTAAATCTTCTTTTTCTGTTCCCGGCGAAAGCAGTTATACAATTACAAAAGGATTCACACCTTCTTGCCAAGTAACGTAACTCATCCGTAGTTCTGATCGATTGTAAAGTCGGGGAACTCCCACCACTCCAAACCAATCCGGGCGCTTGTGCCACAGAGTGTGCTGCACGTCATAATACAGGTTGATGTCGGTGCTGCTAAATATCTCAGAAGCCTGATAATTTGGAGGGCGAAACGCCAGGGTTAATAACTGCGGCTGCAAATCGTGAAATTCGTCGGGCAAACTAGGTTCCTCCGGGTCTTCGCTAGGCAAATCGTACATTGTCGGTAGCGTTTCTCTGGGCGATCGCGGCGGATCGCTTTGCGGCACTGGATATTTAAAAGGCAACATATAATATTGAGAAAAGACTGCATTTATGCTAACATCATTGTAACAGTGCTATGATCACAGATAAAACTCTCTCTCAAAGTCTTATTCATCTCATTTCCTCCTCTGTGTCCTCTGCGCCTCTGCGGTTCATTTCCCTCTTAATTAGCGCAACTCATAAATAATTGAGTAACCGCCAGCAATTGACTCTAAAATTTGCACTATGCTCAACATTCCTCAACTGATTGCTCAAGAACTTTCCATCAATCTCTCCCAAGTCAATAATGCTCTGGAACTTTTCGCCGAGGGCGCAACTATTCCGTTTATTGCCCGCTACCGCAAAGAACGTACCGATTCACTAAACGAAATTCATTTGCGGGATATCTCCGATCGCTTTACCTATTTGACGGAAATCGAAGACCGCAAAAAGTCAATTTTAGATACGATCGCCTCCCAGGACAAACTCACGGCAGAATTGCAAGCCAAAATTGAGTCGTGCTTGCAAAAAAATGAACTCGAAGACCTTTATCTGCCTTACAAACCCAAGCGGCGGACGCGGGCGACAATTGCAAGAGAAAAAGGTTTGGAACCGCTGGCAATTTTTATTAAGTGTCTGAACTTGCCGACGGCTCAACCTGCCGATATGGAAGCGGAAGCAGCTAAATATGTTTCGGAAGAAAAGGGCGTAAAAACTGCTGAAGATGCTCTTAAAGGTGCTGGGGATATTTTGGCGGAGGCAGTTTCCGAAAAAGCTGAATACCGAGCTTATTTGCGAGATTTTTTGATGAAAACTGGGGTTTTTGTCTCGAAAATTAAAGCTGATTTCCCGGAAGGAAGTACGAAATTTGAAATGTACCGCAGTTATCAAGTTGCTGCGAGAAATGTTCAGTCACATAATATGTTGGCGCTGTTTCGCGGGGAAACGGAGGGGGTTTTAGATTTAGAATTTGCCTTTGATGAATCGGCGGTGATGGCTTATTTGGAAGAGCGCGAAATTAGAACTAGGATACCCGAAGTTAAGGAGTTTTATCGATCGACCTTGAGGGATGCTTTCAACCGTCTGATGAAGACTTCGTTGATTACGGAAGTGCGATCGCACAACAAAGCCATCGCTGACATCGAGTCCATCGCCACCTTTGAAACCAACCTCCGCGAGTTGCTGCTGTCAGCGCCGGCGGGAATGAAACCCACATTGGCGATCGATCCGGGATTTCGCACGGGCTGCAAAGTTTCCGCCCTCGATGAAACTGGGCAGTTTTTGGAATATCAAGCAATTTTTCCCCACCAAGCCGTAGGTCAAAGACAGCAAGCTGGTAAAATTGTCAAGCATTTGATTGAAAAATATAAAATTGAATTAATTGCGATCGGCAACGGTACAGCTTCCCGCGAAACAGACGACTTTGTGTCGGAAGTTTTGGCAGATATGGACAAAAAACCGATTAAAGTCATGGTGAATGAATCCGGTGCATCGATCTATTCAGCGAGTGATGTGGCGATCGCCGAATTTCCCGACCTCGACATCACAATTCGCGGCGCAGTCAGCATCGGACGGCGCTTGCAAGACCCTTTAGCCGAACTTGTGAAAATTGACCCGAAATCCATCGGAGTCGGTCAATACCAGCACGACGTTGACCAAAAGCTGCTCAAAAAGAAACTCGACGAAACAGTCGAAAGCTGCGTTAACTATGTCGGAGTTGACTTAAACACAGCCTCGAAAGAACTGCTGACTTTTGTGTCGGGAATGACAGCAACAGTTGCCAAAAATATTGTTAATTACCGCAACGAAAACGGCGCGTTTAAAAATCGTCGCCAACTGCTAAAAGTTCCAAAACTCGGCCCGAAAGCTTTTGAACAAGCAGCCGGATTTCTCCGCATTCGTGGCGGCGAAAACCCGCTGGACAATACAGCAGTTCATCCCGAAAGTTATCCGGTTGTGCAGGCGATCGCCAAAGATTTAAGTTTGCCGCTGACCGGAATAACACAAATATCGGAAAAAATTAAGACTGTAAATATTAAGAAATATGTGACAGAAAAAGTCGGAGAACCGACACTCCGAGACATTATTTCGGAACTAGAAAAGCCGGGAAGAGACCCGCGGGCTGAGTTTAAATATGCCACTTTCCAAGCCGGAATTAACGAAATCTCTGACTTGCTAGTTGGGATGGAATTGGAAGGCATCATCACTAATGTAGCTAACTTTGGAGCGTTTGTTGATGTGGGAGTCCACCAAGATGGTTTGGTTCATGTTTCTCAATTAGCCGATCGCTTTGTGGACGATCCTACACAAATTGTCAAAGTCGGACAAGTTGTGAAAGTGCGGGTTTTGGAGGTGAATGAGAAATTAAAACGGGTTAGTTTGACGATGAAGCTGCAAGAAAAACCGCAACCGCAAAAGAGCGATATTCGGCTTCCGACCCCGCGCCGACGCTAAAACTAGGGTTCGTAGTGCGGACTTCAGTCCGCAACATGAAAGCGGACTAAAGTCCGCACTACAAATCATTTTTGTTATAGCGATCGACCGGACATGATATCAACACTAAAGACAGATTTTATCGAGCTTTTTCAGATTTGCTAAGGAGCCCGAACAAGTCTTCTGCAACAGCTTGATTGCCGTCTTTGTCAAGGTGGACACTATCAAACTTAATGTACATCGGAGCAGAACGACCTTCTTTTTGGGCAATTTCCGCCCTACCGCGGCGGACTGGTTCAGTAGCATCGAGATAGCGCACACCCAGTGACTGACTAATTTCCCCCAGTCGCTTCCCCGCGTCAATAGTCAACCGATTTTTGGGCACTTGCTGCTCATTGTCAGAAAACCCGTCAAAAGCCATAAAACGAGCCGGCAAATAAAGTACAACCAACGATCGACCGTCAGCAGCAATCGAGTCCCGGAGTACACTCAAATCTGTTTCAAACTGCTTCCAAGCGCGTTCAGGGAGATCTGGAGGCAGATTAGCCTGCTTCCAGCCAGAGGCTAGCGTTGCGCCCAAAGGAACTTCCGGCTTGATGTTGTTATTGGATAAACCCAACAAATACAAGCCTTTTTGGGAGTTGATTCTGAGCCAGGAAGGAGAAGCTAAGACGCGAGTAACTTGTTTTAATCCGTTTTTCAAATTTTCCAGTTTGGATTCAGGGGCAGGCTCTAGATAGGGGTTTTTCGGTACAGCTTTGTCCTCCCGGCGAAACCACGTCATCGATACCATGTTGTTGTCTACTGCTAGCACTACTACATCTGGTTTGTAGGCAGACCACTGGTTGCGATAAACATAGTTAATTTCTTTGAGGGTAACACCTTCTATCGCGCTGTTGAGATAGGTTGCCTTGGCACCATTTTTCTGGAAAACAGTTGCTAGTTGAGCTGGCCAAGTATCTTCTGCTGCAATCCCAGTCCCAAATGTTGTGGAATCCCCCATGCCGAGAATTCGCACTTCGCCGGGAGCTTTCTGGATGGGCAGCAGCGGGCCGCGATTTCCCGCACTGCTCATGGCGATGGGATGGCCGCCTGTAAATTCGCGATCGAACACGTTATTCGCGTACTCAGGAGCAATAACTTGCAGAACTCCTTCCAATAATAAAGCTGCTAACAATAGTTTTGACAAGTCTATTGAAGTGCGGCGAAATGCGGTTTTTACATGAGAAAGTGCCTGGTCATTAAATATCTGGAGCATAACTTATCAATCCGAATTAGAACTGGAAGTAAATGAAATTTGAACTTGAGGCACCGGCGAAGGTAAACATCAGCGCAATTGCGATCGCCCAAGCAATCCACTTGAGCAAATTTGGGTGCATCTGAGCCCAGCTCATCCACCGTTGCTTCACATCCGCCCATTCAACTAGCAAAACTAAGCCCAGGTATAACAGCGGGCGATAGTCAATAGGTATCCGGCCGTCAGCAAAGGTAAATATCCGCCCCAATACCGCACCAGCACTGTTCAAATCAGGCGATCGGAAGAGTACCCAAGAAATAGAAATTAGACAAAAGGTAAACAGCCAGCGAATTAAATAACTCGCTTTCGACTTGGGCGCCGACGCGAGTCCAAACACTCGTTCCATTGAGAGCATTGCCCCTTGCAAACCCCCCCAAACAACCCAGTTCCATCCAGCACCGTGCCAGAGACCTCCCAGCAGCATTGTGATCGTCAGGTTGACATAAGTACGGAGTTTGCCCTGCCGGTTGCCACCGAGGGGAATGTAAAGGTAATCGCGCAGCCAAGTTGACAGTGAAATGTGCCAGCGGCGCCAGAAATCAGTAATGCTGTAGGCCAAATAAGGTCTGTCAAAATTTGGTGGCAGTTCAATTCCCAATAGGCGAGAAGACCCGATCGCAATATCTGAATAACCAGAAAAGTCGCAGTAGACTTGAACTGCAAAGGCGAAGGTACCCAATAACAGCCCCAGCCCGGAAACACTTTCAGGCGCGCTAAAAGCCTCGCTGGCAATGGGTGCCATCGGGTCAGCTATAAAAACTTTTTTCAGCATCCCCCAGATGATTTGGGCAATGCCGCTGCGAATCCGAACCCAATCTACCGATGCCCGACACGCCAACTGCGGAACGAGATCGTCTGCACGAATGATCGGCCCAGCCACAAGATGAGGGAAAAAAATAACGTACAGTGCTATGTCCAGAAGTGACTTGTCAGCCGGTGTAATGCGCTTGTAAACATCGACTACGTAGCTGATCGTCTCGAAGGTGTAAAAAGAAATGCCCAGAGGCAATAGCAGATTCAGTTGAGGCCAAGGATGAAATCCTAACAGGGAGTAAGCCGAATCCGAAAAGAAGTTTGCGTACTTGAACAAACACAGAGTGCTTAAAACTACAACTAGAAAACTAATTAACGCAGTAGTTCTGTCTCTATTTTTAGTTGATGAGTCGATAATGCGAGCTGTTATATAGGCTAGCAGGGTATAGCCAACCATTAGCAGTGAGTACGGTACGCTCCACACCCAATAAAAGCAGTAGCTAGCCAATAACAAAAACCAACGTCGGTATTGCGGTGTCAGCAAGTAATAGACATACACCACCACGACCAAAAAGACCAAAAATAATGTGGAGTTAAACAACATTTTTTGAAATTTGAAATTTTAGCGATCGCTAAATGAATCGTATCTAGAGAGATACCAGTTGTCAATGATCGGAACATTTTTTTTCGTAACAAACCGCAAAGACGCGAACGTGCAGGGTCAGATCGAAAAGTATAAAACCTTACGATTGATTGAGAATTGCTATCGATCGTGATCAGAATGTTCGGTAACATTTTTAAAAGAGCGGACTGCGGTGGAAACCGCCCAAGGGTGAAATGATGTCCGAGGGAGGGACTCAGGAAGAGAACGTAATTTATGTGTTAATCAAGAAAGAGTTAATAGTGTTTTTGCCGAAATACAGATAGGCTATGGGTGCTTCCTCGTTTCTAAATATTGATATTATTGAACCGCGAAGACGCGAAGCACGCGAAGCAAGAGAAAAGAAGAAAAAGAAGAAGCTGATTATTTTTCCTTGCTGGCTTTCCAAGTGCCGCCGTAGAAGTAAAAAGGATTATTTTTACTTACTGATTCCCAACATTTAAGACACAAAAAAAACCACTGCCCCGACTCGTCATACCGGGCGCGGTAGAGAGTCGAGGCAGATTGGAACGATCGCAAAATTTAATCCTAATTGCCCTAGCCATTGTTTGCGAGTTTCAAGCAATAGCGGACTCTTGAGGGCGGGCGAAAATCATGCGGCCTGCGCTGGTTTGCAGGGCGCTGGTGACTACCACTCGTGCTTCGGCACCGACGTAACTGCTACCTGCTTCTACGACAACCATTGTGCCATCATCCAAGTAACCGATGCCCTGAGAGGGTTCTTTGCCTTCTTTGCGGATTTTTAGTTCGATCGTATCTCCGGGCAAATAAGTCGGGCGAACCGCATGAGTCAAATCGTTGATATTCAAAACCGGTAGTTTTTGGACGGTAGCTACTTTCGATAAGTTGTAATCGTTGGTGAGCAAAACGCCGTCTATCTCCAAAGCGAAGCGGACTAATTTAGCATCGACTGTAGCTATATCTTCGTAGTCAGCAGAGTGAATTTGAATCCGTTCTGGATATGTTTCTTTGATGCGGTTGAGAATATCTAACCCGCGTCGCCCGCGCACTCGCTTTTGATCGTTGGCGGAATCAGCTACCAGTTGCAATTCTTGCAGGACGAACTGTGGGATAATAATTTGACCTTCAAGGAAACCTGTTTCTAGTAGGTTTTCAATCCGACCATCAATAATGCAGCTTGTATCGACAACTTTGGCAGCGGCTGGTTTGAAAGTGCCTTCGGCTACCAACACCGTGTCTAAGCTTTTGGGGTTGATCAGTCGCAAGAAAGCGCGGCCGTGAGTGTCGGTTAAGCTAACACCTGTGAAGCCGAACATGACGCTTCCCAAGACTGCGACTAGAGGTTTGATGAAGCCGAATTCGCGGGGGATTGGCAGCAGGAACAGCGGAGCCAGCATTAAGTTCGCGACTAGCAGTCCGATGATTAAGCCGATCGCCCGCGTCAGCAGCATCTCCACCGGCATATCGCGGACTTGTTTTTCCAAGCGTCGATAGGTTGTTTGAGCCACTAATCCCATCACGAAGCCGATTAATGCTCCAAACGAACCTAGTACAGAACTTAAACCTTGTATATTTGTAACTTGCTCCAGCAGATTGCTCGGCAGGAGTTCGACTCCGTAATAGCCGATGCCTCCGCCTGCGATTATGAATGAGATAATTATGATTGCGTCTAGCATTAGTTCTAGGTTAATGAATTTGTTTACATTATATCTTTACAGTGCTGATAGTTTTTTCCTAGTTGCGATCGGATATCGCTATATTTACTTAGAGATTTTCATTAATTTATATTTCGCGCTTGTACCATTTGAGGGATCTGCGATAGAGCCTTCGGGCATTCAGCGCGCCCGATTAGCTCTGATAAATTGGTACCAACGGCCCAGAGAGCGGTCAATTCGGGAATTACTGCTACTCAAAACCGATTGCGGTTAAACTGGAAAAGCTCATCCGTGACATTGTGCTTTTATTAAAAATTCGTCATAATATACATAATTATTTATGACAGTTTAATTAAAATTTTAGATTTGAACTGGCAAGTTGGGCTAAAAAGTAATGGACAATACCACAGATTATTTAACATTTGAATTTAAAAAAAGTGTGCAAGCAGTAAATTGGGGGACTCCCAGTTCGGCTTACCTGCACATACCTTTTTGTCGCCGTCGCTGTTACTACTGCGATTTTCCGGTTTTTGTGGTGGGCGATCGCAAAAATGGCGAAAATTCCGGCACAATCGTGCAATACGTTGCCGCACTGTGTCAAGAAATTCAAGAAACTGAAAATTTCGGCGCGTCTCTGAAGACAGTTTTTTTTGGTGGCGGCACGCCTTCACTGCTTTCTGTTGGTCAATTGAGCCAGATTTTAGAGACTCTCGACGAAAAATTTGGGATTGATGCTGGGGCGGAAATTTCTATAGAAATAGACCCTGGTACTTTTACTTTAGAACAGTTGCGGGGATATGCAGCGGCGGGAGTAAATCGAATTAGTTTGGGAGTGCAAGCTTTTCAGGATGAATTGCTGCAAGCTTGCGGGCGATCGCACTCGGTGGCCGAAATTTTTGAAGCAGTAGAAATAGTGCGATCGGCTGGGATTGTTAATTTCAGTTTAGACCTAATTTCGGGATTGCCGCACCAAACTTTAGAACAGTGGGAAACTTCCCTAAAATCGGCAGTAGAAATTTGCCCGACTCATCTGTCGAGTTACGACTTAATTGTGGAACAGGGAACAGCTTTCGGGCGGTACTTTGAAGCAGGCGCGCAGCCGTTACCAGCAGATGAAACCGCTGCTGAAATGTACCGTTTGGCGCGCTCAATTTTGACTGGGGCTGGCTACGAACATTACGAAATTTCTAATTACGCTAAGCCCGGTTATCAGTGTCGCCACAACCGCGTTTATTGGGAAAATCGCCCTTATTACGGTTTGGGAATGGGGGCGGCTAGTTACGTACAAGGCCGCAGGGTGACAAGGCCTCGCAAAACTCAAGAATATTATCAGTGGGTGCGATCGATCTCTGCCGTCAATTCTCCAGCTACCCCAAAACTTAGTGGGGAAACCCAGCCAGATATTAAGCGAGAAATTGAGCAAAATTTTCAAGTCTCAGAAAATGACATTTTGTTGGAAACGCTGATGCTAGGTTTGCGTTTAGCAGCAGGAGTTAGCCTGTCGGCGCTGACTGAAAAGTTTACTCAGCAAACGGTTGATAAAATTTGGCGTTGTTTGCAGCCCTATTGGCGACAAGGATGGGTGGAAATTGTGACGGTGGATGGGGCGATTCCCTACGGGATAGATCCGCTTCACGCAATTTTAGGCGAGGCCGGGAAACTGCCACTTTCGGGCAATTTGAGGTTGAGCGATCCCGAAGGTTTTTTATTTTCTAATACAATTTTAGCCGATTTGTTCAGCAAGTTAGGTGAGGATAATTAGCTCTGTCTGAGGAAGTATATCCCCAGCAAGCGCGATCGGCCCTAAAGCCGGGGCCGCCAATACCACCGAAAGGAAATTCAATTGCTCCCTAGCTTGATCCTGTCAAAAATAATATATTTTCTATCGATCCCTACACAAAACTTAAAGGCGAACTAAGCCTTGAGATAGAGGCCACGACTGCACTCCAGCCGTCATACTTAAGACTGAACATTTAAAAAGTAATTTAATGAACACTTTAACTATCGAGCGCAACCAAACCCAAAACCAGCCCTGCCTTGTAATTAGCGATCGCGTTGGCAATCTGGCTTCCAAGTGTAATTTTTGCGGTCACTACCAACAGGCAAGAGGTTCAGTCGGTCACTGTCAATTGTTGAACGCACCTGTGAGGGGAGGATGGAAATCTTGCACTTTAGCAATGCCTGCTTTTGCACCTTCTTGGGAATACGTGGAAGGCGCTGATATTTCCACGGCGAAATTGATTAATTAACCCAAACAATGTAAAAAAAAAATGTATAAAAAATTGTGTTTTAACTGGGAATATGCTATATTTATTCTAGGTTCGTCGCCGATCGCTCGCACAATTTCACAAACAACTTAAAAATATGAATTTGACACTAAATGAGGTAATTTGCGAAGGTGATACGCGCATTTTGTGTTGGTATCTGAATAATACCAGCAAAGTACAAATTGCTCGGATCACAAATATACCTAATTGGTATTTTGAGCGGACGGTATTTCCGGGGGAACGTTTTTTGTTTGAAGCATTACCAGAAGCTCAGTTAGAAGTTTGCAGGTGTGCGGAGACGGGTGCTATTGTGTGCGATGGAATTTTGTGCGATCGGCTGCGAGTTGAAGAATTAAGCGCGGCTGATTGAAAATGATTCCCCAGACTTAGTAGCGAGGGGTAGAAACCCGGTTTTTTTCAGAAACCGGGTTTTTGGGTGTGATGATAAAAACTTAATCTTGCACGCACACCTCAGAAACCCGGTTTCTTCGTCTATTTCTCGTTACGAAGCCCAAAACTCGTAGAAACCGGGTTTCTTGCCCCATGCGCATCAGCCCTGAGACTGTCCGAAATGTTGATCTAAGTTAAATTATATAAAATCCACCACTGTTTAATACTAAAACCTGATGTCCCTCACCGAAAAAATCCTCTCCCAAGTGCCGGGAGATGCCCTTGGAGGCCTGCGAAAGGTCGATCGACTCTGGGAAAACCTCAAACAAAACACCGCACCAGCACCCCAAGCCGTCAAACACAGCCAACAACCCCTAGAAACCCTCGATTTCGACATAGTTATCAGCGGCGGAACCCTAGGAATATTAATCGGTACAGCCTTAGCCGTGCGGGGTTGGCGAGTCGCCTTACTCGAACGCGGCATCCTGCGAGGGCGCGAACAAGAATGGAACATTTCTCGCAAAGAATTAGACGCATTCCTCGAACTAAATTTGCTGACGGCTGCTGAGATAGACAAAGCAATAGCCACCGAATACAACCCAGCCCGCATCAGCTTTACCAACACCCCCGACATCTGGGTGCGCGACGTACTCAACATCGGAATCTATCCAGTTTACCTCCTCGAAACCCTCAAACAAAAATTTATCCAAGCCGGAGGCAAACTATTTGAAAATACACCATTTAAAACAGCAACAATTCATCCCAACGGAGTTCTCGTAGAATCCGAAAATACCGAAAACAATTTATTTGCAACTCGATTATTATTAGATGCAATGGGACATTTTTCGCCCATTGTCCGCCAAGCCAGACAAGGCAAAAAACCCGACGCAGTATGTTTAGTAGTCGGCAGTTGCGCCCAAGGATACCCCAACAATGAGACTGGCGACATATTTGCATCCTTCACCCCAATGCAAAATCAATGCCAATACTTTTGGGAAGCATTTCCCGCTAGAGACGGGCGCACCACTTACTTATTTACCTACATAGACGCTGACACAGAAAGATTCAGTTTAGAAACATTATTTGAAGAATATTTGCGCTTGCTGCCCGAATATCAAAACGTCGAACTCGAACAGTTAAAATTCCAAAGAGCACTCTACGGATTCTTTCCCTGCTACCGCCAAAGCCCTCTAAAAATGCCTTGGAATCGGATACTTCCAGTTGGAGATAGCAGTGGTAGCCAATCGCCCCTCAGCTTCGGTGGTTTCGGGGCAATGGTGCGCCACCTCAAACGATTAACTTTCGGAATTGACGAAGCTTTGACAAGCGAAAGTCTCGACAAAAATTCCCTGGCACTTTTGCAACCTTATCAACCCAATTTATCAGTCACCTGGTTGTTTCAGCGTTCGATGAGTGCTGCGATGAATCAAAAAATAGATCCCAATCAAATCAATCAACTTTTGGCTACTGTATTTCAGGTAATGGAAGAGTTGGGAGAACCAGTGCTCAAACCGTTTCTTCAGGATATCGTGCTGTTCCCGGCTTTGTCAAAAACTTTGTTTAAAACAGCAATTAGCCATCCTGGATTAGTTTTGAAAATTATCCCGCAGGTGGGAATAGCTAATTTACTTGATTGGATGATTCATTATGTTAATCTAGGGATTTATACGGGATTGCAGCCTTTGGGGAAAGCGGTAGAACCGCAGGTGAAAAATTTAGGTGTGGAACAGCAATATTATTTTCACCGATTAGTTGAAGCGTGGGAATACGGCGCTGGAGGGGATTATTAATTCTCAGTAATTTGATTTTTAGAAGACTGGGCGGTTGAAACCGCGTCTATACAGACAAAACCCGGATGGTGCGCGGGTTGAAGAAGCGGCGGTTAAAATTCAATACGGTTCACTTAAGACTGTTGGGTCTATCAAACCATGTGAAAAATATATACTGCGATTGCTAACACGCGGACGTTCTCTTCGGACAAAAAAGCGTTAAGTGAACGGCTTATTCCACAAGAAAATTAATTTTTTGTGGAACGGGCATCTTGCCCGTCCCTAATAAGCTGTTGTGAGTTATGCAGGAGCGATAACTGCTAAAGCTTGGGGAATTACTCGGAATTTTGCAGGTGTGTGAGTTGTGATTTCACCGTCGGTATTAATCCGACGGCGCTTGCTAGTATTAATCTCGATTTCTTGAGCGTGCAAGGCGCGAACGTTTGGCCAACTGCTATGATTTCCTTGTCTCATCGCTGGCAGCAAAGCAATGATTTCCCACCAATGTTGTGTTTCTAAACTGTACAAATCTAGTCGTCTGTCGTCGATTGTGGCATCTTCGGCAACTGTCATGCCACCGCCGTAATAGCGACCGTTGCCAATGGCAATCTGAATTGTTTTAACATAAAAACATTGGTTATTTACCTTAATTTCTGCTCTGAATGGTCGCGATTTCAAAATTGTTTGTAAAGCAGTAATCGCATAAGCTAAAATTCCCCAGCGCTGCTTCACATCTTTAGTCAACCGCTGGGTAATTTGCACGCTCAATCCCAAACTTGCCACATTAAAAAAATGCTGTCCGTTTACCCAACCTAAGTCTATGAGGCGAACTTTACCTCTGGCAATTACTTGGCAAGCTGCGGATAAATCTGTAGGGATTTCGAGAGTGCGGGCTAAATCGTTAGCAGTTCCCATTGGCAAAATACCGAGGGGCAATTTAGTGTCGATTAAACCTTCGATGGCGCAGTTTAGTGTGCCGTCGCCACCGCCGATGATGACTAATTCGACTTGATTTTTGTAGCGCCGAATTGTGTCGGAAAGTTCGTCGGGGTGGTTGGTAGATTCTACAATTAACTCAAAGCCTAGTGATTGTAATTTTATAGTGGCTTGAGATAATGATTTTTGCCCTTTTCGGGAGTGCTGGTTTACTAAAAGTAGAGCTTTTTTCATCTGGTAATTTCAAATTGGGGATATTGAGCGTTTTAAATTACGAAAAGTATAGCTTGATTGCTTAACTGTATGAAATTAATGCTTGATTTCCATTTTGCCAGTTATGATGGATTGACAAAAATGTCAAAAAATGGATAATTTTAGCAGAATATAGCTGAAAAGTATTTTTCATTCTCAGCTAGCTGTCATCTACCTTCTTGAAGCTAAATTAAAATTATGTCTAATATTGTAGAACAAGCGCAAGCTGCTGCCGATCGCCAAAACTGGCCTCTTTTAGTCGAATGCTTGCAGCAAGTGACAGCCAAGGGCAGCCAACAGCCGGAACAACATATTTTAGAGCAAGCTGTCAGTTTAGCAATCGCAGCCTTAGAATTGGGGGATTTTCAAGACCGCTGGGAAATTGCTAAAGTATTGCCTAATCTGGGAAATGGCGCGATCGCACCTTTAATCGCCCTGCTCGAAGACGAAGACGCAGACACCGAGCCCCGGTGGTTTGCCGCCCGCATCCTCGGAAAGTTCGATCGCCCGGAAGTGATACCAGCTTTAGTAAAATTAATCGAAAATTCCGAGGAAGAATTGAGCCAAATTGCGGCGGAAACCCTCGCGAATTTCGGCACGACAGCCATAGAATCCCTAGCAACTCTCTTACAGCAGGAAGACTCGCGACAGTTTGCCACAGCAGCCCTCGCCCAAATTCGCCGCCCCGAAATTATCGCACCGTTGTTGAGTGTCGTCAAAGATTCTCAAGTTGCGGTGCGGGTGGCTGCAATCGAGGCGCTGAGTAGTTTTCACGACTCCCGCATTCCGCCGATACTGGTAGGTGCGCTCACAGATGTGGCGACATCAGTCCGAAAAGAAGCGGTGCGAGCTCTGGGAGTTCGTGCTTATTTAGATGCAGAATTGGATTTAGTTAAGTTGCTTAAACCTTTGCTTTGGGATATTCGATTAGAAGTTTGTCAGGAAGCGGCGATCGCGATCGGGCGACTGAAAACCGATGCAGCAGCGGCTGCTTTATTTGAATTGCTGCGAAACCCCGCAACTCCCCTTGAATTGCAAATCGAAACTGTGCGCGCCCTAGGCTGGAGCGAAACCGCAGTTGCTTTAGAATATTTGCAAACTGCGCTGATTGGGCGATCGCCTTTTAACGTACAACCGGGCGAATTCACAAATAGCGATCGAGTGCTAACTACCAGCGAATCTTTGCAAATTCATAACATTAATCCTGCTGTTTGTCAAGAAATTGCCGCTGTTTTAGGGCGAGTGGAAAAGCCGGAGTTAAAAGTAAAAGCTGCTGAAATTGCGATCGGTTTGCTGGAGGGGAATCATCCGGCGGTGCAGCCTGCCAAAATCAAACAATCTTTAGCTTTAGCGTTAGGACAATTAGGAGATATCAGAGCGCTAGACGTGTTGATTCAATTGTTAGCTGACGGCGATAATAGTGTCAGGCTGCACGGCGCGGCAGCGCTCAAACGGCTTGGTGCGGCGGAGGTGCGGCAGCAATTAGAAAGTTTAGTTAAACAAGAAAGTCTCGAACCAAGATTAAAACAAGGAATGGCGATCGCCCTGCAAGAATGGTAGGAGAATTAGCAAAGACGGCGAATTAGGAAAGACGGCGAATTAGGAAAGACGGCGAATTAGGAAAGACGGCGAATTAGGAAAGACGGCGAATTAGGAAAAGACGGAGAATTAGGAAAGACGGCGAATTAGGAAAAGACGGAGAATTAGGAAAAGACGGCGGTTGAAACCGCGCCTACACAAACGATGTCCGCCTCCGCGGACTTAAGAGGATAAGATAATTTCAACCGGATATTCTTCAACCCGCGGAGGCGGGTTTTGTCTGTGTAGGCGCGGTTTCAACCGCCGTCTTCTTTACCAGCCAACAGTCAACAGTCAACAGTCAACAGTCAACAGTCAACAGTCAAATTTACCTACGATCGATCGGCAATCGCACCCCGAAAGTCGAGCCGAGTCCTTCCCCAGGACTTTCTGCCCAGACATTGCCACCGTGGAGTTCCACGAGATGGCGGACGATCGCCAATCCCAGTCCCAGCCCGCCGTAATGGCGCGTAGAACTGCTGTCAGCTTGGCGGAAGCGATCGAACACAAACGGCAAAAACTCCTTGCTGATGCCAATTCCCGTATCGCTAAAGGCGATCGCCAGAGAGTGAACCGGAGACAGAGACAACATAGCGCTATCGGGCGATCGCGGTTCCCCCTCTTCCGAGAGCCTGATTTCCACGCGCCCCCCCGGCGGCGTAAACTTAATCGCATTCGAGAGCAAATTCCACACCACCTGCTGCAAACGAATAGCATCGCCCCTCAAAATTCTCACCCCTTCGCCGTAAAAACTCACCAATTCAACTCCACCAGCTTCAGCATCAGGACTCAGCGTCTTCACTGCCGTTTCTAGAATCGGCACCAAATCCACCGGGCGCAGCTTCAAACACACTTTACCGCTCACAATCCGGGAAACGTCCAGCAAATCCTCAATCATCTGAGTCTGCAACCGCGCGTTTCGCTCAATAGTCTCCAAACCCACAGCCATTTTTTCGGCACTCAACTGGCGCTGCCGCAGTATTTGGGCCCAGCCCAAAATCGCGTTCAAAGGTGTCCGCAACTCGTGAGAAAGCGTTGCCAAAAACTCGTCTTTAATCCGATTGGCTTCCGCAACTTCCCGGTAAAGCAGCGCATTATCGATCGCCACCGCCACATCCCGCGCCAAATCCGAGAGCAAAACCAAATCGCCGTGCTCGCAGCGGCGGCCGGACTCTCCGCACAGCAGCGAAATCGCTCCCAGAGTCCGCCCGCGAGCGATCAGTGGCACGCAGATTGCTGATAGCGGGGCTTGCGATCGCAGCACGAACAGCAGATCCCTGTCTGGTACAATGGCCTCGATCGCCCAATCCGGTATTTCTGAGTAAAGCTTCGACTCCCCAGTCCGCAGCACCTTGGCTACTCCGTGTCGTCCATCGGGGTCTACGGGCATTCGGCGGTCGATTTGCCACAATAGAGCCACTTTGCTCGGATCACTGTGAGCAACTGCTTGCAAGCGGATCGAGCCGTCAGCTTCGATTAAGTGCACGCAGCACCAATCTCCCAGCCCTGGCACTGCTAAATCTGCCAAACCTTGCAGCGCTTCCTGGTAATCGAGGGAAGCCGAGGACAGTAAAGCTAAGGATCGGGCGCGGAAATCGGCTGTTTGGGCCGATCGCTGGCGATCGTCAATATCTGTACAAGTCCCGAACCACTTGACGATGTTCCCAAGAGCGTCCCGCACCGGCACTGCCCGACCCAGATGCCAGCGGTAAGCCCCGTCAGATGACCGTTTAAAGCGGTATTCCACCTCATAAGTCCCCCCGGTCTGCACCGAGTAATTCCAGCGTTCTAGGCAATTTTCCAGGTCATCTGGATGCAAAACTGGCTGCCACCCCCAGCCTTGAGTTTCCTCTAGTGTCAAGGCCGTGTATTCAAACCAGCGTTGGTTATAGTAGTCAACCCAGCCGTCGGGCAAAGCAGTCCAAACTATTTGCGGGATGGCTTCAGCGAGGACGCGGTAAAGATGTTCGCTGGCTTCGGCTTCGCGGCGGGCGGTTTGTTCCCGCGCTAAGGCTAGATTCCGCTGTTCTTCGGCTAGTTTGCGATCGCTGATGTCGCTAATCACACCGATCCATTTCCAGGGATGGCCTTGTTTGTCAAGCACTGCTTTTCCCCGATCAATCCAGTGGAGCAAGCCGCCGCCCTGGCACTGCACGCGGTATTCCTGAAAAAATGGGGTAGCAGAACGGTTTGACGCGCTTAAATAGCGATCGACCGCAGCCTCGACTCGATCGCTATCTTCCGAATGCAAGATACTGTTCCAAGCTGCTCTCGTCCTGGGAAATCCACCTTTTTCGTACTCCAAATGTTCATCTACGTGACCGAACCACAGCACAATACCAGTCTCGATATCCCATTCGTAAATCAAATCGCTGGCACTTTCAGCAGCAATCCTAAACCGCTCTTCAGACTGTCGCAGCACTTCCATAAACTTAAAGTGTTCCGTCACGTCCAAAACCAGACACAGCATCGATATTAACTGTCCAGAATCGCTGTAAAAAGCCGAATTGTACCACTCGCAATGCACCAGCGCACCCGACTTATCATAATTGCTATTGTGAACAACATTGCACGGAGCCTGTTGGTTCTTTAAACTATCAATTGCCAATTGTACATCTTCAACATCGCCGTTTGAAATAAAGTTCCATTCGCTAAAATGCTTGCCTAAAACTTCTGTCGCCTTCCAGCCAAAAATCTTCTCGGCAGCCGGAGACCACCCGCTGAGTCGAAAATTTTCATCCCACTCTATCACTGCTAAAGGCGTATTTTCAAAATGAGAAGTCAGTTTTTGCAGCGCGTCGCGCAGGGATGCTTCTACTTGCTTGCGCCTAGTAATATCGCTAAAAGAAATAGCAATACCGTCGCCCAATTTAACAGTCATAATCCGAAACCAGCCGACAATGCCTTCGCTGTTGTAAGAAATCTCGGTATCGAGGGGAATTCCTGTTTCTACAACTTGCACGTAACGATCGAACAAACCGCTCTCTTGATGACCAGGCAGCACTTGCAGCAATCGGTTGCCGGTTAATTCTTCAGGAGTGCTCTGCTGAATTTTTGCCGCTGCGGGATTGACGTATTCCCATTCAAAATCCACAATTGTGGAGCCGTCGCGAATGCTGCGGAACACGTTAAATCCGTCTAGAGATAATTCCTGAAAAGCCCGAAAGCGTTCTTCGCTTGATTGCAGCTTTCGGGCAGTTTCAAGTGATAATTCCTCGACTCGCTGGCGCTGCGCTATTTCTGCGAGCAATTGCTGGTTAATTTGCTGGAGTTCGGTGGTGGGGGAGGCGGCGGGATTTTTAATGGTAGAGTTGGCTTGCGGTCGATCGACCTTTGCACTTCCCAGCGCTGTATTTGCTGCTAATTGTGTCGCCCCAGCCGCAGCCAACACTTGAGAAAGCGATGGCATCAGTTCCGCGACAGCCCACAAAGAGATGATAGCGGTAATGGCGGCGATCGAACTTGAGAGCAAGTAGCTGGGATGCACCAGCATCCAAACTTGCATCAGGTGAGTTGTCCCGCCGCAGAAAAACCACGCTCCCAATAGGATAAACCCTTTGCTCAAAAGCACATCATGCTGCTTCCGGGCAAAGTAGTATATCAGCATCGCTGGAATTGAATAATAGGACAAGGCAATTAACAAATCGCTGACCGCGTGCAGTCCCATTAGCTGAGGTTGCCACTCTTCCAATCCATCTTGGGGAATAAATTTGTAGTTAAATGACATAATCTTTAGAGATAATTGCAGCATTTCGCCTTTCCTGTGCGATCGATCCTACTTGCACTTGTCTTGCTGACCCGCCAATTCCTAGTTTATACAAAAACCAACAGAAAATAACAGTGATTTTAGGTAGAGCATGAAAGTTCATCGGAGGTTTCATTCAGGCGGCAATATTCGGACACTTATTGACAACAATAGGAATAGCGAGGTACTATAAGAGTCAAAGATGTCCCATAAGAAATGCTATTTCTTGAGTTTTAACCTTCCCAACAAATAAGTTAGTTAGCACAATTAATGAAGCGAATTTGACTGTGCAGTTCATTAAAGCTGTTTAGCTACAAATTTAAAAATTTCGAGCAAGCTTAATAAAATCGCTTTTTTGATAAATTTACCAACTCATAAATGGATTAAAAATTGGATAATTAGAGGATCGAAATCTAATTGGGCTGAATAAATTCTGCCCGATCAAGTTAATTCGTAGAGCCAAGCATCCGCGCCTCTGGCACCACAATCAAAACTCGACCTCTTGCACTCATTTACAAATTATCTTGAAATTATCTGGGTTGCATCTGTGTCCATCTGCGGTTCCTGTATTAATCAAAGATTTATGCAATCCTGTCTACTAATCTGTACCTGTATCAAGGTGTACTAAATTCTTCTACTAAATCGGTTAATCTCTCTGATGATCTCCGAGTCAAATTTCTGAAACCATCTCCAATTAAACATCCATGCGCTTAGAGCAGCTTCAAGCATTTCTTTCAGTTGCTGAAACCGGTAGCTTTCAGCAAGCAGCCCGGAAATGCGGCGTTACCCAATCGACTATTAGCCGTCAAGTGCAAGGACTAGAAGCAGAAGTGGGTTTATCTCTGTTTCACCGCACCGCCTACGCCAAGCTGACTGTGGGAGGGGAACTCCTGTTACCTCACGCTCGCAAAATCTGTCAGACTTGGCGAAATGCTGCGGTCGAATTGGGAGACTTGTTGGCGGGAAAACAGCCGGAACTTTGCGTGGCTGCGATTCACTCGGTTTGCGCTGCTTATTTGCCGCCTGTGCTGCAAAGGTTTTGCCACGATTATCCTAACGTGCAGTTGCGGGTGACATCGCTGGGGAGCGATCGAGCTTTGAAAGTTCTCAAAGACGGTTTGGTGGACATCGCGGTGGTGATGAACAACCGCTATTTTACTCAAGCCCCGGAAATGTTGGTTGAGGTGCTCTACAATGAGCCGATCGAGGTATTGATGGCAGCGGCTCATCCCCTCGCCCAGTACGATCGAGTACCTTGGCCGGAATTGATTTGTTACCCGCAAGTGGTATTTAAGGACGGGTACGGAATGCAGCGCATGGTGCAAGAACAATTCGGACGCATCGGTGCTAAACTTCATGCTGTTTTGGAACTCAACACTCTCGATGCTTTTCGAGGTGTGGTGCGCCAGGGAGAATTGATTGCTTTGCTGCCACATTCAGCTTTGCTAGACGCTAGGGACGATCGCACTTTAGCAATTCGGCCGATCGCCCAAGAAAGCGCAAATTTAAAGGTTTCGGCGATCCTCTTCGAGGGCTTCGCTAACGGAAAATCGGCGATCTATCCGACTTGGACTCGCGAAGTCGTGTTAGTGACAACACACGATCGAATGCAAATTCCGCCGATCGCCCATTTCTGGAATCTGGTACGCGAATTTGTGCCACCAGTTGATGTCATCAAGGTAGAAAAATCAGGAAGTTAATACCATTTTAGATTTGAGATTTGAGATTTGAGATTTGAGATTTTAGGGCGTTACCAATGACTAATGACCAATGACTAATGACTAATGACTAATGCCCAATGCCCAATGCCCAATTACCAACTTCAAGAATTATGAGTGACGCATTTAGAGAATTGCTGCGAAAAATTGGCAGCGGAGTACACACAGGAGAAAACCTAACTCGATCGGAAGCAGCAGCAGCCACGCGGATGATGCTACTGGGAGAAGCCACACCAGCTCAAATCGGAGCTTTCATGATTTCCCACCGCATCAAACGGCCCACCGGCGAAGAATTAGCCGGAATGCTCGATGCGTATGAAGAATTGGGGCCGATGCTGGCCCCTCCCAACCGAGAAAAAGGGTTTGCCGTCTCTAGCGTGGCAGTGTTTGGCGTTGCCTACGACGGGCGATCGCGCACCGCTCCAATTAGCCCTTTAACCGCCCTAATATTAGCCGCCTCTGGCGTCCCAACCGTCATGCACGGGGGAGATATCACGCCAACCAAAGAAGGCATTCCCCTGATTGAAATTTGGCGTGGTTTGGGAGTTGACTGGAGAAAACTTAGTTTAGAAAAAGTCCAGCAAGTTTTTGACAGTACCGGTTTAGGTTTTGTTTACCTTCCCAAGCATTTTCCTCAAGCCGCGAGTTTAGTTCCCTACCGCCGCGAAATCGGCAAACGGCCACCTTTTTCGACAATGGAGTTGATGTGGTGTCCCTGCGCCGGCGACGTTAACGTCATCTCCGGCTACGTGCACCCGCCGACAGAAGGTATGTTTCAAACAGCCTTTGAGTTGCGGGGAGTCAAAAATTATACCACAGTCAAGGGATTGGAGGGCAGTTGCGACTTGCCGCGCGATCGGACTGCAATTATCGGCATTGCTAAACCGGGTGCCGAGTTCGAGCGAATGCTTTTAGCCCACGGAGATTACGGTTTTAGCAGCACAAATCCCGCCTTTGAATCAGCATCTGAGTTATTCAAACAAATGCAGGAAGTATTGCTGGGAAAACCCTCAGAATTGATGCAATCAGCTATCTGGAACGGTGGATTTCATCTGTGGCGCAGCGGAGTTTGTTTGGATATAAACTCTGGTTTGATTGAAGCAGAAACGTTATTAAGCAGCGGTCAAGTCGTGCAAAAACTTGAGGAAGTTAGCAAAGCAGTTAGCGCTTTAAATTGAGAATAAATAATCAGGTTGGGTGCGTATTGTACACAATACAATGATAAAAATTTCTTCTTTGTGACTAATGATAAGGTTCGCGAGCGGGGATAGCACTAATGACCAATGACCAATGACCAATCACCAATGCCCAATCCCTCCGCTTCGCTTCGCCCAATCCCTCCGCTTCGCCCAATGCCCAATGCCCAATGCCCAATGCCCAATGCCCAATGCCCAATGACCAATGACCAATGACCAATGACTAACTATAAAATTGCAGTAATTGTGCTCGCAGGCGGTCAAAGTTCGCGGATGGGTAGAGATAAAGCTCTGCTGGAAATTGAGGGTAAAAGCCTATTGCAGCGGGCGTGTGAGGTTGCAGCAGTTGTAACGCCACAAGTGTATGTTCTGACTGCTTGGCCCGATCGCTATCGATCGACCTTAACCCAACAATCCCAATTTCTGCTAGAGTACAATCCGGGCTCCGGGCCCTTAGTCGCATTAACTCAGGGATTAACAGAAATTGCCGCCGAATGGATTTTACTGCTAGCTTGCGATTTGCCCTTGTTAGATGCCCAGATTGTTCAGAATTGGGCTAGTCAGCTAACAGCATTTCCCCCATCTACCTTAGCAGTTGTGCCCTATCAGAATTCGCGCTGGGAGCCATTGTGCGGCTTCTACCGCCAACAATCTCTCCCCAGTTTACAAAGTTTTATTGACCGAGGGGGACGTTCATTTCAACAGTGGTTAAATCAAATCCAAGCAATCCCTCTACCCGTAGGGGAAACAGAAGCACTAATGTTATCAAATTGCAATACATTAGAAGAGTTTGACAAGTTAAAATCTGTAATTGGTAATGAGTAATTGGTAATTGGTAATTGGTAATATTTATTTTCCTCTTCCCTCTTCCTTCTTCCTTCTTCCCTCTTCCCTCTTCCTTCTTCCTTCTTCCTTCTTCCTTCTTCCCTCTTCCTTCTTCCTTCTTCCTTCTTCCTTCTTCCTTCTTCCTAATGATTAACGAACACTGGTTACTCGATCGCGAAATAACATTCCTCAACCACGGCTCCTTTGGGGCCTGTCCGATTCCCGTACTGGAAGCACAAACCAGTTTTCGAGAACAACTAGAAAGAGAACCATTGCGCTTTTTAATGCGGGAATTTGAACCGCTGTTAGATAATGCCAGAAACCAGTTAGCCGCCTTTATCGGCGCGGGTGAGCAAGATTTAGCCTTTGTGCCGAATGCCACAACGGGAATAAATGCCATTTTGCGATCGCTAATTTTTGCTCCCGGCGACGAATTGCTAACCACAAATCAGGAATACAACGCCTGCCGCAACACACTTGATTTCATAGCAGAGCGCACAGGCGCTAAAGTGATAGTCGCAGAAATACCATTTCCAATTGAATCGCCAGAACAAATTATTGCAGCCATAATTAAATGCGTTTCCCCGCAAACAAAATTAGCCTTACTAGACCACATTGTCAGCCAAACAGGTTTAATTTTTCCCATCAAACAGTTAGTCAGCGAATTAGGTGATCGCGGCGTAGATGTATTAGTAGACGGAGCTCACGCGCCCGGAATGGTAGCACTGAATTTAGAAGGAATTGGCGCAGCTTACTATACAGGAAATTGCCACAAATGGCTGTGCGCCCCGAAAGGTGCGGCTTTTCTGTACGTGCGGCGCGACAAACAAGATGGCATTCGGCCAACTACCATCAGTCACGGGGCAAACTCACCGCGCGCTGACAAATCGCGCTTTCAACTAGAATTTGACTGGATGGGAACAGTCGATCCAAGTCCCTATTTGTGCGTACCTGTAGCTATTAATTTTATGGGTTCTTTGTTGAGCGGTGGCTGGCCAGAATTGATGGCAAAAAATCATACTTTAGCATTGGCTGGTAGACAGATATTAGCAGATAAATTAGATTTGCCACTGCCTTGTCCTGATGAAATGGTGGGTTCTATGGCTGTTGTACCACTGCTAGATGACAAATCTGATGCAGTTGCAAAGGGAGGAATTCCACCCTTGCAAGAGGCGCTGTGGCAGATTTTTAGAATTGAAGTACCGGTGATTCCTTGGCCGGATACTAGCAAGCGGTTGGTGAGAATTTCAGCTCAGTTTTACAATACTTTGCCGCAATATGAATATTTGGCTAAGGCGCTAGTTGAGCTTACGGGAATTTCAGCGGGAAATCCCATTCAAAAAACATAACACCCAACTACAAACATTCAGAGGTTCGTAGTGAGGACTTCAGTCTTCTTCCCATCAATAAATAATGACTAAAGTCCTGACTACGAAGCAGTTTGGAGAATATAATGTATTCAGAATCACATTTCCCAGCCCAAATAAACGAAATGAAAAGAGGAGAATACGATGTCAAATGCCATGATGGTAATTTACCCCTATCGTGAACAGTACACCTGGGTTTTTGACGACGAGCGAGCCGGACTTATCCAAGAACCATTTGTTCAGGGCGTCCCCGAAATGATTAACCTGATCGTCGCAGACATTCCCAATGCCGATCGAGGTTTCCGACTTTTATTCTCAGCCAATCCATTTCCCGGATATCAAGCAGAAATGCTGTGGTTTAAAGCAGAATACGGCGGTAACTGGTATCGGTGGGAAACCCAAAATATGGAAGGCTGGCTGTGTCCGGCTTTGTTCAAATACTTTGCAGAAGCACCGCCCAAGTTTTACTGCAAAGCTGAAAAACTGCAATAATCAACAGCAAGTCAATGAAAAACTTGTCAATCTTTAAAAGAAACTTTCTTAAACCAGTCGATCGCGAAACTAGAAAAAAGCCTAAATTAGCCCTGTATGTATTTTGGCTCTTTTTGCTAATTTTCATAGCAGCCATCTCCGCAGCAATTGGGGCAATTACCGCCCTCTTAGCCCCCGTGGAACCGCCAATTATTAGCAAAGTCCTAGATATTACAGGCTTTAACTATACATCATCCCAGCCATCTGGATACCGTCTATCGCGGCCTGTGAATATCTTGATTCTGGGAATTGACCGCGTGCCGGAAGCATCAGCCAATTCCCGTGAAATTTTTAACGGTCGCAGCGATACAATACTCTTATTTCACATCGATCCAAGAGATAAATCTATTAGTTTGCTTTCAATTCCGCGAGATACAAAAGTTGAAATTCCCGGAATTCGCTTCAGCAAAATTAATGAAGCTAATGCCAGAGGAGGAGCAGCTTTGGCGACGCGATTAATTAGCAGTATCCTGAACAATGCGACTATTGAAAGATACGTGCGAATCAGCAGCGGTGCGTTTCGGGAATTAGTCGATTTGTTGGGCGGCCTTGAGGTATTTGTACCTCGCGCGATGTCCTATACAGATACCGCCCAAAAGTTAAAAATAAACTTAGCACAGGGATGGCAAACTCTCAACGGAGAACAAGCAGAACAATTTGCTCGATTCCGCAACGACGGTTTGGGAGATATCGGCCGCATTCAGCGGCAGCAATCTTTAATTCAAGCTATTCGGAACCGCCTCGCCAGTCCATCAGTATGGGTGCGCTTGCCACAAATTGTGCGATTGATGCAAAAATATGTGGATACAAACCTAAATTTTGAGGAAATATTGACGATCGCAAATTTCGGTTTGCAATTGGAGCGAGATAATTTTAAAATGGTGATGTTGCCCGGACGTTCGAGTTCAGCACAAGGGGATTTGAGGAGTTATTGGATTTTAGATGCTGCTGGGCGCGATCGGATTATGACACAATATTTCAAGCAAAGCGTACCCGATTTTGCCCAAGGGCGATTTCGCAATCCCAGCCAGTCCATTTTGCCCAGCAACCTCAAAATCGCCGTCCAAAACGCTTCTAGCAACCCAAAAACCGCCAAAAAAGTCGCTGAATTTCTCACAAAAAAGGGCTTTTCTAGTGTATCTGTAGTGCAGGATTGGCCCGACAAGCAGCGTCAAAGTCAAATTATTGTACAGCAAGGCGATTTAGAAGCAGCAAATCTCCTGCAAAAAGCGCTAGGCGACGGTAAAATTGAAGCATCTTCTACTGGTGAAATCGAATCTGACTTGACACTTCGCGTCGGCGAAGATTTAGTAAAGCGATTTTAATTAGTCAGTAGTCAGTAGTCAGTTGTCAGTAGTCATTAAGTAGGTAAACGCAAAAAAATATTTATTTCGCGGTAAATTGTAGGGGCGAGTTAAGCGTAGAATCTCTGGTAAAAGCGAGTTAATCAATGCAAAACCCGCCCTCCCCATGTAATGTCTATTTGTAACTTAATCATCAGTCAAATACCATGAGTAAAAAATCTATGAAAAGTGTATTCCGAATTTTACTGAGCCTAATTTTAAGTGTAGCGTTAGCCTTTGGATGGGTAATGCTGAGTGCTACTCCGGCATTTGCGCTACCGAAAAAAATTATTAATTATACAAATATTAATTTGTCCGATCGCGATTTCTCCAATTCTGACTTAGCGGGCGGAACATTCGTCGCTGCTGAGATGCGGGGAACCAACTTTCAAGGCGCAGATTTAACCAATGCGATTTTGACTAAGGGAGTTTTGTGGAAGGCCAACTTGTCAGGTGCGAATCTCTCCGGTGCTTTGGCAGATAGAATTACATTTGATGGCGCTAATTTGACGAATGCTAATTTCACCGAAGCAATTATGACTCGAACTCGGTTTTTTGATGCGGCAATTTCCGGCGCTGATTTTACAGACGCGATTATCGACGCTTATCAAGTAACAATGATGTGCGAAAAAGCAGATGGTGTCAATCCCGTGACGGGAGTTTCTACACGAGAAAGTTTAGGATGTCTGTAGAAATTTAAAGTTAAACAGGGCTGACGCACGATTGGCTAAGTATGTCCGAAGAGAGGAACGAAGCAATCCCAAGGCCCTGTGATTGCTTCGTTCCTCTCTTCGGACAACAAATAAAGGTTCTGTGTCGAGGATTATTCTTCCTTCTTCCTTCTTCCTTCTTCCTTCTTCCTTCTTCCTTCTTCCTTCTGCTCTATCGAGCGCTACAAATGCCTGTGTTTGCAGTGCCAAATACCAAGTCAGAATTCAACAGCAAATTTAAATCAGTATCAGGATTAACAGCATATAAATCAACTTTATCTCGCCCCAAAAAGACTCCGACTAAAGTCCCGACTCCCGCGCCACCTAGCACCTCTTCAGTTGCGATCGCCCGATCGCCCGTAACTCCTGCAATCGCCGCCGCCGCTGCTGCACCCAAAGCCGTATTCTTAATCAGATTACCAACATTCACGCCCTTAGTCACACTTTCTTTCCGAGTAATCACTTGCGAAGTAGCATTCAGAGGCACTCTGCTACCGTTGATGATACTTAATTCTTGGGCCACAAACTGAACGCCCGCAGCAGTCGATCGCAATTCGCCGCTAATTTTCGAGCCTTCGGGTATCAGGACTTTGCCATTACTCCCTGTGATATCCGCAGCCACAGTCAGAGTAATCGGAGACTTGTCATTGGGGGCGAGCAAAATCTTGCCTTTGGCGTATTCGATAGGAATAGTCACCCCACTAGGAATTTTCACAGCCACAGAATCGCTAACATTAATCTTAGCAATATAAGGAGAATTAATTGCTTTTGCTTGATTGGTACTGACTAATGTTTGATAGATAAAAGCAGCGACTTCCGCCCGCGTGGCTGACTGATTTGGTTTCAGAGATTTAGGATTGGGATAGCTGACAACCAACTGTTTTTCAGTAGCAGCAGCCACACTTTTGACAGCATAACTTTGAATCTCACCCGCATCATTATAGTAGCTGAGAACATCTTGAAAATTGCAAGTAGGCTCATACCCAAGTCCGTTATTTAAAGCGACTACAACTTGCACGCGAGGAATTTGCTGCATTGGCCTGAAAACATTGCCGGGATAGCCAGACATCCATCCCATTTCATAAGCTTCTGCGATCGCCCCGCTTGCCCAAAAATTAGACGGAACATCGGCAAACCCTACAGCACCGCGAGTTTTCGCCTTTTTCACAGAACGGATCATTGCCGCGAATTCAGCCCGTGTTACCAGTGCATCCGGGCGGAAAGTGCGATCGGGAAATCCTTTAATAATTCCTCTTTCTGACAAATCTTGAATAAAGTCTTTTGCCCAATAGTTATTACTAACATCCGAAAAAGCTGTTTGAGCAAAAGCAGGCGCGGGAGCTAGCATCGGCGCTGCGCTTGCGGCAACGGTTCCCAGTGTTAATAAAACAGATGTACCGGATTTAATGCGATGTAATACAGACATTTTTTGATTCTCCAATTTACACAAGTTTTTTATTAAGGATAAGTAAGCTTATTTTAGGCTGATTAATTCCTGCCTAGCTTACTCTTTTCCTCAGTTATGTAACCATTATGGAATGCTTTTATTTGTGGTGAGGGGAAGATAGGGTCTTTTAAAATAAATATTTTGAAACCGATGTGTGGATTTTAAAATTCTTAAATTCCTTAAAATCCTTATGTTGCTTATCCCCCTTATCTACCTGGAACTTATACAGGAATTACGCAGAACCTCTATATGTATGGTGCGCCGCAGAACACTTTTCAGGTAAGTGAAGAGGACGCACGGGTATGCAGAAACCGGGCTTTTTACCGCAACTGTGGGCTGCGACAAACTATGTCTGTGAAAAAACCCGGTTTCTTGATTAGCCGTACATCCTATACTGACTAATGACAACCCTTCGACTTCCTTCGGCTACGAGAGCTGACAACTGTCAACTGTCAACCCTTCTCTAAGCGATCGGGCAAGCTGTCAACTGTCAACTGACAACTGTCAACTGTCAACTGACTAATGACTAATGACTAATAGCGGTTCCCAACTTGTCACATCTTCAAATAAAGATTGATACCCCGCTGCATTCGGATGAAGACCATCCGAAGTTAGACAAGAACGCCACCAAATATTACCACGATCGATCCATTTATCAAAAATATCTAAATAGGGAATTTCCCGTTCCAAACAAGCTAACTTTGTGGCCTCTTTATACCGATATTGGTCGGCGTGATTGTAGTACAAACAATCTTGAAAAGGCATTTTACTTTCATCCACAGGCACCATCCCGACAAATATCACCGGACAAAGTTGTTGGGACAGGTTTAACAAATTATCCAAAACAGTTTTAAAATGTTCAAAATCAGTATAACTGCGCCCGGTAGGCGACTGCACCCTCGCCGAATCGTTGAGGCCTACGGAAAGAATAATCGCATCGGGGACGCGGTTTCTGAGCTCGCCCCGGTGCCGAAACTCGTTTTCGAGGCGCTGGGCGACTTGATAGGTGCGATCGCCCCGAACGCCCAAATTGTATAAAACGTGTCCTGCGCTCTCCGTTAACATCCACTGGCGCCGCAATCTTTCCACCCAACCACCGCCTACACCGTCGCCAAAACCGTAGATTAAGCTGTCGCCGAAAGCAACCAATTTGAGGGGATGAGAATTTACCCGATGCAAGTGACCAAAGGAATAGGCTGTTGTTGCCTGCATAAGCAATGATACTCAGTTAGTAATTTTGAATCTTCGCATACTAGACTAGAATGTAACATTAGATAAAGTAGGTAATCTCATGGTTAAGCGTCCAACCTTCGATTCAACTCAGCTAACCCGTCGGGCGGAAGAGTTGATCGGTGCTGCATCCAACCGCTATCGGATCACGGTGCAGGTGGCGAATCGCGCCAAACGCCGCCGCTATGAAGATTTCGAGAATATGGATGACACTCAAATGATGAAGCCTGTGATGCGGGCGATATTTGAGATGTCGGATGAACTGACTCAGCCGGAAATTATCGGAGACATCTAGACTTCGGCAGTTTTGGGTTTTGAGTGTTGAATTGCCAGCAATTTTTGTTAACTCAAAACTCAAAACTTTCTCAAACTAGAATGGCGTGGATGGGCGATAAATTAGGTTTATTTATGAAATTATTCTATTTTTGAAATTGTCAAAACTGTGAAAAAGAAATTCAAGCTGGGCTTAAGTTTTCTGTTAGTTACTTTGAGTGTGGCGATTTTCACGCTTTTGAGTGGGGTATTGGAATCGGGTAAATTAAGTGTGTCGGCGGTGGAACCTTCGCTGTTGGCGAGTTCTGCGTCTGTGCCGTTGGTTGCGGGGCGATCTGCACCACAGCAATTGAGGGTGCAAGATGCTTGGAAATTTGTATATGAAAAATTGCCCGATTTCCCGATCGAGAATAACTACGTTTCTAAGGAAACTGGAAAAGTCGATCCCAACAATACTTTAGTCGGGCGCTTGATTCGATATCACGTGTTTGTCAAAGGACGGCCGCCGAATTACCGTTTTGATTGGAAGTTGAGTTTAGCTGACTATCTGGGGGCGACTCCCGATTATTTGGTGGAAGGCGTGTATCCGGGAAAAGACGTTTTGCGATCGAATCCGATGGAACGCGATCGCACTGCTATTCAAAGTTTAAATAGAAAACAGCGGGATGCTTTGGTTCAAGCTTTGGTGGATGTTTTTACGGAAAATTCCGGGTCATCGCGCGCACCGGCGGCGGGCCAAAAACCCGAAGGGCGCGAGACTTCCCCCGAAACACCGCAGCCGCAGCCGGGAGATGCAAAGTTGCTGACACCGTAAGCTTGGACGAGGCCTAGAAACCGAGTTTTTGGGCGGCGGCTGCCTGGTACGAAGTAAACGCGAGAAAAACCCGGTTTCTCAACAGCAGCGGATAAGTCCTAAAATCACCCAATCAATCCCAAATCAAAAATTTAAAATCGATCGATGGAACGTGTAATTAAGACTGGTGCGGGCTGGCGTTTGGGATGGAACCCAGAGGCCCAGGAGTTTCAGGGTTTGGTGGCTGGGGAGGGTTGGGCGATCGAACTTACGGAGGCTGAGTTAAACGATTTTTGCCGCTTGTTGGGACAATTGGCCGCCACAATGAGTCAAATGGCTTCTGAGTTGATGGACGAGGAAAAAATCGCCATTGAGGCCGAAAGCGATTTGGTTTGGGTGCAGGTAGAAGGCTATCCCGCAGCTTACAGCGTGCAGTTGATCTTGAATACTGGCCGTCGCTGCGAGGGTTTTTGGGCGGCGGCTGCGGTTCCGAGTTTGGTGCAGGCTGCAAAAGTTTTAAAAGTTTTTTGACTTTTTTGGGAATTCCATGCTAAGCTATTAAAGCTGTCGGGGCGTAGCGCAGCTTGGTAGCGCACTACTTTGGGGTAGTAGGGGTCGTGGGTTCAAATCCCGCCGCTCCGATCGTGATAAAACCTTCTCAAACGAGAAGGTTTTGTTGTTTTTAGGGATTTTTGCCTATTCTCAATCAGCGGTGAATTTGATGGCGTGCGATCGAGAAATCCTCACCACAGCATCACTGAGGCTTCGCCAGGAGCCAAGTTAGAGTATAAGCGGATTCTCAGCACATACCGCCGACCTTGATAAAGCCGAACATTGATTTGTGAATTCAAGTCTGTGCCACTGTCGTCGTCACCAGCAACATACTTCAAATCACCACTCTGATCCTCGAACAGAACCATGACTGTATCTGCTTTGCCGAAAGTCGCAATTGTATAGCTTCGAGTAGCAGAAGGGTTAATCGCAAAGTTTTTCTGTTCAGCAGGCGCGAGGGACAGAATCTCCGAATGGAACGGTTTAAGTTCTGTATAATTCGAGTCATCAAGCGGGGGATAAAATAATTGTACCTGCGACACATCGTGCTTAGAAAGTCCGCCAGCAGGCTTTAATCCTTTGTGGTACTCCACAGGTTTCTCAATCAGTCCGGCTGCAAAAGCGTAGTGCATGATTGAGTTCGGGTCCCACTTTGACCCCTCAACTTCTCCTACTTCAAGCTTTTGGAGCACATTATAAAAAGTTGTATCTCGATCCCAATTGTTAGGAGGAGCGCCAAAATATTTATAAACGGCTTCTTCGTCCCATACCATACCTGCAAACGGGTTTTGGTGCTCATGAGGGAAACCTAAAGCGTGGCCTATCTCGTGAACAGGGACATCTACCCCACGGGGATCTTGCCGAAGATCCCAGCCAAAGTTCATGGTTCGCTCGCCTTGCTTAGGAATATCGAGCGCATCGCGGCCAAGAAATGAGAAAGCTCCATCCCCTTGCAGAAAGCCGATTCTTATCTCTGCCTCGCTGATGTTCCGAACCTCCTCAAACTTGATACCAATCCCTACCTTTTTCCACACCTCAAACCCTTGGCGGACAATCTCCTTCTGCTCATTCGGGCCTGAATTTGGGCCACTATCAAAAAAGTAATAACGTAATTTTGTACCGTTAACCCACTTCTTCTGGATGAACTGTATTAGACGAGCGCGCTCCGGGGACACGCTCGCATCGAAGGTGCGTAGAGGAACCTTTGGCATAGCACAAAAATGTTGTGCTTCCTTGCCAGATTCTGCGCTACCTGAACCATCTTCCATCTTAGCTTCAAGTTGTTCGATGCGTTTTAGTAATTGCTCAATTTGATCAGAGTCGATTTGTGAAATTTTAGTCATGACAAATTCCTTCCAAGTGAATACCTAGGGAGTTTAATTCCCAACCTGTGCTGAATCGCGGCAAAAGTCCTTCCAAAGAACCAGCTATTTTGAGAATGTTTATTTTCATTTACCTGAATCAAGTGGGAACGCAGTAGCTTCAGCAAATAGAAACTACAAACCTGTAAACACTGACCTAGATAAATGCGATGTCCTGAGCTTGTGTAGACTGACTTAGATCCTTATGAAACCCTGATTTTTTGTTGGGCTGATAAGTGGCTTCGGATAGACTTCCTACCCTCAATATTGCATGAGGAGAGGGCGATCGCACTTTACAGGGAACTCGTGATATCCCATTCTAGTTTCCCGCTTTACACTGTAAAGGATCAATAGTCCGGACAGTTTTTAAACAGGAGTCTGAAACCCTTGATTTTTCCTTCGGATCTCGATGGCGCAATCGCCCTGAAACCCTTATTTTAAGGTTGGCAATCAAACACTATCCAAAGTATTGATATCAATAATTGACAATAGCCTGGGAGAGCTTACTGCATAGCCTTTATAGGCTATCATATCAAACTTGGCATAGTAGAGGTCGCCGATTCAAATCCCGCCGCTGCGATCGCAAAAACCCGCCGAATTAAGCGGGTTTTGTAGTTTTCCTAAACCTAAATATTTTCACTCTTGAGCAATGATTAAACAATCACTGCCAACTTTCGACAAAAAATCTGGAAACGCTGATGTGGGGTTTCCATCTTTGTTGACAACTCTGCGGAGTGTATAGCCTTTTTCAGGAGCTCTGCCGAAAAACGAGTTTCTGCGATCCCAAATATCCCCATTCGGAGTATTCGGATCTCGATCGATCAAAAAATCCATCAGCCACGGTGGTACAGACAATCCAAACACGATCGGCGTGATGTGCCCGTGCTGCAAAGCTGCATCCGAGAAGCGGAACAAGTAGCTGAAGCGAGAAAATTTGACGGCATAAAGTAACATCCGTCCCGCCATTGATGAATGAAATGTCCAGACAACTGGATCATAAATCCGCAGCAATAACGTTCGTTGGTTAGCATTCCATTCTGAATTGTACATCGTCAGACAATAGTCTGGCAAAATATTCCCGTCCATAAAGAAGATACCTTGCAGGGCTTCGGGGAATTCGGGTGGATGCTCTGGTTTCATCCAAGTTGCGATGTCTTTTAGTTTTTTTGTTTCGATTAACATGGTATTATTTAACCTCGAAAATAGTTGTGATTTCCTGTCAGGTTAGATACCCCCTTTATTTATTAGTCCGTGAAGGTGGACTTCTTTTCAAGGCCGGGCGGGACACTCCACAAGCAATTTGATGTCTTGTGGAATAGGCATCTTGCCTGTTGCAAGGGCGAGACACTCCACAAGCAATTTGATGTGTTGTGGAACAGGCATCTTGCCTGTTACGATCGCCGAACTCTACCAACTGTACTCACCACATCCACCAGCATATTCATTGCAACGTCTTTAGCGGGGCAAATCCGTCCCGCGCTGCGATCGCCCACCGCATGAAAACCCATATGATAAGGGCACAAATTCTCGCGGTTAGCGTTGAATTCGTACACCGTAGAGCCCCAGAAACTCCCGTCAAGCAGCCCTAGACTGAGCGGTATCAGTACCTTGGTGCCGGCGGGGAAAGTGCGTTCTTTGCCCCCTAGCGTGGCGGTAAATGGCTCTGTGGCGACTCGGTGGGTGGCGCTGACGGGAGCCCAGAGGCGCGCGCATTCCAGGAGGAAAAGCTCGATCGACTGGCGATCGTCCAAATCGAGATCGTCCCAAAACTCAGTCGGATTAATTTCAGCCGTCTGTGTTCCTTTATACGCGGGTAGAGGGCGGTATCCCATAGCCGTGTAACCTAAGTGCAGGGGGCCTTGCAGTCCCGCTATCCCCATAATCGCTGTCATCAGCTTCGCCAATTCCCGCCTAGTCATCCCGTTGTTTTCCGAGTTCTCCTCGAAGTCGGCTAAAGCGGGAGAATTTTCGTAAATCGTCGCCGCGCGCTCGATGAGAGCCGACAAATCCCCGTGTCCAAACAGGTTCAGGCTTTGCAGCAGGCTGCCGGCGACGGCGAAGTAGTGCGCGGGGCTTTGGCGGATGTAGTGTAAATCGGTGAGAAGTTCGATCGCAGGCTTGTCATCTGGGTTAATCCCAAAAATTACGTAGTGCAGGTATGGGACTAAAAATCCCATCCAACCGCGCTTCACATCCGTAAAAAACGCTCCCCCCGCGCCGTGCGGCATCTCGGTATAATCTGCTGCTAGCCGATCGAGTAACCGTCTGCTGATTTCGTCTCCTTGGCGAGTGGTTGTCGCACTGTTGAAGAGATACTTCTGCATACAGCTTCGGAAGGCTGCGTGGTTGCTGCTACCGTCTGGTTCGCGATCGGACAAAGACAGCAAAAACAGGTTCCTACCGCCGACATCTTGGTTGGGGGAGAGATCCGGATCGAGCACAGAAGTACCCAGCCTCCATCCGCGCGCCTGGGGCGATGTGAGTGCTGCTTCGAGTGTGGCAAACTCTCCCATCACCACTTGTCCCGCGCAGCAAAAATTCGCCCCGAAAGCCAGCCGTTTGATTTGCAAATAGGTGGGTTCGTTGGCAATTAAACCCTCAATTAGGGCGATCGCGGGCAGCATCGTTTTGCTGAGGCCCTCCTGGGGGTTTTGCAAAGCCCAAGCCTGAAACTCATTCAGGGCCGGGTTCATCAGCGGTGAGAAAATAGTATCTAAATTTAGGTTCATGATAATTCCTCCGAGATCCTCTGGCTATAACACGCTTCGCCTTTAGCAGCAAGAGGGTATTGAGTCCTTATTGAGTAGGATTCAATACCCCCAGAAATGCGAAAATCAGTAAGTATAACTATAGCCATGTTTATTGGTGAACGTCGTGGCAATATAGATTAATTCTACTGAATATGTTTGCGTCCAAGTCTAGCCTGGTTCCGGAGATTGACTGTAATTGATCACGATTGCTGGTAAGTATATATACTCTCTAGTTTTTAAGTGTTAGCGCCAATTTCTGAGAGTCGCAGATAACTACGGTTATCTGCGACTACTTGCTATTAGATTGAGGCAAAATCGGCGACACTAATCAGACTCGAAGATACCCCAGTTAGAGAAGCAAAAACTTTTCCGGTTGAGGCAAAACTAATCTGAGTTATGCCATTACTTTCAGTAATCGCCAATTGCGAGAAAGTCACTCCTTTACCGAGAATCAGCAAATCTTTGCCATCTTCAAAATCGGCAACAGTATCGATGCCCGCATCAATAGATAGTAAGAAGCGATCGCTCCCCAGGCCTCCAATCAAGGTATCATCGCCCAAATCGCCGCTGAGGTAATCGTTGCCTTCACCTCCTAGCAGAATATCATTGCCTTGACCGCCGTAGAGGGTATCGTCGCCCTTTTCACCCATCAGGATATCTGCGCCTCGATTGCCAGAAATGAAGTCATTGCCAGCACCACCTGTCAAGGTATCAAAACCCTTACCGCCGTAGAGAGTATCGTCGCCGATTCCGCCATCGATCAAGTCGTTGCCTTGATTGCCGTTGATCCAATCATTGCCATCAAGGCCAAACAGGAAATCATTTCCCTTTTTGCCGCGCAACAAATCATCAGCAGCGCTACCGACTAGGGTATCATCACCATCAGTGCTTTCGACAGTGTTTTGGCCATCTTTGACTAATTCTATACCGCTATCGGGGAAGGGTTCTTCGGGATTTGAAGGTGCGCTGGAATCATCTGTTACAGTATTGCGGACAGTAGGGTTGTTAACTGTCGCCGACTGAATTTGGGTATTTAGGGATGCGCCTGTATTTTCTGCGATCGCCTGCTGAATCGTTTTACTTCCTGCTGCTACTTGCTGCAAGTCTTTGGCGACTTCGCCTTGTTCGACTTTTTGTACGCGGGCTATTTCGGTGGCTGCATCTGAAGACGAGGAATTGCTGGATGCGATCGCGCCAATCCGTTGATTGCCCTCTGCAATAATTTTTGCAGCATCGGAGGCAATGGGAGATACTTGCGGGGAAAGCAGTTCGCCTGCCGCCGACAGAATAATGGTCTGCAATTGTGCTGGATTGCTTAAATCGAGAGTGCCAGATTTTATTTGGTTGGCAAGGGTGAAAATAATGCGATCGGCAATCTCATTTTTAGCAGTGGTTGAAGCACCGCTAATTAAATTAGTTACCAAGACAATGGTATTTTGTACTTTGGCGTGGGCGGCATAAACAGCTAACCCGTTCGGATCGTTTTGAGTAATTGCTTCTAGCGGATCGTAGCTGCCCAAATCAACATCAGCCGGCAGCCCCAGCGCCGATTTCACTTGAGTTTCAGCAGTTTCAGGGTTAGTACCTTGCTGGGCTAACTCAGCGATGACGGTAGTTAAAGGTGTCACCACCTCTGACTCGGGAGTAGAAGACAACTGAGTGTCTAGAGGCAAATAGGTCGAGACATCTATCCCGTTGGTCATAATAATTTTGCCTTCGGTAGAGTCGATCTTGCCATCCTGATTTTTGTCAAACTTTTCTAGTTCTATTGTGAGGTCGAAGCTGCCATCAGGGTTAGTAAAGGCGAAGGGTTCATTATCATCTCGCACCCCATTGAAGTTGGCATCAAAGAAGACTTGCCCACCCGTTATGTAACCGTCAATGGCACGACTCTTGCGCGTCGAACCACTTCCCAATCGGAAGTCAGCCAGTTTGATTTCACCCAGGTGCTTCTCGTAAGCTGTGTTCCATGTAACCTTAGGGAGTTCCGTCCAGCTCAATTTGACCGAGCGATAATCAGCCTTAAAATCTAGGGCGGCTTTTACATCGCCATTGACTTCAAACAGGTTCAGCGGATTACTGATACCGGAAGTAATTTCTGAGGCATGAATTTTGCCATCGCCACTGGTGCCCTTGCTCAGGTCTTCGCCCACGTCGAGCAAGTCTAACTTAGCATTCGCCTCAATACCGCCCGTGAGATAAGCTTTAGCTACCAAAACATTAACCCCGCCGCTAGCTTTAATACTAGCCTTGAGCTTGAGTTCATTTACATCGTCTCCCGTACCATTCGCATTTTGGCGATCGCTCACGTAGAAGCCATCGAGAACTTTATAGGCATCTGAGGCATTAAAGCCAGATTGTTTCCATTGAGAAAGTCCAGAAGTATCAAAGCCGAACGCAAAGTTAGCTTTAGCTTCAAACTCTCCCTCTAACTTGCCGTTGACACCTACATTTACCTTAGGAATGGAGTAGATAGGAAACTCTTGATCAATCTTGAAGTTAAAGTCTAGTTTTGGCACTTTATAGGTGAACAAGTTGACATCCGGTTTACCCATCAGCAAGTCGATGGCAGATTGAGGATTGGTCAAGATCGGAAAACTCAGCCCATCCATCTTTTGAAAGAGGGTCAGCAACTCTTGAGTCTTGCCCTTTGACTTTGATTTAGCTTGGTCAGTGGGAGATGCCGGGATTTTGGTTTTAGTTGTCTTAGCGGTTTTAGTATCAGCGTTGGGATCTGTGGCATCGAAATCGATCGCGTAGTCACCTAAATCTATAGCAATGTTGCCCTCTTGAGATGAAAGACTCTTGAGCAAATGACTTGCTTCGCCGATGTACTGAAGGGCATCTAGGAATCGAGTATCGATCTTTTTGCCTGCCAGCTTTGCACCCACTTCGACCAGCGTCACCTTACCATCCTTCGGCGTCACCTTGCCATCCTTGCCATCGTTATTTTGGTCAAAGAAATCCCTGATAGCACTGAATTCAGACAGCAGTTTAATATCGCTGTTGAGTGCAGTAATGATAGGACGAGCCGGGTTAACAACATCATTGACTTTGGTAATAATAGGTTTGGCAAAACCCGTGATAAAGCTACCCAAGTCGAGCTGCATATTTTTGAATGCAACATTTGGTTTTTGCGGCCCGGTTAATTGATCGTTGGCGTAATTGAAAATCGGCCAATTGACTGCTAAGTCGAAGTTGTAGGAGGGGATAGCTGCATTCCCGTTAATGCTAGTTTTAGCTTTTAAACCGAGATTAGCACTGCTATTTAAGGTGGGAGTCAATAAGTCTGACAACTGATAGTTGCTGGTCAGTTCTGAGAAAGTTAAGCGATCGCCATCATTATTATCTCCCAAATTATCCAAATCATTTAATTTTACTGCAAATTTTGCTTGAGCTTTGGTAGGATTTTTGGCATCGTTGGCAAGGTCTATTTGGAAAAATCCTAAGTTACCTTGGGCATTGAAATTATCATCGAGACCAGCTTCTACATTGGCTGCCAGTTTAGTTTTGTTGGTGTCAACATAGAAGCCAAAATCTTTATTGACGCCAAATCCCAAGGACAAATTGCCGTCAAATTTGGATTGCGCTTTACCATTGACATTTAAACCTAATGCCGGAATTCCTAAATCTCCAGAAAGGTTAACATCTGGGAAATCATAATTTCGATCTAGAGAAATTTGCAGGTTGATATCGTCTGGAGTCCCATTACCAATTACCTTCAAACTCGGTCTGGGGAAATAGAGACCTAGAAAAGATTTTGTCGAGACGGACTCAGGGAAATATTTTCTTAATCCTTCTTGCAAATTGCTGGCAAGTTTTTGAGTAAAGCGCTGGCTAAATTCAGAAGTTAATTTTGAACCTAATGCTTCGGAATTGAAATTACCACCAATCGAGTCTTGGATGAGAGATTGAAGGGTAGAACTGAGGCTGCTAACACTCAATGACTTCAACTCATTAACCGTACTCTCCCTCACAGTGTCAATGAAATTTAAAGCATCTGAATTGCCTGGGATAACATCTTTCAGTTTCCCTAAAATTGGCAAGTTAACTTGCATTAAATTTTGATTCAGATTGTCCTGAAGCTGATTTAATTGTTGACCTAACTGTTCTAATGTTTGCCCCCATTCAAAAGAGACATTATCGATGTTAACTGTTGGCTGTTGCGGTGTCGTTAATTGACCGTTAGCATAATTAACGATCGGCCACTTAACACCCAAATCGAAACCGAAGGAAGGAAAAGCAGGATTGTCCTTAATGCTAGTTTTAGCTTGGAGACCTAGATTAGCATTCGCAGTTAAGGTAGAATCGAATAAATCTGACAACTGATAGTTGCCGTTCAGTTCTGAGAGAGTTAAGCGATCGCCATCATTCGCACCTCCCAAATTATCTAAATCTTTCAAATTGACGGCAAACTTAGCTTCAGTCTTAGTGGGATTTTGAGCTTGATTATTCAGGTCAACTTGTAAAACGCCTAAATTGCCTTTCGCCTTAAACTTGTCATCGATTCCTGCGTCAAAATTAGCTGTCAGCTTGGTTTTGTTGGTATCTATAAAGCAACCAAAATCTTTATTGACACCCACAGCTATTGACAAGTCAAAATCCGCTTTTGATTGTCCTTTTCCATCTGTAGTAAAACCTAATCCTGGTACTGCTAAATTTTGGGAGAGGTTAGCATCGGCAATTTGATATTGTTTGCCAATGTAAATTAGCAAAGTATTTTCATCTTGAGTAGAATTTTGATTTACCTTAACCTTGAACTCTGACCCAAGTACATTGCGGATAGTTGTTTCTAACTGATCTGTCGTTTGATTTGCCCCATTTTTAACTGCATCGACTAGCTTAGTCTTGAAGTTGCTAATAAAATCTGGGGAAATGTTCTTGAGTGGGCCGATAATGGGTAGGTTAACTGCCTGTAATTGATTGTCAAAAATTTTCTCAAGTTTATCCAATCCAGCTTCTACACCGCACCAATTCTTTGCATCGATGCCACCAGCAATGGTGTCATTGCCAATCCTTCGCGGTGCAGATGACGTTGGTGTTGGCGTGACTGGTGTCGGTGTCGGCGAATTTGAGTCTGGCGGTAGCGGTGCTCCCGTCGGAGTCGGTGTTCCCGTCGGAGTTGGTGTCGGAGTCGGCGTTCCCGTCGGTGTCGGAGTCGGCGTTCCCGTCGGTGTCGGAGTCGGCGTTCCCGTCGGTGTCGGAGTCGGCGTTCCCGTCGGTGTCGGAGTCGGCGTTCCCGTCGGTGTCGGAGTTGGTGTCGGTGATGGCGTTCCCGTCGGTATCGGCGTTGGAGTTGGTGTTGGTGTCGGCGCTATATCGTTATCGGTAATCGCCACCGTCGTGTCCACAATCCCAATTCCGTTATACTTAGCATCAGCACTCGCAGCCGTATGAGAAATACTGCCCGTATGATTTCCTTCAACAACCGCATCGTCAACAGCGGTGACAGTGACTGGTTGCGTGACATTCCAGTTAGCTGCATCGAAATTAATCGCGGCGATCGCATTTATTTGACTGCCCGTATTAAAGCTAACTGTGACCGGTGCAGTTGGCTGCGAATTTAGTTTAAGTGTATAAGTGCCAGTCGCAACTCCTTCTGTAGCAGTTGTGCTCGCAGGAGAAATGCTGACACCTGCTGTATCGTTATCGCTATTGCTAACAGTGACATCGGTGGGATTGAGGTTGCTGTAATTGCTATCAGTGCTCGCAGCGGCAGCGGTGACAATAGTGTAAGCGCGATCGCCATCGGCTACACTGTCGTCAACACCTGTTACCGTTACCTGCTGCGGAGTATTCCAGGTATTGGGAGTGAAAGTTAGGCTATTTGTCGAAACAGTTCCCTCTGCGGGATTGTCACTGGTGAGTGCGATCGCCACTGGTGCGATCGGCTGCGTGTTCAGGACAACGCTGAAATTAGCCGTACCGCCTGCTTCAGTCGTAGTTAATCCCGCTGTCGGGTTAACGGTAATCCCAGGAGTTTCGTTGTCGCTGTTAGTAACGCTGACATCCGAAGGATTGACATTGTTGTAATTGCTGTCGGTACTAACAGCCGCAGCGGTAACGATATTATAAGTTTTACTGCCATCAGCAATGGTGTCGTCAACACCCGTCACCGTTACCGTTTGCGGTTGATTCCAGTTAGCAGATGTGAAGGTTAAACTATTGCTAGAAACTTTTCCCTCCGCCGGATTGTCACTACTCAAACCAATGCTCACGCTAGCACTAGGTTGAGTATTAAGTTTGACGGTAAATGTCGCAGTGCCACCCGCTTCTGTCGTCACTGATCCGCTAACGGGATTGACTGCAATTCCGGCAGTATCGTCATTAGTAATAGTCGTTGTCGCGCTAGCAGTTGTAATTGTCGGAGTTTGACCGGGTGCAACTGGATTCGATAACGTGACAGTAATAGTTTCGTCAGGTTCGATCGCACTATCGCCTAAAACATCCAGCGTCAAAGTTTTGGATGTCTCGCCCGCAGCGAAATTAACCGTACCAGTCAGACCGGTTGCCCCGGAAGTACCGCCGATCTTGTTATAGTCAGTACCGTTGACAGCAGTTCCGGCGATCGCATAATTGACGCTACTCGCCGCACCAGTGCCGCCGCTGCGAGTCACAGTAAAAGTTAAAGGAGTTGTGCCTGTGTTGCCTTCGAGGATACTGGGAATACCAGCAGCAATGGCGTAAGAAATTTGACCGTTAGCTGCAATTGTCAGTGTTGTTTGTTTTGTTGTACCAGCAACGCCTCCAGTAATTGTACCCAAATTGAGAATTGCGGTTTCGGCGTTCTCTGGAATATTGTCAGGCTTAATAGTAAATGCAACATTCTTGGTAAGTGCCGAACCTGTTGCACCTGCGGCGAAAGTAATCGAGTTAGGGGAAATCGTGTAGTCTGAATTTTGGGTGCCTGTGCTACTCGGATCGATAACAATTGGTACAACTACATCGTTTAAGGGAGTGCCACCACTGATGATAACGGGAATATTAATTACTGTGTCTGTTGTTCCTTCTGTACCGCTGAAAGTAGCCGCACCAAAATTGACTGTATTGGGTGAATTCAACAGAATCGAGACATCTTTAGAGGAAAAGTTCGGCGTAGCTAGATCCAACTTGCCGTCTGCATTAAAATCTGCCGCAGCCATGAAACGGGGAATTGTCCCGACACTAAAATTAGTGGCCGTACCAAAATTACCCGTACCATCCCCCAACAAGACTGAGACGTTGTTATCGCCGCCGTTGGATGCAGCTAGATCGAGTTTGCCGTCGGCGTTAAAGTCGCCCGTTACCACAGATTCGGGAGACGATCCGACACTAAAGTTGATGGCTGTACCAAAATTACCCGTACCATCCCCCAACAAGACTGAGACGTTGTTAGTGGCAGTGTTCGATGCGGCGAGATCGAGTTTGCCGTCACCATTAAAGTCGCCTGTAACGACAGAATGATTCCCTGTCCCCGCGCTAAAGTTAACGGGGGCGCTAAAGTTGCCAATACCGTCTCCCAACATCACGGAAATGTTGTTAGTAAGGCTATTGTTCGATGCGACTAAATCGAGTTTGTTGTCGCCGTTAAAGTCGGCTGTGGCGATCGAAAGAAATGCCGCTGCATTAATGCTAGTGGGAGTGCTAAAGCTACCGGTACCCTCTCCCAAAAGAATTGAAATGTTGCTACCGGCTGTGACTAAATCGGGCTTGCCATCTCCATTAAAGTCGCCCGCAGCGATCGCCTTTGGATTTATTCCCAGACCGAAGTTGGTAGGATTACCAAAAGTACCTGTACCTGTCCCCAACCGGATCGAAACGAAATTGCCGTTGGTGCCAGTGGTAGGATTCGCCACAGCTAAATCGAGGTTGCCGTCTGCATTAAAGTCGCGGATTGCAATGGAATTGGGAACCTCGTTGCCAGGGTTAAATAAGTTGGCAGCAGTACCAAAGCTGCCCGTACCAGTCCCTAACAATATAGAAATATCTCTGGAGTTAAGGTTTGCCACGGCTAAGTCGGGGAAGCCGTCTGCATTAAAGTCGCCCGGTGCGATCGAAATGGGAGTTGCCGTCGCAGTCAAGCCGGCGCTGAAGTTGGTGGCCGCACTGAAGCTGGAGAGAACGTAGTTGTAACCTGTCAGAACTTGTGGCCAAAATGCTAAAGGTGCTTTAATTTTCCCTACTGTCACTTCCAATTCCCAGTCGCCACCCAATGCTGCAATGCCTGTAAGCCTGGAAGAAGCTGCAACACTAGCTCCTGTTAGCTGACTCAAGCGCTGTACAAATGCTTTACCTAAATTTCCCTCAGCAACATTGCAGCCGTAGAGAAGAATTTCAGCATTTGGTGTTAGCCAGCGCGTCCATGCCTTGACTGCTTTGAGGAAATTGTCGGCGCGATCGCTCAACTTTTCCCAACTCAACTGAATTTTACCTAGTTCCAGGCTGCCAGGTGTGCCGTGAGAGATGATGTGAATTTCTGAAAATTTACCTCCCTGCAACGCTTCTGCAATTTGTTCTAAGCCGTTGCAGTTAGAATCCAATAGAATTACTTCGGTTCCAGGGATAACGCCGTCTGCTAAAGTTTGATAGTCTGGTACGGCTGTGTCGATAAATGCGATCGATCTGCTAGAAGGTTGGGTGATTGAGTTGGACATAATACACCTACCGATCGGCTAACAATTGTCATAGCTGATGTCTAGACCGCTGGCAGCTATGCAAGGGGTTTGATTAATATCTGGCGCATGCAAAGAAATTCATGTGAATCGAACATAGCCTTTTTACTGAAATCCTCATCAAAAATTTACATTAATTATAATTTTTGTCGTGAAATTACTTAATTTTTTGTAATATACCGAAATTAAGCAGTGTAATTTATACCAAATCCGGCTTCTATAAGTAAGTGGGTACAAATAAACAAAACGTGGGTCGGGGGGGGTTTTGCACTAATAAACTCTCTTGTATCTCGCGATCCAGGCTAAATCCGCCCCTAAAATATTTTATTGTTTTTTCGCGCTTGTCTACTTACCCCGCTTAATCATTTGTCAGGAATAGCTGTGCTTGTCTATTAAGGCAATGAACAAGGAGAGGGAAAGGAATAAATTTGTTATTCGGAAGGGGAGTAAGAATTGGGCTTCCCTCTCCGATCGAGGGGAGGGGAGAGGGGTCAAAGGACTATTGCGATCAGTGCAAGATATCAGTTGAAATCGACTGCACTAATCAGACTGGACGACACCCCATTTAGAGAAGCTAAAATTTCTCCGGTTGCCGCCAAGCGAATTAAGGTTGCACCGCCATTTTGAGCGATCGCCAATTGTGCAAAAGTAATGCCGCTGGCGAGTGTTAGTAAATCTGTGCCATCTTCAAAATCGGCGATCGTATCAATGCCAGAATTGGCAGATAGTAGGAAGCGATCGCTCCCGATGCCTCCAATCAAGCTATCATCTCCCATTTCACCGCTGAGGAAGTCGTCGCCATCACCGCCATTGAGCAGATCGTTGCCTTTGCCGCCGCGCAAGGTATCATTGCCAGTGCTACCGTCTAGGATATCATCACCTAGATTGCCAAAGATGATATCGCCACCGTCGCTACCGGTGATAGTATCAATTCCCTTGCCACCGTAAAGGGTATCGTCGCCAAAACCGCCATTGATTAAGTCATTGCCTTGATTGCCATTAATCCAGTCATTGCCGTTAAACCCGAAAATCAAATCATTCCCTTTTTTGCCGCTGAAAACATCGTCGCTGCTGTCGCCGCCTAGAGTATCGTCGCCATCAGTACCGATTTTTTGATTGGGGGAATTGTTGACTAATTCTATGCCGCTGTCGGGGAAAGGTTGGGCAGGAGTGGAGTCACTGTTTACACTCTGGCGAATTGTTGGGTTATTGACGGTTGCTGATTGAATTTGTGCGTCTAAAGATGTGCCTGTATTTTCGGCGATCGCCTCTTGAATTGTCTTGCTGCCGATCGCGACTTGCTGCAAGTCTTTGGCAACTTCACCTTGTTCTACTTGTTGTACCTTGGCAATTTTAGTTGCTGCGTCTGCTAATGGGAGGTTGCTGGAGGCGATCGCCCGTACCCGCTGATTCCCTTCTGCGATAATTTTAGCAACTTCCGGTGCAAGATTAGATGCTGTCTGTGCTTGCAGTTGAGTGGCGGCTGACTGAATGACGGTTTGTAATTGCGCGGGATTGGTTAAATCGACAGCGCCGGATTGAATTTGGTTAGCAATGGTAGAAATTAGGCGATCGGCAATTTCAGTTTTAGCAATATTGGAATCACCGCTAATCAAATTCGTTGTCAAAACAATTGCATTTTGTACCTGAATATGCGCTGCATAAACAGCCAAACCGTTAGAGTCATTTTGGGTAATTGCTTGTAGCGGATCGTAGCTAGTCAAGTCAATTGCTGGCGATACTCCAAATGCTGCTTTAACTTTAGTCTCTGCTTCATTAGGATTAATACCTTGTGCAACCAACTTCTCCATCAAAGTGGTTAAAGGAGTAACCACCGTAGCATCTGGTGTTGCAGTTAGTGGCGTTTGCTGCGGTAAATAAGTCGCCGTATTGATGCCGTCAGTAACGACAAGTCTGCCTTCATCCGGTTCGAGTTCGCCGCTGTTGTTTTTGTCAAATTCGGGGAGAGAGACATCTAAGTTAAAACTGCCATCGACGTTAGAAATTGTGAAAGGTTCTTTTTCATCTTGGATGCCGTTAAAGTTAGCATCAAAGAAAACTTTGGCTCCAGTCAGGTAACTGTTAACACCGCTACCGCTCTTTCTTGAACTTTCTCCAGTGCCAAATTTTGCTAACTCAAATGTGGCAAAATCTTTTTTCCAAACTGTTTGTTTTCCTTCCCAAAATTCCCAAGGAACTATAGCTTGAACCTCTAGCCCTAAAAAAGCATTAACTTGACCTGATATATCAAAAAGTTCCCAGGGTTTGCTAATGCGGGAGCCAATTTCAGAACCTCGGATTTTACCGTCGCTTGTGCCGTTGTTTTCTCCAATATCTACTAAATCAATGCCTATGCTTCCTTCTATTCCAGCCGTTCCATAAAGGCTGGCAACCACTGCATTTACTCCGACACCTGCTTTAATACCAGCATTGATTTTAAGTTCATCAACATCCGCACCAGTACCATCGGCATTTGCGCGATCGCTCACGTAAAAACCATCTAAAACTCTGTAGGCTGATGACGGAGAAAATTCATCGTCTTTCCATTCTTTTAATCCGTAGGTATCATACCCAAATGCGAGGTGTGCTGACGCATTAAAGTTGCCTTCAATCAATCCTGATATCGGCCCAAATATAGGAAACTCTTTTCTAAAATTGAAGTCTATTCCCAGGGGAGGCATATCGTAGGTGAAAAGGACAACATCTGGCTTTCCTAAAAGGAGTTGAATCGCTGTTTCTGGCTTCGTTAAAATTGGCAAATCTAAGCCAGAAACACTCTTAAATTTATTGACAAACTTTTTTTGATTGCCGCCTGTTTTAGAATTAATTTGTTGAGAAATATCCGACACTGAGTTTGTCAGTTTCGGTGTTTTGTTTTTGAGGCTAGAGTTGGGCTTGGCAACATTAATATTCCCTAAACTGTAGGAGCCTAAATCGATCGCAATATTTCCTGAAGAGTTTGACAGGCTATTTGCCAATTGCGATATCTCGTCGATTTTGACAACTGCATTTAAGAAGTCAGTAGCAACATTACCCGTGGATAATTTAGTTGCCAGTTCCAATATCGAAACTTTGCCATCTCCATTGTTATCGAAGGGGCCAGCAACGCCAATTTCTGACAGTAACTTAGTGTCTGTATTCAGGAAATCGATAACAGGTCTAAAAGGATCGATTATATCAGAAACAGTGGTGAGTATTGGTTTAGCTAAGTTACTGATAAAGGTTCCTAAATCGAGTTTGAGGTTGTTGAATTCGACTTTCGGGTTAGGCAATCCGCCAAAGGGATTGTCGGTGGTTGGCGAACCTATATTTCCCTGATTATTTGATGGCAAGAATGAAGATGAATTTGAAGTCGTGCCTGTGTTTGAATTTGCGGAACCTAGCGATTGATTTAACGCTGAAAAATTTGGGCTAGATAAAAGTGCTGAATTGAAATTTGATATACTCGATGAACTTGACGGAGAAGTTGAGGATGAAGGCGAATTATTTAATTTACCATTCTTATAATCAATCAGCGGCCAATTGACTGCTAAATCGAAGTCAAAAGATGGAAAAGCAGCATCTCCGTCGATGCTAGTTTTGCCGTGCAAACCGAGATTGGCATTACTGGTTAAGCTAGATTGAAATAAGTCTTCTAACTGATAACTGCCGTCTAACTCAGACAAAGTTAAACGATTGCCATCATCAGCGCCGCCCAGATTATCTAAGTCATTCAACTTGACTTCAAAGTTGGCATCTAGTTGAGTTGGGTTTTCCGGATCGTCGGTGAATTCAGCTTGTAAAAAAGCGAGGTTGGCTTGAGGTTTGAATTTTTTAGGAAGTCCTAACTTAAAGTTAGCATTTAATTTGGTATTGTCAGTATCGATGTAGCAGCCAAAATCTTTGTTGTAACCGACACCAATAGATAACTCATAGTCAAAGTTGGGTAATTGCTCAGGTAGATTTAAGAATTTAGAAGCAACTGGTGAAATCGCTGTTTGATAAGGAACGCTTGAACTAAAACGAGATACATTACCACTATCTATAATAGTTGCTAATGTGTCTGAATCGCTGATAGTGGAATTGATACTTGATGCTTCTATCTCATTGGATAAATTGGTAAAACGAGATAGATTTGCCGTCGGTGCCGCGAAAATTTGACTCCCGGGCTTCGGAGTTTTTTTGACTTTTAAGCCTAGTGCTGGCAGCCCTAAATCTTCAGCAAAATTAATATTATCGAGCTGATATTTTTTGCCGATTTTAATGACTAAGTTAGTGTCATTGGGATTTGAACTACTCTCGACTTTAACATCGAATGCCGAACCAACAACCTCCTGAATGCTATTTTCTAGCTGACTAGGTGTGAAATCAGTTGCATTTTTAACCGTATTGACTAGACTATTTTTGAAATCGCTAATAAAATTAGGAGAAATACCGCTGAGTCGCCCTAAAATTGGCAATTTGAACACATTGAGTTGTTCGTTAACAATGTTTTCCAGTTTGTCTAATCCTTTTTCCAAACCGCACCATAGGGTTTTGTTATCGGTAATGCCTACAGGTGTTGGCGTTGGGGTAACAGGTGTTGGCGTTGGGGTAACAGGTGTTGGCGTTGGGGTAACAGGCGTTGGCGTTGGGTAACAGGCGTTGGCGTTGGGGTAACAGGTGTTGGCGTTGAGGTAACAGGTGTTGGCGTTGAGGTAACAGGTGTTGGCGTTGGGGTAACAGGTGTTGGCGTTGGGGTAACAGGTGTTGGCGTTGGGGTAACAGGTGTTGGCGTTGGCGTTGGGGTAACAGGCGTTGGCGTTGGGGTAACAGGCGTTGGCGTTGGCGCAGTGTCGTTATCGGTAATGGCGACATTGACAACCGGAATGCCGATCGCACTATACTTGCTATCAGCACTCGCAGCGCTATGAGAAATACTGCCCGCATGATTTCCTTCGACAACCGCATCATCTGTAGCCGTGACTGTGACTGACTTCGCCACATTCCAGTTAGTAGAGTCGAAGCTAACAGAGGCGATCGCACTTATTTGATTTCCCGCATCAAAGCTGAGAGTAACTAACGCCGTCGGCTGCGAATTTAGCTTAAGTGTATAACTGCCAGTTGCACCGCCTTCTGTCGCAGTTGTACTTGCCGGTGAAACAGTCACACCAGCCGTATCGTTATCAGCAATCGTCGCAGTCACGGGAGAAATTGTCAGCCCATTATACAAAGTATCGGTACTGACAGAAGTGTGAGCGATCGTCCCGCTGTGGGTTCCTTGGGCTATACTGTCATCGATCGCGCTAACAGTCACATTTTGAGCAACATTCCAATTAGTCGGCGTAAAAGTGATAGGTGCGATCGTACTAATTTGAGTACCCGCGTCAAAATTAATCGTCACGTTTGCAGTAGGTGCGGTAGTCAAAACTACGCCATAGGTATCGGTTGCACCTCCTTCAGCAATATTTGTACTGCCTGCCGCTTGCACGATCGACACACCGGGGCTATCGTTATCAGTAATCGATGCCGTCACATCGGGAATCGCTTTGGCGTTATAATTGGCGTCGGTACTGGTAGCTGTGTGAGCGATCGTGCCGCTGTGGGTTCCTTGTGCTAGATTGTCATCGATCGCAGTCACAGTCACAGTTTTGGCAACATTCCAGTTAGTGCTGTCAAAAGTAATCGGTGTGGCGATCGGGCTAATTTGACTGCCAGTATTAAAGCTAATATTAACTGGTGCAGTCGGTTGGGCTGTGAGTTGGATTTTGTAACTGCCAGTGGCACCGCCTTCTGTAGCTGTTATGTTCGTAGGTGCAACGCTGAAACCTGCTGTATCGTTATCGGTAATGGCGACATTGACACCCCCAATGGTGACGCCATTATACTTAACATCGCTACTGGTAGCAGTATGGGCGATCGCACCTGTATGATTTCCTTCAACTAAATTGTCGTCAACAGCAGCCACCGCCACAGTTTGAGCGACATTCCAATTAGTTGCAGTAAAATTCAGTGCTGTAATTGGTTGAATTTGACTGCCTGTAGCCACGTTAATCGTCACAGGTGCGATCGGTTGAGTATTTAATTTAACGGTATAACTGCCATTGACACCGCCTTCCGTAGCAGTCGTAGTAGCAGGAGTAATGGTAACGCCTGCGATGTCGTTATCGGTGATGTTAGCATTGACAGCATTGCCCGCAGTACCGTTAACTGTAAAACTTGCAGTCGCGCCGTTATAATTAGCATCGGTACTGATAGCAGTATGGGCGATCGGGCCAGCGTGCGGCGAAGTTTCTGCGACAGTATCATCAACTGCGCTGACTGTCACGGTTTGCGGTAAAAACCAGTTAGTTGGAGTGAAATTAAGGCCAGCAATCGGCTTAATTTCTGTGCCGGTGTTGAGCGCGATCGCCACATTTGCAGTAGGCTGATTAGTCAGAACAACTGTATAAGTATCCGTCGTGCCACTTTCTGCAACATTAGTGCTGCCGCCCGACTCAATAATCTTTACCTGCGGTCCCCCAGGAATTAGTTTAGTAATAAAAACATCGGCACTTCCCCCATTCGCCGCTTGGAAAGGATTTGCTGTTGGCAAATTAGTAGAAGCAGTAGAACCAGCAACATAAACTGCACCCGAACTATCCACCGCAATACCATTACCGTACTCGTCGCCGCTGCCGCCAAGATAAGTAGAATAAACTAAGGCAGAACCCGATGAATTAATTTTCGTGACAAAAGCATCTTTGCCGCCACCGCTGACACTTTGAAGAGCATTCTTAATCGGGAAATTAGTCGAAGTCGTATCCCCCGTCACATAAACATTATTCGCACTGTCTACCGTAATGCGATGGCCATTGTCATCTCCGCTGCCGCCCAAATAAGTTGAATAAGTCAAATTAACACCATTAGGATTTAACTTGACGACAAAAGCATCATTAGCACCACCTGCATTAGCAGCTTGAATTGTCGTACTAGCTATAGGAAAATCAGTTGAAGTGGTAATTCCCACAACATAGGCATTTCCAGCACTATCTACAGCAATGTCAGCACCTTTATCATCGCCGGTGCCACCTAAATAAGTGGAATAAGCGCGCGCACCATTCGCATCAAATTTACCGACAAAACCATCATAGCCACCTAAAATGGCATTTTGAAAGCCTAAATCTGTCCCCGGTAAGTCAGAAGAATAAGTAAGTCCGGTAACGTAGGCATTACCGTTATTGTCTATGGCAATGGCTTGAGCATCTTCGCGAGCGGTACCGCCGAAATAAGTAGAATAAACTAAAGCACTGCCAGTTGGATTAACTTTAGTAATAAACGCATCAATGTCGCCCCCGGATGTAGGCTGTGATACACCGGGAGTTGTGGGGAAACCGGAGCCCGCCAGCCCAGCAACATAAGCATTCCCGCTACTATCTACAGCAATGCCGTTGCCGAGACTATTTCCGCCACCGCCTAAAAAAGTAGAATAAACTAGAGCATTCCCAGCCGCATTTAGTTTTGTTACGCCAGTATTGTAACCAGGTATTGTCGGTTGAAAAGCACCTGGTGTAGTTGGATAACCCGGATCGACTTGTCCGGTTAAATAAGCATTACCTTGACTGTCTACCGCAATCCCAAAACCGTAATCATCGCGATCACCACCGATATATGTAGAGTAAACTAATGCGGTTCCTTCAGGATTGATTTTGGTAACTAAGAAATCTACTAAACCCCCTCCTGGTGTAGTTTGGACAGCACCAGGAGTAGTAGGAAAATTGTTAACAGTAGTTCCAATAATGTAAGCAGCACCAGTGCTATCTACCGCGAGGCGGTTAGCACCCTCACTTCCGCTGCCGCCTAAGTAAGTCGAGTAAGCTAAAACCGGGTCAATAACGAGGGGTTGAGTGGGGTCAAAATTTCCCAAAGTAAAATTAACTTGACCGTTTCCTAATAAATTGTAAGCGGCGGGAACATTCACCCGCTGTCCGTTGATATCTTGATAAACTATCGGTGCGTTATCAATTAATTCGCCCAGCGGTGTTTCTAATATCAGTGCTCCGTCGTCTCGCAACCGGATATCGCTAACTCCACTATAGTTCATCCGAATTTGGCTCGGATCTGCCAAAGGTGCAACCAAAAACTCGCTTTTAAGTTGTCCTTCTGTCCCTTTAAAAACGCGGTCAATTCCTTGATATACGTTTTGATAAACTACGCCGTTAAATGTGGGGACGTTGGTGTGCCATTGACTGGAATCTTCGCCTAAGAGAAAGTTAGCAACTCCCGGCAATTGTTGCAAGCCGGAAATTGTGGGATTGGGGTTGCTGTTGGCTAAGCTGCTGCGGACAGTCGCAGAAGTTGCTGTTGCTGGATTTCCCGGTTCAGTTGGTGTAGAGAAAGCAGTGAAGGAGATTTCGTTGGGACTGAAAAAGATGCTGTGACCGGCACCTTTTACCTGAAATTGCACATTTTGGTCAGTTTGTCCAGCATTTGCAATAAAACTTAAGGGAATCTGACCGTAAGATGCCTGTTGATTTTGAGAGCTCATAGCTGGTACCCCTGGTTGATGTTATGCGACTAAGTATATACAAGCACCAGCTCTGCTGTATAGTAAATTCTTGCGAATAATTTACGAAAAATACAATTTTCTTGCGAAATTTCTCGGATTTTTGATTAAAAATTGTAACACGGGCTACGGGCTCGGTATAATCTCTCATACAAATCGACGATCATGTGGATTGATCGAGATATTATCCAGTCCTGAAGGCATATATGTAGGGACACAACACTGTTGTGTCCTTTGACTGCGGAACACGCGATTGTCAAGGACACGGCAGTCAAGGACACTCCAAGAGCTCATTGGTGTCAACTTAACGTCAAACCCAGTCACAGAGTGTTGTTTGACGATTAGGGCCAGATCCCCCCTAGCCCCCCTTAAAAAAGGCGGGGACAAGAGTCCGATCAAAGTCCCCCTTTTTAAGGGGGATTTAGGGGGATCTAGACTCAGGTAAAAGCGAGATTTCTCAGGGGTTTTAGGCGATTGTTATCACCAATGGGCTCTTGGAGTGTCCCTACAAATGGGAAAATAAATATTATATGTAGGGACACAACACAGCGTTGTTTCCTTTTGCTAAATTTAAAGTCGATCGCGATACTTCTTCGGATTCAAACCGACGATTTTACAGAAAGTTTTGCTAAAGTGACTTTGGTCTTTAAACCCGACTTGCTGGGAGATATATGCTATGGAAAATTCTGGCTGTTTTAACAACAATTTGGCTTTCTCAATCCGGCATTTTGTGACGTACTGATGCGGCGGGATTCCAGTAGATTGTTTGAACAAACGAGTGAAATAATAAGGACTCATGTGGACTAGATTAGCAAGTTCGCTTAAGTGCAAGTCTCGGTTGAGATAGTCATTGATGTAGTCAATAACTATCTGCAATTTGCTAGGATCGAGACCGCCTGCAAAATCTTGTAGCTTGGGTTTTTGTGCACAATAGTGGTGCAACAAATGAAGTGAAAGGGCGTTTTTCAGTGCATCGACATAGAGAGTACCGTTTAATCCACCTGATTCAAGTTCGGTTTTGAGGGCCCAGCCAATGCCGAAAATTAATGGATCGCGGGTTTGCCAGTGCGGTATAATTTCAATGAGATTCCCGTTTGTGGATTCGTGAACTGTATTGTCGAAGTGGTCTGGTTCAAGGGCGATCGCCATAAATTCCTGTTCTTCAACTGCGTATGACTGAAAATCAGTACCAGCAGCAGCGATGAACATCTCTCCACTTTGGCAGGGTTGGCTACCGTAGCGTTTCCCGTTCAGTGCTACTCCCCCGATAGCTGAAGAGAGTATTATGCCAATGCTGTGCTGTTGGAGAGAGTGTTCGGGAGATTCGTTTGGCGGCTGATGGTGATATTCGACATGAATCCCCTCCCAATTTGCGCCGTGACTAGATAGAATTGCCGGATGCGGCAAAATCAATTTCATCGCCTCTGTCTGGGCAAAATCAAGAATTAATGCTTTCTCTGAGGACATAGCTGGCACCTGCGGCAGTTGCTATTATTCTATATGTCTGAAGTTCCCGCAGTTATACAAAAAATACCAGGAATTAATCTATATATTATCGGTTTTTTTGTCAAGCATTTGTAAGAAAATTTAATGGAAATTGACCATAAAGCGGTGGAGAGGGGAGTCGATAATCAGCACTTTCATCGCAGCCGTTGCGCCTACAATTATAAAACTTGCGCACGCAGACCTCAGAACCGGGTTTCTAGCCCCCCATCCGTCCAGAACTGAAATTATTAACTTTTAGAACTCAAATCCCCAAATCTCAAATCTCAAATCTCAAATAAAATGACGCCCGCTAAAGTTTCCTAACAGTACAAAAGCACTTTACAGGAAACCCGCGGGTGTCAAATTTAAGCAACCGTGAATTTTAGAACAGACCCAGGGTGAAAGATTTGTCGGCGTTGCTGATTTACGGTATGAAAGGCTAAATATGCAATTCATAAAAACCAGCGTCTACAAAGCTTCTGGATTTTAAAATTATTTATTTCATACCCTGATTAAGCAACGCCTAAATTACTAATTCATTATCTCAAATTTGGAGATGTTCCAATTCCCATCAAAATCCCAGAAATCATTTGCGGCTCCCCTCTCATATTTTTGCCCGTATCATACCCTAATTCAGCAACGCCCATAATTTAAATGTGCAACAGTTTAATGAATAACGACTAATAACTAATGACTACTTTCTGTGATCAAGAGATGCCCCCAAAGCTTGAGACACCCAAACTTCAAAAGAACGCACCGGATATTTCCGCATCGCATAGCCTGCATCAACCATTGGCTCGACTAAAATAGTAAACATACCCAAACGATTGCCGGCCAAAACATCAGTAAAAAGTCGATCGCCCACCATCGCCACTTGTTCCACAGGCAAATTCATCGCCGTCACAGCTTTGCGTAACTTGCGGCGCGACGGCTTAGCTGCACCAGTGATGTAAGGTAGATTCAAAGACTCAGCAATTCTACCGATCCGAGTCTGACTTAAATTATTGCTCGCCAACCACAGCGATACTACCGGTTTTATTTCTTCCACCCACAGGCTGAGTTCCTCAGAAGCATTCATTGCTGTCATGGGAACTAGGGTTTCGTCCACATCCAATACTAATCCTTTAATATGATATTTCTCAAGAATATCAGCCGTTAAATTTACGACCGAATTGCCTAAAACTAAGTCAGGCTGTAGTAGTTTGCCCCAAGTCATAATGATTTTAGATTTTAGATTTTAGATTGAGAAATAAGACATGGAAAGTTCAACATTGAGAAAGTAAAAAATCAAAAGTCAATGATTTTGGCTTTGGCTTTGTAACTTTTGACTTTTTACTTATGTATTAGTCATTGCCTATCTATTGACCCGATCGCACTTTTTGGTCAATTTTCGCCACAGCAGCATCGTGTTCCGCCTGAGTGCGGCTGAAAATGTGAGTGCCGTCGTACCGAGCCATAAAATACAGATATTCCGTATTTTCAGGAGTCAGAGTCGCTTCCAAACTGGCAATTCCCGGAGCTGCGATCGGAGTTGGGGGCAGCCCTACATTGATATAAGTATTGTAAGGAGAAGGCGTTTCCACCTGCTTAAAAGTCAAAGGCTTCTCCTTAGTTTGCCTAATGCCGAGGGCATATTCAACTGTAGGATCGGAACCCAAGGTCATATTTAGTTTCAGACGGTTATTGAACACGCCTGAAATGCGATTGCGCTCGCTCGCCACCACAGCTTCTTTTTCCACAATACTCGCCAGCGTCACCCACTCTTTCAAAGAAAGCTTAGTATTGTTCTGATTTTTTTGATAGACCGGCAAAGCTATCCGCTCAAAACGATCGAGCATTTGTTTAATGACAGCTTGCGGACTCACTGCATCGCCGTCTAGCTGATAAGTATCCGGGTACAAAAACCCTTCCAAATGAGGCAAGCCGCTCGGCAGCCAAGGGTATTGAGCGTAAGGAACTTGACTTGCCGCTGCCATAAAATCCTGAGCCGGAAAAAAACCTTGCGCTTCAAAATAAGTGCTCATTTGTTGCAGTGACCACCCTTCAGGGATGGTAAAACTCTGCTGTACGACTTCACCCTTCCAAATTTTCTCGGCAACCGCACTCAAGGGCTGAGTCGGCGACAGTTGGTAAGTTCCGGCTTTAAAACCTCCGTCGCGGTTTTGCATAGTCAGCCAGCGGGCCCACATATTCCATGCTCCTGCCGATCGAATTAAGCCCGCCGCTTCCAAATCCTGGCCGATTTTTTGACTGGAAGTACCGGGGGGGATTTGGATTGAAACAGCAGCATCCTGTCCTGGGGAAGTTGACTGAGTGGCTGTTTTAGGTGGCGCCGCAGCCCAGCTCCACCAAGCCCAGCCTTGCCAAGCGCAAACGCCCCAAATTGCCGGCAGCAACGCCAGATAAAACAACCATTTAGAGACTTGCCGAGTACCTTTTCGGCTCTCGCGCGCGCTGCCTTTTGTCAGTTCTTCTTTACTCATCGAAAATTTGGGTAGAAACCCCGTCCTAAAAGGACGGCTTTATATTTTGTGTGGTACACTTAAGTTGCCGAAAAGCGAAAATCAAGCAGTAGGCAATGCACCTTGAAAACTCAAGTTAGGGGGTTCTGTACAGAAATGCTTGTACAGGTAAAAACTTTAAGCAACAAGTACAAAAAGCTTTTGCTGACACCGTACCGATGGACGATCGGGATCGGATGAGTCTGAAATGGGAATAAAAGTCTGTGGACTCTGTGTAAGACGGTACATGGTTTTTAACTGTGGTATGCAACGGTGGATGAAGCAGAAACTTAAATCGTGAGGTTTGGGAATCCACTCGCCTTTAGGCAGTGGAGGATGTCAAAGTCCGTTGTCCTCGATAAGCGGCGATTAAGTAGCGACTAATGACTGATGACCTGCGATTGATGACCGAAAAGTTACGGATACTAGCCTTTGAAAAGATCCCCTTCACGCTGCCCAGTTCTACAGCCTGAGCTGACAGGGCTAAGGTGCAATCTCGCAAAAGTTCGATCGGGCGAGCAGTTGACTTTTTTATAAAATAGTCAAATATTCTGCTTTTTGCCTCATGCCTTTTGACTGCAATTAATATTTAATCAAGCTCGTCAAAAAATTGATCTTCTAGCATAGGTAACATCGGTTCTAGCCTTTGGAACTCTTCTTCCGAGAGTAATTCTGGCTCGCCATCATCATTCATTCTAGCCAAGATAAAGAACGGGTCGAGAGGCGTATAAATGGCATATTCCTGTTCTTCGTGATAGAAGCTGGTCAACCACATTAGTTCCTCAAACTCCGACTCCTCATCAGGATCGACATCAGGCGCCAAATCCTCGTCGGGAAATTCCGGCAATTCGCCAACCACAGTGAGTGTGACTGCCGTGCGCCGTAGCTTCAAGTTCTGCTCTTGCAGGACAACTGTAGCGATATCAAAAATTTTGTCAATTTCGGCCTCGTCTTCTACAGGAATTGCTGCTTCGTCGGTTTCGTCTCCGTGCCAAGTAAAAATTTCTACGGGAGAGTCTATGGGAATCAGCAAAGCGTATTCTTGACCTTCTAGGCTCATCGAATGCTCTATGTTGCAAGTCAGCTTGCGCCCAAGTTCATCCGTCAGGGTGACGGACTCTTCATTGGAACTGCCATTCTCTTTGCGGTTTGGGGATGAGGACATCGCGTGTATCTTAATTTTCCGTCAATAATTCAGTAATGTTTGCTTGACAACTGGGAGTTTTCGTGGCGATCTTCTGGTCGATCGGGCGATCGCTATTCCACAAACTTAAACCGCGAGACTCGCGGCATTTTCCACAGGCGAGGAGTGCAGCGTTTAAATCTTAGCCGAGTCCGCCGGCGACACTGAGGACAAATCACAATTATGTGCTGCTTCAGTACCGAGGTTCTGGGGAATTTTCTCCCATCTGTCAACGCTTACAGGTGTGCGTAGCAAACTTGCACAACTAGGATATCATGCCTGTGTTACAACCTATCAGGATTGGGAATTGCGCCGATCTTTTGCCTGCGCTCGTCTAGCCACTGCTGCAAAATCAAGGCCGCTGCTTTGCGATCGATCAAACCCTTATTTTGCGAGGGCGACATCCCTTGATCTCGGATCAGTTCCTCTGCGCCAACAGAAGTCAGGCGCTCGTCGGCGTATTCTAGGGGGAGATCTAAGGCGGTGGCGATGCGACTAGCATATTTCTGGACTTGTCGGGCTTGAGCGCCCACTTCTCCGTTCAGGGAGTAGGGCAAGCCAGCAACCAAAATTTCCACTCTCCGCTCTTGCACGAGCCCTCTGAGGTAAGCTACATCTCGATCGAAGGACGATCGTACCAGAGTAGTAATCCCCGTAGCGATTAAACCAGTGCCGTCACATCCGGCGATGCCGACTCGTTTGCTGCCGATATCTAATCCGAGGGCAGAAATCCATAATTTTTCGTTGGACATTAATCAATTTTAGTTTGTAGATTTACTGCTTTTTCGCGGCAATAATTATGATTTAACAAACCGCGTTGGCGTAGCCTGCGCGAAGCGCTTAGCCGCGAAAAACGCGAAGGAAGAAGGGAAGAAGGGAAGAAAGTCAGAAGTAAGATTGGTATTTTTGGCTCGATATCAACAAAAAGCAGAAGGTAGTTTTTTTTCGAGTTTCTACTTTCTGCTTTTTTCTATCAGGAATTAAGTCTTATTCTTGCACGCCGTCTAGAGGTAATTCCGGCAAATAAGGAGGCAAAATGCTGCTAGCATCTGTTACTTCTGATTCGGAATTCTGGCTGTTCAATGGGTTAACTCGCTCGGCTTGACTTTTTCCTGAGTCTAACAAAAAGGGTTTAATCTCGGACGACGCGGGCCCTGTTGCGGCTTCTCCAGCCATCGGGCCGAGCCAGGACATCCGGCCCGGTACTGGTTTGCGAGTTGGCTGGAAGCTTTGCAGCATTTCTGATAGCTGGAGTCCTTCGAGAGAGACTAATTTGGACTCGCGCAATTTGTGCCACACCGATCGCGACATCAGCAAACTGTGTTCCAGACGCACGGCTCCAAATTGCTCTAAATAAGCTTCCCGTTCCGGCTGATAGTCGGCGGAAGCCAGTTGCAGGCTTTGAACTGGGAAATCTTGAACGAGGCGCGCCATCTGGGATAGCAGTTCTGGGTACAGCCAAGTGTAGGCCGGGTGTACAGTCAACTGGGCGACGTGTGGCTGTTGGCCGTTGCGGGATAGCTGTACCTGAAAATAGCCGATCGCGGCTTTGCGCTGCGGTTCAAATACGTAGGCGCTGACTACCTCTGTTTTGCCCAGCCATTGTTTGACACCTTCAAACAATGCGCCCAAAAAACTGGTTTTGAAGTCTTGAATATGCCGATCGAATACTTGACGTACTAACGGTGGCATAGACGCGGTATCGAGTTGATATAGGAATTGAGCGTCCGCGTTGCTTACAGGCAGCAGGTTGGGCAAATCTGGCGTCGCGGAGGCCATTTCTTGGAGGCGTTCCGGGGCGATCGACCAATAAGTCATTTGTGCCAACGGCTGAAACCCGTTCTGGCGATACAAAGCCAGGGAAGTGTTATCGCCCACATTCACCTCTAGCAACCAGGTGCGTGCCTCCCAGACTGCCTCGAAGCAGTAGCGCATCAGCATCGAACCAATGCCTTTGCTGCGGGCTTCTGGGTCTACTCCGACGCGATCGATCCGCCAAGTGCTGCGGGTGCGGTTGAACGGAGAAATCTGAATTATGCCCTTAACTGTCCCCTCTTCCTCAGCAACGTGAGCCCGAAACAGGGATTGACAAGGGTTGGGAAACAAGCTAAACAGCTTTACCAGTCCGTACCAGCGACGAATCTGCTGCAACTTTTTACCTAGTACCAAGTCGCAGCTTGCATCCTTGCGTTTTTCTGATTGTTCGGCTGTTTCCGCGCACAGTTGTTCCATCGCCTCGATATCGCGGTACTGAAACGGGCGAATTACAACCTGGTTTTGGTTTTGAGAGGGAAATGAAGTCATATAGAAGTTCTCAGGTGAGGTATAAATTGGTAATTGGTAATTTGTAATTAGTGATTGGTAATTGGTAATTGGTCGCGCATTTAAATTGCATATTCGGTACGGCGTCGAAGCCTATACCACAAGAGTATGATTATTTTTTTAACACACAATTTAAATGTAGAACAGCTTAATTGGTAATTCGCTGGCGAGTCTCTAACGAAAGTTCAGAACCGTAACAGCACGAAAGTGGTGAATAGAAATTGAAAAATCAAACCTTTTTAAGAAAGGGGAAGAGTTAGGGAAGTTTTGAACTCAAAACTTATAACTTTTAATTCTTCACCCTTTCTCGATCAAGCAAAAATTAAAAATTTCAAATCGTGTTTTTGAATTTTCAATTTTCATTTTTCAATTCAAGATTTCTGTGGCAGAGGTCGAATTAAAACGACCGGTGTTCGCTCGTCAGCATTCCCGGCGGGGTTACTGCGTAAGGCTTGCTCTAAAAATGCGATCGATAAATCGGAGGTCGCTGCTAATATCTTAACTGCTTTTAAGTCGTTAGCGTCTACGATCGCCGCCGCAAGTCCCGTTTCTCGTTGAATTTCTTCTACAACTTGCTGGGGATTGTCCGGGCCAAGCACGATAAATTGGTCGAAGGGAGGCAAAGTCCCCGTAACATCGTCGATTAGTCTGGCTTGTTCCCCTGCAAGTTGGTAGAAGACTCCCGGTTTACCGAATATTTTAGCCACAGCGCCGATCGCAAATGCTGCAACTACGCGCCAAGGCCCGACTACATCCACCAAAGTTTGCATCCCGCAAGCCGTGGCCAAACTCGACATCGGCAAGAAAAACAAGCAAACTCGCTTAGCTACCCATCCGGGTTTAACTTCGCTGGGATGGCGGTAGCGCCCCTGCATCAAGGCTAGGGGAGTTTCTGCGAGGGCGACGATATCGCCTTTCTCGGCGCGCGGCAAAACGTAACGCTTGACAATTTCCACGGGATTGTCGAGTTCGGCCAGTATGTGCGTGCGAATCGGTAAGACTTCTGCAACTCCGACATTGCGGGCGACGGGTACGGTGTCCGAGTTGGGAAATTGCAGCGGGACTACTACGTTGCGGACTTTGGGGATGCGCCCGCCGGGGCCGTAGGTGATGAAATGTATTTGCACCCAAGCTGACTGCAATTTGGTTAAATCTTGCCCTTGAATGTCTACGGAAACTTTAATTTTGGTGTTTTGTTGGGCTTTAACAATATAGCCGAACCAGTAATCGTCCGATCGGGCTTTTGCGTCTTTGTGGCAAGGAATGACTTTTGTCTGGGAAATCACGCCATCCAAGCTTCCGTCTGATAGCAGTTTCACCTGTGCGCGCACTTCCGGCAACATCACCTCGAACCGCTGTGTCAGGTTGCGGAACTCCATTTCGCCGACTAAAAGATAGCGATTGGGTTCGTTTATGGCTAAGTGCCATTCTCCGGCTGTAAGTTCTAGTTTATTTGCACTCCCAGTCCGGCGATAGTTCAACTCTAGGCCCAATCCGCCCAATGCTAGCAGCGAACCTGCTGCTGCGATTCCTGTTGCTAAACTCTCAATCACTCAAATCACCGCCAATAATATTTTGTGTTTACTGTAGTCGATATCGGGTACTTTGAGTGACGATCCGGTAGTAATTGGATTTGCTGAGTTTGTTGAGGGCGATCGAACTTATGCCCAATTACACGTAAGTGCGATCGCGTCTGGTGGCTAAAGCGGTCAAGTTGCTGTTCAAAGAGCTCTCCTCGTGAGTTAGATCACTCCAAAATCTAGCGTTGCTTAATCAGGGTATAAAAAAAATCAGTTGAAAATCCCGAATTTTTGTGGATACTGGTTTCTATGACTTGCATATTTAGCCTTTCCTACCGTAAATCAGCAACGTCTACCAAAAAATCACTTAATTCAATAATTTAATAGTAAAATTTTTCTAATATATATAATATATTTTTTTAAAACGTTAATTTGTAAGCTGGTTCTCCACATTTTTTTAGAATATTTATTAATCATTTAATCGGTAAACAAGTCTGTATACATGAGTTATTTTTGGATAGCTAAGCTAAGACTGTTCCAGATGTGCGATCCTCTTCGTTGATGAGCCTCCCGTAGGGGCGGGCTTCGCTAACGCGCACCTCCAGCTTCTTCAAGGTCGAATGAACAGCTATCCGCTAGCGCCGTAGTGGTCAGTACCTTTAAGAATCTACTTCTTAAGTAACAGTCAAAATCTAGTTCTTAGGCAGTAGACTTTCTGAGAAATATATAGTTAACCTAGTAAATGTAGCAGTAATACCCAAGGATATTTATGACTGATAATAAGCAGCCTTTTAACCAGCCTGAAGCCAATCCTGACTTCCAGGAAAAGAATGTTGACAATAGCGAGAACCAGCAGCTTCAGGCTCAGACTAACGAAAATGCAGAATCACAGGAAGATCAATCATCAGGCTCTGGCCTTGGTGCGAGGATAGCTGGAGCAGCAGTCGGTGGTATACTGGGTGCTCGCTCTGGGGGCATTCTTGGTGCTGTAGCAGGCTCAGTTGCTGGCGCTATGATTGGTAAAGGTACTGCTGATACTGTTAACCGTGCTGTAGATAATTTAGGGGATGCCGCACACACTGTAGCAGACGGTATTAAACACACTATAGAAGAGCTAGAGACAGTAGCAAAGGAAACTGCTGAGGAAGTTAAACCATCTATCAAAGCTACAGCAGAAGCAGTCAAGGAGACTGTTGAGGAAACTAAGCCTTCGATTAAAAGTATAGCCGAATCTGTCGATCAGACAGTGAAGGAAGCCAAGCCTTCTGTAGTAAATGCAGTCAAGAGCGCATCCGAGGAAGTTAAACCTACGATTAGAGAAGTAAAAGATTCAGTAAAGCAGACAGTCGAAGGTGTCAAGCCTTCTATACAAAGTGCAGCGAACTCTATTAAGAACACTGCCGATGAAGTTAAGCCTTCTGCCAAAGCTGTAGCTCAGGAAATTGAGGGTGCCACTAAGGATCTTAGATCGACTGTAAAAGATACAGCGAAGGCAGTGGAGCCATCTATAAAAAGTGCAACCGAATCGCTTCAGTCATCTGGCAAGAGTGCAGCCGAATCAATCAAGTCATCTGCTAAAAGCGCATCCGAATCTGCTAAAGGTGCAGCGCAGGATGTTAAGTCATCGGCCCAAAATGCAACCGAATCTGCTAAAGGTGCAGCGCAGGATGTTAAGTCATCTGCCCAAAATGCAGCCCAATCTGCTAAAGGTGCAGCGCACGATGTTAAGCCATCTGCCCAATATCTAGCCGAATCCGCCGCAGAGGGAAATAAGGATAGCGATATTCAGATATCTGGCAGTCCTGAACTCAAGGACAAAGTGGTCATTCATGACAAGAGAATCATTAAGAACTAGGTAAACTAAGGACTTAACTCCAGCTTGTTAAAGCTAGCACTAAGAGAGTTTAACAGAGAGTGGATCTGAGAAAAGAGTCCACTCTTTTTTGTGTAGGAGGACGGCGATCGCCTAGGGTTTAACGAACAGTCTATTTATTGAGGAACTCTCCCCCTGAAGAAGGAGAGATTCCGTTCATAGTTCATAATAGCTTGTAGCCATTTGTCGTAACTGCTCACCGCAATAAAGTTGCGGTGAGCAGTTACACTTTAACTCAGAGCACGCCACTTAATATTTCCTTAGATAATTATGAATTTTTCCACCGACTTAGTTAGAGTGAAACTTTGTTTGGCGCTAAAATTGTTAAGGCTTTGATTGTTGTGGCTCTTGGGGCCGAAGATACGGAAATATTTGTGTTGGGACGCGAACAATTGCTCGACTACTGGCAGAAATGGTTAAAACGGCTAAAGTTTTTTGTAGAAAAAGCTGCTTGATAAATCGAGAAATAGTTAGGGTCAAGCTGAGGTGGCCAGTTCAACCCCTCACTATTTAATAGCTAATTTGCAAAGTCACAGAAGCATCTACCTCCTGTTCCCCTCCCACCACGGGCGTTGTAGCAAAACTAGCACTGCGAGCCTCCAACTTCTGGTACACAGGAGCCGGCGCGATCGCACCGTTGACTTGAATTCCTAGAATCTCTCCCCGCTTGAGGTTTAGGGCGCTCAGGACTGCATCTGCTTGCGCTTGAGCATCTTGAGTTGCTTTTTTGAGTGCTTGTTTTTGAGCTTGTTCGATCGCACTTTCGGCGGCCACAAAACTCACACCTTGAATTCGTGTTGCTCCGGCTGTCACCGCATCGTCGAGCAAAGTGCCGGCAGATTGAGTATTGATGCGAAAACTGACGGTATTTGTAGCAGTATACCCTATTATCCGCTGCTGATTGTTTTCGTTGCTGTAATTCGGGCTGAGGTTGATGCCGGCGGTTTCGAGTTTTTCCACTTGGCGCGATCGCAGCAACTCTACCACAGCGGACGATCGTCTCGCCGCTTCCTGCTGCACCGCAGCCGCCGTTTTCCCCTGTACCTCAACCCCCAAACGCACTTGCGTTTGAGTTGTCGGAATCGCTTCAATACCCCGCCCAGTCACAGTCAGCGTTCTGATCCGCTGTTCTTGAGCCACCGCCGGATCTAATCTCACAAAACTCACGAGAGTTAACGTTAAACATAACGCTGTTAGCAGACTACGGAAATTGATTCTAGTACCGCGTTGCAAATTTGAATTCATAAAGTCGATTCTCCTCACATACAACAGATGCTATACTTTACCTTCGCACTGGAATTGCCAAATATTCAGCCTGTTACATTTTTAGCAACTAAAATTTTTAGTCATGTGTCATTAGTTTTTATATGCAATCCTTAAAACAAGCTGCCCGCCAACTAAAAAAAGAGACTTACGCTGTTTATTTAGCCAGTATAGACCAGAGAGTACCTTGGTATGCGAGAGTTTTAGCGGGTGTTACGGTTGCGTATGCCTTTAGCCCGATCGACCTAATTCCTGACTTCATCCCAATTCTCGGCTACTTGGACGATTTGATAATTGTACCCTTGGGGATTTGGCTGGTACTCAAGATGATTCCACCACAGGTTTTAGCCGAGTGTCGGGAAAAAGCAGCCGCAGAAATAGAGCGAGGAAAACCGATAAATCGGGCCACCGCTGCTGTAATTATTGCTATTTGGATCGGCTTGGGAATATTAACAGCTATTTTGCTCAAACAAATATTGAAACGTTAGAATACCCGGCGGTTTCAACCGCGGCTACACAGACAAAACCCGCCTCCGCAGGTTGAAGAATAGGCGTTGAAAATTACGTTTTACGTAATTTTCTTCAGTCCGCGGAGGCGGACATCGTTTGTGTAGACGCGGTTTCAACCGCCGTCTTATCTGATATTATATTATATAGCGATCGCACCCAACCTTAAAAAAACTCCCCGTATCCGATACTAAGTATTATTTATCCCTTAAAAAAATCCAACAACTAACATTTCAGCTATGACTCAAACTACCGATCACCTCAGCCACCTCAACCCATCCCAGCGCCAAGCAGTCGTCCATTACAACGGGCCGCTGTTAGTAGTAGCGGGGGCTGGTTCGGGGAAAACCAGAGCTCTAACTTACCGCGTAGCAAACTTAGTTCGCACCAACCGAGTCGATCCCGAAAATATTTTGGCGGTGACATTTACGAATAAAGCCGCTAGGGAGATGAAAGAAAGAATTGAGAAATTGCTGGCGACTCAGCAAGCTGAAGCTGAATATGGCAAACCTTTGGCAGATTTAGCGCCGGATGTGCAAACCAGATTGCGATCGCAAATTTATCAAAAAATCACCAAACAGATTTGGATGGGGACTTTTCACTCTCTCTGTGGCCGCATTCTCCGCTACGACATTGAGAAATATCAAGACGAAAAAGGCCGCCAATGGAAGAAGAATTTTTCAATTTTTGACGAGTCAGATGCTCAAACTCTCGTCAAACAAATTGTTACCAAAGTCCTTAACCTCGATGACAAGAAGTTTGACCCGCGCAAAGTCCGCTATGTCATCAGCAACGCTAAAAATAAAGGTTGGTCGCCTCAAGAATTCCTAGCCGCAGAACCGGATTACAGAGGGCGCGTAATTGCGGATGTTTACAGCCGCTACCAAGATGCTTTAGCCGCCAACAACGGCTTAGATTTTGACGATTTAATTCTGGTTCCGGTTAAACTCTTATCCCAAAACGAGCAAGTATTAAGTTATTGGCATCACAAATTCAGACATATTTTAGTTGATGAATACCAAGATACGAACCGCACTCAATATGATTTGATTCGGATGTTGGTCACAAATAATGTTGACCCGAAAGAGTTTGATAAATGGCAAAATCGCTCGATTTTTGTGGTGGGCGATGTCGATCAATCTATTTACAGTTTTCGGATGGCGGATTATACCATCTTGCTGGAATTTCAAGAGGATTTCGGCGATGGTTTGTCGGACGAAAAAACTCAGACGATGGTAAAATTAGAGGAGAATTATCGATCGCGCGAAAACATCCTGCAAGCCGCCAACCACTTGATCGAACACAATACCGAACGCATCGAGAAAGTTCTGCGGCCGACTCGCGAACCCGGAGCTCCGATTGTGGTATGGCGCGCTGACAACGAAATAGATGAAGCGCAATTTGTAGCGGGTCAAATTCAGTCGCTGAAGCGCCAAAACTCGGAGTACGAACACGGGAGTAACTTTGCGATTCTGTACCGCACCAACGCTCAATCTCGCTCCTTTGAAGAAGCGTTAATGTACTTGGATATTCCCTACAATATTGTCGGCGGCCTGAAGTTTTACGATCGCAAAGAAATCAAAGATATCCTAGCATACCTGCGGACGATCGCCAATCCCGACGATAGCGTCAGCCTCAAACGCATCATCAACACTCCCCGCCGCGGCATTGGCGATACCACATTTGGTAAAATCGAAGACGCTGGAACCCAATTGGGGATTCCGTTATGGGAAATCCTCAGCGATGAATCTTCTGTAAATACTCTCGCAGGGCGATCGGCAAAAGCTATCATTAAGTTTGCCCAAATGATTAGTAATTGGCAACAAAAACTTGAAACTACGCCCGCGTCGCAAATTGTCCAAGGAATTATCGAAGATTCTGGTTACATTGACGATTTGAAAAATCAAGGAACCGAGGAAGCAGAAAATCGCATCGCCAACGTTCGAGAATTGTACAACGCGGTGATCCAATTTGAAGAACAAAACGAAGAACCGACGCTAACATCATTTTTAGCAAAAGCATCCTTAGCATCCGATTTAGATGACTTGAAAGAAGACGATTCCCGCGTGTCGCTGATGACGCTGCACTCCGCGAAAGGGTTAGAATTTCCCGTAGTCTTTCTAGTCGGAATGGAACAGGGTTTATTTCCCAATTTCCGCAGTTTGGATGACCCAAAAGCAGTTGAAGAAGAACGCCGTTTGTGCTATGTCGGCATCACTCGCGCCCAGGAATTGCTATTTCTTACCCACACTCGCGAACGCCGCCTCTGGGGAGGATACCGCGAACACTGCACGCCTTCGCTATTCTTGGGCGAATTACCGACACATTTGCTGGCTGGAAGTGCGAAGAAAACTAAGACGGCCAAAACGGCTGCATCGCAGGGAAAGACTAATAATTCAGTAGCCCATTCTGGGAGTTCTCCATCAGAGTGGAAAACTGGGGAACGGGTTTTTCATCATGCTTTTGGAGTTGGAGAAATTACCCACGTTTTGGGAGTGGGTGATAAAACTAATCTGGCAATTAAATTTAAAGGTTTGGGCCGCAAAATCATCGATCCGAGAACGGCGAAGTTGCAGCGAGTGTAATAGAAAATCCGGCGGTTGAAACCTCGTCTATACAGGCAAAACCCGGATGGTGCGCGGGTTGAAGAATGGGCGGTTAAAATTACAGTAAAAATTACATTTTTTTCTTCAGTCCGCGGAGGCGGACATCGTTTGTATAGACGCGGTTTCAACCGCCGTCTGCATCTTGAGGCGATCGCGTAGGAAATCTTATCGCTTAACAGGATCTCCGGCCTTTTCCACAATAAAATTCACTCTTTGTGGAACAGGCAAGATGCCTGTTCATAAAAGACTTATTAAGAATGAATGATGCAATATCTTATATCTTATTCGACTACCTGAGATTCCACACGCCTGTATTTACCCGCCAAACGTTCTCGACGCTGGCGGCGGTTGTCAGCTTCAAATATGGCGATTAATTCATCCAGGTTTAGAGTCAAAGCGTCAAGCTGTTGGCAGACTTCACGCATCTTGTCAACGTGTCGCTTTCTGGTTTCAGCGTCGGGGATTCTAGGTTGTTGATTCATTGCAAATTCCAATCCATTTTGATTTCTCGGATAGTTGCTTCTGAGGCATCGACAGCCGCCTCTGTTTGTTCTATCGTTCTATACAGAAAGTTTAACGTATCCGCAGTCGCAGCGGGTTGAGATTCTGCCACCTGCTGCAAAAGCCTGTACAAACGATTGTAAGGGTTTCTCAACCTTTCCTTAACATTATCCAGGGATTCTAGTTCGGGGAGTGTTGCTTCTGTCTCGCCAAACTGCTGCATTAAAATATATTCTGTGGCAGTTGTTTCGTTGAGGATTTCCACTAGCCGTCGCTGCAATGTGAAAATTGTGTTCAGGATGTCATCAGGTAGCTTTGCCATTGTCCTTGATTTTTAGGGATAACAACTTAACACAATATATCAGAATGTTTGCTTCCTCTCATTTTAGTTTTAATCAAGAGCGATCGCAGTCCAAATTTACCACTTTTCAACCTAACTAAAAGCATCCACGTTACAATTTTCCGCATTGATCCGTGAGGTCGCTTTCTTCAATCCTAAAATCTAATATCTAAAATCGATTCACTTCCCTGCTTCGCCAATAACGCACTTCCATAAGCAGCCGCAGTATTAACGGGAGTCACCACAGGCACTTTCAAATAACGCTTTCTGATCGCACTCCAAACCATATTTTTTGCACCACCGCCAGCAGTATAAACCTTTGTCAAAGGAGTTGCACCCAACTCCTGCAATAATTGATATCCCCGCGCTTCAATCCGCGCGATACTTTCTAGCAAACCGTGCAGAAATTCCACAGAATCAGCGGGACGCGGTTCTAGTCTGGGCGACAAATTCGGGTCATTAATTGGAAAGCGATCACCCTTTTTCAATAATGGGTAATAATCCAGCAAACTCCCTTGCTCTGGATCGATTTGTGTGCTATAATTATCTAACTCAGCATCAGTAAAAAAGTGTCGCAGCACCGCACCTCCCGTATTAGAAGCGCCTCCAACTAACCACAAATCGCCTAATTTGTGACTGTAAATCCCGTATTTCGCATCATCTACGCGGGTATAACTTAACAGTTTGACGGCTAATGTAGAACCGAGAGAAGTTACTGCTTCTCCTGGTGAATTGACACCGCTTGCTAGAAATGCTGCAATACTATCGGTTGTACCAGCATAAACTGTACAATCTGGGGGGAATCCGAAGCGATCGCCCAATGCCACTTTAATTTCCCCCACAGGCGTGCCCGGTGCGACAACGTGCGGTAAATTAGGCGTTACAGCGCCGGCAATTCCCTGGATCAGCCAATCGGGATAGCACAAAGTATCAACGTCAAAACCGAGTTTTAAAGCATTGTGATAGTCGCTAATTCCTAATTTTCCGTGCAGCAAAAATGCTAGCCAATCAGCTTGATGCAGGAAATAAAGTGGGCTGGTAAAGCCTCGAAAGTTTTGCCACCACAGGAGTTTTGCCAGACTGGATGTAGCGCTTAATACTGTGTGGTTTGGTGGTGCGATCGCCCGCAATCTCTCTGTAACGGCTGCACCGCGCGCATCGTTGTATAAAATTGGTTCGCATACGGGTATACCGTCAGTATCGCACAGCATGACTGTGGAGGATGTGCCGTCAAGGGCGATCGCCTTTACCTGATTGCGGATGGTTGGGGGGATTTGCTCAATTACAGCCGAGAGTGCATTTTGCCACACCGAGGGCAATTCCAGGTGTTGTGCGTCGGCAAAAGTGTATTCTGTCTCACAATGGATTGTACCCTGGGAGTCGATAATTGTCGATCGAGCGCCCGTAGTACCGAAATCTATTCCCAAATAAAGATTCATTTATAGCAGTTGACAGTTGACAGTTGACAGTTGACAGTAGTTGTAGGGTGTGTCAGCAAGAAACCGGGTTTCTGAGATTATCGTGCTTCCACATATTCACAAAGCGTAGTTGGTTCGGGAATTGGTAAACCTTCCTCTCGCAATCCTTCTAAATGAAATTCGATCGCTTCTTTAATTTGCTGCTGTATTTCTGCAAGGGTTGCGCCTGTGGCGGCACATCCGGGTAAATCTGGCGCGTAAGCTGAATAGTTATTCGGTGTTTTTTCTATCACAATGGCATAACGCATTAGTTGAGATCCTCATCTTGATGATTTGTTTCGACTTCGTTAGGTTCTTGTTGCTCTTTGACTTCTCTCAATTGAGCTTGTTTGAGAATATTATTGGATGTACCGATAGCTAAATCATCAGATGGTTTACCGGGAACTGTAACTAAACCCGATTTAGTAGGATGTTTGTACTGGCGGTGACTCCCTCGCGTTCTAGCTAGATACCAACCGTCGGCCTCTATTTGTTTAATGATATCTCTAACTTTGATTGGCATTTATTACTAATCCAATTAGCAGGTAATGAAATGATTAAAATCCGATAAATTAGTCAAAAAAGGTTCGATCAAAAAGATTTGACAAGGGGCTGAAATCGTTATAGATTACAGCTTACAGTTCTCGATGCGAGAGAAGAGATCAAAACCCCCCCCCACTCCCCCTCCCCTCTCAACACTACCAACTCCCACACACACAAAAGAAAAATAATACACACACTCAACTCAAACCAGCCCAAAAACCAAAAAAACACACCCACCACACCAACCAACCCAAAAATAGCGAGAGATAACACCGCCACCACAACCCGCCGAAACAACCACACCCCACAAGCCGGGAGGTGTCCCTGTGGTGCTTGCTTATTAAAAGTTATGTTTGAGTAGTTCAACCAACGCTCTCCTTCTCGCCAACCTACACGATCGCCTAGCTTACATTTAGTCTCAATATCAACTTTACCACCAACTTTTAACCAGATTTTCTTCTGGACGCTAAAGCCAAAGTGACCCTGACTATATTTTACCCAAAGTTGGTCGATGGTGCGTAAATCGTCGCAAGGAAAATTATCAATTGATTTCCTAGTAAACCAACCTTTCTTCTCTCTTCCAGCAGCTTTCAGCATCACCTTGAGAGTTTCTTGATCTGCCTCTTTCCACTTTTCTGCTGCTAATAAATCTCGCAAATAAGTATAGTCAACTCCCTGGGCAGATTTAAGGGAGTCTGGTTGCGGTTGCGGTGTTTGAGGCGGTGTTTGAGGTGATGGTTGAGGTGATGGTTGATGTGGCGGTGGAGGTGATGGTTGAGGTGATGGTTGAGATAATGGTTGATGTGGCGGTTGAGGTGATGGTTGAGGTGATGATTGAGGTGGCGGTGGAGGTGATGATTGAGGTGGCGGTGGAGGTGATGGTTGAGGTGGCGGTGGAGGTGATGGTTGAGGTGATGGTTGAGGTGATGTTTGATGTGGCAGTTGAGGTGATGATTGAGGTGATTGAGTACCAAGATCCTGCAAAACTTCAGTAGCAGATTGATAACGTCGCTTACTAGCAGGTAGTATCATTTTATCTAAAATCAGACCCAGTTCCGAACTGACAGATGCTTTTAAGTGTTCTCGCCACACCCATTCCATCTCGCTTGTATCGAATAAATCAATCGGTTCAACCTGAGTTAACAGATACAGACAAGTGACACCCAGACTGTAAATATCACTAGCATAAATGGCTTTGCCCGCGGCTTGTTCCGGTGCCGTATATCCAGCAGTCCCAATCACCGTTCCAGTTACAGATAAAGCAGTTTGTGTCGCATATTTCGCCGCGCCAAAGTCAACTAAAACCAGTTGCCCATCTGGCCTAAGAATAATATTTTCTGGTTTGATATCCCGGTGAATTACTTGGCGAGAGTGAATGAACTCGAAGGTGGGTAATAAATTCTTAAGCAAGTCGCGAATCTGTGTTTCCCGAAAATATCCCTGAGATTCTAGTGCTTGAGCTAAATTTTCACCGTCGATGAATTCTTGGACTAAATACTGCCGTCCATCTTGACTAAAATATGCTAATAAATCGGGAATTTGAGAATGTTTACCCAATTGTTCTAAGCGTACTGCTTCCTGCTCAAATAACTCAGTGGCTTTCTTGATACTAGAAGTGCCTTGAGCTTGGGGGTAAAATTGTTTGATAACGCAGGGTGGTTTTGAGGGTTTATACTCGTCAACAGCTAGAAAAGTGCGCCCAAAGCCTCCTTGTCCAATGATTTTTTGCGATCGGTAGCGATCGCCCAATAGCAGTTTATTCCCACATTTTTGACAGAAGTTTGTAGAGCCAGACGAGTTTTGCCATAGGCAATCAGGGTTTAGACAGTGGCTCATAAAATATGTTTATTAATTACAGATTAAAGCTCTCGATGGGATGCCAGCGGACATGGTGTTAAATGTGGAACAGCAGATCCAGGTAAGGACGTGGTATTGCCGATATGTGTCAAATTAATCCCGAAAACCTTTGTATCTCTCGCTGTTATCCCAGGCCATATCCCCCTAAATCCCCCTTAAAAAGGGGGACTTTGAGAAGATTCTTGTCCCCCCCTTAGCAAGGGGGGCTAGGGGGGTTCTAGCCCTTAATCACCAGATAGCTATCTGTGACTACGTTTAACCTTAAATTGACACGAATGATTGCCGTGTCCCTACTTAAACTTTTGTCCCACACTCAGGACAAAACTTATTACTCGAAACATTCTTAGCGCCGCAACTCGGACAATAAATCAACTCCGCAGATGGCAACGTGCTGCGTTCCGGCAAACCAACCATTTGAGCATTACTCTTGCCCGGAACTACCATCGGATAGCAGTTTTCGTCCCGCGTCACCTTCACGTTCATCAGCACAGGGCCGTTGTGAGCGAGCATTTGAGCGATCGCACCTTGCAACTCATCCGGCCCTGAAACCAGCATCCCCTTCACGCCGTAGGCCTCAGCCAGCATCACAAAATCCGGCATCCCCACAGTCATATTCGACGACGAATAACGCTCGCCGTAGAACGCCTGCTGCCACTGCCGCACCATGCCCTGCCAGCCATTATTTACAATCACAACCTTGACATTAATGCCGTATTGTGCTAAGGTTCCGAGCTCTTGAATATTCATTTGTATGCTAGCGTCGCCAGCAATACAAATGACTTGCTCGTTGGGTAGCGCCATTTTCGCGCCCATCGCCGCCGGCAGCCCAAAACCCATCGTTCCCAAACCAGCGCTGGAAATCCAGCGGCGCGGCCCGTTGTTTAAGAATTGAGCCGACCACATTTGATGTTGACCGACATCCGTCGTGTAGTAAGCATCCGGCGCTTGAGTAGCCAATTCCCAAATCACCTCTTGCGGAGACAAAATGTCGGGGTAGTGAGGCACAACTAACGGATAGTCCTGTTTCCAGCGATCGATCCTGTGCAGCCATTCCCCAGTTTGTCCGGGAGTACCCGAAACACCAGTTTCCCGACAGCGACGCAGCAAATCAATCAAAACTTGCCGGACATCTCCGACAATCGGCACGTCTGGGCCGCGATTTTTGCCTACTTCCGCCGGATCGATATCGATGTGAATTACCTTCGCCCGCGCTGCAAATTCGTCTAATTTTCCCGTCACGCGATCGTCAAACCGAGCCCCTACAGCCATCAGCAAATCGCACTCGGTAACGGCAAAATTAGCATACGCAGTGCCGTGCATCCCTAGCATTTTCACCGACAAAGGATGTTTTTCGTCAAAAGCGCCTTTGCCCATCAGCGTTGTTGTGACAGGCAATTGGAACATCTCGGCGAGTTCCTTAATTTCCTCATGGGCCGCCGCTGCGATCGCCCCGCCGCCCACATAAAGCAAAGGACGCTTCGCTTCCTTCAGCAAATGGATTGCTTGATTAATCTGGCGGGGATTTCCCTTCACAGTCGGACGATAGCCCGGAATTCTAACCGATCCGGGTTCCACCGGCAGATACTCAAACTCTTCTAAACCGACATCCTTGGGCACGTCAATCAACACCGGGCCCGGCCGCCCGGTACTCGCGATGTGGAAAGCTTCAGCCACAATTCGGGCCATGTCTCTCGGATCGCGCACTACATAGGAATGCTTGACAATGGGCAGAGTAATGCCGTAAATATCAGTTTCCTGAAACGCATCAGTGCCGATCGCCGGACGGGGCACTTGACCGGTAATAATTACCATCGGGATCGAATCCATGTGCGCCGTCGCAATCCCCGTCACCAAATTAGTTGCGCCGGGCCCGGAAGTCGCGAAACAAACCCCAACTTGTCCGGTAGCGCGGGCGTATCCGTCGGCGGCGTGAGCAGCACCTTGCTCGTGCCGCACTAGAATGTGTTTGATCGCGCCAGTTTCTTCAGCCCGGTATAGTTCGTCGTAAAGCGGCAAAATTGCGCCGCCGGGATAACCAAAAATATGCTTGACACCGTGGCGGATCAAGCTGTCGATCAAAGCAAATCCACCCGTTGCACGCTTGATGGCCACTTTAGTTTTTAGTTGCACAGAATTTCCTTCCTTAAACTAATTAGGATTTTTAATGAAAGCTTTTATACTACTTTAATCTCAATAATCAAAGTCTGAAAATTTAACGGCTGATATTTTACAAAAAGTTTCGCGCTGCGACGGTTTGCGATCGGACGATCGAGAATTTGTGAAACAGCAGAGGAAGAAAACAAACAGAAGAAGACCGGGCGGTTGAAACCGCGTCTAGACAGACAAAAACCGGATGGTGCGCGGGTTAAAAAACGGACGGTTAAATTTACCTTATTTTCTCCAGTCCGCAGAGGCGGACTTCGTTTTTGTAGACGCGGTTTCAACCGCCGTGTGATCTAAAGATACTCTTAAGCCTTTAAGACTTTGCGGGTATGGTGCCAAGCTGCCAAGCCCATCACTGGAACCAAAAAGCCCAAACTCATCAGCACAATCCGCAAGCCCAAATCATCGGAACCCACGGCTTTGCTGACAGCATCCGTCAGCGGGCCGGTCAGTGCTAAAGGCAAGCTGAGAGCAATATTAATCGCATTGTTCTCCAAGCCAAAGACTTTTCCCCGCATTGATTCAGGAGTTTTTTCTTGAATCAGAGCTTGCATCGGGCCGTTAATTAAGGAAGCGCCAAAACCGAACAGAGCACTCAATCCGAATCCCAGCCAAAGCTGTCTCGTAAAGGCAAACATTCCCAACACAAAACCCATCATCACGAAACCAATTAACGGCAAAGGTTTGTGGTGCATTCGATCGCCCCAGTGGCCCAAAAACGCCGCGCCGAAGACCATTCCGACTCCCGCAGCAGCCAGCAAAAACCCAAATTGAGTTTCTTTGAGACCTATTTTGCCTGAAAGTGCGATCGCCAGCACTTGCAGCGCCGCAAACACCGAATACAAAATCGTCAACTGCACCATCGCGTTGCTGACGAGGCGGTTGTGCTTCAAATACCGCAAACCTTCCTTGAAGTCTTGCCAAGGATGAACATTTTTGCCACTGCTACCGCCACGATTTTCTTTGATGTGCATGGCATAAAGCAAACCTGCGGAGATCATGTACAACCCGCCCAGGAAAAACTCTTGAGAAGCTGGCCCGTAGCTGTGTTTAAGCCAACTAAATATCGGTTCGCCGATCGTCATTCCGACAATAATCCCGCCCATTGTGGACGAGGCGAACAGAGCATTTGCCGACATCAGTCCCTCTCGCCCCACAGCCAGCGGGATTGCCGCCTGCTCTGCTGGAGCAAAAAATTGCGTTACGGTAGAGACCAAAAACGTGACTGTCAACAACACGACAAAAGTTTTGGGCAAAAACGGCAAACATCCAATCAACACCGCTCGAATCACGTTGCAGCCGATCAGCATTTGCTTTTTGGAAAAGCGGTCTACGACGATACCGGCCGCCGAACCAAAGACGATCGCCGGCAGGGTGTAGGCAATCATCACGGCTGACAGCATAGAATTTTCCGAATGTTGCCAAGACACTGGCCAGGGTCGGTAATCCCCAGTTTTCAGCAGAATAATCAGCAATACGTAAAAGATTTTATCCGCCACTTGGGCCAACAACTGCCCAGTCCACAAGGTGAGGAAGGGGCGATTTCTCAGTAGGGCATCAAGCCCGCTGCGGTCAGGGGGAGGGCTAGCTGGGTGCATAGGAATAGTTTAACTGACCGCTTCTGGCAATTATAGTTTTCAGCAATACGTGCAAATTTGAAGGAGTGCAAAGCGGAAACGGGCGAAAAATCCTGTCTCCTCGGTTCTTTTTCTGTTTTAGCAGATCCGTGGCGGAGGGCTTGGGTCTTTTTCACTCTACCGCGATCGGCTCCGCACAGCCACCGCCGCCGGAAAATCAGGAAATGTTGTTAAATGTTGACCTGCATTATTTCATCGTGAGTACAACATAAGGTAATATGTTTTACAAAATAGTTGCTGTTGGCAGTGATCTTAAAAGATGTCACGCCGATTAAGTAATATAACGAAAGTAGTAATGTTAGGAGTGAGAAACTTGAAAAAGGTTGAAGCTATTATTCGCCCGTTTAAACTTGACGAAGTGAAAATCGCGCTCGTCAATGCTGGCATTGTAGGGATGACCGTTTCTGAAGTTAGAGGTTTTGGCCGTCAGAAGGGCATGACTGAACGCTATCGTGGTTCTGAGTACACCGTTGAGTTCTTGCAAAAGCTCAAGGTCGAGATTGTTGTGGAAAACGATCAGGTTGACATGGTGGTTGATAAAATTATCGCGGCTTCCCGCACGGGCGAGATTGGCGACGGCAAGATTTTCATCTCTCCTGTAGAACAAATTATCCGGATTCGGACTGGCGAAAAGAACCAGGAAGCAATCTAAGATACTGGGGCATTGGGTATTGGGTATTGGGCATTGGTCATTCATTGGTCATTCATTGGTCATTGGTAACTGCCAACGAAAAACCTCTTTCCTGTTTAGTTCTGATACCAAGCGTGTCAATATCCAATGCCACAGTAACCCTGTGTTTTGGCTTTTTTCCTCAATATGGGTTGACAATGTTCGCCATTTGTGGTATAAGAGCCTGGAATGCTCGACCGCGGTGAGAGTGCGATCGCTTGATATCGGGCGTCATTTCTGCAAAAGTCTGTTGCTGTGCGGGTACGTAGAAAATCGGGTCATACCCGAAACCTCCGGTACCGCGAGGAGTGTGGAGGATTTCGCCTCGGCAAATTCCTTCAACTTGTAAGGCAATTGTACCGTCGGGACGGGCGATCGCGATCGCGCAAACAAATTGTGCTTCCCGGTTTGCTTCGTTTCCCAATTCTTTGAGGAGTCGAGATATCCTGTCAGCATCGCTTGAACCGTACCGCGCCGAGTAAATCCCAGGTCTACCGTCGAGTGCATCTACCATTAAACCAGAATCATCGGCGATCGACCATTGGCCAGTTGCTTTGGCAATTTCAGACGCTTTCAAGCAAGCATTAGCAATAAACGTTTCCCCAGTCTCCTCAATTTCCAATTCTTCGGGTTTCAGGCGCAATTCCCACCCCAAATCCTGAAGATAAAGCTGCATTTCCTTAAGTTTACCCGGATTGCCCGTAGCCACAATTAGCAATTTATTATTTGTCATCAGTCGATTATGCCTTTCAAAAAACTTTTCTCCTTTGATCTACGGTACTAAAGTATAATTTACAGCTTAATTGTTCAATAAACACAACTAAAAACCGATTGTGATAGTTGAGGAAGCCGAATGTGGATTCTATAGTAATACTCTTTCATTTATGAATAAGAAAGATTTTTTTTAACCGCAGAGGGCGCAGAGAACGCAGAGAAGAAGAATGGAGAAATAAGTGATATCAAATCCGTTGACATTGGAATTATTCATCTATATCTCTTCTTTTCCTCTGCGTTCTCTGTGGTCTCTGCGGTTAAAAACTCTAATTTTTATGCGCCCAACCTTTCGCCCAATTCAAGTTGTGCATCACTTCTTTCAATGTGGCAGCTTCGGAATACAGCCGCAATACTGGTTCGGTTCCGCTAAACCGAATTAACAGCCAGCTTCCGTCAGCTAAGCGGAATTTATATCCGTCTACTTTGTTGCAGTCTACTACTGCTTTGCCGGCGATTTCTGTTAATGGTTGGTTTTGCAGCAGCGACAGCAAACGCGCTCTTTCTGCCATGTTTGCTAGGTGCAAGTCGATTCTGTCGTAGGCTGAGGTAAACTCTGTTTCTTTTTGGAGTCTGCTGTAAATTTGGCTTAAGTCTTCGCCGGATTTGACGACTGCTTCTAACAAGTACAGCGCTGACAGTAAAGCGTCTCTTTCGGGAATGTGCGTACCGTAGCCGATTCCTCCTGATTCTTCGCCGCCTACTAGGACTTTGGTTGTTAACATTCGATCGGCTATATACTTGTAACCGATCGGCGTTTCAAACAATGGTAAGCCGTAAAGTTGGGCAATTTTGGGCATGATGTCGGAACCGCTGACGGTTTTGATGACTTCTCCGGTGAAGCCGCGCCGTTTTGCTAGGTGTTCGATTAATATGGGAACTAGGATTTGTGAACTGAGAAAGTTGCCGCTTGAGTCAACGGCTGCTATGCGATCGCTATCTCCGTCAAATACAAATCCGATCGACAAACCAGAGCTTTTTCGCTGGTGAGTCCGCATCACCCGGAACAACTGCGACAGGTAGCGCGGTAAAGGTTCTGGTGCACCGCCACCAAACAGCGGATCGCGATCGCTATTGACTTCCTGCACAGGAACTTCTAAGATTTGAGCTAAGCCGCCCGCCGCCGCGCCGTGCATTACATCTACAAATACTGTAATTTTACCGCTGGCGATCGCCTCTTTTATCGCTTCAATATCTACCATTTCCCGCAAGGTTTTGCAGTAAGCTGGCCAAGGATTGAAATTCTCCAATTTTCCGGGAGTTGCTGCGAGTGTCGCCGGATTTTCGAGTTTTGCTTCTATCTGTTGCGTAACTTCGGGCGATACTGAACCGCCAAATCCGCCCTTGACTTTTAATCCTAAATATGCGCCGGGATTGTGGCTGGCTGTCAGGACGATCGCACCTAAAGCATTTAATTGTTTCGCCGCTAAACTGAAAGCTGGAGTTGGAGCATAAGAATCGCTCAGTAACACGTCAAATCCTGCGTTCTGGACTGCCTTAGCTGCTGCGAGAGCAAAATCTTCAGCCAGAAATCGGCGGTCGTAACCGACAATTACAGTACCGCTGCTGGCATTGTTGCCGCCAGTTTGTGCGAGAACTTGTGCTGCTAGGGGAGCTACTAATGCTACGCGATCGAAGGTAAAATCGTCAGCAATGATGCCGCGCCAGCCATCTGTACCGAATTTAATAGGATTCATTTTTAGTCACAAGCCATAGGTCACTTGTCTATTTTATGGGCTTCAGCAGTCGATCGTCAGTCGATTTTAGATTTTAGATTTTAGATTTTAGATTTACTTGCAGCCTTGAATCTGGGGGCTTGAACAAGACTCTTAAATTTTGGGAGTTCCATTTATGGAGTGTCGGGGGCTTGTACCCGTTTTTGGGCGGTTAAAAGTCATCATCAATCAGCCCACAGCCCAATGACAGTTGACAACTGACAACTGTCAACTGTCAACTGACAACTGTCAACTGACTAAAAGAATGCCGGTTGGTGGCGGATCAAATTCAAGAATTCTTCGCGAGTTTTTTGTTCCTCTTGAAACACGCCCAACATGGCACTCGTCACCGTCCAAGCACCGGGTTTTTGCACGCCCCGCATTGTCATGCACATATGGCTGGCTTCCATTACTACAGCCACTCCCTGCGGTTCCAATATTGTTTGAACTGCTTCGGCTATTTGGCGCGTCAAACGTTCTTGTACTTGCAATCTGCGGCTGTACATCTCGGCAATTCTGGCTAATTTGCTCAATCCCACTACTTTTTGATTGGGAATGTAAGCGATGTGAACTCGGCCCATAAATGGCAGCATATGGTGTTCGCACATACTGAATACGCTGATATCTCGCACCAGTACCATTTCGTTGTGACCTTCGTCAAAGATCGCGCCGTTGAGGAGTTCTTCGAGGGATTGACTGTAACCGCTGGTGAGAAACCGCATTGCTTCTGCTACCCGCTTCGGGGTTTTGAGCAATCCTTCGCGTTCGGGGTCTTCTCCTACTCCTTGCAGTATCGTCCGAACGGCGGCCATCATTTCTTCCTGCCCTACTTCCGAGGGTACTGGTACGCTGGATTCTTGACCGTTCGAGGAATTGCGATCGGGTCGAGTGCTGATGCGCGGGGCGTTGTTGTCTGGGGTTTCTAACAGTTTCATGCTGTCAGTAGAGATTGAGTTCGAGCCATTGGAACTGCTGTTCGATGCAATTGTCATAAGAAGTTGGTGTGAGGGTGAATCTATTTTCGATTTTCGATTTTCGATTTTCGATTTTCGATTTTCGATTGGGATAGAGCTATCTATTTTCGATTTTCGATTTTCGATTTTCGATTTTTGATTTGGGGATAGAGCGAGAGATTCAAAGATTGTTGAATTCATGAAAAATCCAGCAGTCTAAAATCTCAATTTCACAGAACTCCGGCGTTGGACATGAGTGTGATTTCTTCAATTACTGCACTTGCCGGCAACTGAATTGCGTGCAAAATTGATTGGGCGACGATTTCTGGGGTTAACATGGCGGTGCGATCGAAGTCGGCTTGCATGGTGTCTGTTTCCCACATGGGAGTGTTGACAGAACCTGGACAAATGGCTGTGACGCGAATTCCGCCAGCTCGCTCTTCTGCTGCTAAAGTCTTGGACAAAGCCATGAGACCGAATTTGCTGACGCAGTAGGCTCCCCAGTTGGGGAAGGCTTGGCTACCTGCGATCGAGGAAACGTTGATGATGATTCCCGATCGCCGATCGCGCATTCCCGGCAAAATTCCTAAAATGCACTGCCAGACGCTTGTAAGATTGAGGTCTAGGACACTCTGCCAGTCGGTTAGGGATGTTTCGGTCAAGGAGCCTGTATACCCCATGCCAGCGCTGTTGACTAGGATATCTACGGGCCCGAATTGAGAGGCGATCGCGCTGATGCCGCTTTGCACTTGCTCAATTTTTGCCAAGTCTAAGGGATAAGCTTCTGCTTTCACTCCAAATTCTCTGGCTGCTGTGGCAACGGCTTCTAGGTTTTCTGACTTTCGGCTAACTAAAGCTAGATTTATGCCTTCAGCAGCGAACGCTAGAGCCGTCGCTTTGCCAATACCGCTGCTCGCTCCGGTAATCAGAGCCTGCTTTGTTGTTCGATCGTTCATTAAATTTCCTGATACTTTCTATCGGCAAATCTTTCAAGCGTTGCAGCCTGCTTCGGCAAATTAGCAAGCTGTTGGCTGCGGGTGATAACAGTTAATTATGAGATAAACATTAAGAACTGTTAAGCCGGTGTCACCTGAGAAATTATAACACTGCTGACGGATTAGCAGAATTATCGGTTGCGAGTTATGAGTTACTCGCTTGAAGTTCAAAGATTTTTGACTGATAACTCTCTGCTCGATCGACTCAAGCAGCAATTTCAGTGAACACACCGATGTCCCGAAACTTTTGATATCGGAGTTGTCGGCGCTGCTGGCCCGTAAGCTGACTTAGTTCTGCTAAGTTTTCCAACAAAGCTTGTTTAAGCATGGACGCAGCTTTGAGGGGATTCGAGTGAGCGCCACCAACAGGTTCTGGTACTATCTGATCTAGAACGCCGAGGTTTTTCAAATCCCAGGAAGTTATTTTGAGCGCTTCTGCGGCTAAGTTGGCTTTGCCAGAGTCTTTCCAGAGGATGGCCGCACAAGCTTCGGGGGTGGCGACGGTATACACAGAATGTTCTAACATCAACAGCCGCTCGCCGACACCGATACCCAAGGCTCCGCCGGAACCGCCTTCGCCGATGACTGTGCAAATAATCGGAACGTCGAGGCGAAACATTTCTCGGAGGTTGCAGGCGATCGCCTCTCCTTGTCCAAGCTGTTCGGCTTCTAAGCCCGCCCAAGCCCCCGGAGTGTCGATAAACGTGAAAATTGGCATCGAGAAGCGATCGGCGTGTTCCATCAATCGCAAAGCTTTGCGGTAGCCGCCGGGAGCAGCCATCCCGAAGTTGCGGGCGATATTGTCTTTGGTGTCGCGCCCTTTTTGATGGCCGATTATCACTGTGGGACGCCCGTCTATGCGGGCAATTCCGCCGACGAGGGCCGGGTCGTCTCCGCCGCGTCGATCGCCGTGGAGCTCGATCCACTCGTCGCTAATTGCCTGAATGTAATCGAGGGTACTGGGGCGGCGCGGGTGACGGGCGAGTTGCAGCCGCTGCATGGGGGACAAGCTGCTGAAAATTTCTTGCCGCAGTTGGGCGGAACGAGCTTCGAGTTTGCGAATTTCGTCGGTGACATCGACGCTGTTTTCTGCGGCGAGTTCGCGAATCTGGTGAATTCGGGCTTCGAGTTCGGCCAGCGGCTTTTCAAAATCTAGGAGTAGTGGTTTGCGGTCTGAGTTGGGCACGCTGATAATTTCTATAGGGTTTTAAGGTTTAGTCGATCGATATTTTTCGACTATTTTCCGACTATTATCCAATCCTACCGTGCTAGGGGATGCTGAAAAAGAGGGGGAAATCGGAAGTTTTGATTTTTAAATTTTGATTGATATCAAATTCCGCAACATCGGAATTATACTCTCGAAGCTGAGCAGGGCGATCGGGCTGCTCTCAGAAAAATATTTCGATTCAGACGCAATAGTCAACAGTTAAACTTTAAAATTCAACTTCAACTTTAACTGTTGACTATTAAGATCAAAATTACATTAATAAGGGTCGGAAACCGTGTTTAACTGAAATTCCACCGATTTGCTCCATCTTTTCCACAGTAATTTGATTCCGTCCCCAAGAAAAATTGGTATACATTTTTTCAAATTCCAGCAGCATTGATTCGGCAAAACAGGCAAACAACTGTCGCCCCGGCACATCCATATTGACAATCTTCATGATTTTCCACTCAATATCGAGGGAATGCTCCACAATGCCACCATTGAGTACGTAAATTTCGGGATGCTGAACCTGAGTTGCTAGATTTTTTGGATAGCCACCATCAATCAATAAACAAGGTTGCTTCAATGTCTTGGGGTCAATTTCTACTCCCTTTGGCATACTAGCGACCCAGACTACAATATCCGCTTGCGGCAGGGCTTCTTCCAATTTCATGATTTTGCCTCGCCCCAATTCCGATTGCAAATCTTGCAAGCGTTCTTTGTCGCGGGCAATTAGCAACAATTCTGCTACATTTGTTTTAACATTGAGCCAGCGACACACAGCACTGCCAATGTCACCTGTAGCACCACAAACCGCCACAGTAGCTTTTGAAAGTTCAATCCCCAATTTGGGGGCTGCTTCTTCTACTTGGCGGCAGATAATGTAAGCCGTGTGGGTGTTACCAGTGGTGAAGCGTTCAAACTCCAACTTGAGATTGCGAATTTGCTTAATTTGCTGCAAGTTGAAAGTCTCAAAAATGATCGAAGAAAAGCCACCTAAAGCAGTGATATTAATCCCGTTTTTTTGAGCGTGTGCCATCGCATTAAGGATTTTGCGAGTGGCTGCTTTAATCCGGCGAGTGGCCAGCATTTCTGGCAGAAAACAGGATTCCACATAGCGGCCTTCTATTTTTTGCCCGGTAATGCTAGTGACAGTGATATGATCAACTATCTGGGGCGGTGCACTGCACCAAAAGTCTAGCCCTTGATCGGCATATTCTGGATAGCCCAGCTCGTTAGCTACTGATTGGGCGTGTTCTAAGCTGGTTAAGTGACCGATTAGACCAAACATTAAGTTGTCAAATGAAGGAAGATTGAAGAAGAAGGAAGAAGGAAGAAGGAAGAAGGAAGAAGGAAAATTTGCTAATTAAAAATGAGATGCCTCTTTTTTAATTTTTAATTTTCATTTTTTCCCATTCCTTATTTCCCATTTAACTAGGCTGCGAGGCCTTGTGCTGACATCCGCATGATGTCGCGGTTGTTAAAGCCAATGTTGCCAAGGGCTTCGCCGTAGGCAATCATAAAGTCTTCGATTAAAGCGTCTTTTTCCATTCCCAAGACGCGGGCATCGTCTGCGACAGCGTTTAGCAGTCTCCAGATGATGGGCAGGTTTTGGCGGTTGGCGGCTTCGAGTTCGGCTTTGGATTCCTCAAAGTGAGCTTGCAGCCAGACTTCCCCAAAGTTGAGGTGGCTGTATTCTTCTTTGACTACGCCTTCGGTGATTTTGCGAGCAAAGTCATCGGCGACGGGGATGTAGATGTTGTAGGCTGCGATCGCAAAACACTCGATAATTAGTGATTGAATCAGCAAGCAAGTTACAATCTGACCATCCGCCGCGGCAGTTTGGAAGTTTCTGTGCAAATCCGAAAAGAATTCCTTGGCAAATACCATGTCCGGTGTGACTTTGAGATTCCGGCCACAAGCTTGGAAGCCTTTCTTATGGCGGTTTTCCATCTTGGACAAGCCAATTAACTCTTCTTTTTTGTCAGCCAACAGTTCGGCCAGCGTCAGGTAATTGTCGTGAGCTTCTTGTTCGCCTTCAATCACAATGGCGTTGATGCGGCTGTAAGCATCTTTGTAAGTTTCGGTTTGAAAGTCAATTGTTGGGCTGGCCTCAAGCTGGGGCATAGATATGTCGTCTCCTGATATAACCTTGTAGGATGTTTCCAAACCCCTTAAAATTTTGGGGGTCGCGTGCACTACACTTTACCTATTTTCGACTAAAAATTTACGATTGTGTGGGAATCTGGGAGGCGATCGGGTTTGAGAGCCTCACAAGCTTATTATTTTAGATTAATTCACAAGTTTATGGGTAAATCCTTTGATCGGTCTCAAGCACTGGAGCTGCTGAGTTTTGTTTTGTTGCTGGCGGGGGCTGCGCTGGTGCTGCTGCCACTGGCTGCTGTTTTTTGGGTTTCCTTATCACCATCTGGTGTTGGTGTCAAGGCCAATAGTCTGACTTTTGCGAACTATCAGGAGGCTTGGCGACGGGGGAATTTTTTGTTGGCATTTGCTAATTCTACTCTAGTGGCGATCGCAGTTACCGCTTTTCAGGTAGTGACTTCTGCTTTGGCAGGTTATGCTTTAGCACGGCTGAAGTTTCGGGGGCGACAAGCCATAGTTTTGGTGGTTTTGGCAACACTGGTGATTCCCTTTCAGCTTTTGGTGATTCCGATTTTCATGGTTTTGAAGTGGGGGCATTTGCTGAATACCTATGGGGCGCTGATTTTGCCCACGGCAGCTAACGGTTTCGGGATTTTTCTGCTACGCCAGTATTTTATGACAATTCCGGTGGAGTTGGAGGAGGCGGCAATGCTGGATGGGGCTAACCGCTGGCAGGTTTTGTGGCAGGTGATGTTACCTTTAGCCCGCCCTGCTTTGGTGACGCTGTTTTTGTTTACGTTTATCGGCGAGTGGAACGATTTGTTTAAGCCGCTGGTGTTTACGACGAGGCCAGAGTTGCGGACTGTACAGTTGGTTTTAGCTGAGTTTCAGGAACAGTTTACTAGCAGTTGGCCGTTGTTGATGGCGGCGGTGGTGATTGGGACTGTGCCCGTGGTGTTGCTGTTTTTGGCTGGTCAGCGGCAGTTTATTCGCGGGATTGCGGCGACGGGAATTAAGAATTGAGTTGGAGGTCCGAAGAAGACCGGGCGGTTGAAACCGCGTCTCTACAAACAAAACCCAGATGGTGCGTGGGTTGAAGACTCGGCGGTTGAAATTACGTTATTTTCTTTACACCCTCGTTCGGGCTTCCTTTGTCTAGGCGCGGTTAAAACCGCGGTCTGATCTATAATTGTCCAATAAATAAAATATATGCAGAATTTGCAAAAGCTGGGCTGGTTTTTATTTATTGCATCTTTCGTGCCCTGGGTGGCAATCTTGTTTATTGTGCCGTTTATGCCGCTGAGCCTCGCCGAAAAAACTACAATTAATATCATTCTAGCTGTTGGGGCCGAAGTTTGTTTTTGGCTGAGCGTGGTAATTTTGGGGAAAGAAGTAGTTACCAAATATCGGCGTTATTTGAGTCCCCGCTATCTTTGGAAAAAAATCCGAAATTTCAAGCGCAAATGAACAGGGATTGATGCAGATAGTTAAGTAGGTGGTTACAAATAAACGTTACGTGGGGAGGGCGGGTTTTGCACTGATAAACTCGCTTTTATCATAGATCATACGCTAAACCCGCCCCTACTAGATACTAGGTTTTTCACCCTTACCTACTTAGCCCAGATATTGGCGTTTATCTGCGGTCAAGATTGAGCTATTCGCTGATAATTTGCAAACGAATAGAGCGTTCTCCGTCTCCAAAATCCACTTCAATTTTTTCTCCCGAAAGACTGTCCAAGCATCCCAAAAGTAAGCGCAAATTCGGTGTACTTGCTCCTGTATCCACGTACAATCTATCAGCCAAACTGCCTAAACGCTTCCAAACAGTGTAGAGTTTGACTACAGTTTGTTCGAGCAGTGCAGCTTGTTTTACAACATCAGCAGTCGTACCCAAACAGCCGACTCGCAAAGACTCTTCTAAAGCCATTTCCATGTCTAAGTGAGACTGATTGAGAGCTTGCACTTGGGCGGCGGCATCGAGATATTTGGATAAGTTCTTGGCGTCGGAAGTTAGTTGTTTGACAGTATCTACGTCGGGATTTTCTGCTACTTCTTTTTGAATTTCGCTTTGGTGAGATGGAGAGAGTTTCTCCATTTCCTTGACTAAAGGAGCGAGATAGCGAGAAGGAAGAGAACCGCTAGATGCTTTTTCTTTGACTTCTTCTGGCAATAATTCTGAGTTCATTGCCATCCATTCGTCGGATAGTTGTTTGACTTCGCGGCGGGTGATACGATCGCCCTTTGATGCAGCATCTGTTACCATTTGCTGTACTTCGGGAGATGCTTTGGCGGTTTCTACAAAGGCTCTTTTGCTGAAGTTTCTAATGGACTCTGGGTCTAAATCTCCTTGGTCGATCAGAGTTTCGGCACTTTTAGCTAATTCTATCAAAGAATAGGCTTGACTTTTGCTAATTTCGCGTTCTTTTAGCCAGTTCAAGAAGCCGGTACCGCGTCCGTCGCCGCCTTTTTTTTCTCTGTCTCGGACTGTTCGGAGAATGCGTCCGCGCCAGATGTCGGTTTGTAAGTCGAAACGATCGCACACTTTCCAGGCATTGTCAACCTGATTGTCAAAGTCGAAGTCTGGTATTTGTTCGTCTTCGGGGTCTGGTAATTGGAAGTTGATATCGGTCAAGCCTTTGAGGGCTTCGGCAAGTTCTGCGGGAGATTGGGGGACTTCAGCCATTAGGAGAAAATTGTGTAGAGCGACAGCCGGTTTAATTGGGAATTTGCACAAGTTGAGATTTGAGACGCTATCTGTAGTAGTAAGGTGACAAGGCTGACACTACTGATAGAGTTTTTGTGCAGGTTATATCATTATTGCACGATGAAGGGCGATCGGCTTCAACGGCTTCACTAACGGGCTATAATTACCTAACTGTCATTGCGAGCGTCCGCGCGAAGCAATCTCAGAAGCTTAAACGCAGACACAAAAATTATGATTACGTATTTGTGATTGCGACCTGTCGGTGGTAATCTCAAGTCCCTGCGATTGCTTCGCGAGGACGCTCTCTTCGGACATCATTACCTAACTATCATTGCAAATGTACCCACGAAGCAATCTCAGAGCCCTGAATGGCGATCGAAAAATTATTATACTATGTTTGTAATTGCGAGTTGTCGGTGGCAATCTCAAGTCCCTGCGATTGCTTCGCTCGTGAGCTCGCAATGACATCATCACTTAACTGTCATTGCGAGCGTCCGCGCGAAGCAATCGCAGAGGCTATAGTATAAGCTGAAAACTCATCCTTTGATCGACATTTATGAGCAAACAATATTATGTGTACATCATGACGAATCAGCATAACAGGGTGCTTTACACAGGTGTAACCAGTGATTTAAAGAGAAGAGTTTACGAACACAAAGAAAAGTTAATAGATGGATTTACTAAAAAATACAATATCACGAAGTTAGTTTACTGCTAAATCTTTGAAAATGTATATGACGCGATCGAACGAGAGAAACAGATTAAAGCTGGTTCTAGACAAAAGAAAATTGATTTAGTTAATAGTATCAACAAACAATGGCAAGATCTGTATGATGAGTTTTGAAATTTTTGTATGTCATTGACCAATAGGGTTCACTTAAGATTGTCCGAAGAGAGGAACGAAGCAAACAAGAGTATTTATTTTTCATAATTTTTTACCGCCTGGATCGTCTTAAGTAAACCGTATTGTGTCATTGACGGCTCTGCCTTACTATTTTAAGGTGATGCGATAGCGACGCACAGCCCACAATGACCGAAAAGCGAGATGCAAGCCCCTGGCTTTAGACATGGGGATAAGTCGGCAGCGGTTTCAACCGCCTTCAGTATTTAACAAAGCTTAATGCTGAATTAGCACCATATACAGCTTAATGCTGTATAACTATAGTATGAGCATTAAATACAAGTCAAACAAAAACATTGTCTACTCTTGCAAATATCACATCGTGTGGTGTCCCAAATATCGTCGCAAGGTTTTAATTGAAGGCGTTGAGACTCGTCTGAAAGAGATATTATTAGATGTGGCGACTGAGTTTAAGAGTGAATTGATCGAGATGGAGGTAATGCCAGATCACGTCCACCTTTTAGTCGAATGCGATCCTCAATTTGGGATTGCCAAACTAATTCGTTACATGAAAGGGCGCTCATCTCGATCTCTTCGCCAAGAATTTCCTTGGCTAAAGAGCCGATTGCCGACGCTGTGGACTAACAGTTACTTTATTTCAACTGTCGGTGGTGTGCCTATCTCAGTAGTTAAGCAGTATATTGAAAATCAAAAAAATGTTTAACTATGGTTGCCAACAAAATTTAATTAGCCCAGATCAAGCTTTGAAAAGTATCCTAGAATTTGTTTGTGAAGAATCAAACAAATTAGCCAATTGCGGGCTTTACTATTCTCGGCAATTGTATTTCAAAACTGGGAAATTCCCAAGTAAAGCCACTTTACACAGACTGTTGAAAGGCAATCCCCATTTCAAGGCATTGTATTCTCACGTAGCTCAACAGACTTTAACGACTGTGGCAGAGTCATTTCAGTCTTATATTGGACTACTTAAGGGCATCAAAAAAGGTACGGTCACACAACACCCTAAACTGCCGGGATACCGCAAAAACAGCCTTAAGCTG
>NZ_JAIGNI010000129.1 GCF_026130175.1 Lyngbya sp. CCAP 1446/10 | reverse complement strand
AAATCAAAATTTAGCGGTCAAGCAGTAAATGCGTGATTTTTGTGGCTGAATTAAGATATTTGTAGAATCAAATAAGTTATACACTGTCGAAAAATTAAGATTTACCGCAACTTATTGAGCGGATACATTATTTGTAATAACAGCCAACTATTTAATCCTACTATAATACTAGCCACTAACCAAGCTACCGCTTTCAGCCAAAATGGATTCACAAACTCTCCCATCAAGCCGCGATTTGAGGTAAACATTACCAAAGGAATTACGGCAAAAGGTAATTGCAAACTGAGAATTACTTGACTGAAAACCAGTAAATTAGTTGTACTGCCTTCACCGAACCAAATAATTGAGAGCAAAGCCGGCACAATCGCCACCAGTCGAGTCAGCAAGCGCCGCAACCAAGGCCGCATACGAAAATGCAAAAAGCCTTCCATCACAATCTGTCCTGCTAGAGTTGCAGTCAAAGTTGAGTTCTGCCCCGAAGCCAACAAAGCAAAGGCAAAAATTGCACTGGCAGAACCCACACCCAGCACCGGAGAAAGCAGTTTGTAGGCATCTTGAATTTCTGCTACTTCTTGATAGCCGGAAAAGTGAAATGTTGCAGCAGACAAGATCAGAATTGCTGAATTAATAAACAAAGCTATTGACAACGCTACTGTAGAATCAATCGTGCCAAATTTAATTGCTTCCCATTTTTTATCAGAAGTTTCTTCCCAAGCGCGAGTTTGCACGATCGATGAATGCAGGTAAAGATTGTGCGGCATCACAGTTGCCCCTAAAATCCCAACTGCAATATAAAGCATTCCCGGATTTTGTAAAATCTCTAGGCTGGGAACATAACCGAGTAAAACTCCTCCGGCATCTGGTTTGGCAAAAATCATTTCTGCGACAAAGCAACCACCAATAATTACAATAATCGTAATCACCAAAGCTTCGATATAACGAAAGCCTCTGCCTTGTAAAAATAACACCATTATCACATCTAATGCAGTGATGCACACTCCCCAAACTAAGGGAATGCCAAATAGCAATTGCAGTCCGATCGCACTTCCGACCAATTCAGCTAAATCGCAAGCTGCGATCGCAATTTCACAAAGTATCCACAGCACAAAATTAACTCGCGGGCTAAAATAATCTCGACAAGCTTGTGCCAAATCTTGTCCCGTTGCCACTCCCAACCGCACGCACAATGATTGCAGAAAAATTGCCATCAAATTAGATAGCAAAATCACACTTAATAGCGCATAGCCAAACTGTGCTCCCCCTGCTAAATCAGTCGCCCAGTTTCCGGGATCCATGTAACCCACTGAAACCAGATATCCAGGCCCTGCGTAAGCCAACATTTTACGCCAGAAGCCTTTGCTGTTGGGAACGGGGATGCTGCGGTGGACTTCGGGAAGGCTGGGTCTGTTTTCCGAGTGGGTCATTTGTTTTACTGTTCAAAATTTTTCATATTTTTTTCATATTTTCACAAACCCCGGTAAATTTCATCAGTCGGATGGCTCAAAATCTGGCGGATTCGCAGTACATATTAAGTTGTGTATATTTTTGGGGTTGAGCGCAGGTGCGGGCGATCGACTATGATAAGGGCGATCGCCACAAATCCATCAATCAGCGATCGTGATTTGAAAGATTTTTAAATTCGCGAGTTCCCTGATAGCCAGATAAATCTCCTAACTCCTTCAACGATTTTTCCCCTTCGTAAAACTTACTGTAGTTTAGACTAACTAAAGATGAGAACGGTGGCAAAAGAAGAACTAGAGCCACCGCGCCGGGAGAGAATGAGGGTGAAAAATAAAACCTATCCACTCCCTAAATGAACAGTGAACGATTAA
>NZ_JAIGNI010000128.1 GCF_026130175.1 Lyngbya sp. CCAP 1446/10 | reverse complement strand
TGCCCATTTTTGTGACTTATTTATGCCTTCTTTAATTCCCCAATCTTAGACCTGAATCCTTACCTCCAAGCTTTATTTAATAACACCCAAAACTGGCGAAAAAATCTTTCCGAGTGGCTAAGTAGTCTTTCCCAAATATTGCGCCTTGATGAAATTCTCAACCACCCTACCCTAGCCAATTGTGACTCCCTGCTTTTAGTTCCCCACCGCTACCTGCATCTATTCCCCCTTCATGCCTTATCTGTTAGCCAACAAACTTGGTTGCGATTTAATCAAGAAACTCCGCATCTCCAACCCCCCGCAAACCCTTGTCTGCTTGATTGCTTCAAAAAAGGCGTGCGATACGCCCCCAGTTGCCAACTCCTGCAACGAGTACAGCAACGACAACGCCCACCCGCCGATACCCGCACCCTTTTCGCCATCCAAAATCCTACCGAAGACCTTGCCTACACAGATATAGAAGTAGAAGTCATCAAACGCGACTTTGCACCCGCCGACATTTTAAGCAAACAACAAGCCACCAAAGCCGCCATCATCGACAACCTAGAAACCATCGCCCAAGCCCACTACGTCCACTTTTCCTGTCACGGTTCCTTTGATTTCCAGACACCCCTGATGTCATCCCTAATCCTAGCAGGAGCGAAGGAATCAACAGACACACCCAACCTCGCCAAATGCCTAACTTTGCAAGACATCTTTGCTACACTGAACTTACCTAATTGCCGCCTCGTCACCCTCTCCGCTTGCAAAACGGGGTTGACAGACACAACCAAGCAAAGTGATGATTGTATTGGCTTGGCTACAGGCTTTTTGTATGCTGGTAGTCAAGGGGTACTCTCCAGTTTGTGGTCAGTCGATGACTTCGCCACCGCCTATCTAATGATTAAATGCTATGAAAATCTGGAAACTGCTGATATGGCCGTAGCCCTCAATACTGCCCAAATTTGGCTGCGAGATGCTACCCAATCTAAGTTACTAGAATGGATTGGTGTATTAAAATTAGATGCAGAGTCAACCCAACATATCAAAGGTTTCCTTGAAAGTTACGACCCTGACGAAAAACCATTTGAAAGCCCGTTTTACTGGGCTGCATTTTGCGCCATAGGGAACTAAATATTATGACTACAAACCCTCTTTTATTAGCTTTCCCAAACTTTGTGAAAAGCAAACCAATTGAAATAGACTGTTTAAGAGAATTGGAGCAAGCCTTAGAATCTGTCAGCAGCGAACCTTCGCCAATTATAGAGAAGACTTTGAATGAATGGTTAAGCAAACACAAAGATATCAGAGAACAGCTTAGGGAGTTTGCACCAAATAACAAAGAAATTAATAAAGTCAAAGCTCAACAACCCAAAACAGGAGTCGGTAACGTCTTTGAAGAATTACGCCCAGCAGTGAAAGAAAAACTAAAAAAGCTCGAAGAAGAGATTAAAAAGGGGAAATAACTTGTATGTCTCCTCCCAAAATCTATGCACCGAATGTTCATTTGTTTGCCTATCAGTTGCGAAAAGAATCTGGAGAGCAAAAAGATAATCTCAAAAAATTATTTGAGCAAGGGGAAAAAATCTTAAAACAATTCGGGATTAATCAAACAATTGATATCCAAGACCAACCAGGCTATCGAGTTGAACTTGCGGCTCAACAAACCGAAGACAATGCCTCCATTTTCTTTGAAAAATGGTCGGATTCCCCCATCACAGGCATTGCTTATCCCGTCCGAATTCACGACACCTTTGCCTTAGCATTGAAGTAAGGATTCAGGTCTAAGATTGGGGAATTAAAGAAGGCATAAATAAGTCACAAAAATGGGCAG
>NZ_JAIGNI010000127.1 GCF_026130175.1 Lyngbya sp. CCAP 1446/10 | reverse complement strand
AAATATCTCGATATTTTTGAGCTTGGGAGATTCTAATAATAATTCTCTGTAATTCACTGTACTGGTTCTCTTTTTTGTACACGATACCTAGTTTACCTCTTGTCCTGCCTTAAGTAAACCGTATTGCATTAAAATCATCAAACAAGCCAAGACAAAGGGTGTAGAAGAAGAGTGGAAAAAAGAACTATGCCCACTCCCCATTCCCCATTCCCCACTCCCCTCACTTGTCTCCGCACCGGAAGAACCGAATCAAGCTGTCCAACTCACCGAAAAACGAGCGGGAAGCCCCTGGCTTTAGACATGGGGAGGAACGCGGCAGCGGTTTCAACACATTCGACTGCGCTCAGTGACCGCCGCCTTCAATATTTTTTGGAACTGGTTGTTTTGCAGGCATACTTTAATCTGAAATCAAGCATATTATGCTAATATAAACCAAGGAGGAAAACAGAATGTATGGATGCCAGCAAAATCTAATTAGTCCAGACAAAGATTTGAAAGCAGTCTTAGAATTCTTGTGTAGTGAATCCTCAAAGTTAATTAACTGTGGGACTTATTATGCCCGACAACTATTCTTCAAAACCGGAAGAATACCGAGTAGAGCTAAGCTGCATAAAGTTTTAGGAACTGACAATCAAAACATTCATTACAAATCTTTCTATTCAGATACCGCACAGCAGATATTAACTAGCGTTGCTGAATCTTTCCAATCCTATTTTGGTCTACTGACTGGACTCAAAGAAGGGACGGTGATGCAACAACATCCAAGACTTCCTGGATACAGGCAAAGCGGATTAGCACTTGTAACATTTACAGGTAGATCGGTCAAATTAAAAGATGGAATGTTGCGATTTCCTTTAGGGAGCAAAGTTAAAGCTTGGTTTGGCATAGATGCGTTTTATTTGCCCATGCCGTCTAACTTAGATCATTCTTCTATTCGAGAGTACAGGATTTTACCCAGAAACGGATGTTTCTATCTGGAATTGGTTTACCAAAAACCAACTGTCCAATCCGATGTGAACGCTGACTCTGTATTGATGATCGACCACGGGATGGACAACTGGATCACTTGTGTCAGTAATATTGGCACTTCATTCATCGTAGATGGGAGGCATCTCAAATCCATCAATCAAGGCTACAACAAACGAGTCGCAACCTTGATGTCTGGAAAAAACAATGGATTCTGGTCGAAAAGACTGGAACGGCTGACCGAAAGCAGAAATAGAACAATGCGGGATGCAGTTAATAAAGCCGCTCGTAAAGTCATCAATCATTGTGTATCGTCCAAGATTGGTACAATTATATTTGGCTGGAACAAGAATCAGAAAGATTCCATAAATCTGGGTAGAAAGACCAATCAAAAATTTGTGCAGATTCCCACGGGTCGGTTAAAAGATAGAATTGCTCAGTTGTGCAAGCAGTACGGAATCAAATTTATCGAAACCGAAGAATCCTATACCTCGAAAACTTCTTTTCTAGATGGTGACGAACTGCCTAAAATCGGCGAAAAACCCGAAGGGTGGAAAGCTTCTGGAACGAGAGTTAAACGTGGATTATATCGGACTGCGAATGGGTGGCTAATTAATGCAGACTGCAATGGTTGTGCAAATATTGGACGTAAAGTAGCAACAATGCTTAGACTCGATCTAAGTGGAGTTGGTAGAGGTGACTTGTCAGCACCTGTAAGACTTAAATTGTGGTCTTATGAATCCCCGTCCCTTTAGGGCTGGGGAGATGTCAATTGGGCTCTGCAATGCGACTCTATCAGCGGTTGTGTTACTCCGCTAACCTTGGCAAGTCGGGCTCAAGAACTCTCTGACGCGATCGCTCTGGGTGAGCAAGAACTACAGCGATTTAGAGACACTCTCAAAAAACTCAAACTTGCGCCAGCTATTGCTTGTCTCCAAATACCTCTTAATTTTTAATGCCTGTAACCATTTTGTCTGTGTCGCAAGCCATTGCCGCTTTGCGACACTCCTACCCAGTAACTAAGCCACTTGAAGCGATTAAGTTTCTCAGACAAACGCTCAATAGCGCTCAACTTCTCAATCTTTACCAGCACTTTTTTTCAACTGAATTTGCTACCAGTACCAGTTCTATTTACTCGGATACTCCTGATAATCATAGCCCCCGCGAATTAGAATTTTTCCGTCTTCTTGACAAAACAGAACTGTAAGGATTCAGGTCTAAGATTGGGGAATTAAAGAAGGCATAAATAAGTCACAAAAATGGGCAG
>NZ_JAIGNI010000126.1 GCF_026130175.1 Lyngbya sp. CCAP 1446/10 | reverse complement strand
CTCAATAAATTAGCTAGGGCAGAAATTGAAACCCAGATTAATCGCCTCCCCAATCTTCAAAAATGGTTCGTGGAAATTTTCGCTAAACCCACATAGCTGTTGGATCATTCTTTTTGTGGAGGTCTCTAAGTATTAATTCTACTACATTTGCGATCGAATCCAGTTTGGCATCGTCATTGACGCGCAAAAGTTTTTACACATCAACCTTTACTTAAATAGAGTAGGACACGGCAATGCCATGTCCTAACCCAGCATCTGTAATTCAGTCAACTGAAAACCGCTATATCGCCTCAGCAACAATAGTCCGATGTCGGAGAGTATTGCGAGTGATTGTCGGCGCTGCAAAACCAGAATCTACCAAAGCCTGCTCAATATCCAACCCAAAATACTGATCCAAATAAGGCTCCGTACTCTTGAGCAAAGTCAAAATATAAGGAGGCATTTTGGCATAAACTTCCGACTGAGGATTCATATCCATAATTGTCAAATGTCCGCCAGCGCGAAGCAAACGCCGAGCTTCCCGAAATATTTCTTTAGTAGCTTTCTGCGGCAATTCATGACAAACTAAACAAATAGAAACCAAATCAAAACGACGCGCAGTCAAACCAGTAGATTCAGCAGCAGCGTGAAGCCAAGTCGGAGATTTTTGATTGGGAAATTCAGATTTTCGTTGTTGGGAACGGTATTGAGCAACTGCCAAAAAATAAGGCGACAAATCCACCCCAGTCATCTTTGCTTCCGGGTAAACATCCCCAAGCGCAAACGTACTCATTCCCACACTGCATCCCAAATCCACAATATCTTGGGGTGCTTTGCCAATTTTAGCTTTGACAATTTCGTGATAACTGGCGCGGAGTTTCGCATCACCATCTGCACCCGCTTCGGGCCAAATTCCCGCATGAACTGCACGGGCTGCAACTTCAACTTCTGTCGCAGCTTCCCAACTCATATTACCTTTTTCGTAAGCGTGGAATGAAGTTAGATAATATTTTGGGTAAACCAGATTGGGATTTTCTACGCTGAGCAATTCTGCATCCCAATTGCGGGCCAAAAGTGCTTGCGCTTCTTGTCGCCAATGCACTCCGATTCTTTCAGCTCTTTTGATCATCATTTCCCGCGCTTGGTGCTTGGCTAGGGCGGCCAAAGGCTTGATGGAGAGTACGCCATTTACTAAACGCGAGGCTAATCCCGGAGTTTTGTTAACTGCAACAGTCATATTTTATATTTTTCTGTTTTGCGCTATCTACTATAACATATATATGTCATTTTTCGTGATTTGAGACAATGAAATTTTACAAGCTTCGTAGTGAGGACTTTAGTTCTTTTTTGGATGCTGACTCGCATTCCTCACTGCAAGCCAATCTGACTATGAGCATTAGATCTCATCTGAGATTACCGGAAAATCTGGAATCGGATTTGGGGGAGTTGGAGTATTGGGAAGAACACTATCAAATATGGTTATTTAGGAGTTTGTCGTGAGCAAATCAATTGTGGAATTGGTTGACAATTTGCCGGATTCTGGGATTACTGTGATGATGCTCAAATCCCTGGATTTTGTGGTTCCGGGGGAGTGGAATAATCTATCTGGTTTTGATCATACTATTCGATCGCTCACAGGGGAAACCGATCGCGCTTTAGTGGAAAAAATTCGCGCCAGGGCGATCGAGCTTTACGCCAACTCCAACGAGCCTTATCAAGGCGCAGTCAGGCTTTACCAGCTTGCAGACAGCGCCGACAGTGCCTTGGGTGCCACCGCTATGGCGAATAAAATCGGCGAAAAAATCGGCTTTCTCTCGTTTATGAGCCGCCTGACTCCCAAGGCTGACACCACTCAAACGATCGACTTATGCGTCAAAGTGGCGATCGAACTCATAGTCTTTTGCAAACTTAACAATATTTCCCTTGACAACGTGGGAAGCTTTGCCAATCATTTATCACAATACAAAGACGAATCTCTGATGCGGATGGCTGCATTAGTATGCGCTGACGGTTTAATTCCCCTCGGCCCGGACTTCCTTAGAGTAGCGCAAAACACCATAGGCGGTTTAAATCCTTCAACCTTGCAGCAAAACTCAACATTCCAAAACATCAGCAACCTAATTCCCGGCGCAAATAACGCCCAAAAATTCGGATTCATCACAACAACCTTCGCCTCAGCCCAAGGTTGGATGAACAATTTAGTGGTATCTCGTGGCTTAACTCCCGCCACAGTTTTAGGCAACCTCAAGCAATACGTCGATGTTACCGATGACAAATTGGATTATGTCGCCGCATTTTTGGACATGACTACCAATTATTATGAACATACCGGAATTCAGACAGTTGCTCGCCAATTGATCGATCGCGCTTACGCCGAAACATTATTCCCCCGAATGTAAGTTGCCGAGATAAATCGTAAGGATTCAGGTAAAAAATAGTTGATTGAGAGCCGAAAAATATGGTAATGTAGTCAGATGAGCGAAAAGCCAGAGTTATCAGCAGCACTA
>NZ_JAIGNI010000125.1 GCF_026130175.1 Lyngbya sp. CCAP 1446/10 | reverse complement strand
TCGAAAAGTAGCTAATGGATTTAAAGAAACAATGAAAATTATTTTTGATGAATATCTACCAAAATGGAATTATCGTGCAGTGCCGACTATTTAACCAACGCTAAAGTTATTAAATTTTCATTCCTTACATAATTGCGGGATGATTTTGATTGTTTTGTGGGATGGGCGTCCAAAAGTGGGGAGCATCTCACTTTTGCAGCCAAGCTAGAAATCTAAGTTTTGAGGCAGGAGGGAGGATGCAGGAGGAAAGAGGAAGAAGGAAGGAGCCATAATAAGTGTTTTTACAAATATGAGATGCTCCCAAAAAGTGTGTGTCTAAGTGCAATCAAATTGGCGACAGGAAACCAGAGGAATAGAACTCCAACAGATCTAATCTTTGGCATCCAAATGTTGAGCTAATTTGGGGACTGAATCCTCTACTAGAAGCTATGGCATCACCGCTGAGGGGATGACAACCCTCCTCAAACCCTGATGGAGTAAAGACTTAGCCCACTTATGCTAAATAAAGATAGGCAGCCTTAACTGAACGGTATTGCAATATACTGGTCTTTAGTTACTTTCCCTCTTGAATAAATCTTCATCAGGATTACTGACGGCTAAAAACTTCAGAAGCAGGAACTCTGTTTGACAGCCTGTCTTTTGACATTGTTCATACTTGTGTAGCATAATGGCTTTTCTCGATATTTTAGCAAATGACAATGAGTAAATTGAACAGCGTTTTGAACCCTTCACTGGTTGCTGAACCTCCCATTAATCGTTTTTATCGCACCGTTTGGCGATGGCACTTCTATGCAGGCTTGTTTGTTATTCCTTTCATGCTGATTTTGTCAATCACAGGCATCATTTACCTATTTAAACCGCAATTAGATGTTGCAATGTATCACCAGAATATGTTTGTGCAGCCTGCTGATGTGGTGATGCCTTATACTCAACAGGTGGCAGTTGTTCAACGAACTTATCCTGATGCCAAAGTAACAAAATTTACGCCGAGCGTTGCGTCTAATCGTAGTGCTGAAGTGACGATCGCGACTAAAGATCAAAGAACACTAGCCGTTTTCGTGAATCCTTATACGGCTAAGATTTTAGGCGATCGCGATGAAAATAATAATCTCCAAGCGATCGCACGCAAGATTCACGGCGAACTGATGATCGGAAAATTGGGAGATTATTTAGTAGAGCTTGCTTCTTGTTGGGGACTGATTTTGCTAATTACCGGATTATATTTATGGTGGCCTCGCCGCAAAGTAACTTTTTTAGGAACATTAATTCCGCGTGTGTGGAGCCAGAATAAGCGGGTATTTTGGCGGGACTTACACGCCGTTTCGGGATTTTATGGCGTATTGCTAATTGGCTTCCTCATCCTCAGTGGACTACCCTGGACAGGTTTTTGGGGAGATACCTTCGCTCGTTTGTCGAACTACTACCCTGCACAAATGCGGGATAACGTGCCTCAATCGACAACACTCACAGGCTCCCTCAATCAGCAGGGCAATCAAGTTGTGCCTTGGGCAGTAGAGCAATTACCAATTCCTAAATCGAGTACGCCTAGAGATGAGCATCATTCAGGACACAACGAAGTTATCGGGCGAACTCTTGCTGATACGTCCGTAAATCTAGATTCTGTTGTAAATTTAGCTCAAGCAAAAGGCGCACCCCCTGGATTTAGTGTTAGTTTTCCAGAATCCAAAACGGGTGTGTATACGGTTTCGGCATTTCCAAATAATCCGGCGCAAGAAGTCACTTTGCACATCGATCAATACAGTGGCAAAGTATTAGCAGATGTGCGATGGAAGGATTACGGGTTAGTACCCAAAGTCGTATCAATGGGAATTTCCATTCACATGGGCAAATATTTTGGATTGAGCAATCAACTACTGATGTTGTTTGCAGCCTTAATTTTGATTGTGCTTTCAGTCAGTGGTACGGTGATGTGGTGGCAGCGTCGTCCGAAAGGGACGGGTTGGCTCGGTGCGCCTCCAATGCCCACCCATGTTCAGGGATGGAAAGTGCCACTCGCAATCGTTGCTGTTTTAGGGATTGCCTTCCCGCTTGTAGGACTTTCACTCGTCACCGTTCTGCTGTTGGATTATTTCGTGTTGGCTCGTATTCCTGCCATCAAGCGCATTTTCAGTTAAAGGTGGGAGGGTGACAAAGAGGTCTAGGAACTAGACCGAATCAGTGCGTAGGTTTGGCCTCAAGGGAACGAACCCTCCGTTTCACTCCCCCCAACATTTTCGCTACAATTTTCCTTTTTAGTTAGGAAATTTCAGTGCAGAATGCCCTGACAGCTTCTGCAAACTGCTGGTTATGCTCCATTAATGCCATGTGTCTTCCTTTCTGTATAGTAACTAGCTCTGCTTGAGGTAACTCTGCTTTCATTCGCAGGCTAGTTGGGGGGGTAGTGGCAATATCTGAATCGCCACATATTACCAACACAGGAATGTCAATTGAGCGCAAAGTTTTTGTTTCATCATATTGGAACATTGCCAGCGTACCGCGAGCGAGAACGCCGGGAGAACCCAGGGGGAACGCATCTTATTGAACACTGTTCATCAGTGATGAGTATATTTTAAGATAAATTCACCATTGTTAGAAGCTACAAACACACTTTGTAATGACTTTTAAGAGAAAAGAGGAACTAATTAA
>NZ_JAIGNI010000124.1 GCF_026130175.1 Lyngbya sp. CCAP 1446/10 | reverse complement strand
ATCTCCCCATCTCCCCATCTCCCCATCTCCCCCTCTCATCTTCCGCCCTGGATAATGATGTATGCGCCCCAAACAGCAGCAGCAAAAGCCAAAATCGCAGACCAAATCGGATGTCCGCTATCACTGACTTTCCCTTCTTGACTGCGAAGAGTTTCCAGGTCGATCGCCACAGTAGCACCTCGGCGCAGCCAACCAGTCGCCACAACGGGTTTTCCGATCAAATCGATCGGGCGAGTCGTCTGTTTGAGCAAAAATGGGTACAAAGAGCCGATCGGGCCAATCCTCGAAACATAGTGCAACCTCACCAAACCCGTCGCCGTTTGCAAGATCAAATCTTGTCCCAGCCAATTCTCAATACCAGCCCTACCCAAAAGTTGCCCGGAAAGCTGCACAGGTTGAGCATCGACGGGCCAAGTCTCAGGATTTGACAAAATCTCCGGTAAACTCGGTGAAGTGGTTTCTTGTGGCGTAATGTCGGGGAAAAAATAGTTAATCCGGATCAAAGTACCGAGACAAAATCCGATCGGCAAACAGCCCCAAAAGATCGATCGATCGCCCAAAAGCCAATCGAGTTGCCAAATACTCGTCTTGGAAAACAGCCAGCCAACCATCCACAGCAGCCCGACAATCCCCAAACCCATCGGAATCCCAAAAAACGGCGCACCCTGTAAAAATAGTGTTGAGTCTTTAAATTCGAGTATTGATTTAAGAGACAATTTTGCTTTCTTGGGTTGTTCCGGCGACAGACTCGCCAAATCCAACTCAGTCTCCAGTTTCCAGAATTGAGCGTAGAGTTCCAATAGCTTGAAACGCTCTCCCAGCAAAGGATGCGCGCTGTTAATTGTCAACCAAGTGCGGTGAGGATTGGTGACATCCCACAGCAAAATTTGTGCTAGTGGCGCGCGTAATGCAGCACCACCAAGGGTTACAGCTTGTGCGACGCCGACGGGTAACAATAAATCGAAACTTTCGAGGAAAAAGCTTGTTTGTTTTTGCTGTTCAATATTTGCAGCAATCCCAATCGCAATTTTAGCGATAGCCCGCGTCAAACCGTTGGGATTGCCGGTAATTTCTGCTGAAGTTCGATCGCTAAAATACACTCTACGGCGCGACAACCACAACATCGGCCAGCGCAACAACTTATAAATCCCGTAACTAATAGCAGAAATTGCAGCGGTTATAAATCTGACAGCAGAACGCAAAAAGTCGATCGTCATTAAATCACACAACCGCTCGCCCCAGTAAGCAGTCTGCCAATATATAAGGTAAGGAATCTGAATCACCAACATCGCCAGCGACATCGGCGCAAAATCCCAGTGAGAAATATGGGCTAATTCCCGCGCGAAAATAGTAGCAATTTCATCATCCGTCAATTGATCTAACAGCCCTTGACTGACAGCAATCCGAGCAAAACGGGGCAAACAGCCGTAACTGAAAGCCACAGGAACATTTACTGGTAATAGTTTCAGCACCGGTACCGGCATATTTTGCTTGGTACAAAAACTTCGCAGTACGCGGCTAGCTTCCTTGCTGTGTTTGGATAAAACTGATCCGCGCAGGGTTTCGATGCCGCAAAATAGTTTCAGCAGCGCGTCTGTCAGCCAGGGAGAGGAGGCCAAAAGCAATCCGAAAACAAACTGGAGGAAGGGAGTTGGATCGCGGTAAAAAAGCTGAATCGGCTGGAAAATTGGCAATCTAGTAAATATGAAAAGCTGAACTAATAGAGAATTAGTGTTTGTCAGCAGGAATTGTAGGACAAATCGGGCTAGGAAAAATAGGGCGATCGCACTTGCAAAAGCTTCGATCCGAAACTCCAGCAACTTCAGCGGTTTGAGGGGACGCGGGTTTTTCGCGGTGCGCGCTGCTTCGCGCCAAGTTAGTTGGTAAGTATCTGTTGGGGAACCGGGACTATTTTCGTCGCTAGTTTCTGTATCGGGTGTGGTTTCTGTGGATATTGCCGGTTTGGGGGGTGGAGGTGGCGGTGAAATATGTGGCGATTTGGTGTTTCCTGGGGCGCTAGTCGGGTCTAAGGGTGCAAATCCGGTTTTTTGGTCTGCGGTTGGTCGTAGCGAAGCGGGGCGTAAGCCATCGCCCTTAACCGTTTTTTTCGCTGATTCCGTTGCTGAATTGAAGGCGACAAAGCCTGTTTTTAGGGGAGTTTCCGCTGGTTTTGGGGGGCGAGGTGGGGTTAATTCGGTTAAAGTGCGATCGGCCCAGGTTTTGATTTGGGTGTTGGGGATTTTGGTGAGGGATGTACACAGGGCGATCGCGCTTTGGAGATTTCCGGTTGCTTTGTAAGCCGCCACTAATCCCATCTGGGCGCGGATTCCGGGTGGTTGATTTGCTGCGGTTTGGCTGACGGATTCTAAAAGGGCGATCGCGCGTTGGTAATCTTTTTGTTTCAAAGCCGCTAACCCAGCCTCCAGAGACTGTTTCAGAGATGAATCCGCCGAATTTTGATTGTTTGGAGATGCCATAACTGTGATTGCGATCGCGTCTTGTCTAAGATAGCTTGGCTGGTCGATCGATAGCTGTTCTAACACAGCTCTATTTCTCTGTCATTAGTTGTTGCAATTCATTCGGCGGTTGAAACCGCAGCTATACAAACCAAGTCCGCCTACGCGGACTATGCTACCTCCTGGTTCATTCGGCGATTTCAATCGCCGGTTCAATCATGGTTCTCTTAGTCCGCGTAGGCGGACTTCGTATGTGTAGACGCGATGTATCCGCTCAATAAGTTGCGGTAAATCTTAATTTTTCGACAGTGTATAACTTATTTGATTCTACAAATATCTTAATTCAGCCACAAAAATCACGCATTTACTGCTTGACCGCTAAATTTTGATT
>NZ_JAIGNI010000123.1 GCF_026130175.1 Lyngbya sp. CCAP 1446/10 | reverse complement strand
ACCTCCGGGAATGCCCCCTCCAGGATTCTTTGCCCCTTTAGATCCCCCTCTCCCACCCTTAACAGCCCCGCAGCCGCCAGCTTCAGTTCCAACTCTCAAACCCCCCTCTCTCAGAACACCCACTGTCATCCCGCAAGTGCCTCCCAGCGGCTTGATTTTCCCGCCATTACCCGGTAATTTCGATCGCAATATCCCGCCACCGCCACCAGGAGTGACAGGAATCCCCCAGCTTCCCGGCAGCACCTCCGAAGATGAGGCAGAGACACTCAAAAGGGTTATAGCAAGTAGAGGCGGACTCCCGCTATTCCCAGACGGAGCTCCAGTCTTTACCCCGGAATTCCCAATTGGCAGCAGGAATTCCGGCCAGGATGGAGTGAAATTGACTCAAAAAGATCCGAATAAAAGGAATCTGATTGCAGAAACTCCCGAAGAAAGAAAGAGAAGAGAGCAATTTGACCAGGGACAGCAACAGCTACAACAGCGCGGACAATCGGGTTCAAACTTACCCACCGACAGAGAGGCACAGCTCGATGCTGGAGATGCCTATGTTGCTTTGGCTGACAGATTCAAAAAGGCTTATCCTGACTTGGATACGACGGGGCCGACTCCTGTGAATGTCGCTTATCCCGTAGCAGCTTGCTCGCAAAAACTCGAAGGAAAAGCAGTTTTTGGAGCAGTTGTCAGCCCTCAAGGCTTGCTCAAGGCCGAGCCTCAAACGATATACTCGACGGGTTACGGTATTCTCGATAATGCGGCTAAAATTGCGATTATTAACCCTGCTCTAACATTTCCAACAACCAGCACCCACAAGATTTACCAGGTGACTGTCGAGTTTAAATACGACGAAAAAGTTTGCAGCGGCATTCCTGTCACCCCATCCACCGGCCCCACTAGGCCCAGACCAAGCAATCAACAGCCAGTAGCGCCAGCCCCAACAGCACCCAGCCCGACAGGCCAGCCGCCCTCCCCATCCCCAGCCCCTGCGGAAGTGAAACCGCAGTTTGAGAAGCCACCGGCTGCCTCAAACAAACCGAAACCAGGGGCCCAACCGTCGCCAACGCCCCCACCAAAACCCGCAACCAAACCGTCGCCCTTACCTCAACCGCAACCAGCAGCCGAACAATCGCCTTCTCCTGCGCCTTCTCCAGCCCCGGAAGTGTCGCCGCCGCCTTCTCCTGCGCCTTCTCCAGCCCCGGAAGTGTCCCCGCCGCCTTCTCCAGCCCCGGAAGTGTCGCCGCCGCCTTCTCCTGCGCCTTCTCCAGCCCCGGAAGTGTCCCCGCCGCCTTCTCCAGCCCCGGAAGTGTCCCCGTCTCCTGCGCCTTCTCCAGCTACCGAAAATTAATTGTTAATTGGTCAAGTCTTACTCATGGGGCGAGAAACCTGGTTTCTACGAGTTTTGCTTTGAGTAAAAGTATTCGTAGGGTGCGTCAGTTGCTATATTTGTTGCTTCTGAAACCAATTTCTAGCCGCTGACGCACCTACATTTTTAACTGGATTTGATATCACCAATGACCAATCACCAATGACCAATCACCAATGACCAATGACCTCTCAATTGTATTGAATTTTGTACATTTGGAATAAGTCGCCGCTTTGCTTTTTTACTACTTTAGCGCCAGCCGCTTTAATTACTTTTTCCCAATCTTCTATTGTCTCTAAAAATACTTCTCCGGCTCGATATGTTTCCAGAATTGCCCAGTCTTCTGCTAGAGGTGCCTTGGGGTTGAGAACATCAAACACAAAATGACCGCCCGGTTTTAATACCCGCTTTACTTCTCCCATGACAATACTCCAATAGTCTATGGGATAGTAACAACTGAAGCCTGTAGCGAGGCATAAATCGAACTGATCCTCTTCGTAATTTAACTTGTGAGCGGGGGCCAGTTCTACTCCTTTGAACAGCTTAGAATTGAGCTGAGGGCCGCGAGCGTTTAATGCGTCTCGCGCTGCGCTGCTGATTTCTTGACCGTAAAAATATGCTTCCCACTCGCGCCAAGGGTAAATCAGAAAGCTGACTCCGCAGCCAATGTCTAAACAGCGCTGATTTTTTTGGGGTTTGGCAATTTTCCAGAAGGGAGATACTGTTTTTGCTTGGAGTGTCCCGGCGACTGATTCTAGGAAAATTGGCATGGCTTCGACTTCTTCGGGTAAGGCGAATGCTTCTCCTCGGTATTCGCGATCGAACCGGGAAGCAACCTGCGATAATAAAACTTGCCAGTTATCTGATTTTTCTTTGGCAAACCAAGTCTGCTCTTGACCTGCAACTGCGCGATCGGACTTTTTAGACATTCGTGAATTACCTTTTAGAGCCTTTGAGTGCTTTTGTAAAGTTTTGGCGGTAAGGCTTATTAAAAATTAACGCGGGCCACAGCAGGGACAGTTTCAGGCGATTTGCGAAACTTCTGTCGAAGTTTGTGCGATCGAAACCATTCCAAAATTTCCAGATACCGCCTCCGTAAGCGACTAGCAACACCAATCCAATTAACGGTTCCATCAAATAACCCCCTAAGCGATTGATTGGATTTTGAGTTAGCTCGGCAAAATCTTACTCTTAATCTATCATTTTTCAGCTCCGGGTGCACGGATTCCCGTAGCAATTCTACCTTCAGCTAGAGACTTCAACATTCCTACTGGTGGCAAACTTATAAATATAGCAGAAGGAAGTTCATTCAGTTGACAGTTGACAGTTGACAGTTGACTGCTTGAGGGCGACCTCTACCTGGAAGTCCGAGGATTGGAGTAATGAATCGTCTGATTTTAATTTCTCCCGATCAGGGTTCCGGCTTTAAACTAATTCTTTCTTGTAATTCAGAGCATCCTAGCTGTCGGGTACGGTTAAAAGTATCAGCCAGGAAATAGCTTTCACGGAGCAAGCAAGCAGCGACTTATGCTGAAAATCGATCCCCCAAATGCTCATGCGATTGAAATTGGTTGCTGTTGGGAGATGGCCTCGCTTTCGGGGATTTCAGAGGCGCGCGATTATTCAACTAGAACAGCAGGATTCCCCCACCATACCGCCTCGGTTGGTGGCGGGATGAATGCGGGTGAGGCTTGCGATTGTACCGCATATTAAATCGATCAGCGTAACGTTCGACTGCTAGCGCGGTGCA
>NZ_JAIGNI010000122.1 GCF_026130175.1 Lyngbya sp. CCAP 1446/10 | reverse complement strand
CCCCATCTCCATCTCCCCCTCTCCCCATCTCCCCATCTCCCCCTCTGCCTCGTGTCACTTAGAAAAGCGGCAAGCCTTTTTCTTGCAGATCCCCCTTTCGGATAAGATTAGATACGCAGCAACCAATGAGGACACGATGTTATGAGTCAAGACGACATTTTTGCCAGAGTCAAGAAAATTGTGGCCGATCAACTCGAAGTCGATCCGAGCGAAGTCAAGCCCGAAGCCAACTTTGCTAACGATTTAGGAGCAGACTCCTTAGATACAGTAGAGTTGGTCATGGCCTTGGAAGAAGAGTTTGATATTGAAATTCCCGACGAAGACGCCGAAAAAATTACCACGGTTCAAGCTTCTGTAGATTTCATCAGCGAGAAACTTGCAGCTCCAAAAGCATAAAATACCTCTCTTTTCCCCTAAGAGGAGAAAAGTTAAAAAACTAACAACTCCTCTTTTGTTCTGCGTTCTGGGTGTTTAATTTTTTGAAACTGAAATCATGACAAATTTAGAGCGTAAGCGCGTTGTTATCACTGGTCTCGGCGCGATTACACCGATCGGCAATACCTTGTCTGAATATTGGGACGGGTTGCTTGCTGGGAAGAATGGCATCGGCCCGATCACCTTATTCGATGCGTCGCGGCACGACTGCCGGATTGCTGGAGAGGTAAAGGGTTACGACCCACACGACTATTTAGAGCGCAAAGAAGCAAAGCGGATGGATCGCTTTGCTCAATTTGGGGTGTCAGCGAGCAAACAAGCTCTAGCTGATGCAAAGTTTGAGATTAATGACCTGAACGCAGAACAGGTGGGTGTCATTCTTGGCACCGGCATTGGCGGCCTCAAGGTTTTAGAAGACCAGCAAGAAATCTATCTGAATCGCGGCCCCGATCGATGCAGCCCGTTTATGATTCCGATGATGATTGCGAATATGGCCGCAGGCCTGACAGCGATTCACACTGGCGCCAAGGGGCCGAACTCTTGCACGGTGACGGCTTGTGCTGCGGGGTCAAATGCGGTGGGCGATGCGTTTCGCATGGTTCAGGGAGGTTACGCGCAAGCGATGATTTGCGGGGGTACGGAAGCTGCGGTGACACCTTTGTGTGTAGCGGGTTTTGCTGCGGCGAGGGCGCTTTCGACTCGTAATGATGACCCGACTCATGCTTGCCGTCCGTTCGATCGCGATCGTGACGGTTTTGTCGTCGGCGAAGGTGCTGGCATTCTGATTCTAGAAGAAATGGAGTACGCTTTGGCGCGCGGCGCCAGAATTTACGCAGAAATCGTCGGCTACGGTTTAACCTGCGATGCGTATCACATGACATCCCCAGTACCGGGGGGTGAAGGTGCATCGCGGGCGATCGCTTTAGCGCTCAAGGATGGCGGTTTAACGCCGGATATGGTGAGCTATATCAATGCTCACGGCACGAGCACGCTTCCCAACGATTCTACGGAAACGAATGCGATTAAAAAGACCTTGGGCGAAAGCGCTTACAAAGTAGCAATTAGTTCTACCAAGTCAATGACGGGTCACCTGTTGGGCGGTTCTGGGGGAATTGAAGCGGTGGCGACGGTAATGGCGATCGCCAATGACAAAATCCCGCCGACAATCAATCTGGAGAATCCCGATCCTGAGTGCGATTTAGACTATGTTCCGCATACAAGTCGCGATCTCAAAGTTGATGTAGCGCTGTCGAATTCCTTTGGATTTGGCGGCCACAACGTGACGCTGGCCTTCAAAAAGTTTGTTCCGTAACCGGAAGTCAGAAAGTCGCAAGTTAGAAGGTAAAAAATTAATTTTTTACCTTTTAATTTTTTAGATTCCTTGTTCAGTTATGGACTGTTATTGCTTCTGCCTTCTGCTATATAACCGGAACGATCGTATGAATCAACCAATTGTTAGATTTCTGAAAACCCAAAATTATAAAAATCTGCAATTAGAGCAGTCTGTAGATTTAAAAAAACTGAATATATTTATCGGATCGAACGGTTCAGGTAAAAGCAATTTTATCAGTTGTTTAAAATTTTTAAAAGATTGCCTGACATCTATTCCCGACGAAAATCGGGGCGTGAGTAGTTTTGAGGATGCTATTTCTAAATTTGGCGGTGATAAAATCTTAGATGTCAATGTTAAAACTCCAGCAAAAGTCAGTATTGCTTACTGTTTTTCGCAAATTTCCCAAACTGGTAATCTTCAAAAAGACAGCGCAATTCTTGATTTCAAACTTTATATCGATCGACAAAAAGTAAGGGCGAGCATCTCTGAAGAATATCTGTATGGCGGAGAAGATTTGCAGGAAACTTCTTCCAGCAAGCAAATTTTCTATTACTATGAATTACATGAAAGAGAATTAGGGCAAGGCTTTTTATATGTTTACACTTCTCCCGGTCAAGAGTCAACTCAGTTTCAACTTTTAGATAACATTCCTACAAATTCTTTGGGTTTATTGACAATTCCCATACTCCTTGAAAATAGTCAATTGCCCCCAGAAGATACACGACCTGTTTACAAAATTAGAAGAAAATTAATTGAATTCATTTCAAAATGGCAATTTTATAATGCCAACAACATGAACTTGAGTTTAATTAGAACCGCAGAACCTAAAATAGGTGGCAGTGATATTTATCTATCTGCTTCGGGAGATAATCTGCCTTTAGTCTTGTACAATTTAAACCAAAAATCTATCAATTTTGAAGATAGCATTAACGAGGCAATGAAGTCAATCCTCCCAAAAACTCGTCGCCTTAGAGCTTTACCTTCTGGTCGCCTATCTCTCACTGTAGAATGGTATTTTGAAGGTATTGATGATGAAGCATTTTACCTAAATGAAATGTCGGATGGAACTGTGAGGATGCTTTGTTGGGCAACTATTTTACATTCTCCACTGATTCCTTCTTTGATAGTTATTGATGAACCGGAATTAGGATTGCACGTATCGTGGATGCCAATTCTAGCTGAGTGGATCAAAAAAGCTGCCACCAAAACTCAGATAATTATTACTACACATAGTCCCGACCTTTTAGATCACTTTACTGATTGCTTAGAGAATGTTCTTTGTTTTTATCCGAAAAATAGAACACATTTCTCAATCAAATCTCTTTCAAAAGAAATGCTACAGCCAAAACTTGAACAGGGATGGGAATTAGGCGACTTATACCGTGTTGGCGATCCAACTATTGGAGGATGGCCGTGGTAGTGTGGGTTTTCTCTGGAGGCGGTGAATCTGAAGTTAGAGGCTTCTTGCCTTTTTTAGAAAAAACTTTTCCTGGGTGTAGATTTGAACGAAAAACACCAGTTCGTCAAAAACCCGGCCCGAAACCTAATAAAGCAGGTAGTTATGGAAAAACAGGTAACAGCTTAATCGAGCAAATTAAGGAAGAATTGCCCATCGCCTTAAAAGGAGAAGCAAATAAATGTGACCTAATTTTAGTTTTTGACGATTTGGATTGTCGTGATTCTCAGACACAAAAATCAAAAATATTGGCAGAGTTAGGAATGAAAATTTAATAACTTTAGCGTTGGTTAAATAGTCGGCACTGCACGATAATTCCATTTTGGTAGATATTCATCAAAAATAATTTTCATTGTTTCTTTAAATCCATTAGCTACTTTTC
>NZ_JAIGNI010000121.1 GCF_026130175.1 Lyngbya sp. CCAP 1446/10 | reverse complement strand
TATTTATGTAAGTCTTTTAAGATAATTAAATTTTTGTTTGAGTTTTTCACAAACGAACATAAATTTGATTTCCCCAAAATCCATCAATACACCTATACATAGAAAATGATTTAGGATTGCTATAGTCCTAGTTGAACCTGTTTTCTCAACAGTTCTGGTAATAACGCAAGCTTACGATCATTCTTGAGCCAGTTAGTGAGACTACGACCATTAATAATAAAGGCTCCGTAATCATTGCGTCCCCGATTAATACGTCCAAACAATTGAATGATTTGGTTACTAACCTTGGTAGCACGGAAATTTTTCATATCAAGAGTATCCCATTGGAATTTTTCCAAAATGGATGCACCTGTCGGTAACTCATCCAAAATCATGACACGGCAGGTATCATGTGGAAGATCAATCCCATCTACTCTGGAAACCAAAATAAAAGTCCCAGATGAGGCTTCGCGGAAATCCTGAAGCTTTTCACTAAAATCATCTGAAGAAGGTGGAATTCCTACTTCTTTCCATGCTTCAGCTTGGCGATACGATGGAACAGCAATCAGAACCTTATGCTTCTCTGATAGAGGTTTGACAAACCTATAATCAATCTTTTTTTGAGGGATTTCATCTGAAAATAAGATTAGGCGCTCTCCATTACCCGCGTCATTTTTAGGCTCAATAGAAAGGTCGGGAATTCGTCCAAAAGCTCTGGCAATATCAGATTTATAGTTTAGGCTTGCAGAGAGATATATTCTTCTAACGTCTCGTAGAAAAACTGGCAGGCTGAAGAGAGGCAAGAATGGAGGTGCAATTTCCACTGCTCCATAGCCAAAGACAACAGCACAATGTCCTAGATTTTCTTTAAGGTGATTGAATGAATACTTGAGATTAGTGTTATTGTTAATACCAGAATCAACTAATAAGCTGTAGAGTCGCTCAGCTTTCTCCTTGACAGCATTTGGACTCGCCATGATCGGGGATTCAAAAGGACTGTCAATAGCACTTTCCAAGGAAGGAAGTTTGCCATATTCCTTGAAATGTGGCTCAAAAAGAGATTTGATATCTTTGAGTAACTCTGCTTGACCTGGTGCTGCAATTTTTAAAGTGAATGCTTCACGGATCATTCGCTCGGCGACATGAGCATCATCAAAAATTACCGCTCCTGGGAAGTGCTTTCGCTGTAAAACGCTTAACCCATTGAATAAGCTGGTATAAGTCGTAATACAAAATGCCTTTCCTGTCTCAAAGAGCGAGTTGCTGAAGTCACCACCAGTCCGCAAGGTACATTCTATACCAAGTTTGGTAGCTTCTCGCTGAGTTTGAAGCACAAGATCTTTGGTTCCGCAAACATACGTAACGTTTTCGATACCCTCATTCACTAAACTTTGAGCAATCAACAGACCAACCAGGGTTTTTCCTGCACCCGTGTTCAGAGCAATGAATACGTCAGATTTTTTACGATTTTTGTGCCATTCATTCAATGCCTCAGTTTGTCCCCTCCAAAGATCGTTTGGAGTATTGGGTAAGCTGGGTCTTCGCTCGAAAATAGCTATCGGATCTAACGGTTTAGTCTTACGTGCTGGTCGTTTAAGTTGAGAGAAATCCATACCTGAAGTCCTGATTTTATTGTCGTGAGAGCTTCCATCAAGGATAATGCAGCACTTTTGATGTTGCAGCCTAAAATTGAACATTCACTGAACACTTACAAAAAATTCTCAGACTACTGCCCCACAGACAACCTGAGCCATACAAAACAAGTATTAATTTGAGTGCAACTGCGATCTAACATTCCCATTAAAATATCATACCGCCTGATCGCCAAAGTTATGTTTCTAAGTTGAGTAGATCGTACCGGAACTTCAACATTATACTTTAGACGTTCTGGAGAATGACAGTATTCACATAAATAGCTCGCTCTTTCTGGAACTGCCTGTCGTATGGCTGATTGACATCTTGAGCAACCATCATTGCGTTTATGTGGGTAAATATTCGATCTAATTCCCCAATTGTATCTAGTTCCGCTACCTCTTCTGCCATTAGTTTATCTGCCTTCTTTTTTTCTAACAATTCTTCCATTCGCTGTTGGAGCGATTCACTAAATTTGAACAACTTCCACCTATCGACTTTTTCAATGCAAATCTCATGGATTAACGAGGATGGCTTGTTAAGGATTGAAACCATTGTTGGCTCCTAGCTTCTAGTTTTAGGTAGTAAGTAGATTGTACCGCAATTTCAACATCATACCTGGTCTGACGCTCGATCGCCCAAACCGCAGCACCCTACACTACTTCAAAAACGCCTTTCTCGGAACCCTAGCGAGTTGGTAAGCGCCGCGACTGTCCAACAATTGATATTGATTTGGCTGCAATCCTAATTGCACAAACTTTTCTGGATATCCCAGCACCAAAATAGAGGGAAGAATTGGGTTTTTCGATTCCTGAATGTAGTCTAGAGCCTTATTGATAGCTCGGTAGTAAGTCACCGGCTCTTCCGTGTAAAAAACCAGACTGGGTTTCCAAAAACCAACCATGATCAACTCTTCCCCCGGCAGTTTTTGTTGAACAATAACCTGCGCTAACTGTCTCAGAGGTAACTGGCGGTTGAGATCGACCAAATTGTAGGCGGGAGTGAGACCAAAAATGATAAATGCTACTAAACCGATGAAGTTAGCAACCAAAATCCAGCGCTGTTTCCGCTTCCATAGCAAAAGCCCGATCGCCCCAGCCGCCACTATCCAAATCGCACCGCCCACAATCAGCAATCCCGACTGCTGAAGTGCTTGCGGAAAATTGGGCATTGCTGGATCGTCTCCCAGCCAGTTGTAGCAGTAGAAAATTGCTCCGGCTAGAATCAATAAAAATACAATGTTAACAATGTATGTGACTAACAGCCCTCGCGGTAAAGAATTCGGTTTCTTTTCTAACTTTCCCGGCCTGGTTTTGGGTTCGTTACCTGCAATAATATCGCTCCATAGCAGCGTTACCAAAATGGCAGCAGCGGGCAATAATGGCAATACGTAACTGGGTAATTTGGTGACGGCGATCGTGAAAAAGCCAAAGATGCAGCCGAACCAAAATAGGGCAAATAAACTTAATTGAGCCGATCGCGGTTGACGACGCCAGTAACTGCGCTGCCAAAAACGGGTGCGGGCGATCGCCAGCGGCAAATAAATCGACCAAGGTGCAAAACCAAGCAGCACTACAAAAAAGTAAAAATACCAAGGCGCCGAGTGCTTGTTGACTACTTCAGTAAAACGCTGGAAATTGTGATAGCCGAAAAAGCTGTCAATATAAGTTTGACCATTGTCTAAAGTAACCAGAACGAACCAAGGCAGGGCGATCAGCAGAATAATTAAGATTCCCGACACCGGACGCATTTCTCGCCAAAGTTGTCGAAAATTTCCTAAATACAGCCCGAAGCTGCCAATAATCAGCGCTGGTATGACAATTCCCACAGGCCCCTTAGCCAGAATTGCTAGGGCAATTAGTACGTAACAAGTCAGATACCATTTATTAGGAAATAGCGACGCAGAAACTGTGGAAAATTCTGCTTTTTCTCTCTGTTCTTCTAAGGTGTAACCGAGGAAAAATGCCAGAAGTGCCGAACACATACAGCCGACTAACAGCATATCTGAAACGCCAGTCCGCCCCCACGCAATAGTTTGGGGATTTAAAGCTATTAACGCCGCCCCAATCCAAGGAGTAGAAAGAAAGAGGGGGAGATGGGG
>NZ_JAIGNI010000120.1 GCF_026130175.1 Lyngbya sp. CCAP 1446/10 | reverse complement strand
GCCACGATTACACCCACATGAGCAAGTCGCGTGACTAGAATATCGGGAGCCGAATGCGATGAAAGTCGCACGTTCGGATCTAATTGGGAGGGGCGGGGCTTAATAGCCTCCCTCGACCTAACTCAAGCCAGAATTCATCGCCGCTCAATCCGAAACCGAGCGATCATGCGGGAACTGGGAAGTTGGGAACTGGGCGTGGCAGTTACAGAATGTGCAGGTGCTCGATCGCCCGATTCCGATTGCAGGCAAGCAGGGATTGTGGTTTGTCTGAAGCGTCGCTCACCCTGCTGTTACTCGAAGGCGATGGGCGCGGCGAGTTGCGTGCTTCTCACTCGCCCTTGGAAACTAATTGGGGCTTGCTGAAAAAGTGTACGCAGTGGAAAAACGAGGCTACACAGCTTGAAAAATAGTAGGTTTCTGGGTAAATTCCCAAATGCAAGCCAGATCCGAACAACCTGCGCTGCAAGGGTTTTGAGCCTCTATAATCCTATAACTTGCACTTCTTTCAACTAAAAAAGGTTGAACCCCTTATCTGGCAAGCTTTCTACATTTATTCAGCAAGCCCTATTTAGTCTAAACTACACTTATTACCTAGCAAAGCTTTTAGGCTAGCGGACAGGTCTGTTTAGCAGACCAAGTAAGGAAGAACCATAAATATGGAAAAAAACTATACATTTCAATTCAATCCTTCCACTGCCTTAGAAGCCCTGAAAGCTGGTAAATACGACCCGCTTAACTTCTACGAAGCGCGTTTAGACCTGTTTAACCTCTCGGTAATGGCAGACTATGACCAACTCATTTGCCTACCCACATTAACTGTTATCGACAAATACTGGTATCAGATTGAAACAGCCCGAAAAGTCCTCAGACAAATGGGTGGACGGGCATTACTAGCGGATGAAGTGGGATTGGGCAAAACCATTGAAGCTGGACTAATCATCGCCGAATACTTAGCCCGGGGGATGGTAAAGTCCATCCTAGTGTTAACTCCGGCATCCCTAGTTTCCCAATGGCAATCAGAGTTAAGTGACAAATTTAATATCGCTACTATCACCACAGATAACCGTGACCCACAACAACCGATAGACGAATTTTGGACAAATAATCCGCGAATTATCGCTTCATTAAACACGGCTAAGTCTGCTAAACATTATCTTCACGTCACCAGTCGCACTTGGGATTTGGTTGTTGTCGATGAGGCACACCATCTAAAAAATCGCAGTACCCTCAACTGGAAACTGGTCAACGCCCTCAATAAGCGGTTTATCCTCATGCTCACGGCTACGCCAGTGCAGAACTCCCTTGTGGAACTGTTTAATCTGCTAACCCTCCTCAAACCGGGACTGCTACAAACAGAAGCCGCTTTTAAAAAAGAATATGTAAATTCCAAGAATGGACGAGTCCCTAAAAATCCCGAAAAGTTACGCTCTCTGATGCGGGAAGTCATGGTACGAAATACCCGCGCCCTAGTAGATGTCAAACTGCCCAAACGCTTCGCCACCACAATTACCGTTACCCCGGCAGCCGGAGAGGAGAAACTTTACCAGGACTTGAGCGAGTACCTACGTTCTTCAGAGGACAAGCTAGACAGACTCTCCCGTACTAATTTACTAATGCGTGCTGGTTCATCCCCTGGTGCTTTGGCTGACTCTCTCAAGCAACTGACTCTTCGCTTACCCGATGAAGAACTGAAGTCTTTAGCAAGACGAGCAGCCCAGGTGAAGCAGGTCGAGAAAGCAAAAATATTGGTAGAAATGCTCTCAAAATCTTCGCAGAAAACCTTGGTCTTCACAACCCATAAAGCAACTAGCACCTATTTGGCTAAAACTCTGCAATCCGCAAATATCCCCTTTGCGGAATTTCAGGGTGGGATGTCGCTTAAACAAAAAGATGAGGCTATAGCCGCATTTCGGGATAATGTTTCTGTACTGCTAGCATCCGAAACAGGCGGTGAGGGACGTAACATCCAGTTTGCCAATGCAATCATTAATTATGACCTGCCCTGGAACCCAATGAAAATTGAACAGCGCATTGGTCGTATCCACCGCATCGGACAAACCCAGGATGTTTTTATTTTTAACTTCTGTCTCAAAGGCAGTATCGAAGAGTATATTCTGCGGATACTGCACGACAAAATTAATATGTTTGAACTGGTCGTCGGAGAAATTGAAACAATCTTAGGCAATGTGGATGATGAATTTGACTTTAGTGAAGTTGTCATGGATATCTGGCTTAAGCATCAAGTTAAACCCGAATTAGATCAAGCCTTTGAGCAATTGGCAGATAATTTATTGAAAGCTCAAAAACAATATGAGCAAATTCAAGAACTGGATGAACAGATTTTTGGCGAAGATTTTGAAGCTTGAAAAATAGATTGGATTAAATATGTTATCAGACCCAATAATTACTACTTTAGAAAAAATTGTGGCTCTCCATGACGGAATAGCTGAACCGGATGGGGAACACATTTTAAATGCGCTGTTAAATGAAAATATAGCCTCGTTACTTTCTCTCCCAGAAGAAGTAACTTTTACAACTATCACTGATGTACCTCAAAGTGTTTTTGTTACTTATCATTCAGAAGTCTTAAATAAATTATCTGAACTATTAGCTGTTAAAGGGCAGATTAGTGCTTTGGGTGTAAAATTTGATGGCCATCTAAAAAATACGGGCTTTGACAAAAGCATACCAGAGAGATTCAAACCTCAAAATGGGTTAATTCGTTTTGTAGATGCTAAACCATCAACCACTCGCTACATTTTATGTAATGTGGCTTACACAGCGAATGCCGAAGAAAAAAGGATTGGTCTAGTTTCGTTTATGATCAATGAAATAACAGGAGTAACACCAATAGAAATTGGGGATGCTTTATTTTGGGAGTCTGACAGAATGGATGTGGATAATCAAGAAACACCATTATCTATTCCTTTTGATGAGTTGTTGAAGTTAATCGAACATCAAAGTGGAATATTGATTGGAAAATCTTTAGATAATTGGCAGGCTAAATTAACAAGAGCCAGAGCTAGGGATGAAGAAAGACTCAAGGATTATTACAATACGATTAGCTCTGGGATTCGCCACAAGATTGAGTTAAAAAATTTGATTGGTGATGAATTAGATAAAGAATTAGCTCGAATTGAAGCTACTAATAGAGAGCTAGAGAGAAAATTGTTAGATATCCAAGAGCGTTATGCAATGAGTGTAGAAGCTTGGTTGCACAGTGCAATGATTATCCATCTACCTACAGTACATATTCAATGTGAGTTGCAAAGAAAGAAAACGAAACGGACTGTAACAGTAGTTTGGAATCCGTTTACTAAAATTATTGAACCTCTTTGCTGTGAATTATCAGGAGAACCTGTTTACGATTTCTATTTAGATGATGTATCAGCTAAAATTATCTCCCCGACAGTTTGGACTAGATAGGGCTTGCTGAATCAGTCCACAAATCGAATCTAAGTGCCAAACAGCTTGAAAAATGGGAGATTCGGAGATGGGTTCCCAACTTTACTCCACAATTTTTCACCGAAATCCAAGGATTTTGAGCCGACAAACGTCATAACAAAAGCACTTTTTTGTGTTTAAAAATTTTGAAACCCTTGGCAGTCATAGCTTCTAGTTCTATTCAGCAAGCCCTATCTAAGTTCTTTAACCGTAGATGCTCAAAAACATGGTTCTATTATTCGGGAACATTGGAGCATTGAAAATAAAGAACATTGGGTTTTAGATGTGACTTTTAATGAGGATAAATCTCGCGTCCGAACATTGAATAGCCCTCAAAACTTGGCTGTGCTCAGACGGATGGCCCTTAATGCCCTCAATCAAGAAACCACCCTACCGCGTAGCTTGAGACAAAAAAGGAACCGGGCAGCCATGAGTGATGAGTACATGATGCTTATTATCAAATCCTTGTTTGATACTCCCCATGCCGTGCATGCGAGGGGATTCTTGAAGAGTCCAAATACGAACCTTCAAAGGCGAAATCAAA
>NZ_JAIGNI010000011.1 GCF_026130175.1 Lyngbya sp. CCAP 1446/10 | reverse complement strand
ATTCGAGTGCGTAAAGAAATATTAAAAATCACAAAACTTGATTGTGTGAGTTATAAAATTATCCTATGTATTCAATTACTGTAATTAAATTTCACTACATATTTATTACTACCATTTTCTGGAAAATAGCGATCGAGAAAATCCCTCGCTGTAACAATAACAATCCCTTCATATTCCTGCAATACTAACAAATCCAAATCCCCCGTAACGATCGCATCAGCATCAGCAGCAATTGCCGTGGCTAAAATAATATTGTCATTAGAATCGCGTAAACTAGGTACATTGAGCTCCGAAATTGGATAAACTTGCACTAATGCTCGTGTTGCACTCATCAAACTATCAACAGTAAAACCCAACGATTGTAATTTACCCTGTAGTTTTTGTTTACTCAAAGTGTTTTGTAGTTCTGCCAATATCGGTTCAGAAGCACAAATTCTGAGTTGAGAATTTCTAGCCAACCTAAATAAACGAGCCGGGATACCTCCCCACAACCAACCTGATACAAAGACATTAGTATCTATGACAACTCTCATTTTTGAATCTCCGTTTTAGAGCGTTGTTCGCGACGCACTTCCCGGACAATCTCGCAAATCTCCTCTGTCGTTAATTCATTAGGATCGGGGTTGGCTGCTTCTACGCGCCGTTCCCATTCTTCCCAATCAAAACCTGCTTTCAGCTTATCAAAAACAATGCTATCATCTGTAACTGTAACTGTGTATTGATCGCCATATTTGAGTTTACTTTCAATCTCAGCCGGAATTTCCAGCTTACCGTCGGGACTCACAGCAACAGTAATATTAAATTTCCGAATGTATTCTTGCAAGTGTTGAACAACTATATCTTGCACAGTTTCCGGCAGAGATTCCATGATTTTGACCAAAGTGGCGATCGCACTTGATGACATCAAATTATCCTCCAATTTTGTTAATAGTCGAAAAACTAAATTATTAATATGTAGCGTTGACTAATTTTACCACAAATTTATCCTGTCATCCCAGCTACTCGATGAACATACTACCCCCGCTCTCTCAACTCCCGATCGCCTATAATCAAAGCAGACTGCTAAAATCCCATTCATCATATTTCCTGTAAAAATAATCACCACAGTCAAAATCAACAAGCAATTATGAGCGGTACTGTCACATCCCCCAACAAACTCAACCAGCAACGATCGCCCCTAGCGACAGTTACACCCCCCAACAATTCCCTGCTGGCAGACTTTATACAAGAAACACTAGCCTTAACCAAGCGCCTGTTTATTCAATTGCAGCGTCGCCCCTCGACGCTAGTTGCAGGAATTATTCAGCCGCTGATGTGGTTGGTTTTATTCGGAGCTCTGTTTAAAAATGCACCCGCCGGCTTGTTCGGCGAAAGCCAGAATTACGGACAATTTCTCGGTGCAGGCGTGATTGTTTTTACTGCATTTGCAGGCGCGCTGAATGCCGGTTTACCGATTATGTTCGATCGCGAATTCGGATTTCTCAACCGCCTGTTAGTCGCGCCCCTAGCTTCGAGATTTTCCATCGTCCTAGCTTCGGCTATTTTCATCGTCACCCTCAGCTTTATCCAAACAGGCGCAATCGTTACGGCGGGAGCATTTTTGGGTTCGGGATTACCTGGACTTGCGGGACTAGGCGCGATCGCCCTGATTGTCCTACTATTAGTTTTGGGAGTCACCGGCTTGAGTCTCGGTTTAGCCTTCGCCCTCCCCGGCCACGTAGAATTAATCGCAGTGATTTTTGTCACCAACTTACCGCTGTTATTCGCGAGTACCGCCCTCGCGCCACTGTCGTTTATGCCACACTGGCTGCAAGTTGTCGTCACTCTCAATCCCCTGAGTTATGCGATCGAACCCATCCGCTACCTGTACCTGCACAGCGATTGGTCGCTAGCTAGCGTCGTGATGAACGCTCCTTGGGGTACAGTTACCTTTGGAGGAGCGCTGTTAGTCTTGCTAGCCTTTGATTTGGTAGCGCTGCTGAGCATTCAACCGCTGCTACGGCGTCGGTTTGCTTAGATGCAGACGGCGGTTTCAACCGCCAGAAAGTCAAACGATGTCCGCCTCCGGGGTGTAAAGAAAATAACGTAATTTCAAATGCCCGGTTTTCTTCAACCCGCGGAGGCGGGTTTTGTCTGTGTAGACGCGGTTTCAACCGCCCGGTATTCTTAGCAATTGTTTTTTTGAAAGTTGAACTAATAAATTATGAACACCAAAATTTCTAAATCCGCCAAAGTGATGATTCAAATTGCTGCAAGCGCGATCGCCACCTGTGCTATTTTATCGCCACAAGCAACCTTCGCTCAAGCCAGCAGTTTAAATAATAATAGCGCCCAACCGCTGCAAGACTTTCAAACTCAAGACAACACCGACCCTTTTTCCGGCCGCAGCAGTGGCAGCGGAATATTTGACTTAATTCACCGATCCCGATTTGGAGGCGGCCGCAGCATGGAAGAATTCAATACTGAACAGCGCCAAAATTTGAACGATGCCGCCGCAGAATTTCGGAACAAACAGCGCGTACTACTCGAAAAACAAGCAGTACCTGCACCGGGGGCGATCGCACCTACAGAAATTACCGCCCCTGTCCCTTAAATTTACAACTGCTGTTTGCTCATTTCTTAGTCCGCGAAGGCGGACTTTGTTTGTCTAGAGGCGATTTCAATCGCTCAATTTTAATCCTTAAATAATTTAACTAACAAATCCCCCAAACACCGCCATACCGTAATACTTCCAAGGAACCGCCACAGTCTCAAATCCCGCATTTGCCAGCATTTCCAACTGTGCCGCAAGTGTCGCTAGGCGATCGGGATTAGAATACCCGTAAGAAACACTCGTCCCCACCTTTGCCCGAATTTCTCCTAAAGTTTCCCCCTGACTTAGCGCCCAATCTTCCCGCGCCGTTTGATAAATATCCTTCATTGCTGCTGATTCCGATAAAACAGGATCGGCATTCCAAAAACAGCCGCCAGCAGTTAAACTTTCGCGAATCCGGTGAAACAATTTCAACTTCATCTCATCCTCAAGATGGTGAATTGCCAGAGATGAAATGCCAGCATTAAACTTATCGCCCAAACCTGAAAAATTTGGATTATTCGCCCATTCTCCAAAATCCAATTCTATGCCAGTCCACCTAGCTGCATATCCTGCCGACTCTATTTTGGCGCGGGCAAAATCCAGCATTCGCGGCGAATAATCCACAGCAACAATTTCCGCAGACGGGTAGCGTTGCAGAACTTTTAAACTCAGTTCCCCCGTACCGCAGCCGAGTTCTAAAATCCGCTGGTTGGTACTAGCAATGCAGGCTGCTAATACATCCAGCATTTCGTCATATTTCGGTAAAAGCCGCCGAATGCCGGTATCAAAATCCGCAGTATTGACGAAAACTTCTCCCGGAAAAATTTCCTTGTTAGTAGGTGAGACAGTAGAGTCAGAATTCACGATCGCCAACCAGAGACTACAATCGCTATCCTAACCCAAATCAAACAAAAAATGCGTGAAGTAAAGACTTAGGCCAAGCCGCGTCCTTACCCGACATCTGTACTTCACTAAACTGAAAACCACTATAAAGTTATGCGTACTTTTACGGACAAGGGAAACACTCGCGGTAAACAATAATTAACCATCCCTTGCACTCTCCAGTCTTGCTTTACCCCAGGCGCCAGCAAAACAGTCTGAAAAAGCAGTGTTATGTTAGTAGTGCATAAAATCAAATCAAGATTCAACCTCACACTTGAGGATACCATGCGCCAGTTGATTTCTAGCAGTCGGGCTGCCATCAGCCAATTAATTTACAAGCGAATTCTCCTTGCAGTGACAATTTTATTTTGTGTAGGTGTAGGAGTAGCGATGGCAAATATGTCTCGTCTTTCCTCCAACCTCATCGAATCGCAAGCCCTCCAAAATGCCACCCTCTACGCCCAAGCAATTAAAGAAGCCCGTACCCTTTACAGTTCCGATGTTATTAGTCCTCTCAACACCGCTAAAGCGATTAACTTTACCCACGACAACAAACCGACCAAAGTAACAGTTCCAGTCCCGGCAACTTTTTTAATAGAACTGGGCAACCATATAACCAACAAAAATCCCGAAGTATCAGTTCGCCTCTACAGCGACTACCCGTTTCCCTGGCGGCGAAAAGAAGGCGGAGCTAGAGACGATTTTGAACGTCAAGCTATTACCTATTTAACCCAAAATTCCAATAAACAATTTTTCAGAACAGAAGAATTTCGCGGCAAGCCAGCATTTCGATATGCCGAGGCAGATATTCTCACTCCTAGCTGCATAAACTGTCACAACACTAGCCCAAACAGTCCTAAAACTGACTGGAAAGTTGGAGATGTTCGGGGGATATTAGAAATTACTCAACCTTTGGAAACCATCACTCAAAAAACTCACAGCGGACTCAAAAATCTTTTTTTACTATTAGCAGGACTTTCAACTTTAGGCATTGCAGGATTAACTTTATCTATCAGCAGGTTGCGCCAAAATGCTAAACAATTAGAACAGCGCGTCAGGGAACGCACGGCACAATTGCAAGAAACTAATGTAGAATTGTTGAAAGAACAAGAAAAGAGCGATCGCCTGCTGCTCAATATTTTACCCGAATCCATTGCTGCTAGGTTAAAAGACGGTCAAAGCAGTATTGCTGACGGCTTCGCAGAAGTCACGATTCTGTTTGCGGATATCGTGGGATTTACCGTGCTCTCAGCACAAATATCTCCCGAAGAATTGCTCGTTTTTCTCAACGAAATTTTTTCATCATTCGATGCTTTAACGGAAAAGTACGGATTAGAAAAAATTAAAACAATTGGAGACGCTTATATGGTAGTGGGAGGTTTGCCAAATCCTAGCACCAACCACGCCGAAAGCATTGCAGAAATTGCCTTAGATATGCAGGAAGAATTAGCAAAATTTAATGTCAAACATCATGCAGGAATTAACATTCGCATCGGCATCAATACCGGGCCTGCCATTGCGGGAGTTATTGGCACCAAAAAATTCATTTACGACCTCTGGGGCGATGCCGTCAATACAGCAGCCCGCATGGAATCCCACGGGATTGCCGGCGCAATTCAAGTCACACAATCAACTTACGATATCTTGCAAAACAAGTATCTGTTTGAAGACAGAGGAATTATCCACGTCAAAGGCAAGGGCGATATGAATACTTATTTGCTTGCAGGCAGGTTAGTCAGCGCAGTTTTGGTTTAATTTGTTTATCATTAGATTAAGGGGTCTACTAGCTTGGGAGAAGACGGGGCGGTTGAAACCACTTCTACACAAACAAAACCCGGATGGTGCGCGGGTTGAAGACTCGGCGGTTAAAATTTCGCTATCTTCTTTCTTCAGTCCGCGGAGGCGGACTTCGTTTGTGTAGGCGCGGTTTCAACCGCCGTCGGATATTCGTTGACCAACCCAAACTTTATTACAAGAAACCAGGTTTATTTTCCTATCTCCTAAATTAGTCATTTGTACAATAGTAAATTCTATGTCAGCGCGCCTTCTATCCTTTTTGAATTTTTTTAAATCTCGCTTGTCCAGACAAATAGCTTTGTGGGTATTTGCTAGCATTCTTGTCATAGAGGGAATTATTTTAGTCCCCTCTTATTTTAGGCGCGAAAATGAACTTTTAACTCAACTGGAACAGCTATCTCGGCCGACAGTTGATTCCCTCGAATTTTTGCTCGCCCAAGATGTTTCCGATCGCACTTTGTTTCAAGAAGAAGTAAAAAATATTACTAAGGATTCTCAAGTAGTCTTAGGACTATCTATTTATCAAGCTAACGGTGAGTTAATATATACACTTGGCGAAGAGCCTAAAATCAGTTTAAATGAACTGAAAATTGCTCGTATAGTTCACAAGCAAAATTTCGATCGCAATCGCTACGATGTTGCTTGGACTGAGCGACATTTGGGAGGAGATTACATCTTAATTGTTCGCCACGATGCGTCCACCGTTCAACCAGAACTTTACGCATTTATCGGGCGAATTGCTGTTTTAGTCATCATTATATCAGCTTTTGTCACTTCTGTAACGATGCTTTTTTTAGGTGTGACAGTAATTGCACCAATCTTGAGATTGCGCGATGACTTGATCGCTGCGGGAGACGCTTTGAGCAAAGATCGAGAAAAACCAGATTTTTACTCTTTATCTGTCAAGCGCGATGACGAGTTGGGAGAAGTCATGGTTGCTTTTAATCAAATGTTTCACCGAGTCTACCAGGAAATCGCACAGCGGAAAGAAGCTGAGGAAATATTGCGCGCCGAACAAGAAAAGTCGGAACGTTTACTGCTAAATATTTTACCCGAAATGATTGCCGATCGCCTAAAACAAGGACAGATCAATATTGCCGACGGATTTGCCGAGGTTACGGTGCTGTTTGCTGACATTGTGGGCTTTACCCAAATATCCTCCCGCACGTCTCCAGAAGAATTAGTCGAATTGCTGAACAAAATATTTTCAGCTTTCGACTGCTTAAGCGAGAAATACGGCTTAGAAAAAATTAAGACCATCGGCGACAATTATATGGTAGCAGGCGGTTTGCCACTTCCCTGTAAAAATCATGCAGAATCTATTGCCGAAATGGCGATCGAAATGCAGCAAGAAATTCTAAAATTTAGCGACGAATGCGGCGAACCTCTCAACATCCGCATTGGCATTAATACTGGGCCAGTTGTAGCAGGTGTCATCGGCACTAAAAAGTTTATTTACGATTTGTGGGGAGATGCGGTGAATACAGCAAGTCGCATGGAATCCCAGGGACTTCCTGGTAAAATTCAAGTTAGCAGCTCAACTTATAAGTTGCTGTGCGATAAGTATTTGTTTGAACAACGCGGTAAAATTAATGTCAAAGGTAAAGGGGCAATGATCACTTATTTCTTAGTTGGTAAAAAATTGTAACTGGTAAAAAGTATAATTTTGTAGTTTGTAGGGTGTGCACCGCGCACCGATTGAGTTTGTAGCTAACTAATACTATTCTTACAAACTTTTGCTACAAAATAATAGTATTGAGTTTGTTGTTTCAACCATTTTTGTTAGGTGCGTCGCTATAAGATTGTCGATATTTGTTTGGGATTTTTTTTAGGGCGATGCACCCTACGACTGATATGGTGGCAGTTTGTAGGGTGTGCACTGCGCACCGATTGAGTTTGAAACCCTTCTCCTAGAGGGAGCATCTCAGTTTTGCATTTATAATGCTGTAAGAGCTCGCGTATTGTATAATACGCGAGCGGGTACAGCACTCAAAGAAAAAAATGCTTTTTACAAAAATGAAATGCTCCCGGTTAACGGTTAACCTGCCGGTGCGCATTGCACACCCTACAAGATTAGAACCAGTTAATTGAGTGGGGTTTGCTATATTACAATGCAATTTGATATTAGTTACAGGCGCAAAAATGACGATAAATAAACAACATAACTCTTCGAGTTCACCAATTTGGCAGCCCTTCACGCAAATGAAAACTGCTCCTGCGCCGCTAAAGGTAATTCGCGGCAAAGGAGTGCTGCTGGAATTAGAAGATGGGCGGCAAATTCTCGACTGTATTTCTAGTTGGTGGGTGACGATTCACGGACACAGCCATCCGGTTCTGGCTGAGGCTCTTTACAAACAAGCTAAAACTTTAGAACACGTTATCTTTGCGGGATTTACGCACGAACCAGCCCAGAAACTTGCCGATAAATTGATAACTCATACGCCTGATTCTTTGACGCGAATTTTCTTTTCTGATAATGGTTCGACTGCTGTTGAAGTTGCTCTGAAAATGGCATTTCAATATTGGCTAAATCTCGGAGAAACTAACCGCACTAGCTTTATTAGTTTTGAGGGAGGTTATCACGGCGATACTGTGGGCGCGATGTCTGCTGGCAGAAGTTCGCTGTGGTGGGAACCTTTTGCGCCTTTAATGTTTCCTGGGGATGTTGTGCCTTTTCCTGCGACTTTTGACGGCGATGAGGAGGTGGAAAGCAAGGAGGCGGAGAGTTTGGAGAAACTGGAGTCTTTGTTGAAGCATGGAAATGGCTATGCGGGCATTTTTATTGAGCCTTTGGTGCAAGGTTCTGCGGGAATGCGAATGTGCCGCCCTGAGTTTTTGCGGGCGATCGCACAAATGGCCCGCCAATATAATGTATTGTTGATTTACGATGAAGTGATGACGGGTTTTGGGCGCACGGGCGAACTGTTTGCTTCGCTTAAATCTGGAACTGCACCGGATATTCTGTGTTTATCTAAGGGATTGTCTGGCGGCTGCTTGCCACTTTCTGTCACAATGGCATCGGAGGATATTTATCAAGCTTTCTGGCGAGATGAATCGGACAAAGCTTTTTTTCACGGTCATTCTTACACCGGAAATCCCTTAGCTTGTGCGGTGAGTGTAGCATCCCTGGAGCTTTTGGAGCAAAACCCAAATATGTATGAAGGGATGGAAAAACTGCACCACAAATACCTGAATCAATGGCTGAGAGATCATCCTAAACTCGAACGGATTCGGACTTGCGGCACCATCGCAGCAATGGATGTGAAAACCGAAAGCAGTTCCGGTTATTTTAATGAGATCGGCCCTGTATTGAGAGCCAGATTTCTCGAAGCGGGGTTTTTGCTCCGTCCCTTGGGAAACACGCTCTATGTGATGCCTCCCTACTGCATTTCTCCTGATGAATTAGAATCGATTTATCGGGTAATTCGTCAAGTTTTGGATACTTTGTAAACTCTTTAATTTTAGTGATGAATTTACCCAATTGGAATGATTTGGCTGATGACGCGCTGGCGGGCAAATGTCTCTCTCGCGAGCAATCTTTAGCCGTATTGCGCGCGCCGGATGAGGTTTTACTGGAACAACTAAACGCAGCTTATCGGGTGCGCCGCCATTACTGGGGAAACCGCGTCAGATTGCACTATTTGCTAAACGCTCAAAGTGGCCTTTGTCCTGAAGATTGCCATTATTGTTCTCAGTCCAAAATCTCGACTGCGGAAATTGAAAAATATCCGCTTTTAGCTAAGGAAAAAATTCTGGAAGCGGCCGGGCGCGCGGCAGATTTAAAAGCTGGTACGTTTTGTTTAGTAATTTCTGGCCGCCAACCCAACGCATCTACTTTCGATCGCGTTTTGGATGCTGTAGAAACCGTCAAGGCAAATTATAACCTGAAAATTTGTGCTTGTTTGGGGTTGTTGAGCGAGGAGCAAACTCACCGTTTGGCGAAAGCTGGAGTCGATCGCGTAAATCACAATCTCAACACTTCCGAATCGTACCACGAGGACATCTGCACAACTCACACTTTTGGCGATCGCGTCGAAACCGTCGAACACGTCAAAGCAGCCGGAATCACCACTTGTTCCGGCGGAATTTTGGGGATGGGCGAATCGGATGATGATGCGATCGATTTAGCGCTTTCCCTGCGAAAATTGGGCGTTACTAGCGTACCGGTCAACTTTTTTATTCCGATTCCCGGTACGCCCTTTGCAGGTTTAAACACATTAAATCCGCGCCAATGTTTGCGGATTCTCTGCTTGTTCCGATTTTTGCTTCCCAGCCAAGAAATTCGGATTGCTGGGGGACGGGAAGTGCATTTGCGATCTCTGCAACCTCTGGGACTCTACGCGGCTAATTCTATCTTTGTGGGCGATTATCTGACTACTCCCGGACAAGCGGCCAATCAAGATTGGGATATGATTCGAGATGCAGGATTTGCGATCGAATCTCCCGACGGTTCAATGTTAGAAGTTAATTCGGAAGATGATCGGACGGCGGTTGAAACCGCGTCTACACAAACGATGTCCGCCTCCGCGGACTCAAGAAAATAACATATTTTCACAGCCAATTCTTCAACCCGCGGAGGCGGGTTTTGTCTGTGTAGACGCGAATTCTATTCGCCCGGTCTTCTTGAATTAACCAATATCAAATAATACAATAGGAGAAATTGTGGACAAACGCGAAGAAATTACGATCGCAGAATACCAAGCAACCGCCGAATCTTTCCGAGAAGGAACATGGCACCACGACGTATCCCAAAATCGCGACGCACTAATCGCTGCCATGCCCCGCAATCCCGGTAAAATCCTCGATATAGGATGCGGGCCAGGACGAGACTTAGTAGCGTTTAAAAGCCAAGGACATACAGTTGTAGGATTAGATGCAACTCCGGCTTTTGTAGAAATAGCCAAGAAATTATCCGGCTGCGAAGTTTTGCAGCAATCTTTTCTGAATCTCGACTTACCAAAAGCCGAATTTGACGGTATTTTCGCCAATGCTTCCATGATTCACATTCCCAGCGACAAAATGGTGAAAGTGCTGCAAGATTTGCACAAAACTTTAGTTATTGGCGGTGCAATTGTCATGTCAATGTGCCGGGGAAATTGGGAAGGCTACGACGAACGGCCGACAGGAAAACGCTATACAGCAGGATGGGAATACGAAACTTTAGCACCTTGTTTAGAACAAGCAGGATTTGAAATTGTCAATCACTACTATCGCCCTCCCGGCTTGCCGCGCGAAGCTCAATCTTGGGTAGTAATCGTCGGCAAAAAAATCTAACGTAAATAGGAAATTGCCAATCTTTCCCATCTCTTCCTCCGCGTCCTCTGCGCCCTCTGCGGTAAAAAAAAACTAATTCAAAAAATCACAGAAGGTTGTTGTATACTATTCCCAAGTCAAAAAAACCAACTTCTGCACAAACTAAAACAAAATTAATATGACAGATAAATCCCACATCTTTTTAGCAGGTGCTAGTCGAGGCGTCGGCCTAGAAATCGCCAAATGTCTCGTAGCACAAAATATGCAAGTAACAGCACTTTTGCGATCGCCCGAAACGCGCACCGAATTAGAAGCAATGGGCATCAAAGTCATAACTGGCGACGCTTTGGACGCTGCGGCTGTGGAAGCTGCAATGGCTGGAGGCGCGCCAATCCATGCCGCAATCAGCACCGTTGGCGGCTTGCCAAAGGATGGGGAAAGAGCCGATTATTTAGGCAACAAAAACTTGATTGATGCTGCCGTTAAAGCGGGCGTAAAAAAGTTTATTTTAGTCTCATCTATCGGTAGCGGTAACACGGCCGCCGCTTTGCCGCCGCAAGCTTTAGAAACTTTGCGCCCGGTGTTAATTGAAAAGGAAAAAGCGGAAAATCATTTGATAGCAAGCGGGATGATTTATACTGTGATTCGTCCGGGCGGATTGAAGTCGGAACCTGCGACGGGTAACGGTGTTTTAACGGAAGATTGTCGGGTGGCGGGAACTATTCACCGGGCGGATGTGGCGCAGTTAGTTTGTCAGTGTTTAGTTTCTGATGCTGCTAACAATAAGGTTTTGTCGGCGGTAGATAAGCAAATGGTTTACGGCAATTTAGAATATGAGGTATTAGGTTTGAAATAAAAAGAATACCGGGCGGTTGAAACCGCGCCGACACAGACAAAACCCGGATGGTGCGCGGGTTGAAGAATCAACGGTTTAAATTAGCTTCTTTTCTTCAGTCCGCGGAGGCGGACATTGTTTGTGTAGACGCGGTTTCAACCGCCGTTTGATCTGAGTTAAGAATCAAAAGGTTTAATCTACGATCGCCCGAATGGTTGAATCAACGATCGCCCGTTAGCGAAGCCGTCGAACCCGATCGCCCAATCCAACACCAAACGCGCGATCGCAAACAATACCACGCTTTCCACCGCACCAACCGCAAACGGCAATAACTCCTGCAAACCCGGTATTTTCCCCGCCTCAAAAGAAAGTCCCGCATCCAACTGTCCAAAAGCCCGCACCAGCCCAAAAGCCAACACCACGCCAGATTTAAGGTGCGGGTTAGTATCGCACCGGATAGCGTAGCGGTAGGTAACGCCGAATAAGAAACCGCCCACAAGTGCCATCAATCCTCTGAAGGCAAAATTTAGGTCAACGGCCATTACCTGCAAGCTCGCCAGAGAATCCCACCAACGGGCTAGGATTAAGCTGTTAACCAGGGCGATCGCCCCAAAACCACAAAAACAAGACAAAGCAGCAACAGTCCCTGCTTTCAAAGATTCTACCCGTTCAGCGAAACTAAAATTTGACGAATCCTTCACAGCACCTTCATTCCAAAAATGGCTCAAATTAAATTATCATAAGGGTTGGAGTCACTTTGTACAGTTCGTTCAGTAAATAGCTATGGATATTTTGTCACTCGGTTGGGTTTCGGTGCTAGTTCTGTTCTCCTTCTCAATTTCAATGGTGATTTGGGGCCGCAACGGTTTCTAGATCCCAAATAAGATGTACGGTTGAAACCGCCGAGTCTTCAACCCGCGTCGGCGGGTTTTGTTTGTGTAGACGCGGTTTCAACCGCCGAGTCTTTTAAATCCTATTTAACCAAAACTCAATAACAGGAGTTACAAATATGACAGCAAAAAAAATATTAATGCTAGTCGGCGACTTTGTAGAAGACTACGAAGTAATGGTACCATTCCAAGCACTACAAATGGTAGGTCACACCGTCCACGCAGTCTGCCCCGACAAAGCCGCAGGCCAAACAATTCGCACCGCAATTCACGACTTTGAAGGCGACCAAACCTATAGCGAAAAACCCGGTCACAACTTTACTTTAAACGCAACTTTTGACGACATTAACGCCGCCGATTACGACGCTTTAATTATCCCCGGAGGAAGAGCCCCAGAATACATCCGCCTCAACCAAAAAGTGCTGCAAATTACCCGCTACTTTGCTAATAACAAAAAGCCAATCGCATCTATTTGTCACGGCTTGCAAGTCCTCACCGCCGCCGGCGTGCTCGAAGGCAAACGCTGCACCGCATACCCAGCTTGCAGCCCCGACATCCTCCGCGCTGGCGGCAAATATACCGAAGTTCCCGTTACCGAAGCCGTAGTCGATGGCAACTTAGTCACAGCCCCCGCGTGGCCGGCTCATCCTAACTGGTTAGCTGAATTTTTGAAGGTTTTGGGAACAAAAATCGAACATTCAGAAACAGTCGCCGTTTCTTGAATAATCAGACTTACTTTATTCAACCCAGTTTCTACGCAATTGGTAAATAGGTAATAGGTAATAGGTAATAGGTAATAGGTAATAGGTAATTCTTCCCTCTTCCTTCTTCCTTCTTCCTTCTTCCTTCTTCCTTCTTCCTTCTAAGTATGACGATTTTTACAGTCAAAGTTAAGCCGAATTCCAAACAGCAAAGCATCGAAGAGCAACCAGACGGCAGCCTCAAAGTACATCTCAAATCGCCACCAGTCGATGGAAAAGCTAATCAAGAATTAATCGTGTTGTTGGCGAAAAAGTTTAAAGTGCCTAAATCTGCGATCGCCATTAAATCGGGTTTGTCGTCCAAAAATAAACTTGTCGAAATTGCGATCGAACCTGCAACTCAGAAATAAAGTTAACAGCAAATCTATCTAAAGACGGATTCAAACTCAACTAGAAAATCCTATCTTAGTAGTTGTAGAGTTAAAATAAAAAATAATGAGCATTGAAAATAGAGTCGAAGCAACAGCTAAGAATATTGAAGGCAAAATCCAAGAAGCTGTGAGCGAAGTTACAGGCAATCTGAAAGATAAAGTAGAAGGTCAAGCCAAGCAGGACGAAGCCTCAGCAATTCACATGAAAGAAGACCTCAAAGATAAAGCAAAAGAGATTGTAGACAAAGCTTAGTCAGAGTATTTGCTAAAAGTTTCCTGCCTACTGAATCCAGCAAACATATCGTTTGCTGGCTTTTTTTTTGCTCGCCCAAACTTGTAGGATGCGTCATACCAAATCTGGCTTTAATACCTCTTAATTCTTCAGTCCACGGAGGTGGACTTCGTTTGTATAGTCGTGGTTTCAACCGCCGAGTCTCTTAATTCTTCAGTCCACGGAGGTGGACTTCGTTTGTATAGTCGCGGTTTCAACCGCCGAGTCCCTTCAACAAAAAAGCCAGGGATTCAGATCCCTAGCTTGAAACATCGCACAATTAGTTTTTAGAGTTGGTGCGGGCGATGGTTTTTTCTAAAACCACTCCCACCCGCTGCCACCTAAATTAAATCAGGATAATATCTGATCTACCGAAGTTTGGTCTGTTGTTTAGGATTGCGAGTGTAATGGGTGATTTAGACCCACTAGCACCGTCAGGGTCATATCCTAGTCGTCCGTCTTCAGCTTGGTAAAAGAAGAACGGTGCTGTCTGCGGAAGTTGTGCCTGAGGAATGTTCGTCGTATTAACACCACCAGCGTAAGTCCCGTTGTCAAACACCACGAACGATTGACCAGGAAGTTGGCTTGGCCCACCCACTGCACCGAAGTTGAAGGCAATACTATTCAAGACTATCTTGTCTTGGCCTTGTTGTTTAAAGTCACCGATTTGGTCTGGACTGGTGCTGAATCCGACGGGGGTGACGCCGCCGGTGAGGGTGTCGTAGCCACCTTCCTGGAAGTTGCTGTAGTAGAAGCTGTCATCGCCGTTGCCACCAATCAGCGTGTCAGAACCGGGCCCGCCGCCGAGAGAGTCGTTGCCGTCACCTCCGATCAAATAGTCGTTCCCATAGCCGCCGATCAGCGTGTCGTTTCCGCCACCGGCATCTAAGGTATCGTCCCCGTCAATTCCTGGGGTAATAAGAATGTTGAAGTCGGGGCCACCGAACAGTATGTCGTCGCCAGCACCGGTAGTGATGACATCAGTGCCGTTGCCGCCAGTGATGATGTTGCTGCCTAAGTTATCAGTAATGATGTTTGTCGATGTGACACCGGCAAAGTTGACAGTGCTAGCGTAGGAGATGATGTCGTTACCACCAAATGAGCCAACCAATTTATCGCGTCTGCTACCAAACACGATCGTATCATTCCCTTCACCACCGTTCATGAAGTTGGTGACGGTGCCGGTGGTAGTAAGATTAGTGCTGATGTTACCAAGTAACAGATCATCACCCAGACCGCCGTCGAGAGTAACTAGCGCAGTAGTAGTACCGACATTAAAAGTAGTGGCATTGATCGTATCGTTGCCATCTCCACCGAAGGCTTGATTAAAGATACCGCTCAAGGTGTCATTGCCTGCGCCGCCGATCATTGTATCACTCGCAAAAGCTGCAACGATCGTGTCGTTGCCATCGCCGCCGTCGAGCAAATTGCGACCTGCGAAGCCTGGAAATGTACTCAGCGCGCCTACGCTGGAAAGTGCAGACACCGTAGACGACTTGATGAAGTCGTCGCCTGCGCCTCCCTGCGCCGTGTCCTGCGTAGCATAAACCGTGATCGTGTCGTTCCCAGCACCACCGTCCAGGAAGTTTTTGCCGGTACCAAAGTCGCCGATACCGCCGACGAGAGAATCGTTGCCCTCACCGCCGAGCAAGGTGGTTTTCTCAATGCCAATGGTGATGGCCCTCGAATCAAACGGACTCGACTGGGTACTGTTCTCAATGACTAAGGTATCGTTGTCAAGATCGCCGGAAAGATAGCTGTTGCTGGCTACACCATACAGTGTGTCGTTGCCTTTACCGCCGAACAGAGTATCTTTCTGATTGATACCTACAACATAGTCGTCGCCCAAGTCTCCCCGTAAGAAGTTGCTGCCTTGATTGCCACCGGCGCTGCCACCGATGCGAATACCGAGGTTGTTGCCGCCACCTGCAATGAAGAAGCCGAGGGAGTCATTGTCCTTGCCACCGTAGAGGGTGTCTCTTCCCAGGGCGCCTCCCAGCATCGTATCTGAGCCCTGATTACCAAACATCAGGTTGCCATCGACTGTGCCTTGGAGCAAGTCATCTCCCGCACCGCCCAACAGCGTCGAATTCCGGGCTTGAGCGATTATGGTGTCATTGCCTGCGTCGCCCTGCATGAAAACTCGCTCGCGCTGGCCTACTAATGAATCTTCGTCGTTGCCGCCGTATAGGGTATCGTTGGGGCCGACGGAAATTAGAGTATCGTTATCGCCTTCGCCAAATATTAAGCTGCCGCCGAGGGCAGAAGTTGTAATAAAATCCGCCCCCGCTCCGGCAAAGATTGTATCCGGGCCCAGTCCCGGAGTGTTTAAATTAGCTTGATCAGAATTGTCAGTTAACGTTGTCATACAGCTTCACTCCTCTACTTCTTGTTGATCATCGCTGGTGCGACTACAGACACTGCCTAGAACACCGAATGTTTGGATGCCGCTGTAGTTTAACCTGTTTGCCAGCCGCAAGTCTAGCCTACTGGTGTTAACCCTGTCTAGACTTTCTCCCTCACGGACTTTTTGCTTGTAAGCTTTTATTTTCAATGTCTTCACCCTTTAATAATCCTTGTGCAATGTCTCAGGTGCTCACGCTCAAGAAGACGCGGCTCATATTCTGAATGTTCCATTCTGGGTTGGCGATCAGGGATCGCCTCCGGGGAAGGAAATTCAAGATTAACAAGGGTCGATCGGGGAGTTTGGGAAGACAATGAAAATTGGGAGATTGGTTACTTGGTTGCAAGGCTTTGTGCTAATTTCCGGTTTCCCAGGCAGGGTCGTTTTTAAATCAATACGGTTCCGTTAAGACTTATCTCCCCTAGCCCCCCTTAAAAAGGGGGGGACAAGAGTCTTCTCAAAGTCCCACTTCAGAAGGGGGATGCGAGGGGGATCTCTGGAAACAAACACTGTGAACTGAACCGTATTGGTCTTTAAATAATTCTGGCTCGGATTGAACTCCGCGCCATGCAGGGGTCTAAAAGTCTACACCCCGCTTTAGTTCTACGCCCCGATCGCCATAGTGTTTGTGACAGTATACCTCTGAGTGTACGCTTGCCAAGTCAAAGTAAGCATGGGGTTTGTGGCAGCGCCCGGTGATAATGATTTCTGTATCGCGGGGCTTGCGTAGCAGGGCTTCGACGATCGGCTCTACCGACAGCAGTTCTAAGTCTACTGTGGGATTGAGTTCATCGAGAATGATCGTTTTATACCAGCCGCTGGCGATCGCCATTTTAGCGATTTCCCAGCCGCGTTCTGCCTCGATACAATCTAACTCTTGCTGTTGTCCCCGCCAAACTATAGCATCTCGGCCGCACCGCTGGTGGTCTACTAACTGCGGGTAACTTTGTCGCAATGCTGCGATCGCCGCATCTTCTGTATAACCAGTCCCACCTTTGAGCCATTGTACAATTAACACGCGGTGAGATGTGTCTTGGCTGATACCTCTACCGATCGCCTGCAAAGCTTTCCCCAAGGCACTGGTAGACTTACCTTTGCCTGCTCCGGTGTATATTTCGATACCGGAAATATTATGCTCTGCCGCTGCGGGGTGATAGTGCGGCTTCATTTCTGAGTGTAAGTCGGCAATTTCTAGCAAAGCTTCGGGGGCTGCTCGGCCTGTGGCGATTACTTCTAAATATTCTGGTTTGTTTTTGAGGGTTTGGACTACTTCGTCCACTGGCAGCAAACCTAAGTCCAATACGGGGTTTAGTTCGTCTAGAACCACGACGGAATAGAGTTCACTGGCGATCGCTCCTTTGGCGATATCCCAGCCTCGCTGAGCTTCGGCGCGATCGAAGCGGGTGATTGCTTCGGCCCCAAAATATTCGGCTCTGCCGGTGCGTACTTGGTCGATCAAGTGCGGAAATGCCCGTTGCAGCGCTTCTATTGCCCCGTCTTCGTCGTAGGAGCGGCCGGGGCCTTTGAGAAAGCGCAGCAACAAAACTCGCGTGGGAGAGTCAGAATTGATACCCAGCCCGATCGAGCGCAACACTACTCCCAAAGCTGCCTGAGACTTGCCTTTACCAGCGCCGTCGTAGACGTGAATCTGACCCGCGGCGCGTTCTGAGCGGGATGAGGCTGTCCGAATACCAATGCCATTCCTTACCATAATCCGCAGTTATTTGAGTCTGTCTCGGGGTGGGTATTCGATCGCTTGAATGTTTAATATTTCCATTCTGTTGGCCGATCTCAAAAGATTATAGGATATAACCTCAACCACCTGATGTTCATTCGGGCGATCGAAAGCAATTAGCGGCTCAGACCTGCGGCTCTTGATTATTCCCCCTGTGATGTACAATTAAAATTTAACACGGGCTGATATACCTGAATCCTTATGATTGCGAGTGTTTTCCCATTTCGGACTGTTTTGGTGCAAATTTTAATTATGTTTTTGGCGATCGCGATCGAATCGTGGTTTCTACAAAAACTACTGAAACTCGGCCCCAAAACCAGCGTTGAATATACTGCCATCCTCAATCTCGGTTGCACTTGCGTAGGTTGGTTAGTTTTCTTCGGCATTGAAAGCGTTCTTTCCAAAGATTTGCGAGAACAGCTAATCGGTTATATTTTATTAGGCGGAGGGCAGAATGTTTACAATACCATAACTATGATAGCCGTCTCGATATTAGCAGTAACTTTTCTCGTTAAATGGCAAGGATTAGAAATCATAGGAAACGTGGTTTCCGGCAATAAAAAAGCTTCCAAACCTCAGTTTATAGGGCCGCCCACCCTCAGCCGCCGTCCTCCCAAAAAGACTTTTCAAGTAACTACTCAGTTTGGGGCAGTTTTAATCGCCCACACTGTTAGCAATTTCGTTATTTTAACCGTGTTGTTTTTGCAAAGCGTCAATAATAGAAATCTATGATGAAGCAATTTTTGGATGTGACTCAGCAACTAACTAAGCTGACGAACAACCTTTGGGAAACCAATAAAAAAGTCCAAAAGGCAATGATTCCGCCTAAAGTTGTCCACTGGAAGACGCCTTTACTGCTCAGCATCTTTTTAGGTGTGCTGACGGTGGCGGCAGTTACTGACTTGGCGACGAGAACTCTGATGTTTGATATGAGCTGGTTATTTTTTATACTTTCAATGGGTTTGCTGACCAGCCAGCAACCTTTTGTAATTAACAAAGTAAGTCTGAGTCCGTGGGTGACAAGCTTCTTAATTGGCTTGTGGTTGCTGATCAGGTTGCCGTCGGACAAAAAGGAAATAGCCTGGATATGCGGCCCAATTATAGCAGTAGTAGTTCTTGCTATCATCAGGGTTTGGAAGAGCGATTCAAAACGGGAAAGTATCAGGGAGTTGATGCGCCCTCAGTTTTTGATGATTACTCTAATTCATGTGACGTTTTCCTGTTGGTTTGCATTTCACTTTTTAATTCAAAGTTGGATACAACAGTATCCGAGCGTTTTATCGCAGGATTTGAGGAAAAGCGATTATGTGGTGACATTTCAACAGCCAACTATTAATCGCTCCCGAGGAGTTGTCATCCTCAATGCAATGGAGCGATACCTGCAAAATGAAGCCCGCACCAAACCGTGGCCGCAGGTTGAACAAATGTTAATAGATATTGACAACGAGCGATTTTTTCTGAAGAATCAAGCGTTAGGAACAATTGGGATAGTCCCAGAAGATGCTAGCTGGGATGTCAAAACTTCGATCGTTCAAGGACAGTCGCGCTATCAGTTAGAGATGCAAGCAACTTGGATGGGGCTGGTTTTTAGACCGGAAATATATTCGTTTACCAAGTCTTGCGAGGTGTTCGATACAGCCAATCGGGCGACTGTAACCTGCGACGCGATCAAACGCTCTAAACCCGGATTGAAAAAAGATGGAACTACGGGAGATAGTCAAGTTTGAGGCTGTCTTTGGCGGTTAGGAGAGCGGGAGAGTGGGAGAGCTTTTACACGGGAGTGCGAGCGTCCCGCTCGCTATTGTATATTCGGCAAGCGAGCGGGGACGATCGCACTCCTGAAAAACGCTTTTTACTCTCCGCAAAGATACTTCCGAAAGCCGAAGAGCGGGGAAAATCTTCCCTCTTCCCTCTTCCTTCTTCCTTCTTCCTTCTTCCTTCTTCCCTCTTCCTTAAACTAAAATATAGCTAAAGTTGACTGTGGGTTAATAAATAGATGAATTTGAGAAGAATCTTGACAGTCGCGACTAATGTATATTGGGAAGTAATTCGCGATCGCATCCTTTACTTAATTATTATTTTTGCTCTGTTGATGGGAGCCTCGGTGCGCTTGATACCGGAATTGGCAGCGACAACCGAAAAGAAAATTATCTTAGATATCGGTTTGGCTGCGATCGGTATTCTCGGTCTAATTGCCACAGTCTTTGTGGCTACCGGACTGGTCAACAAAGAAATTGAAAAGCGGACTGTTTACCTGTTAGTTGCCAAACCGATAAGTCGGGCTGAGTTAATTGTGGGCAAGCACTTAGGGCTGTCGGCGGTGCTGGCGGTACTGGTAGCAGCAATGACTGTTATCTATCTGGCTATTCTGACTTTGAGCCGGATTCCTTACCCTTTGGGCAGCATTTTAATTGCTTCACTATTCATCTGGTTTGAGCTGTGTCTCATGGCCGCTGTCGGGATTTTATTTGGGGTTTTTAGCAGTTCGCTGCTGGCAAGTTTACTGACATTTGGCGTTTATTTTATGGGACACTCGACGCGAGATTTAGTGTCTTTGGGCAAGTTAACTAAAAATCCTGGCATTGAACAATTGATGATGGGACTTTATCTGGTTTTGCCGGATTTAGCCCGGTTTAATTTGAGAAATGATGCTGTTTACGGACAAGTTCCTTACTTGGCGGGTTTGATTACAGATGCTGGCTACGGTTTGCTGTATGTGGTGTTGCTGCTGTCAATTGCGATCGCCATATTTTCCCGCCGAGAATTTTAAAACGCGCGTATTGTTCGATCGTTCGGACTTTAGTCCTTTCTCGGATAAGGACTAAAGTCCGAACGATCGAACCTTTTTTATTATGGAATTAGCGAGCTAAGATATAGACAAGGTTATCGATCGGCAATCTCGACTGTTTGTAGTGTTACAAAAAAATGAAATTATGATATTGGAAAAACTAGAACAATTAAAAGATATTTTCGCGCAGATGGAACGGGCGCTGATTGCCTACTCTGGCGGAATTGATAGCACTTTGGTGGCAAAAATTGCTTTTGACGTGTTGGGCGATCGCGCTTTGGCTGTAACGGCTGTTTCTCCGTCTCTACTGCCAGAAGATTTAGAAGATGCGCGGATTCAAGCAGCAGAAATTGGCATCGCCCACCAGGAAGTAGAAACTCAGGAAATGGCAAATCCTAATTATACTTCTAACCCGGTTAATCGCTGCTATTTCTGCAAAAGCGAACTGCATGATACTTTGAAACCGCTAGCACTGGCAAAGGGTTATCCTTATGTGGTAGATGGGGTTAATGGTGATGATTTAAAGGATTACCGTCCGGGGATTCAGGCTGCTAAGGAACGGGGCGCGCGATCGCCTTTAGCAGAAGTTGGTATGACTAAATTTGAAGTTCGACAGTTGGCAAAAGAATTGGATTTGCCTTGGTGGGATAAACCGGCTCAACCTTGTTTGAGTTCGCGTTTTCCTTATGGTGAAGAAATCACTGTTGCTAAGTTGCAAAGAGTGGGGCGCGCTGAACGGTATTTGCGGCAGTTGGGACTGAAAAATCTGCGCGTGCGATCGGATGGAGACACCGCGCGCATTGAGTTACCAGCCCAGGAGATTCAGCAGTTTGTATTAAATGCTGATTTGCCTGGATTAGTAGCGGTGTTTCAGGAGTTTGGTTTTGTGTACGCGACTTTGGATTTGGAGGGGTTTCGCAGTGGCAAATTAAATCAGGTTTTGCAACCTGAATTGTTGGGGGCGAAGGGTTGATTAATTATCTTGAAAAAATGTCACTACAACCGTGTGTTCGTCCCGATCGCATTTAACTTGAAAACGGCGCTGAGGATAAAGCGATTTTAGGCGACTTTCCCACATCTGAGCTAATGCTTGTCCCAAATACAATAAATTGTCGATACTCGTATTTTCCGCACCGGGGAGAATGTCATCAACGTGCTGGTGGTTCATCACCTGCTCAATTGCAGCGACATCATTCCCCAGTTCGATTTTCCACTGTTCGTATATTTGACTGTTAAAGGCTTCGGACAAAAAGATACCGCCTTCATGTTCGACAAAATCTGGCCAGAATAGTTTTGTGAAAGCTATGGCAATTTCAATATTAGCAGATCCAAAAAGATAATCCCAGAGTGAAAAATCATCGCCGTTGGCTTTTTTCCATTGCTGGAAATCGATTAGTTTATCTGCATTCAAGGATATTTGTTTGATGAACATAATTTCTAGGGTATTTCATCTAATCTAGCTGGCCTAACTGTTTTCTCAACTTGCACGAAAATGTCTCCTGCTGGGTTTTGGTTGTGTTTGTATTCAACGACGTGAGGTGTCGGCACATTTGCATGAGCCCTTCCTGTCAAGTCTACTCGCTTAATTGCCCGTCCACTGTCATCGTAGACGATATAGCTGGTAATGTTCTTGCCATCCATGCGGTAAAGTAAGCTTTGGGCACTTGCTCCATCTGGACGAAATATGCCACTTACCTGGGTTCCGACGGCTATAAGGGTGCTAGCGGGGATGCCAACTGTCCAGTCCACTGGTTTAGACATATATAAGTCCTAAATTACTTTGCGACCTCAGTTTGATATATGTATGGGTGAATAATCTGGGCAACAATATTCGTGACATCGCCCGTGAATTAAAGCAATGGCATAAACTAAAGTAGCAGCAAGAGTAGCAGCAAGAGTAGCAGCAAGTTGTATGAAATTTAAATTTAGATTAATCTCGACCGTCTTGGCTTTGTTATTGTCGGCGTACATCCCGTTTCGGGGGTTGGCTAACCCGCAACCTTCGGGGGACACTGTTAGTTCTGCACTGTGGTGGCAAGCTTCGGTTTACAATCAGGTGCAGCAAATTAAAGAACAGAAATATGAAGGTTGCGTGTGGGGCGATTCTATTTCTTCGGCCCTGGGCGATTCTTTGGGAGAAAAAAACTTTAATTTTGCGATCGGCGGAATGAGCTCAGTTTCGCTGCTAGAACAGCTAAAACTGGTAGTACCGCAGGGGTTTACCTGCGAAAAATCGATTTTGGCGATCGGCACAAATGATGCTATGTACGGGATTAGCGACGAGCAATTTGTCAGCAATTTGAAAGAGGCGATCGCAATTATGCGATCGCTAGGAACAAAAAAAATTATTCTGATTCCTGCTTTTTACTCAACTCTTGCCGCCAGCTACAATCCTAAATCAGCAGGAACAATTGCCAGAGTTGACGAAATCAATGTTCTCATCGATCAAGTAGCCACCGCCGAAAATCTGACCGTTGAATCTAGCGGTATACAAGCATTGTTTAAGGAAAAAGCCCTGAATGGAGATTTAACAAAAGACGGCGTTCACCTCAATGCCAAAGGTTTAGATATATACAGGAAAGTTTTGTTAAATATTTTAAATTCTTCCTCTGTAACGCGCACATCTTTCTGATAAATAATATCAAATCCGGTGGCATCGGAATGAATATTACCCACAGTCAGGACACGGCAATGCCGTGTCCTCATAGCGGTTCTCAAAAAAGTGAGGTATGCCCTATGCCCTATGCCCTATGCCCTATGCCCATGCCGGAAGCGTACCTGATCTTTCTGAGAAAGGCTATATGATGTCTAAGGAGTAGACTGAATTTGCTGTGGCGACTGCTGCTGAAGCTGAAGTTGTTGATTTTGAATCTGAAGTCGCTGATTTTCAACATCAATTTGTCGCTGTCTGTCTTGAAGTTGTAGTTGTCTGTCTTCTGCTTGCACTCTTCTATCTTCTGCTTGCTGCTGTCTGTCTTCTGCTTGCCGCTCTCTTTCAAACTGTCTATCTTCACGTTGCTGTTGTCTATCTTCACGTTGTTGACGAAGCTGATCGAGCTGATTTTTTCGCTCGAAATCTCCTCCCAAAAATAAGTTTTGAAAAGCGTTTATAGTTGTTTGAAACCCAGTGAAAATGTTACTAACACTGCCGATTCCAGTGGCAACTCCTGTTATCGGCTGCAAGAAAGTAGTGATATTGTCTGCTACCCTAGTATAGCCCGATCGCGCTACGAGAATTACATCGTTGTTTCGGAGAGTTGGGTTATTGTCAGGATTCAACCCTTGAGCAAAATCCACATCGATAGTGCGGCGAGTAACAGTACCGTTGGCGTTCAAACGCAGCAGTTCCACCTTGTCTTTTTTAGCCCGCAGTTGATTAAAACTGCCAGCCGTCAGCAAAGCTTGGTGCAGCGATGTACTGGGTTTAACCAGCAAAGCTCCCGGCCTGATCACTTCCCCTACAATATTGATACTGATCGCGTTTGGAGAGAAACTCGTACTTCCAAGTTGGGAAACTTCAGCTAAGTCTACAGTAGATGCCGTCGGAATAATGATGCTATCTCCTTCTTGCAGTAAAACATCTTGAGTTGCGTCACCTTTTTGTAGTAAATCCCACAGATTTACCATGATAGTTTGTTCAGTGCCACCTCTAATACGGCGGCGGATTTGGACGCGACGAATGTCTGCTTCCGTGGTGATACCGCCAGCAATTTTGAGTGCTCTAGTGATTGTTGGTAGCCCGACAACTGCCCCTGCTCCTTGCTGTTGATCGATAGAGACAAAACTCAGATCTGTTTGTTGGTTAGTCGATCGCAAATCCGAAGCAGATACAGTATAAGGCCCTGGCCTGTTCACTTCTCCGACAATTACCACGCCAATTGGTTTAGTAATATCAGCGGAAAAGTTAGCACTAGCTCTTTGACGGACTTCTTGAGTATTCAGAGAACTTGCTGTCGGTACAAAAATGGTATCTCCATCTCGGATCGTGACATCTTGGCTCAAATTTCCCGTGTCTAAAAAATCCTGCAAATTAACAGTAGTAACTTGCTCGACACCTCCTCTGCGGGAACGGCGAATTTGGACGTTTCGCATATCTCCTGCTGATGTCACCCCTTTTGCAAGTTGCAGCATTTCCATCAAAGTCGGGAATTTTACTCCTCCTCCTTCTCTAGTGGGATTAATCTTATAGGAACCTGGACGAGTAACTTCACCCGCAAGACCTATATTTAGGGGGCGAGCGACGATCACAGTCACGGTAACAACGGGAACATTAATGAAGGGTTCGTAGCGCTTGGTAATGACGGTAGCTGCTTGTTGCAGCGTCAATCCTTGAATTGAGACGCTGCGAATGATTGGTAGATTGATGGTTCCGTCAACTAAGACTTGATATTCTTTGCTGAATTCTGGGACGCCGAAGATATCTAAAGCAATGCGATCGCCCGGGCCTAAAGTATAAGCTGCTTCTTGTGTCAGCGAACCAGAATTGCCGATCGGCAAACTTGAACCCGGAGGCGGCGGCGGTATTCTCGGCAGATTTGGGTTCCGAGTGGGTGCAGGAGTTCTGATGGCAGGCAACTGAGCTATACTGGGCAGCGAACTGCTGAGCACCAGGAGTGCTGACAAACTAAGACTTGTAGCGGTTTGAACGGTATGTTTCATGTTTCTTTCCTGGTTGCAGCCTGCCAATGAACGATCGCAATTTAACTAATTAATTTTAGTTTATTTTCCGTTCTGTCCAGTGTAGCCTCGCTATGCTGCAAAATCCACAGGTGGATTCATCAAATTTGTGCGACAGTCGAGTACCTTATTTATCAAAAAAGTGTAAAGCCAGCCAACTGTTCTCAGAATTATTTATACATAATTCGGGATACAAATCAACCAGCCCAATAAAAGAGATAGAAAAAACTAGCCTTATTTGAGGTAAAATATTAAATAATTATATCTGCGGGACAAAGACAAGTGTCACTAAAATTAGATAAAGTAATTCCCTGGGGACGCTGCTTGGATGAATATATAGGAATGTTTAGCTTGACATCAAGTGACCTCAAGCTAGCAATTCTTGATTGTGCGGGCGGCCCGGCGAGTTTCAATGCCGAAATGACTCGCCAAGGTAAAAAGGTAATTTCTTGCGATCCAGTTTATCAGTTTACTGCGGTGGAAATTGGCGATCGCATCCAAGAAACATATCAAACTGTGATTGACGCTGTTAAGGCAAATGTAGACGGCTACCTGTGGAACAGTTTTGAATCGCCGTATCAGCTAGGCGAAGTGCGGATGAAGGCGATGCAGGAATTTTTAGCAGATTTTCCGTCTGGCTTGGAGCAAGGCCGCTACATGACTGCTGAATTGCCTATTTTGCCTTTCAATAAGGGTCAATTTGATTTAGCTTTGTGCAGCCATTTCTTATTTGCTTATTCTCACTTGCTTTCCGAAGAATTTCATCTGCAAGCAATTACAGAAATGTGTAGGGTTGCGAAGGAAGTTCGGGTGTTTCCGCTGTTACAAAGTTTTAGTGGGGAGGAATCCGAGCATTTAAATCCGATTATTACTGAATTGAAAAATAGAAGTTTTCGTGTGGAAGTTCAAGAGGCTCCTTATGAGTTTCAAAAAGGTGGAAATAAGATGCTGCGAGTTCGGGGGGAAATGTAAGTTACCGGGCGAATCTTAAGTTACCGGGCGAATGGAATTTACCGGGCGAATGGAATTTACCGGGCGAATGGAATTTACCGGGCGAATGGAATTCGCGGCTATACAAACGATGTCCGCCTCCGCGGACTGGAAATTGGGCTGTACTGGAAAAGTCAATGCGATACATCATGCTTCCAAAGAAAGTCCGTATTTCTCGTTTTGTCGATCGACAAATTCTTCCAGACTCGAAAATTGACCTTGATCGAAGTCATCAAGTCCGCGTTGAATCCCTTCCAATGCCTCGAAGAAATCGCTTTCATCAAAGCTAAGTCCGAACGCGAGAACAGCTAAGACAATACTGGTTATATCTTGTCCTGTACTTTCAGCCCGTTGGCGCAGCAGTGCTTCGATTTTTGGGGGTAAGGTGAGTGTAATGGTCATAAAAGTTATGATGAATAGTTGATTTTATTTTGTAAATTTATTTTGGCATAGTTAGCCAAAACGATCGCTTCTTAAACTATCTGCCCACTCCTTAACCCGATCGCCAGAAACACCTATCTTGCTAGTCTGGTAATCTTCCAAGACGGAGAGACTGCTGGCGATGCTTTGTTCTTCGCTAAGGGGGTGAAACTGGTTTGCTGTATCAATTTCTCCCCACTGATATCCCTCATTTTCCTCGGCAATTTCTGCGATTAGGCGTTCCAAGTCGCTGAGATTAGCGTTGGACAGATTCAGCCATGAAAGCACGATCGCCTTAACTACATCGCTAGGCATGACCTGAATTTGGGCGTGGAGTTGCTTTATAGATTGAGCCATTGGATGATAGAGAGTGACTGATTCAATTCTAGCGCAATGTCAAATAGTTGCGATGATTATAACGCACAGTTGCGGTAAAATGAATTAAAGACTTTAATAGAAATCGCCCGCAGCCAACTTAACAAGAACTAATGCCACAAACAGTTTGGATCGCACGACACGGAAACCGCATCGACTTCGTTAACCCCGACTGGTTTCTCACAGCAGAACACCGCTACGATCCCCACCTTTCCGAAGACGGTCACATTCAAGCAAAACAACTCGCCAATCGCCTCAAAGGTGAAGGAATTTCTCACATTTTTGCTTCCCCTTTTCTGCGTACTGTCCAAACTGCTAATCACGCGGCCGAAGCTCTTGATTTGTCGATAAAATTAGAGTGGGGACTGTGCGAATGGCTGAATCCTGAATGGATGACCGAAATGCCGGAAACTGAATCGGTTGAGGATTTGTGCAGGCGTTTTCCGAGGATTGATGCTGCTTACAAAGGCGGTATTGCTAGTTATCCCGAAACAGGGGAAGCTTGTCTCAAAAGGGCGGGGGAAACTGCTAAACGCCTCGCTGCACAGTTTCCTGATGATATATTATTAGTAGCTCACGCTGGGTCGGTTGTGGGAAGTGCGATCGGGCTATTGGGCGATCCTAAAACAAAAATTAAGGCTTCTCTGTGCTGTTTGGTGAAAGTTGTGCGCGGTGAGGGCGAATGGTCGATCGCACTTAATGGCGATACTTCCCACCTCACGGACACTGAAGCGGTTGTTCGCTTTAATTAAAGATGAGATTCGTGCAAAAAATCGCATTTTATGCTATGTGTGTAAGGTGTACACTCCGCACCTTAGGTTTATTTGATCTCGATCGCACATTTTAAATTCAAAATCTTAAATCAGTATGTCTGGACACAGCAAATGGGCGACTATTAAACGCCAAAAAGCGAGAGTTGATTCCGCTAAAGGCAAGGTTTTTGCTAGAATATCTCGCGAAATAATTGTCGCCGCCCGCAGCGGAGTTCCCGATCCCGCTGGCAATTTTCAACTGCGGACAGCTATTGAAAAAGCCAAGGCGGCGGATATTCCTAGTGAAAACATCGAAAGGGCGATCGCCAAAGGTGCCGGTTTAGCCGGGGGTAGTTCGGAATTAGAAGCTATTCGCTACGAAGGTTACGGCGTTGGCGGAGTTGCGATACTGATTGAAGCGCTGACAGACAACCGCAACCGCACGGCGGCTGACTTGCGAGAAGCTTTTAGTAAAAATGGCGGCAATTTGGGCGAAACTGGTTGTGTGGGCTGGATGTTTGACCACAAAGGAGTTTGTACGATCAGCGGCCCGATTGATGAAGAACAATTGTTTGAAGCTTCCCTAGAAGCCGAAGCAGAATCCTATGATTTGATATCAATTGATGAGGATACTGAAGGCGCAGAGGTTTTGACAAGTGTGGCTAATTTGGAAAAGCTTGCTGATGTTTTGAAACAACAAAATTTTACAGTTTTGCAGTCAGAAAATCGCTGGATTCCGAGCAATACAGTGGAAATAGAAACTCCTGAAAAAGCCAAATCGCTCCTTAAGTTAATGGATGCGCTGGAAGATTTGGACGATGTGCAAAGTGTGACAGCTAATTTTGAAATGACCGATGAAATGATGTCGGCGATTATGACTTAAACTCCCTTGGTTCGTAGTGAGGACTTTAGTCCGCATAAAATCAGAGAACTAAAACAAAATTCGTAGGGTGCGTCGCCATCAACAATCATCAAAAAAGAGCGACAATTTAATAGCGACGCACCTGTTATTTTCAAGAACTAAGGAAACAAATCTAATATTTTTTTTGTACCCACCTTTTTTATAAATGGTATAAACCCATGCCAGATAAAAACAAAATCAACCCAGACAGCAGCGACTCAGCAGAACTTCCATCAGCAACCGAAGTAGCAGAAATTAGCGATCGACCAAAATCGGATGTGCTGGCTAAACGAGGGAATCAATCTCATTGGTTCGGTTCCGTTTTGGGAGCCGTCTCTACAAGCGCGAGTGCTGTGGGGAATGCAGCAGGAAGTGCTGGAAGTGCGATCGTTAATACCGCGAGTGCGGTGGGAAATGCAGCAGGAAGCGCTGGAAGTGCGATTTTTGTTAATACGGCTAGTGCGGTAGGGAATGCAGCAGGCAGTGCCGGAAGTGCGATCGTTAATACGGCGAGTGCGGTAGGGAATGCAGCAGGAAGTGCTGGAAGTGCGATCGTTAATACCGCAAGTTCTGTGGGGAATGCAGCGGCGAGTGCCGGAAGTGCAGCAATGCAAGTTCCCAATTTTTTGGGTTCATCCATCGGTTTGATTTCCCAAAGTCCTATCCTGAAAAAACTGACTGAAAAGTTCAAAATCGACTGGTTAGTTAATGCTATAGATGCTGTTGATGTCGTGAAGGCCGAGGCGAAAGTTCGAGAGTTACAGCGCCAATATCCTCACGAGAAACCCCAAGAGATTGCACATCACTTAATGGTGAAAAAAGCCTTGCTAGCGGCAGGAAGTGGCTTGGCTAGCAGTTTAGTCCCCGGCACGGCTTTGGCGTTGGCTGGCATGGATTTGGCGGCAATGACGGCGTTATCTGCCGAGTTGGTTTATCAAATTGCTGCCGCCTATGGCATGGATTTGCGATCGAGCGATCGCAAAGCAGAAGTTGTCGCGATTTTCGGTTTATCCTTGGGTAGCAATTTAGCGATCGAAGCTGGAGTTACCCTTGTCAGCAATATTCCCTTGGCGGGTGCGGTAATTAATGCTAGCGCCAGTGCCGCCATGATTTACGCGCTGGGATACGGTGCTTGTCGGTTTTATGAGGCGCATCTCGATTCCTCGGAAATCGAAACTAAGCTGGAAGATTTACGAGAGGTATTGCAAGGGGAAAGTGAGCAATATTTAGAAAAAGCGATCGCACAACAAACCGTAATGGATTGGATTTTGGTGTATGTCGTCTATGCCAGCCAAAAATTTACCCGATGGGATCAGTTATTACCCGAATTACAAGCAACGAATTTAAATCCCAGGACTTTAGCTGAGATTGAAGCTGTGACAAATAAGTCTAAATTGCTTCCTAAGTTGGATATTTTACTCGAACAACTCGAACTTGACTTTGCCGAACCACTTTTAAAGCGATGCACTGAGATTATCGAGGCTGACGGTGAAATTAATGAACAAGAGGGAAAAATTTTGCTGACAATTCAACGGGCTGTTTTGAGCAAAAGAAAGCAAGCGAAAAAACAAGCCCCGCCAACTTTGATCGAGGATGCGGTATCGCCACCCACTGAAGCGCAAACTGAAGTCCAAGCTGCATCACAAATTCCCTCTTGATCTTCTGATTCTGCTTCTACTAATAAATTTAATTCAAATATGCTACAAAACTTTAAAAAAATCTTAAAAGTTGCTACGATATTAGACCTGCCAAAGATTGCTAATTTAATCGATAGTGAATCACAACCTCCCTCTCGCTCTTCTCATTCTCCTTCTGCTAAATTGAGTGCAATTCTGCTGAAAAAATTCAAGCAGATTTTAGCAGGTTCTACGCGGTTAGAAGTCCCAGAGATTGGGTATTTAATCGCTCAGGTCGATCGCATGACGGGAGAAGAATTTGAGGAATTTTTAGCCTGCTGTTTCCGCAATCTCGGCTATGCGGTCGAAATGACACCCAAAACGGGGGATTTTGGTGCGGACTTGATTCTCTCTAAAGCCCGCAAGAAAACCGTTGTTCAGGCAAAACGCTATCAAGGAAAAGTGGGAAATTCCGCTGTGCAAGAAGTGGTGAGTGCTGTTAAGTATTACGGGGCCCAGGATGCGATCGCAATTACGAACAGCGAGTTTACAGCAAATGCTCATAAACTGGCTCAAGCGAATGGGGTAAAACTCTGGGGACGAGAACAGTTAATTGATTTAGTGATTCGAGCTAAAAAATAAGGGATCTATGAACCAAGAATCCCAGTCTATGAAAGAGCGGGGAGTGTCATTTTAAGCAACAAGATTTTACAGTTTTGCAGTCAAAAAATCGCTGGATTCCGAGCAATACAGTGGAAATAGAAACTCCTGAAAAAGCCAAATCGCTCCTTAAGTTAATGGATGCACTGGAAGATTTGGATGATGTGCAAAGTGTGACGGCGAATTTTGAAATGACAGATGAATTGATGTCTTTGAGTATGGTGTAACGATCTCGCATTACCAGATTTTTGCCATCCGCAAGACAAATCCCGGTAACTCTGGATCTGCGCTCACTGTTTCAGGATTATCCAAGATTTCAGGTTCGCGATCGGGACGGTAGATGTAGACTTTTCTGTTTTTGCGATCGATCAAGAAGCCGAGCGATACACCGTTGTCAATATATTCTTGCATCTTTTTTTGCAATCCCTTGAGAGTGTCACTAGAAGACCGCAATTCGATCACAAAGTCTGGACAAATCGGGGCGAATGAGGCTTTTTGTGCTTCAGTTAAGGCATTCCAACGCTCTAGTTTAATCCATGAGGCATCCGGGGAGCGGGTGGCTCCATTGGGCAAGGTAAAGCCTGCACTGGAGTCAAACGTTTCACCTGTGCCATCTTCTTCTGCCCAGTTCCCCAATTGTAGGGCAATTTTAAGGTTGCGGTTCCCTGTATCTGAAAAGGCTGGTGGCATAATGATAACTTCCCCACTGGCTGTACGCTCAATTCTCAAATCGCGATTAACTAGACAGAATTCATAGAACTGTTCAACATTCATCGATTGGATCGCAGGGAGATTGACGATCAGTGGGATGCTTTCGGTTTGAATTAGCAGCGTCGTCATGGTTTTTCCTCATTTGGTGCAGGCGTGACAGAATACATTGAACTTATCATATTTTAGCTTGGCGATCGAAAGTCTTAGTCGATCGGGGAATCGCAGCCTTGTATCCGCTTTTGGGCGGTGTTAATCATCTTTTTTGCCTGTGAGTAAATAAGTAACCATATATCCCTTTCCCTTAACTTGAATCGCGCCACGCTTCTGAAAAGTATATTTATCCTTTAATATTTCGTAGGTTTCGGTGGTGACTTGAATGCAGCCGGTAATTCCGTGGGATTCCATGCGCGAGGCAATATTTACTGTGTCGCCCCAAAGGTCGTAAATAAACTTTTTTAAGCCAATGACGCCGGCAACTACAGGGCCGCTGCTAATTCCGATCCGAATGCTGAAAGGCTCCGAATGCTCTAAACTGAGTATCCGAACTTCGTGTAGCATATCGATCGCCATATTCGCGATCGCCTCCGCATGATCCTCTCGTGGCGTAGGTAAACCGCCCACAACCATATAAGCATCACCAATAGTCTTAATTTTCTCCAAACCGTGGCGATCGGCCAAATGGTCAAAAGCCGAAAAAATATCGTTGAGCACTTTCACCACCGCAGTCGCTGAAATTCTCGAAGAAAGCTCCGTAAACCCCACAATGTCCGCAAACATCACAGTTACTTCCCCAAAACTTTCGGCAATATTGTGTTCATTGTCCTTCAAACGCAGGACGATCGCCGCCGGCAAAACATTCAGCAACAGTTGCTCGGATTTCCCTTGTTCGAGTTCCAACTGTTGGTAAGCAGTCTGCAACTGTTCGGCTTGGAGAATTCTTTCTCGGGCTAGCTTTTCGATTTGGGTGGTGCGGCTCAAAGCTGTCAGCATATATGTCACCGGCAGCAGAGTCCACAACATCCCCATCGTCAGAGTTCCCCAAGAACGCCAGTGCTTGCGAGTCTTCCGAATTTCCGGCGTTGCGGACACGTACACAGACCACGGGCGGCCGCTAATTTTCAGCATCCTTTGGCAAGCTCGGCGCTCCGGATCTTGCTCGTCTTGAATCGGGCAATTTGACCTGAGATCTCGTTTCGCAGCCACCGATGCGGTCAGCACTTGTTGGCTCGCCGGTTGGAACAGCACCGCAAATTGCGGAATTTGACCGTTAGCAGCGAAGTTTTGGAGAACCGTGTCGGCCCTTGGCGGTAACAGCGGCGCTGCTTCTTGCTTGTCTGGAGCCTCGCTGGCGAGATAAATGGTGAGGTAGTCGGTATTGCGTCCTTTTAAAGAGGTTTGGAAAATATCTTTGCCTTGAAATACCCCCAAAACAAATCCTTGCAGCAGTTGGCGGCGGGATTCCACGGTAGTCGGTTTAGTGCTATTTTTGTAAATCGGAACTATTACCAAAAGACCCGGTTCCGGGGAGTTGACCCCAAAGCCGGCGTAGCTAGTGACAATCATTTCTCCAGTATCGCGGGCGCGATCGATCGTGGCGCGAATTTCTGGGTAGGAGTTAAGGTCAAAGCCCAATGTTGTCTCGTTTCCGGCTGTTGGTTCGACGTAGAAAGCCGGGAAGTATTCGGAACGCTGGCGGGCCTTGCGCAGTTCTCCGCCGGGGCCGCGCTCTGTAATCTCGAAACTGGAGTCGGTTTCGCTTCTGGCTTGGGCTTCGTAGTTGGCCCGCTGGGAATTGGGGACGCGAGGGGCCCAAGCCAAGAGTTGCAGGCTGGGGTGGACAGATAGGGGGCGGCCGACAAAGCTGGCAAAAGATGAACGCTCGACGGCGCTAAAGGCTTTCATGTAGTCGCTGAGGGCGAGAACTGCGTCTAAGTCCGAGTTGAGTTGGCGTTCGATGCCGATCGAAATATCATCGATGCGGCGGTGCATTTCGTAATCGTGGCGCCTGTCTTCCCAGTCCCAAACCAAGGCAAATGCCAGGGCCGAGAATCCGACACCCAAAAGAAGTGTCAACCCGGCTGGAACGTAGCGAGACCAGGATAAAGGTAGTTTTTTCAGCATAATTGCCTAGCGAATAATGGCAGCAGATGAGCACACCGCACAAGTGAGATTAATTTCGGCGTCTCAGTGCCGTTAAATTCAAAACCCTGATAACTCAAGCACCGACGGCAATTGGGCATTAAAATAAGACCGGGCGGTTGAAACCGGGCCTCTACAAACTTTCACGCACTCCAAGCGGGTTGAAGACCGAACGGTTAAAATAACATTATCTTCTTCAGTCCACGGAGGTAGACTTCGTTGGTGTAGGCGCGGTTTAAAACCGTACGTCCGATCTAAATTTCCATCATTTACGCCGGAATTTCAATCCAGAATTCTGCTCCTTGTCCGGGCGCTGAGATGCACCGCAGACTTCCCTTATGTTTTTCTACCACAATTTGATGGCTGATAGACAGTCCCAAGCCTGTTCCAGACCCAACCGGTTTTGTGGTAAAAAATGGGTCAAACAGCCGCTTACCAACCTCTTCGGTCATTCCCGGGCCGCTGTCTGCGATGCAAATTACAATGCGATCGCCCTCACCGACATTGCTTGTACTATTGTTCAACCCAGCTTTTTTCATTTCAGTACGAATCACGATCGTCCTGAGTTGCTTGTGGTTTTCTAGAGCGTCGATCGCATTGCTGATAATGTTGAGAAATACCTGGTTTAACTGCCCCGCACAACAGTAGACTTTCGATATTTCTCCGTAATCTTTAATAATTTCAATCCGGCTTTCTTTACGTTCATGCTGCAATCTGTGCTGCACAATTAACAGCGTGCTTTCAATTCCTTCGTGAAGGTCTGCTAGCTTCATTTCTGATTCGTCCAGTCGCGAAAAGTTCCGCAACGACAACACAATTTTACTGATTCTTTCTACTCCTACTATCATCGAATTTAGCATTTTTGGAAAATCTTCCTTGAGGAAATCTAAGTCTACTTCCTTAACTTTTTCAGCAATCTGAGGAGCTGGGGACGAGTAATAATACTGGTAGAGATTCAACAGTTCTATTAAATCGTAAAAATAGGTTTTTGTGTGTGAAATATTGCCGTGAATAAAAGTTGCGGGATTGTTAATTTCGTGGGCGATACCGGCAACCATTTGACCGAGGCTCGACATTTTTTCAGATTGAACTAATTGGATTTGAGCGTGTTGGAGTTTTTCGTAGGCTTCTAGTAATTGAGCTGCTTGTTTTCTCAATTGAGATTCTGAAGCTTGGAGTGCTGCTGCGGAAATTTTGCGGTTGGTAATATTTTCAATCATCCCTAATTTGTAAATAGGTTTTCCTTCGCCATCTCGAATCAGAGTAGATGTCACATTCACCCAAACAATTTTACCTGTCGCCGCAATCTGGCGGATTTCGATTTGATAGCTGGTAATTTCTCCCCGATAAAGAGCAGCAGCAACTTGGATTTTTTTGGGTCGATCTTCGGGATGTCCAATTTCTATAAATGTTTTGCCGAGCAATTCTGCTGCGGTATATCCAAGCATTTCGCAGTAATTTTTATTGACTCGTACCAACTGGTGATCGTCTAAATTGGCTAAGTAAATACCGATGGGTGCATCTTCAAAAATTTTGCGAAATAGTTCCTCGCTACCTCGGACTTTAGCTTCTAGGGAAAGCCGATCGGTGATGTCTTCCAAAGTACACAAAATGCCTACCACATTGCCATAATTGTCGTGCAAAGGTATTTTATTTGTATCCAGCCAGCGCTGAGTACCGTCGGCTTGCAGTTGGCGCTCAATAATGTGATATTCTGGGGTGTTGGTTGCCATGATCCGGCGATCGCAATCTCGGAAAAATTCTGTTTCTTCTGGTTTCCAGGGCATATCGTAGTCGGTGAGACCAGCGATTTCAGTGGGATGATTGAAACCTGCGATTTTGGCAAAATTTTTATTGCCGCCCAGGTAAACTGAATCTCGATCTTTCCAGGTGATAAACTGAGGGATGTTGTTGATTACCAACCACAGCATTTTCTGGGAAGTTTGCAAGGCTTCCGTGCGTTCTAGGACGCGCTTTTCGAGTTCTTGATTGACTTGTTCCAGGGCGATTTTTGAGTCGCCCAAGGCGATTTCTGCGAGCTTGATATCGCTGATGTCGATTGTCACGCCTTCCCAAAGTATCTCGCCGCCCGGTTGCAGTTCGGGGCGGGCAATGGCGCGAATCCATTTCAGTTTTCCTGACTTGGTTACGATCCGCGCTTCATGTTTCCAAGGTTGTAAAGTTTCTGCGGAAATAGCTAGGGATTCTGACAAAAATTTTATGTCGTCTGGATGCACTGCTGACCACATAAAAGCTGCGTTTTTTTTGAGTTTTTCGGGTTCTAATTCGTACAGTTCCCAACAGCCGGGACTGACATAAATGAATTGATGAGAACCGTCGGGATGCAGCAAGTATTGATAAATCATTCCCGGCACGTTGGCGGCCATTTTTTGAAATCTGGCTTCGCTTTGCCGCAGTGCTGATTCTGCAAGTTTGCGATCGCTAATGTCAATCAACAAGCCATCCCAAATAATATCACCTTTTTCGCCGAGTTCTGGTCGGGCAGCCCCGCTAACCCACTTGATCCGATCGCCCGGTAAAACTAATCTGCCTTCCCACCGCCAAGGCTCTAAAGTTGTAGCTGAGATAGCAACAGTTTCCTGGAAGTTTTGTGCATCGTCTGGATGCACCATTTCGATCGCAGTAATAGCTAAATTTTGGAGCACCTCTGGTTCTAATTCGTAGAGTTCGCGGCAGCCAGAACTGACGTAGGGGAATGCAAAAGTGCCGTCTGCTGCTAACTGAAATTGATAAATCATGCCGGGAACGTTGGCAACCAACTTTTGAAACCTGGTTTCGCTTTGGCGTAGTGCTGTTTCTGCTTCTACGCGATCGGTAATATCGTAAAATGCCGATAAAATTGCTGCTTCGCCGTTAAAATCAATCGATCGCATCGACATCTTTACCCAAAAAAAACTGCCGTTTGCTTTTTTTAAGCAGATTTGATCGCTGTCGCTAAAGCCGTTTTGTTTGAGGAATTCTAGCAATTGACTGCGATCGCTCACATTGGCATAAAAGTCGCTCTTTTTACTACCTATAAGCTGTTCTGAATTCAAATTAAAAGTTTTGCCTAGGGCAGGATTTGCGTACAAAATCACGCTATCTGACTGGCGTGTAATTAGGATGGGAACGGGAGTCGCAGTGGCGATCGCCCGCAATCTTTTTTCGCTTTCTTGCAGGGCTGTTTCGGCTGTGATTCTTTTGGTAATATCGTTTTGAACTCCGATAAAATGAGTTAATTTTCCCTCGCCATTTAGAACGGGGGAAACGGTTAATTCGTTCCAAAAAGGAGTTTTGTCTTTGCGGTAATTTTTGAGAACTACCTTAATTTCTGTTCCCGATCGCAAACTGCTGTGGAGTTTGTCTAATTCAGCGCGATCGGTATCGGCACCCTGCAAAAATCGGCAGTTGCGTCCCATAACTTCTTCGCTACTGTAACCCGTCAGTTTCTCAAAAGCAGGATTGCAGTAAATAATAGGTGTGTCAGGGCTGTTAGCATCTGCAATCAGGATGCTGTTGCTCGACGCTGCGATCGCTCGTTCTAGCAGAGACAGATGAAAAGAGTCTGTTGTCATCGGTAGCAATATCCAAACTCCAAGGGAGCGAATAGAACAATAATAAATTATTAATAGCTTGAGGCACTCTGATTTTATAAGCTTATTTTTAGTTTAACCTAACAAACCCAGCAACCCCAAAAAGCCGACGGGCGAATGGAAAAGCGGGCGAATGGGAAAGCGGGCGAATGGAAGGAAGAGCGAATCAAAGAGCGGGCGAATAGAATTCGCGCCTATACAGACAAAACCCGGATGGTGCGCGGGTTGAAGAGCGGGCGAATGGAATTCGCGCCTATACAAGAATACGGTTCAGTTAAGCCCGGAGATCCCCCCTAGCCCCCCTGAAGAAGAGGGGGGGACAAGAGTGTTCTCAAAGTCCCCTTCTTAAGGGGGATTTAGGGGGATCTCCGGGGAATAAACAGTCTTATCTTCAACCCGCGCACCATCCGGGTTTTGTTTGTGTAGACGCGGTTTCAACCGCTACATCTTGAATCGATAATTAAAAATTCAAAATGGTATAACAATTTTAAATTGACAAACTGATGCAAGAACCCTGAGCAGTTTTGCTTACTTCAATCCTAGCTTGAAAAGCTTCTTTGAGGTGCGGCATATGGGTGACGGTGAGAATGCAGGCGAAGTCAGAGGCGATCGCATTAATTGCAGCAATCAGGCGATCGCACCCTTCAGCATCCTGAGTCCCAAATCCCTCATCAATAATCAACATTTGCAAAGCCGTCCCCGCCCGCTGAGACAACAATCTCGCCAGCGCCAGCCGAATCGCAAAATTAATCCGAAAAGCTTCGCCGCCGGAGTAAGTTTCGTAGGCGCGAGTCCCGCGAGCATCAGCAATTAAAATGTCTAAAGTATCAATCAATTTAGTTGATTTTTTAGCAGCCGCCGCCCGCTGAGTAATAAATTGAACGTGCAACTGATTCGCGCTCAATCTCGACAATATCTGATTAGTTTCAGCTTCGAGTTGAGGCAAAACATTTTCAATCATTAAAGCTTGAATGCCGTTTTTGCCAAAGGCTTGACCCAACTCTTGATAAACTTTGTATTGGCGTTTTGTTACCTGCATTTGCTCTTTTTGAGCGGCTAGCTGAACTTCCAAAGCTTCCAGATTTTGCTGCTGCTGCTGGAGTCGTCCGAGACTTCCCAAATGTTGGTCTAGCTGTTGGCGGCGACGGCCCATTTGCTGTTCGATCGCACTTATTGGGGCTGTGGGATCGGGATGTTCTTGTAACTGCTGGTTCATCGCCGATGTTTGAGCGGTGACAGCTTGCAAATCGCGATCGCGCACTGCGATAGAATTGGCGATTTCATTAACCCGCTGCTGGACTTGCGGGAATTGCTGAATTGCCGATCGCAATTTTTCAGCGCGGGCGATCCAAAATTGCGTTTTACGCATTTCGCTGCGGACGTGTTCGTGCTGTTCCAAATTATAACCAACTTCCGCAATGTATCTATCTAAAGACAGAATTTGCTGCTGAATTTCCGAGCTATTTTTTTGCAGTTCTAACTGTTGTTGTACAGTGGCTAATTGAGTTTGCAAATCCGGGCGGCGGCTGTTAATTTTATTGAGTTTCTGTTGAGCATCTTTGATTTGAGCTTGCTTAATTTCCGCCCACCGCAACCGCTTTTCATCGCTGCGGGCGAGGGAGTGACTGCGATCGCTATAATTGAGCAATTGCAGTTGCTGTTCGATGTGGTGGAGTTCAGCGTAGTCATCGGCTGCATACTCGCCGGTACGCAGCAACCGCTCGATTTCCGCAGCGTCAAGACGCATACTTTGCAGTCGAGTTTCGTCTTGGCCCAGGCTATCCAATTGTGCTTGCAAATGGCTGCGGCGTTCCCGCAATTCTTGGTAAGGTGCTAATTCCTGTTCTAATTCGCGGTATTCGTTTCTGAGAACTTGAATTTCGCGTTCGGAGACGGCTAACTGTTCGCGGACAACCCACAGTTGGTTCCAGATTTCCTGCTGTTGGGAGTGATGTTTGGTGACTACCAAATTCCAGTAGTGTTCGTCTAAAGGTCGATCGCACAAAGGACAATTGCCAAAAGTTGCATCCCTGACAATTAAAGGCGAATTCACTTCCTGAGTTTCCGCAAAATTGGCTGATTTACCTTCACCCGCGCTAGTTTCTCCTTCATTTTTCCGCAACAGTTGCAGTTTTTGGTCAATTTCGGTGAGTCTGGTTTGATAATCGCGGCTTTTGGCTTGCAGATTTTCCAGAAAGCTGTGCCTTTCTTGGCCTTTTTCGCGGACTCGCTCCTGATAAATTCGCTTGTTTTCCAACTGCACAATTTGATGGGCGATGGCCGAGATTTCCTGCTGTAATTGCGGCTGTCGCTGCTGTTGCTGAACTTGCACCTGTCGGTTGATTTCGGCTAAGCGGGCGGTTAAACCAGCGTGGGCGCGATCGAGCTTAGTTTGCGACTGCTGCTGCTGTTGTAGCAACGGCGAAACTTGCAATTGCAGTTGCTCTAGTTCATTGAGGCGCGATCGGGCTGCTTGCAACTGTGCGAGTCCTTTGTCAACCTCCGGCTGCTGTTTGAGAACATCTAGAACATCTTTTTCATCTTGTTCTAAGACATCTAATTGAGCTTGCAATTGCTGAATTTTGTTTTGCAAAAGGCTCAGTTCTTGCCGTTGCTGTTCTTGCAAGTTTTGGCGCTGATTGTGGGCTTGTTGATGAGCCTTGAATTTACCAGCCTGAGATTCTTCGGTGGATTGCAAGCTATGAAAATAGGCAATTCCGGCTGTAATTTCATTTTCTTGTGTCAACAGGGCTTGTAGCTCATTCTGCTGCTGCTTGGCGGCGCTGAGTTCTTGCTGCAAGCGGCGGCATTCTTGAGAAATATTATAGTGCTGTTGCTGATGGCCTGCGAGGAGTTTTTGCCAAGTTTGGCGGTTGTGGTGTTGGAGTTGCAGTTGGTGCAAATGTGCTGTGTCGGCTTGCTGCTGTGAAGAGAGCAAATCGGTTGCTTGCTGTAATTGAGTTTGTTCGGATGCGATCGCCTCTTTTTGTTGCAGTTGCTCTTGTACGGCTTGTAAACTGTGTTTGAGGACTTCGACTTTGGCTTTAAATTCTCTGGCTTTTTCCTTGGCTTGTTCGGATAAAGTGTCGTATCGATCGAGCTTGAGGAGGTTAGCTAAAACTTGCTTGCGGTCGATCGGCTTTTTGAGCATAAACTCATCAGCACGCCCCTGCCGCAAATACGCCGAGTTAATAAAAGTATCGTAATCTAATTTGATATGTTCGAGAATTTTCTGCTGAGTATTTCTCAGCCCCTTGTCCGTGAGCGTGCGAAAACTAAGTCCATCCTGAGTTGTAGCAGAATTCAAGCTGACTTGAAATTCCAAACTCCCCGATTGTCCGCGCCGGCGGTTGCGAATCACCCGGTAGATTTGGCCGCCCGTGGAGAAAGTGAAATCAACGCGGACATCAATTTCGCCGATATGAATGATATCGTCTTCTGTATCGCTGCGACAACAGCCCCAAAGTGACCAGGCGATCGCTTCTAGCAGAGAAGATTTACCAGCACCGTTAGGCCCGCAAATGCAAGCGGTGTGCAGGCCGCGAAAGTCTAAAGCAGCTTCGCGATAGCTGAGAAAATTTTTGAGTGTAAGTTGTATAGGAATCATTTAAGGCCATCGCGCCATACAATCTACTTATAAATAACACTATTTGTGTGCTGTTGCCTAGTTATTCAATCCAGATCCAAAACAATTATCAGTGATTCTGCAATTTCTTCCATAATTGTCTCGGAAAGGGTTCCGAGTTGTCGGACAAATCTTTGTTGGGAAACGGAACGGACTTGAAAACAATCGGCGGCTGAGACTTTAATCAAGCCATTTTCGCCACTGGGTTCTAGTCGAACCATCCAATTTCTCGGTGTATATCGCTCTTTCCAGTCAGTGATGGGAACAATAACTTCAAGCAGCAAAATTCCCACCGTCTCATCGCTGACAATAACTGCGGGACGGGTTTTGCCAATTTCAGCCCCAACAGTAGGCTCAAGTGTAACCAGCCAGATTTCGCCTCTACGCATTAGTTTTGATCCCTGCGCTTAGGTATTCTTCCTCAGATTCAAAATATGGTTCGCTGTCTGGCGACCACAAATCATGTAAAGCACCTCCCGGCATATAATCTAGGACTGCGGCTTCTGCTGCGGCTCTGAGTTGGCGCTTTTTCTCGGCTTTGCGCTGGACTTTTGCTTCGATGTCTTCGCGCATCATCCGGGAAGCTGTTTCGATGATTTCTAGGCGTTCTTCTGCTGTCAGATTTTTGAGTGCGGCTAAGATTTCTGTTTTGGTCACGGTTTTTTCGGGTGTTTGGGGAGAAAGTGCGAGCCAATTATCATTATATCTTTGAGGAAAATCCCTCTGGGCGATCGCAATTAATTTTGCACCTCATCCTCCGAATTTCCGCGTCCTCCGACGATCGATATTACGGATAGTTGTTAGGATTTTCAACTACCAAACCCTCACTTGTTGCTGCTGCATTTAGCTCCCCATCAGCAGATACAAAAGTCATCGCAGGCAAATTGTTAGCTGTGCAGAGGTTATTTATGCTACAGCCTGTTGCTAGCTGCACAGCATCATAGCCTCGCAATCCGTAGGTTTCAGCTAATGCCATTGCAGAGTTAATAATACTTTCGGTGAATTCTACAACTTGATACTCAGATTGCAGGTCACTCCTGAACTGATTGCACGCTGCTGTAGCATCTGTCGCATTGATACTTCGGCCGCGCGACCTTCTGGTAATTGCAGCAACAATTTCCACACTGGTAATACCAGCAATCAAGATATCGTTGTTAAGTGCAGGATCGAACAAATTCAAAACCCATCCCGAACCTATTTCACTAATGTAGCGTTTGACCAGCGCGCTGCTATCTACAAAATAAATTGTCATCTAGCGACGTTCCTCAATAATTGTCTCAGAAACAGGCTGCCCCTGTACCTGAATTAGTCGCCGTTCTGTTTGCTGAGTCCAAGAAGAATGCTTGATTTTTTTGACTAAACCAGAAGTTAACAGCGCTTGGTGAAATCTTGTGCGTTGAGCAGCTTGTTCTTTATGAGCCAGAGAGTTCCCAATAGCACGCTCTAGTTGCTGTAGTTCTAGCACTTCCAGGGTGTCAAGCTGATTGAGGATTTTGTTGAAGATTCCCTGCGACATAGGATTCTACTTTTTAGTAAGGCTAGTTTATCTATTATACAACTAAGTGTCCTCCAAATTGCCCCTCCGAATAGCCGCGTCCGGCGAATTGCTGTTGATTTTCCATCAAAAAAGGGCTGACTGTATTCCTACAGTCAACCCAGCGCCTATTTACTGATCCTGCGTTTGCTCAAATAGCAATACTATCTGATCAGATTCGGGAAGGTATAGCCGACACCGACTAACAATCCCACATCAGTTCCCTCGAGAAAACCAATATTCAGTCCGGCTGTAGCTGTAAAATTACTCGACAGCGGCACATCTACACCCCCTGTAATCATGAAGCCAAAATTACCGTTATCGCCGGTAGAAATGGCTACGCCAGCACCTAAATAAGGAGCAGCGGTAATCACAAAATCATCGCTGACTTCGACGGCCTCTTTAGATACAAAATCGTAGGTGAGTGGAACTAGAACTGTTAAGTTGTCGCGGAACAAAACACTCGGCCTCACCGAGAAATTGTTTGTCAAACCAATTTTGCTAATAATCGCAAATGAAGTGTCACCTAGGGCTGAATCTCCGCCAAAACCGATGTTACCGCCAATACCGACGTAGCTCGGCCCTGAACGGGTAGCTCGGCCCGGTCTGATGGTGGGGACTTGAGCTACTTTTTCAGTTGGTTCGGAGACTGCTGCCGGTTTTTCGGCAAGTTTCGGTTGGTTTGTCAGGGTTTTGGCGGAAGTGCTGACAGGATTGCTTAACACTTCTTGTGTTGTTTTGACTTCTTTTTCTTCCTTGGCTGCTGTCAGTTCGGAATTAGGTCGATCGATCTTTTCGGCAATCTCCACCGTTGGCTGCACTTTGACGCTATCAGCAATTTTAGCTGTTTCTGCCGATTTTTCGGTCTCAGCAGCAATCGATGTATTTGGCGCAGTTTCAGTCTCCGCAATTTCCGATGTTGTTGCTGTGGATTCTGCCGGTGTGCCCACAGATGCTTGCGAGTTGGCTGCCGGTGCGGAGGCTGCTGGCTCTGCCGCTGCTGTTAGTTCGCTCCAACTGATAGAATCAATTTTTGTATTAGTAGCGGTGGTTTCTGCATCGGGTTTAACCGCTGAAGTTGCCACAGGCTGAGAAACTTGGTCAATATTTTGAGCTGCCAAAGTTGCCGTTGTACCGACATCAGGCAAGTTGCCAGTTTCAGCTTTCGCTGACAGGGTACCGCAACAAACTGCTAAAGCTGCAAGATTTATTAACGCAAAAGTAGACTTGGAAAATAGACTATTCATAGAAACTCCTCAATGAATGCTGTGTTAAAAGTGTAAGTGTTTGAGGGCTCCCATCGAGAGCTTTGCTCAAAAATGACACAAATATGACTTGTGTTGTTCCTAGATTGGCACTTAACCCTTGAGGAGTCAACTCGCAATTTGATTAGATTCAAGAACAGACAGCGGGTTTAGATGCTAATTATAATTTACAGTTCGATCGGCTAAAAATCAATCCTAGGAAGGATTTCACCCTCGCTGCTGCTGAATTGAGAGGCCGATCGCGCGCATCGCTGGCATTCTATAATTCTGTACTTGGGGGCGCTGCATTCGCAGTAGTACCGGAAAAATTGAATTTTCGAGGGCGCACCGGCTTAAAACCAAGATACAGCAAGCTTTCAAAAATATTTGGGCAGTCGTTCAAATTGGGACAGTTGCGCCAGGGCGATCGGCTGCTGCGTAGTCTGTGACAAGTGATGTAGAATAGCACTGGTTCCCAAAATAGCTGTAGCTCGATCGTGTAAAAATTAGTGAATATTATTATTATAATTGTCTAAAATTCCGTGTTTTATTGGTAAAAATTAGTAAAAAACTATTGAATCTCAACCTGACTTTATGAGCAAAGTTCTAGTGATATTAGGCGAATTGAGCGATCGCGACATCGATTGGATGCTCGCCAACGGCACCCGCACCATAGTCCCCCCCGGCACCACCGTGATCGTCGAAGGTAAACCCTTAGACGCGCTGTACATAGTTCTGAATGGAACTTTGAGCGTTTCTGTATCATCTTTGGGCGACAAAGAAATTGGACAAATCATCTGCGGGGAAGTGTTGGGCGAAATGTCTTTTGTAGACGGGAGACTTCCTTCTGCTAGCGTCACGACAATTGATGAATGTCTCATCCTGTCAATTCCGAGGCGGCTGCTAACTGAAAAACTGGAACAAGACGTGTTGTTTTCCCTGCGGTTTTATCGGGCGATTACCAAATTTCTGTCGTCGAGACTTCGGGGTACAGTCAAACGCTTCGGCGAAGAGACTGATTATTTAATATATCAAGATCCCGACGACGAACGCGCGATCGCCCACAATGTCGAAAATCCAGATTTGGCTCAATCTAGATTTCAATGGCTATTACAGCGTTTGAAGGCGACTTGAAGTCAGTTGTCAGTTGTTAGTTGTCAGTTGTCAGTTGTCAGTTGTCAGTTGTTAGTTGTTAGAAGGAAGAGGGAAAAAATCAGATGATTCGCTTTGCCTCTTTCTTGTTTTTCTACCAACTCCCCATTACCAATTCCCGATTACCAATTCCCCATTAAAAAACGTATTTTTCGGCGACGCGCCAGTAGCGTGAAAAACGCTTCAAATCAATATAACCATCGTAGCGGACAAAGGGTTCTGGTGGCAAAACTTCTACAGGGTATAATTGCCGAATTTCCCGGCAAATCTCCTCAAACCGAGGACTAGGACTTTCCGCTGTAACTACTTGATTCGCGCCGGATTCTTTAGCAAAAGCGATAACTTCAGCAGCGACATTTCCACGCCGAATAACTATCGGCAACTCCAGCAAACATTCGTAAATAAACACCATTCGTTTGAGACTCAACTGCCATTCATCGATGAGTGCATCATCCCAAACCCAGATTGCCGGTGCTTCTGGGTGCGCTTGAAAAGCCGGACTTTGAGGACTCAAACAGTCGCCGTGCAGCCAAATAATTGGATTGTTCATAAATTGGGAATTGGGAATTGGGAATTGTAATTGGGAATTGGGAATTGTAATTGGGAATTGTAAAAAAAATTAATTATTTTAATTGCTTGTTCCCTCTTCCGAATGACAACTGTCAACTGACAACTGACAACTGTCAACTGTCAACTGACTACTGACTTAATTTTTCTTTCCCTTTTGAGGGCGTTGCCAACTTTGAGAACCGCCCGTGCGATCGACCTTTTCGGCATTGGGAAACAACTGGGCTTCCAAATCTTCGTAAGTTCCCTCAAAATCGCATTGCCCGTACAGAGGACAATCACCACAATAAACCGACTTAGTGTAACGTTCCAGATTTTCCCGATTAAAAAAATAAGGCTTATGACTAAAAGTGCTCGCTACCCACTGCCAAGAAAGATTATTACTCGCCGGATCTCCATCTAGCAAATGTTCCAAAAACCAGCGAGCTCCAGCTTGCCAGTGCACGCGCCGCCAATGTACGAGATAAGCGGCAATCCACATTCGCTGATGGTTGTGCAAATAACCAGTTTCTCGCAACTCGCGGCTGAAACTGTCGATGCAAACTAAACCAGTCGTGCCTTCGACGACATCCTGCGGCATGGTTTCGCTGTAATATTTAGCAGTGTAACCAGTTTTGTAGGGTTCCTGGTCTTGCCAAATCCCCTTGCCCAATTCGGCGTACAGTCGCTGCCAATAATCCCGCCAACCCAATTGGTTGACAAGTTTTACGGCTTCTTCTGGATGCACCTTGGCGAGCACGGCATCCCGGACTTCGGCAAGGCTCAAAACGCCGTAGCGTAAATAAGGCGACAATTGCGTTACCGCGCCGTTGAGGAAGTTGCGGCTTGAGGCGTATTTGCCTGGGTCAATTTTTTGCAGGAGTGTCTCCGCTGCTTTGCGCCCGCCTGTGGTTGGGGGTACGTTGCTATCGCGGGCGGCGGCTTCGGGAAACTGTTCGCGCACGTAGGCTATTAATTCGTCGCGACTGGCAAATTCCCGCTTCATGTCCTGAGTCATGGTTTTTTGTTAAACGCCTGCTATTGTTTCTTCATGTTAAAGCTATTTGTTTGGGTGTGTGGGGTCGATCGCCCTAAATTGCCCTTCACTCCTGGTAACTCACATCTTGCACCATTGTCAGCAACAGGCAAGATGCCTGTTCCACAAAAGATAAATTTTCTTGTGGAATAGGCATCTTGCCTGTTCATAAAAGGCTAATTGACAATGATGCAATATCTCAGTGGTAACGTACAGTTTGTCCCAGCGGCAATCGATCGTCGTTTCGCACCCAAAATTAGCATCAAAGTCAGTACACTCAGGGATAGATATCATACCAAGATCTTATGGAAACTTTTCCGGCGGACGCTAAACCGATCGCCAGCTTAGCTAATCGACAGCAGCAAGCTACAAAACAACTGGACAACGAAATTCAAGAGTTCGATCGAGCCATGATGCGCCGCTGCATAGAATTGGCCCGCCACGCCCTCGGCAAAACCGCACCCAACCCCCTCGTCGGTTCTGTAATTGTCCGAGACGGCAAGATTGTCGGCGAAGGGTTCCATCCCGGTGCTGGCCAACCTCACGCCGAAGTTTTTGCGCTCCGGGAAGCGGGGGAACTCGCCGCCGGAGCGACAGTCTACGTCAACCTGGAACCCTGCAACCACTACGGGCGAACTCCTCCCTGTTCCGAAGCTTTAGTCAAGGCCAAGGTGGCAAAAGTAGTGGTTGGCATGGTCGATCCCAATCCATTGGTAGCGGGAACTGGGCTGGCCCGGTTGCGGGAAGCCGGGATTGAAGTGGTGACGGGAGTGGAAGGGGAAGCTTGTCAGAAACTTAACGAGGCTTTCGTACACCGGATTTTGCACCGCCAGCCTTTCGGAATTTTGAAATATGCGATGACTTTGGACGGTAAAATTGCTACCAATACCGGTCATAGCGCTTGGGTGACAGGCCAGGAGGCGAGGAGCGAGGTGCATCGGGTGCGCGTCGGCTGCGATGCGGTGATTGTTGGGGGAAATACGGTGCGTCTAGATAATCCCTTATTGACTAGCCACCAACCCGATCGGCATAATCCTCTGCGGGTGGTGATGAGCCGCACTCTGGATTTGCCGAAGTCGGCTTGGTTGTGGGAAACCTCTGTGGCGGCTACTTTGGTGCTGACTGAGCCTGGGGTTAACCCGGAATTTCAGGAATTTTTGATCGCCAAAGGGGTGGAAGTTGTGGAATTGTCGCCGCTGACACCGACTAATGTGATGGCTTATTTGTACGATCGATCTTTTCTTTCTGTACTCTGGGAGTGTGGAGGCACTTTGGCTGCTAAGGCAATTGCTGAAGGTGCAGTACAAAAAATTATGGCTTTTATTGCTCCTAAAATTGTCGGCGGCCAAGATGCTCCAACTCCTGTAGGAGATTTGGGGTTTTCTGCAATGACTGATGCTTTAACTTTAGAGCGGGTTTCTTGGCGCGCGGTGGGTGCAGATTGTGTGGTGGAAGGCTATTTGAAAATTAAAAATTGAAAGTTAAAAGCGAGTCTTTTGATTTTTTAATTTTTAACTTTTAACTCCTTGTATGACTGAAATTATGATTTGGAGTTTGATGGTTGGCAGTCTCGGCTTGGAGGCTGCAATCATGGGTATCTTGGTTAGCCACGAGCAATTAGCTGCGGGGCAAAAATGCGATGAGGAGGAGGAAGTTTTGACTCGGTACGAATCTCAAGAAGATAATTTTAGTACGCCTAAAAATGCGATCGCAAATGGCAATCCAAAATCCGATCGCAATCCTGATGATTTGACAGTTTGGGAATACAAGATTGTGCGGGCTAGCAGCGATTTGTTTCGCAATCCGGCGATTTTTCACAAGCTGTGTCGGGAAGAGGCGGAAGTTGGCTGGATTTTGCTCGAAAAGCTCGATGACAGGCGGGTGCGGTTCAAACGCCCGATCGCGCTGCGGGACGCCCCGATGCCTAATTTACCAATGTTTGACCCTTACCGCACTCATTACGGCCCGATCTCGAATGCGATGACATGGGCGATGGCGATCGTGTTTCTGAGTGCGATCGTGCTTCCTGCTGTTTTGGGCTATGCTTTGGTGTCGGCTACTCTCACCAAAAGCCGCTCTAATTTGCCTCCGACACCAATTCAATCTGTACCCTCTCCCGACGGGCCAACAACTAATAATTGAAACTTCGGAAAGAAGGAAGTTCGGCAACCGAATTCTGTCTCATGAGGGAATAGCGATGCCTCTCTTCAGATGTATTGACAATACAATCATTTTGTCAATGCGTAAGTCCTACTTACCTTTATCCTTCCTCAAAATCTGCGGGTTGTAGGCGGTCTGACCCCTCATGGTTCTACCCCCTATACAAATCAACAAAAATTTACATTAAATTTTTCATAGACAGAAATTTATCGGTATAGCGTGCTGTAGAATGTTGCCCAAGCTTCTATAAAGCTTGGTCAAAGTATTTTTCAGACTTCATGTCCGACTTAACAGAGCTACGAGGTATCCAAGAGCTGTGGACAAAAACTCAAGGGGATTCGCAGATTTGTGTAGCAGTCCTTGATGGGTTAGTTGACCTTGTTCACCCCTGTTTTGAGGGAGCCAATCTGACGCGGCTGCCAACCTTGGTAAAAGGGGAAGCACAAGTCTCAGGTTCCATGTCCCTGCATGGCACGCACGTTGCTAGCACGATTTTTGGCCAGCACAGAAGATCTGAAATACGCGGAATAGCGCCCCAATGTCGGGGCTTAGTTATTCCCATTTTTGCTGACGATCGCCTGAAACTGGCTCAACTGGATCTAGCTCGCGCGATCGAGCAAGCAGTCAATGCAGGAGCTCACGTCATCAACGTCAGTGGCGGTCAACTGACCGAAATAGGGGAAGCCGAAGGCTGGCTAGCAAGGGCGGTACAACTCTGCCAAGACCGCAATGTCTTAATTGTGGCCGCAGCGGGCAATGATGGCTGCGAATGCTTGCACGTTCCGGCAGCACTTCCGGCTGTCTTGGCCGTAGGGGCAATGGACAATCGGGGCAAGCCGATTGACTTTAGCAACTGGGGTGAAGCCTACCAAAATCAAGGAATTCTGGCACCAGGAGAAAATATCTTGGGGGCAAAGCCAGGAGGCGGCACAGTCAGGTTGAGCGGTACCAGTTTTGCAACACCGATTGTATCTGGAGTTGTGGCTTTGCTGCTTAGCTTGCAAGTTCAGCGCGGAGAAACGCCCGATCCAGGCAAGGTACGAGATGCCATTTTAAAGAGTGCCTTACCTTGCGATGCAGATCTACCAGAGAGCGATCGTCGCTGTTTGGCTGGAAAGCTCAACATTCTGGGCGCAACTTATTATTTACTTCAAGGAGGAAAGATGTCCGAGGAATTAGAAGCAGTTGAAGCAGCAGGCTGCGGCTGCGACGGAACTATTGATCTGGGATCGGGGGTTTCTGAGCAAGTGCTGGAATCTTTCAACCAAGCGCCCGAAACATCAGATTTAGAGCTACTTACTTCAGCGACTTCGGCAGAAGTAAGCCCGTCTCTACCAGCAACTACAGCAGCAGAAACATCTTTGCCCCGCCCAATCAATTCATTTAGTGCAGGAAACTCTTTTATGTCCAACAACAGACCGACCGGCATCGCTGCCAGCCAAGCACCCAGCGACCTGGAAGATTCCCAACTCGTCTACGCTTTGGGAACACTGGGCTACGACTTCGGCAGCGAAGCAAGGCGCGACTCGTTTAAGCAACTCATGCCGGCCTATGAAATTGAGAATACCGCCGTGCCGTCCAACCCCTACGATGGTCGTCAAATGGCCGACTATCTCGAACAAAACCCCTCGGAAGCAAAAGCTTTAATTTGGACGCTGAATTTAGAATTGACACCCATTTATGCCATTGAGCCAGTCGGAGCTTTTGGCCGCGATGTCTACGGGATTTTGCAAGAATTTTTGGCCGGTCAGGTAGAGGCGGAAGAGAGCGAAAACTATATAGAACGAGTCACGATTCCGGGCGTGCTGAGCGGCAAAACTGTGAAACTTTTCTCCGGGCAAGTGGTGCCGGTGATTGAGCCGCACAACACGCGAGGAATGTACAGTTGGAAAGTGAATACCCTCGTCACGGCTGCTTTGGAAACGGTACGGACTACCGCAACAGAAGCAACTGAAGAAACGATGCGGCGCACCCTCGGCAGCTTCCTCAACCGCATTTACTACGATTTGCGGAACTTGGGAACCACTTCGCAAGACCGGGCGCTGAATTTTGCCGCTACTAACGCTTTCCAAGCGGCTTCTACCTTCGCCGAGGCAGTGGCCACAGGAATGGAACTCGACAGCATTAACGTAGAAAAAAGCCCCTTCTGCCGGCTTGATAGTGATTGCTGGGATGTGAAATTGAAGTTTTTCGATCCAGAAAATAGCCGCCGCGCTAAGAAAGTTTACCGCTTTACGATCGATGTCAGCGACATTATCCCGGTGACGCTGGGCGAAGTGCGTTCTTGGTCTACTCCTTACTAATTTGGACATATTATGAAGCTGCCGAAATTATCAGCACCTGTGAAAAGACCGGAACTCATTCACCCCTACCACTCTGTGGATGTTGTGAACGGTCGATCGGAAGATTTGGTTGACATTCGCATCGATTTGATGCACGGGGCAAATTACAATGACCCAGCACCTTTTGCTTACCGCAGTTATCAGCAGCTTAAAACTTCTGGTTGTGGCTGCTGGGGCGGCAGGCGGTAAAAACCACTTTTGTCATTTTTTCGGCCAAAAATAACGGCTGATTTTTCAACTAAAAAGTTTAGATATGAAATGGGAAACTTAGCCCAATACGTTAGCCCAATACGGTTTACTTAAGACGATCCCCCCTAACCCCCCTTAAAAAGGGGGGGACAAGAATGCCCTCAAAGTCCCCCTTCTTAAGGGGGATTTAGGGGGATCTCCGGGGCATAAATATGTTAAGTGAACCGTATTGAAACTTAGCCTCCTTCTCCAATTCATATCTAAACTCTTAAGCCAGCAGGAATCAAAGTGATGACTAATCTCCTAAAGAACAGCCGACCAGTTCTGACCTTTGACGGGGTAGACAGTTATGTTGCCATTCCCCATATTTCCTGCGAATTGGGCAACAACTTTACCGTAGAAGCTTGGGTAAAAACTAAAACAAATAAGGGGGTGCAAAGAGTATTTTCGGAGCATCCTGCTTGGGGTTTTGGTTTATTTAACAACCAGCTTCGGTTCACGGTTTATAAGAGGAAAAATTACAACACTACCTCAGCTAAGTTTGTAGCAGGCACTTGGTTTCATCTAGCGCTAGTATTTGAAGCTAACAGCAAGCTGCACTTTTATGTAAATGGTGAACTCGTGCAGACTTTGGATGGCAAACGCCGGAAAAAATCTAGCAGCATAAGTTGGTTCATTGGCACGAAAAATCCTCAAGGTGCAGAGTGTTGGAAGGGTCAACTTTCGGAAATTAGAATTTGGAATAAATGCCGCAGTCAGGCAGAACTTCAAGCGGATATGTCTCGCTGTTTGGCAGGAAATGAACCGGGACTGGCCGGCTATTGGCCTTTCAATGAAGGTACCGCCAATACAGTTTGCGACAAGACTCAAAATGCGAATCACGGGACAATTCACGGAGCAACTTGGGAGTTGTCTGAGGTTCCCGTGCTCGCTGAAGTAATTGAAACACAGGAGATAGTTACTATGACGGATACGAATGCTGTGCAAGAACGCTTGCAAACAGTGCTGAATTTTGACGGCATTGATGACAAGATTGATATTGATTATGCCAAGGAAATCAATCCCACTACGTTCACTGTTGAGGTGTGGGTGATGTTTATTGGAGGCGATGGATACAGATCAGTATTGACTTCGCGGGATGGGTCTGATGTGAATGGTTGCAAGGGCTATTTGTTCTACGCAACTCCTGCTGGGAAATGGGAGTTTTGGCTGGGAAGCGGCGAAGTGGGAGCGAGTTGGACTGTGTTGAGTGGGCCGAATGTTGAGATTAATGTTTGGGTACATTTGACGGGGGTTTACGATGGAAAATCTGATACGGCTCATTTTTATGTCAACGGACAGGAAGTAAGCAAGCAAGAGAATGTCAAGTTTAAAGCAAATACTAAACGTCCCCTCCGCATTGGTGCGGGGAACACAGAACAACCGGGTTACGGAGATTATTTATTTAATGGTAAAATCTCTGAGGTTCGTCTGTGGAATAAAGTGCGGACGGCTAAGGAAATTCAATCGAAGTTAGTTCACCGTTTAAAGGGAAATGAAGCGGGGTTAGTAGGCTACTGGTCGCTGTCGGAAGGGTCGGGGACTTTGGCGCGAGAAAAGGCGAAAAAACCTCAAAATGGCAAGATTTACGGAGATGCAGTTTGGGGTCAGTCAATCATGCCAATTATTGACGCGCCAGACGCGAAAGAGCGTTTATTAAATTCGACGGGATTGGAAGATTACGGTTACTGGTGGAAGAAGTTGTCTGAGGCGCAAGCTGATAGACCAAAGGTACCTTTCCGCAGGGGCCGAATTTGGTCATAAATTGGTTTTGGAAGGCATCGTTTCTGAGTTTAAATAGGGGCGATCGCTCTTCCATTTCCTGGCAATTTATCAACATAATTTCGGCTTTTGAGGCTGGGTGGCTCTTAAAAACTGGCGCTATTTACTGCGAAAAATTCAATAAAAAATACTGAAAAAAGTTCCTGAAAAAAGCTTGACAACTTTCGATAAAGTGTTAATCTAGTTAATAGAAAAGTCGGTGAGAGTTGCCACGCGAAAACTAGACCCAAACAGGGAAAAGTAAAGCCAAAGGTGACGCTCAGCCGTCGGAAAATCTACCCAAAATTCAAGGAGACTTGTATGAAGAAGAAATCTTTGCGCCCCATTCAAACTGCCCCTGTGCAACGGGACACCACTGCCACTTCAGCTAGTAGTAGCCACGGCCTGGCGGCCTCTTACCAACCTAATCTCCAAATATTCTTTGTACAACCACCACCTGTAGTATATTAGATCCAAATCCTTTTGCTGGCGACGAGGCGGAGTAATCACTTCCACAGTATCACTCACCTCAAAAAATGTTGTCAAAACTCAGTTTCTACCTCATGATTGCGCTTATTGGCAGCGATGAATTGACGTACAATCTCTGTCAATGCTGAGTTTTCCGAGCCCCGATCGCTCTTCAATTTGACCAAATTCTTACTATAAACAAAGGATAACAAAGGGGCGATCGCTCTTCCATTTCCTGGCAATTTATCAACATAATTTCGGCTTTTGAGGCTGGGTGGCTCTTGAAACCGGGCGCTATTTAGTGCGAAAAATTCAATAAAAAAATACTGAAAAAAGTTCTCGAAAAAAGCTTGACAACTTGCGACGAAGTGTTATTCTAATTAATAGAAAAGTGGGTGAGAGTTGCCACGCGAAAACTAGACCCAAACAGGGAAAAGTCAAGCCAAAGGTGACGCTCAGCCGTCGGAAAATCTACCCAAAATTCAAGGAGACTTGTATTATGAAGAAGAAATCTTTGCGCCCCATTCAAACTGCACCTGTGCAACGGGACACCACTGCCACTTCAGCTAGTAGCCATGTCGGCCTGGCGGCCTCCACATTACGAGAGTCCACAGCAATGTATCCTTTTGCTGGCGACGACGCGGAGTAATCACTTCCACAGTATCACTCACCTCAAAAAATGTCAAAACTCAGTTTCTACCTCCTTTGGCGCTCTATTGGCAGCGATGAATTGACGTACAACCCTTGTTAGTTCTTCGTCTTCCGATACCTGGCACGGGGGTGGTACGAAACAGGAGTTGGATTTTTTGGGGTGAGTAGTTGAACCTTTATCCTCAAGATGAACCCTGCCGAGTAGCTTGCTACCCCAGTGGCACTTGGTTGGGTTCTTCTGCTTGGGTTTGTACTTCTGGCAAAAACCTCAAGCCAATTCTTACTAAAAGCTGCTTGAGAGAATCAAGGGCATCGCTCTTCCATTTCCCCCTCTTCCATTTCCCGGCAATTTATCAACATAATTTCGGCTTTTGAGGCTGGGTGGCTCTTGAAACCGGGCGCTATTTACTGCGAAAAATTAAATAAGAAATACTGAAAAAAAATACTGAAAAAAGCTTGACAACTTTCGATAAAGTGTTAATCTAATTAATAGAAAAGTCGGTGAGAGTTGCCACGCGAAAACTATCCGCACTCGAAGAGCGCGAAAAGTAAAGCCAAAGGTGACGCTCAGCCGTCGGAAAATCTACCCAAAATTCAAGGAGACTTGTATGAAGAAGAAATCTTTGCGCCCCATTCAAACTGCCCCTGTGCAACGGGACACCACTGCCACCACTTCTGCTTCTTCGTGTGGCACTGTTGAGGCCCAAGGCCTCGATTTTCGATTCCCTTTTGCGGGCGGCGACGCCGAGTAATCACTGCCACAGCATCACTCACCTCAACACAGGTCAAAACTCAGTTTCTACCTCATGATTGCGCTTATTGGCAGCGATGAATTGACGTATAACCCTTGTCAGTTCTTCATCTTCCGATACCAGGCACGGGGGGGGGCTACGTAACAGGACTTGGCTTTTTTGGGTGAACCTTTATCGAAAAGATGAACCCCAGTGAGTAGCTTACTTCCCCAGTGGCACTTGCTTGGGTTCTTCTCCTGGGGTTTGTACTTCTAACAAAAGCCTTTGTACTTTCTGGCACATTCTTCTAAGCTGTTCCCTAGTCGGAGAAAAGCGGGATGCCACAAAGTTAACCCGTCATCAGTTAAACGTTCATAAACTTGTATTTATCCAACGCTTTCTTAATTGCATAGAGAAACACCTCCCGACATTCGCGCCGTCCTAATTTAAACTCGCGGTTGTTGCAACGGGTGGTGATATGGTAAGAATATCCAGTTTTTAAATGACGGCGTTTTCTTGGCATTGACTCTGTGTTACCTTGATTAAGGCAGATAAAGCTTCCTCATTAAAATATTAGCAAACAATGACAACCTTGTTAGAAAACAGCAAAAAACTTTACTACATTGGCATCCATAAGCGTGTCTTTGAAGTCGAGAATCTCTACCCTCTTGATGTTTTCGAGAACTTTGTCGAACAAATTGAAAAAACATCCGAAAATTGTATACTTGAATCTTCCTGTAAAATCGAGCAAGACAAACTTTATCCTGCTCGCTTTGATATTGGTTTTAAACTCCAAAATCTCGAACAACTCAACGCAGTCTATAACTTTTTCCAAAAAGTAGAAGCGCGTGCAGATGTGCGAGTAAATCATTCTTTAATTCAGCAATTTTTCGGCGAGGACTTCGACTTCAGTAAAATGACAGGATTCATGGTGGGAGTTGATGTACGACGAGAATTAGCTGAATCAAAGTTAAAGCTGGCGCTAACGATTAAAGACTATCCAGAAAAGCTAAAAGTAGCTATAGCATTGAACGGTGGATTAGACGAAACTATTCAAGCTCTAATGGTAAGTAATAGCTTACATCTGGGTTTTGATTTGAGCCTGAATGGTGGCAGCAACATTGAGCTTTATCTTTATATTAAAAAGCAAGAGTTTCAACAAATTCATATTCAGCAAAGGTTAGCCAAGGTTTTGTCAACCCAAGCTTTACAACCTTTACCTGCGTGCAGTCGAATTTGTGTAGGTTTATCCAAAGCAAATGCAGAAAAAGTAGTATATTACTACTTGGAAAACTTCAACGATTTTCTCAATTATTTTGCTGCTAACGATACTGCCCGTAGAGTCCACGCCTATTACCGAGAACAACCCGTCAAGGAAATGTGCGTAGCTTTGCAAGAAAGTGAATTACTAGCAGGGACAATTCAAAAAATGAATTTGTACTACCTGATTTAACATATTTAAATCTAAATTCCTATTTAGTTTTATTTCTTGTCATCATCTAAAAGCGATCCGTTACGCTGTCGCTAACACAGCCTACGCATAACGAAACAATAATCCCAAATTACACTATGCCTGACCTGATAACGATTCCCGGTCTTCCCGAACTTTGGTCGCATACTCTAGGCGACCCCCGCATCAAAATCGCTGTGCTCGACGGTTCCGCCGACATGGCCCGCGCCTGCTTCCAAGGAGCAAACTTCAGCCAACTACGCCCCTACTGGCAGGAAGAACCGGAACCCATCGAACCCGCCTATCTAGAGCAATGGTGGAAAATCCTAGCCCTACAAAAAGAAAAGGCCGATATAAAAAAAAGTGAAGAAGAAACAGACGCCGAAGAAGAAGCCTTAAAAGCAGAAATTGAAGCCCTAAAAGAAACCATCCCCAAACCCATCCTCGGCCGCCTCGAATGTGACTTCCACGCCACCCACATTGCCAGCACCATTATCGGCCAGCACGGTTCCCCCGCCCCAGGCATGGCTCCTGGCTGCACCGCTATCAATATTCCGATCGACATTAACGGCGAAGGCAGCGAATTCATCTCCCCCCTCAACCTCGCCCGCGCGTTCAATTGGGCAATGGCACAAGGAGCAAATATCATCCACTGCGCCGCCTGCCACCCCACCCAAAGCGGCCTCGCCCACGAACTAATTGGCCGCGCTGTCAAGCAATGTCAAGATAACGGCATCTTGGTTGTCGCGCCGGGGGGTAACGACAAAGGCGAGTGCTGGTGCGTCCCCGCCGTGTTGCCAAACGTCCTCACAGTGGGCGCACTGCGGGATGACGGCATCCCGTTTAAATTTAGCAACTGGGGTGGCAAGTACCAAGAGCAAGGCATCATGACATTTGGGGAAAATATCTTAGGGGCGCAACCGGGAACAGACGAGCCGGCGCGGAAAAAAGGCACCAGTTGCGCGGCTCCGATTATTACCGGCCTTTCTGCTTTGTTAATGAGCTTGCAATTGCAGCGGGGCGAAAAGCCAAATGCTGAAGCGGTTCGCGCTGCCATTTTAAACAGCGCCATTCCCTGCGATCCTGAAGAAGTGGAAGAACCGGAGCGCTGCTTGCGGGGGACACTGAATATTCCCGGTGCGGTTCGCTTGCTGACAGGGGAACTGCTGGCGGCTGTTGCGCCTTCGACATTCAGTCCAATTCAACTTGCAGCTAGTGCAGAACCTTTCTCCCAATTGCTGTATTCCGATGAGAGGGAAGCAATCATAGATGAGAGTGCGCTAACTCCCGTGCTCTTGGGTGCAGTGACTTCCGCCTTCCCTCGTCATGGGGAGTTAGGTTCGATCGCAGCTTCGCATAGGGGCGGCGAAATCTCTTCCTCAGAAATTCCAACCACGCCCAACACACCTACAACAGGCGTCACTGCGAGCCTTCCGTCAAAGCTGGTTTATGCCCTGGGAACTTTGGGCTACGACTTCGGCACCGAGGCGAGGCGCGATACGTTCAAACAATTGATGCCGGCTGTGGAAATTGAGGGCGTGACGGTTCCCGCCAACCCCTACGATGCGCGCCAAATGGCGAACTATCTGGAACAAAACCCATCGGAAGCAAAGGCTTTAATTTGGACGCTGAATCAGGAATTAACGCCGGTTTACGCCATTGAACCGAAAGGGTCGTTTGGGGCGGATGTGTACGAAGGCCTCATACAATTGCTAGCAGCACAGTTGATTGCACAAGAAAGCGAAGATTACATCGAGCGGATGAGCCTCCCGGGAAGGCTCAGCGGTGGCACGGTTGAACTGTTTTCTGGGGAATTGGTGCCGGTGATTGAACCGCGAGTGACGCGGGGAATGTATGGCTGGTCTGTTAATAGCCTCGTAAGTGCGGCTTTGGAGACTCTGCGGGATGGAATGGGTGATGTGAGCGAGGAAGCGGTACGGCGTTCTTTGGTTAGTTTCCTGCACCGCATTTATTTCGACTTGCGGAACTTAGGGAAAACTGCGCGCGATCGGGCTCTCAATTTCGCTGCGACAAATGCTTTCCAAGCTGCTTCTACCTTTGCCGAGGCCGTTGCTAGAGGCATGGAACTCGATAGCATCGAAGTGGAAAAAAGCCCGTTCTGCCGCCTGAATAGCGACTGTTGGGATGTGAAATTGAAGTTTTTTGATTCTGAAAATAGCAGTCGAGCTAAGAAAGTTTACCGCTATACAATTGACGTGATAGATGTGATGCCGGTTACTTTGGGTAAAGTGCGATCGTGGTCTGTGCGGAATTAATTAGTCCCTGGTTTTTGTCTGCTGGTTAAATGGGCGATCGTATCCGCGCCGTTATGCCCCAATACGGTTCAGTAGACAAGATTGCAAAAGTCCTTTTAATCAAATTTTCGGACGCTGCTCAGAGCAACGTCCCACAAGAAAAAAAAATTGTGGGATGGGCTTCTAGCCTGTCCTAATTATTTTTGCAATCTTGTCTATTGAATTCAAAAATTTTCTTTAATTCGGCAGAATGCCTTCCACCTTCAGCTACGGTTGCCTTCGACGGTAAACCATCCTGTCATACAAGCGGCGTGGGAGAAGGAGCGGAAAGCAATCTCAAGTCATAATTTGTATCGCCTTGAAACTGAGAAACGCGGACGAAATAAGTCCCCGCAGGCAAAGCCCCATTGCTGACAATTGTTTCTGAAGCCGTGCTTAAATTGTTAGACGAAGCAATAAGATCGTCTAATCCAACTGCGCCGTTGCCGTTGATATCCTTAATTAATTCTACGTCAACATCTGCACTCAAACCGTCCACAGTTGCACTGAAAATGCTCGGAGTATTGAGGATAAAACTGTAAATGTTTGCTGGTTGAGCAGCGCCCACAAAATCGCTGGCACTTTGAATGTTGGTCAAAATTCCCAGGTTTTTTGCTGCGTTTAAATTGTCGGCGGGAGCGGGGAGTGTGCTTAGCAGTCCTTCTTGTTCGCCGAATTGAATGTAGTGGTCGATCGCGCTTTTAACTATACCGTTGGTGACGGCTGCTGCTACCAGCGGATATTTTTGAAGATAAAAGTTCGGATCGAAAAAAACACTGGGTTTGCGGTTTTCAAATTGACCCACTTTCAGGTAATGCTCAAATGCGGTAAATTGATTTGTTTGGACTGCTGTCTGAACGTCTGGGTTGGTTGATAGATAAAAACTTGGATCGAACAAAGGGTTGGGACTCCGTTGTTCAAATTGACCGAATTTAATAAAGTGCTGGGCGGCGGAAAAATTATTTTTTTTAGCTGATACTGCTACATCTGTATTAGTGTCTAAATAATAGTTGGCGTCGAACAGGGCATTGGGGTTGCGATTTTCAAATTGGCCAATTTTTTGGTAGTGATCGAAGGGGCTCGATACCGTACCTCTGGCAACTGCTACGGCGACATCTGGGTTGTTTTCGAGATAAAATTTGCTGTCGAACAGTGTTCTGAGGGTTAGCATTATTAAAAAAAATCTCTTTGTACTTTAGGCTGGAAAGTGCATAATCAAATTCGATCGACAATCCAGTTTACACCGAAGTTTTGTGAGGGTGGCTCAATTATGGCTAAATCTGCACTGATGGCAATGCTGCGCCGCGCTGCGAGTATTGCCCAAAAGTCTCGGGAAACGGGCATTCCGGCTGATGAATTACTGGGGATGCTGACTTCGCGCAGTTCCAATTTTCCCATATCTCGGCGCCAGTTGCTGCACGGGGGTTTAGCTGCTGCGGGGGCTGTAGCTGCTGCGACTTTTACCAGGGAGGGAGCTTTTGCTCAACAAGGCGGACGATCGCCCATTTTGGTTGTGGGTGCGGGAATTGCGGGTTTGACGGCGGCCTATCGCTTGCGTCAAGCGGGCGTGCGTGCCGATATCATTGAGGCAACTAACCGCGTGGGGGGGAGGATTCGCACGGCTCCCAAGGTGGCTGGAACGCAGATTTCGGCGGATTTGGGGGGAGAATTTATTGACACCGGCCACACTACTTTAATTTCCCTGGCGACGGAATTGGGTTTGCAGGCGATCGATTTACTTGGCGTGCAGCGGGGATTGGTGAAGGATACTTTTTTCCTTGATAGGCGACGCTTTTCTCAAGAACAATTAATCGCAGATTTTGCGCCGCTAGCCACTAAAATTAGTGCTGATTGGCAGGCAGTGGGCGATAACTTTAGCTATCAAGATTTTACGGAAACTGCTGAAAGATTGGACAATCTTTCGATCGCTCAATATCTCGATGGATCTGATACTAGCACGATTGTCCGGCAGTTGCTCCGCATTGCTTACACGGCGGAATACGGCCGAGATCCCGAGGAACAGTCGGCGTTAAATCTGCTGTTTTTAATCGGTTCTGAACCTAACAGTTTTGAATTATACGGCAACAGCGATGAGCGCTATCAAATTGAAGGCGGTAACAGTCAAATTGTCAACAGTTTGGCGGATAAATTGTCTGATTCGATCGAAGCGGGGACGGTTTTGGAAGCGATTACTCTGTTACCGGATGGCCGCTATCGGGTAAATTTGCGATCGGGACAAAGCGCCTTCGAGCGCACTTACGAGCGAGTTTTGTTAACTTTGCCGTTTAGCACTCTGCGTGACGTTAAAATTAACGTACCTTTGCCCCAACCAAAGCGCAGGGCGATCGAGCAATTGGGCTACGGTACCAATTCTAAGTTAGTTACGGGCTACCGCAGCCGCATTTGGCGGGAAGTTTATCAATCGACTGCTTCTGTTTATACCGATTTAGGATTCCAAAATAGCTGGGAAGCTACGCCTTTTGCTCCTACTGGTAACGGTTTAGTTACTAATTTTACAGGAGGAAAGCAGGGTTTGGCGATCGGTAGCGGAACTCCCGAAGACCAAGCACAAAGATTTTTGGGACAATTTGAAAGAGTTTTTCCCGGAGTGAGCAATTTGCGATCGGGTAAAGCTGTACGAGCTTATTGGCCGGGAGAACGCTTTTCTAAAGGTTCTTATTCCTGCTATTTAATCGGACAGTGGACGCAAATGCACGGCGTAGAAGGCGAACGAGTTGGTAATTTATATTTTGCCGGAGAACACACTTCGCTGGAAAATCAAGGTTATATGGAAGGCGGTTGCGAAACTGGACAAAGGGCGGCTTTTGAAATTTTACAAGATTTGGGTTTAACAGGTTCTGCTGATGCTTTGAATACTCGCAGTGCGAGCAGTTTGAACCAGCGCCGTCCCAGCCGAAAAGTTCCTGGATCTCGGAATCTTAGGAATAGGAATCCGAGTATTAGTTGACACTCCCCAGCTATCAAGGCGAGGGGATTCTTTGTTCACAGAGCCGACTTGCTGAGGCAGGATTTCTCCAACCAAAGTAGGGGTCAATTCTCCCAAAGCGTTATTTGCAAAGAGTGCAAGGGTTCCGGTATGCCCTACCGTACCCAATCCCCGACTTAGGATATTTCTAGCGGCATTGAAATCTCTATCCATCAGACAACCACATTGACAGGCGTGAGTTCTGGTGGATAGCGTTTTTTTGACAATTTCACCGCAGCTAGAGCATTCTTGGCTGGTATATTGCGGATTTACCGCAACCGTTACGCGCTGGAATACTTTTCCAAAATATTCCAGCCATACACGGAACTGATACCAAGATGCGTCGTTAATAGACTTAGCCAGACAATGATTCTGCACCATATTCTTGATTCTCAAATCTTCGTAGGCTATCAAGTCGTTTGACTGAACTACGCACCTTGCCAATTTCACGGCATGGTCTTTACGTTGCCTACTTATTTTGAGATGGCGCTTACCTAAAGTCTGTCTGGCTTTGCCTCTATTCTTTGAGCCTTTGACTTTTTTCGATACTCGACGCTGACGGAGCTTAAGGATACGTTCGCCTTTTCTTAGGAATCTAGGGTTTTCAACCGTGACTCCATTTGAATCGGTGTAGTATTCTTTTAACCCAACATCTAATCCAATAGTATTACCTGTCGGTTCTGTATTTTCTGTTCTGCTGACATCTATACAGAATTGAACGTAAATACCGTCAGCACGTTTTACCAGTCGTACCCGTTTAATTTGGTTAATTTGGTAAAAATGTAAGTCGCGAGTACCTTTGAGCTTGAGCTTGCCGATTCCTTTTTTATCGGTGAAAGTTATCGACTTTCTGTCTGGATCAAGTTTCCACCCAGTCGATTTGTACTCAACAGAACGGCAGTCTTTATGAAATTGTGGATATCCTTTTTTACCGGGAATCTTTTTCTTACAGTTTTCGTAGAACCGAGAGATAGCAGCCCAAGCGCGTTCGGCACTTGCCTGTCTTGCCTGAGAATTGAGTTCGTCAGCGAACGGAAAAGTTGCTGCTAGTACAGCACAGTATTTATTCAAGTCGTACTTGTTCTTTTTCGGATTGTCGATCCAGTAGCGTAAACAGCTATTGCGAACAAACTGGGCAGTCCGAATTGCTTCGCCTACCGCATCAAACTGACTTGAATTTCCGTAAGTCTTAAACTCAAAAACTAGCATTGCTCTCATCTCCATTCTTATGCTATCGCCTTCAGCACAAGAGTGGTGAATGTGTAATTAAAGTTTACAATTAAAGCCGTCGAGCGAAGGACGGGGTTTTAAACCCAATTATGTGATAATAACGTAAGGTGCGCCGCAGCGCACCCTACAAATATCGCAGACAATTTATCAAACAATCTCGTCCGGGTTAATTCCCTGAGCGCGTAAATATTCAGCAAGGCGATCGGCTCGTTCGCATTCGCGATCGGCCCGTTCGCGTTCGAGTTCGACCCGTTGTCGTTCCGCTGTTATCTGTTCTACACCCCACAAAAGCAGATTTCCTGCTTCATCCCACCAGCGCAACCAATAGCCTGTACGCTGTTCTTTTTCCCCCCGCCAAGTTCCCAAATACAAACCAAAATCTGCTATCCAATGGCGACCTTCCTCATCAGGAAATTCTAATTCGTAATTGCCATTTTGCAAGCGATATACCTCCAATAATCCACTTTCCGGGTCAAAAATGATGTAATTTTGCACTTGCAGAATTTGTTCGTAAAAAAACCACTTTCCGGGAGGAAAAGTACGTATAATAGAATATTCCTCGCCGTCTGTTTCAGACAAAAACTCCATAACAATGGTTGGGATTTCTCCTTCCAAGTTTGGAGTGTAGCTTTTGCGGTCTCTTCTCGATTCTGCGGGTAGTACCGAAGGTATATAAACCCAATCTGGTGCTTTGATAACTAACTCGCCGTTAACAGTAGCGCAAATACCAAAGTTGCTAGCAATCAGCATTAGTGGCCCGATTAATCCTCTTAGTTCTAATATCTCTCGCAGTGCTCCGGCAATTAGCGGTTGACCTGTATTCTCAACTGGTTTTTCTTCTAATTGGAAGTCGTCTGGCAACTTCTCCCAAGTTACGGTTATTGCTACCGTTTTTTGTTTTGGGTGATCTTGAGTCGCGACCATGACTTTACTTTCTAAAGTTTGATATCTTATCATAACATACCCTAAGATCAGACGTACGGTTGAAACCGCGTCTATACAAACACTCACCCGCCTCCGCGGGTTGAAGAGTGGGCGGTTTAAAGTACGTTTTGCGTTATTTTTTTCAGTCTGCGGAGGCGGACTTTATTTTTGTAGGTGCGGCTTCAACCGCCGTCTTGTCTGAGAAAAAACATGAAATTTTTAGATTTAACAGTAGCTTTGCTAATCTTGCTGATATCGGCTTGCCCTTTGCTTGCCGACTCTACAAATCCAGTTGCTCAAAACTCACCAGTTGATGAGCCATTTTGCTACATGAAAACTGCCGATGGCAAAATAGTAGACTTAGGAAGATTGTGCCAGAAACAGCCAAGTTCTGGAACTTCTCAAACTTGCATTTCCGGTGCCAACATGGCGGCAAAAGTGTCAATTGCACAGGCAAATTATGACGGCAACTTTTTTAGCGGTCAAGTGGTCAATCAAGGCTGTAAAACAATCAAGAATGTGAAAGTCAATTATGAAGTTTTGGACGAGTTAGGTGATTTAATTGACAACGGATTTATCTACACTCAACCTGTTACTCTTGCACCAGGACAGTCAGCCACATTTCGGGGCGCAGTTGTCGCCGGGGCTAAGGTGCAGGCTACTTATGCAGACGCTCAAGAATGATTGTGGCGATTTGCCCGATCGCTGTTATCATATTTTGGCTCAGATATCTGTATGACTTACGCAGAGATCCCCCTAAATCCCCCTTCAAAAGAGGGACTTTGAATAATAATCTTGTCCCCCCTTATTAAGGGGGGTTAGGGGAGATCGAAGTTTGAATATTCTTGTAGAGATCCCCAAAACAGAATTTGCGAGGGCAAAATATCTTGAAAACTCGATCGACATACTGGCAAATCTTACCCTACCTCCGTCCCCAAAAACAAACCATCGGTAAAGCACTAGCTTGTACCGTAGTCTTTACCATATTTTGGCCAATTATCGCGTGGTTGGTTGGCGAAACAGCCAAATTTATAGGAAAAGGAGATTTACAAGGATTCGCCCAAATTGCTGCACTCAGCGCCGTTATATTTCTGATTCGCGGTACAGCCCAGTACGGTCAAGATACGCTGATGGCAAAAGCAGCTTTGACTATTGCTTTAGAAATCCGCAAAAAAGTTTACTCCCACCTCCAAAAACTCAATATCGGCTACTTTGAAACCGCCAAAACCGGAGACTTATCCTACCGCCTCACAGAAGATATTGACCGCATTGGCGAAGTTGTAAATAAATTTTTTCATCAGTTTATCCCTTGTGTTTTGCAGCTAATTGCCGTCCTGGGATATATGATTTATCTCAACTGGCAATTAACCTTGGGTGCATTAATTATTGCACCGTTGATGGCAATTTTAATTGGCTGGTTTGGCGAGAGACTTCTCACTTACTCGCGCCAAAGTCAAAATCGCATTTCTGATTTATCAGCTTTGCTAACAGAAGTATTCAGCGGCATTCGTTTAATCAAAGCGTTTGTAGCTGAAGATTACGAAATTGCCCGTTTTGCAGAAGAAGCTGAACAAAACCGCCGCGCTAAGTATTTGTCAGAACGAGTAAAAGCTCTTCAGTTCGTCGTAGTTGGCTTTCTGGAAGCGATGAGCGTGATTTTGCTGTTTTTCCTGGGTGGTTGGCAAATTTCTCAAGGAAACCTCACAGGTACTCAATTTATCAGTTATATCGCCGGAGTAGCGCTGTTAATTGACCCGATCGCCATTACAACGGCAAATTACGGCGATTTCAAGCAGGGAGAAGCTTCTAGCGATCGCATTTTTGAACTTTTAGCCATTCAACCGGCAGTTGTCGAAAAGCCAGGGGCGATCGAACTTCCGCGCGTTACAGGTAAAGTCGAATATCGCAACATTAACTTTGCCTATAATTCGGAAACACCGATTTTGCAAAATATGAGTTTGCTGGTGCTTCCCGGAGAAATGATCGCCCTTGTGGGCGCATCCGGTGCGGGGAAAACTACGTTAGTAAATTTGTTGCCGAGATTTTACGATCCGCAAGCGGGACAGATTTTAATTGACGGTATTGATATTCAAGATGTCACGTTAAATACTCTGCGGCGGCAAATCGGTATTGTACCGCAGGAAACGATTTTATTTTCGGGTACAATTGCTCAAAATATCGCTTTTGGTCAATCCTATTATGAACTGAAAGATGTGCAGAAAGCTGCGGAAATTGCTAACGCCCATCAATTCATTAGTGAGTTTCCCGATGGCTATCAAACTTGGGTAGGAGAAAGGGGTGTCAATTTATCGGGCGGACAAAAACAAAGAATTGCGATCGCCCGTGCGGTTCTGCTCGCTCCCAGAATTTTGATTTTGGATGAAGCTACATCGGCGCTGGATTCGGAATCTGAAGGTTTAGTGCAGGAAGCGCTGGAAAGATTGATGCGCGATCGCACTGTGTTTATCATAGCTCACCGCTTGGCTACTGTCCGTAGAGCCGATCGCATTTTAGTTCTCGAAAAAGGCAGAATTGTGGAATCGGGCACGCACGAGGAATTGCTCGAAAAGGGCGATCGATATGCGGGCTACTACGCGCAACAGTTTAGTCAGTAGGCTACATTAGAAACCGGGTTTTTAGCCGTTTCTGCTGGCTTCAACGAAGTATTATCGAAAAACCCCGGTTTCTGACCACCCGTGCGTAACTCATATCAAGAATGGTACAATAAATTATCAGATCGATATTTACTGATTCCAGTTAAAAAGAAGAGGCCGTGTCAGCATGATTCAAACCACAGCCAAACTACTAACATTTGAGGAATTCCTAGAGTGGTATCCCGATGGCAAAGGACGTTTCGAGCTACGAAATGGAGTAATAGTTGAGATGAATCCAAACGGCGACCATGAGGAAGTTACAAGTTTTCTCATCCGCAAAATTAACGTAGAAATCGATAGACTAAATATTCCTTACATAACACCATCAACCTATTTTGTCCGACCTCCAGCAGCTACTACAGGCTATCAACCAGACATCATAGTATTAGACAAGCCAGCGTTGATTTTGGAGCCACTTTGGAAAAAATCATCGATTATTACGCAAGGTAAATCTGTTAAACTTGCGATCGAGGTAGTTAGCACCAACTGGCAAGATGATTACTTGGTTAAAGTGGCTGATTATGAAAGATTGGGTATCCCGGAATATTGGGTTGTGGATTATGCTGCTTTGGGCGGCAAACGCTTCATTGGCAATCCGAAACAATCTACTATCTCAGTTTATCAGTTAGTTGAGGGCGAGTACCAGGTTAGCCAGTTTCGAGAGAGCGATCGTATTTTGTCGTCTGCTTTCCCCGAACTAAATCTAACTGTGGAACAGGTTTTCGGATCTATCCAAAGGGAAGAATAGCATTTTTTGAGGGGATGTAGATGTTAGCCCGAATGCTTCGCCCCTACAAGTTTGCGCGACACCAAAACCTTCATAACCAGGTTTTTGACCGTTTCTGTTGACCTCAACGAAATATTCTCGAAAAAACCCGGTTTCTGACTACCCGCGGGTCAGTGACGTAGTAAAAATTTCAGTCTAAACCCTCTCTCGTCTCCAAACAAAGCTGCTCCCTGACTAGCATAAAGTCCTCCGAGAACATATTTAAACTATCAAAAAAAGTTTTCCAAGGATTTTCTTTGGAGAGCGTGAGCTTTTCTGGTATAATCACAAACACTTCAACTTCTTCACCCACAGATCCAGGCGGCACTTGAATTTCAAGTTTATTTCCTGCAAGAACTTTGGTTGTAATGCGTATTGCTGACTGCATACTTCCTCCTTTGTGACGATTAATTTTCAACAGCCCCTAAAGCTTTGAGCGTGGCTTTTTCAACTTCCGTTAAACCGGTAACACCCGTGATATTCATCTCCTCATAAAGTCCGTCTCTGAGAGTCTTGATACATTCCCCTGTATTGACATCCCAGAGTTTAATCGTGTTGTCAAAACTGCCACTGGCAAGCCATTCACCCTCTGGACTGAAGGCGACTGAAAAAACCGCGTTTTCATGTCCGGTGAGAGTCCGCAGACAATCTCCGGTATGGCTATTCCAAAGCTTGATAGTGTAGTCATCACTGCTACTGGCAAGACCTTCACCGTCTGGACTGAATGCGACTGAACGCACCCAACTTTCATGTCCGGTGAAAGTATGCAAACACTCTCCGGTATGGCTATTCCAAAGCTTGATAGTGTTATCACCGCTGCCACTGGCAAGCCATTCACCGTCTGGACTGAAGGCGACTGACTCAACCCAATGTTTATGTCCGGTGAAAGTCCGCAAACATTCTCCGGTATGGCTATCCCAAAGCTTGATAGTGTTGTCAAAACTGGCACTGGCAAGCCATTGACTGTCGGGACTGAAGGCGACTGAAATAACCAAATTTTTATGTCCGGTGAAAGTCCACAAACAATCTCCACTATGGCTATCCCAGAGTTTACTCGTGTTGTCACCGCTGCCACTGGCCAGCCATTCACCATTTGGACTGAAGGTGACTGAAATAACCCTATTTTCATGTCCGGTGAAAGTCCGCAAACACTCTCCACTATGGCTATCCCAGAGTTTAATCGTGTTGTCAAAACTGCCACTTACAAGCCATTCACCATCGGGACTGAAGGCGACTGAACGCACTCCATTTTCATGTCCTTTGAAAGTCTTTATACACTTTCCGGTATGGGTATCCCAAAGTTTAATAGTATTGTCAAAAGTGCCACTAGCCAACCATTCACCGTTGGGACCGAAGGCGACTGAAAGAACCGAATTTTCATATCCAGTGAAAGTATGCAAACACTCTCCGGTATGGCTATCCCAGAGTTTAATCGTGTTGTCATCACTGCCACTGGTAAGCGATTCACCGTCGGGACTGAAGGCGACTGAATGTATCGAATTTTTATGTCCAGTGAAAGTCCGCAAACACTCTCCGGTATGGCTATCCCAGAGTTTAATCGTGTTGTCATCACTGCCACTGGCCAGCCATTCACCATCGGGACTAAAAGTGACTGAATCAACCCAATTGTTATGTCCGGTGAAAGTCCCCAAACACTCTCCGGTATGGCTGTTCCAGAGTTTAATCGTGTTGTCACGACTGCCGCTGGCAAGGCATTGACTGTTGGGACTGAATGCGACTGAAATAATCAAATTTGTATGTCCGGTGAAAGTCTGCAAACACTCTGTGGTATGGCTATCCCAGAGTTTAATAGTATTGTCACTACTGCCACTGACCAGCCATTCACCGTCTGGACTGAAGGCGACCGAAAGAACCAAATTTTCATGTCCGGTGAAAGTCTGCAAACAGTCTCCGGTATGGCTATCCCAAAGCTTGATATTGTTGTCAAAACTGCCACTGGCAAGCCATTCACCGTCTGGACTGAAGGTGACTGAATGTATCGAATTTTCATGTCCGGTAAAAGTCCGCAAACACTCTCCGGTATGGCTATCCCAAAGCTTGATAGTGTTGTCAAAACTGGCACTGGCAAGCCATTGACTGTCGGGACTGAAGGCAACCGAACGTACTGAATTTTTATGTCCCCGACAAGTTAAAAGTTCTTTGCCACTTACTGCATCCCACAAACGAACAATACGATCGTGACCACCTGTAGCAAACAGTTGACCATCTGAACTAAATGCCACAACCAAAAAATTACCAAAGATTTTAGCAAAAACAGATTCGGCTAAATTTGCCTCAGACAAATTAACGCAGCGTAGGCTAGCATTTGTAAAATTAGCACCTTTAATGATGGTATGAGAAAGGTCTTTTCCTTCTAAAACAGCATTGTCCTTTTTTACCAACAGCGTCGCCGCATTCCCTCCCACATAACCTACCTCGCTTTCAGTTTTGCCTCGCGTTGCTTCCAGAATTTCCAGAAGGGGCAAAACCCCCGTTTCCGAAACCATCGGCAATAACAAATCCATCACAGCTTTCGTCAGCCGCGCTTGTCCAAAACTATTACGAAGTTGCCCTAAATCTTCAGCAACAAATTCTTTCAAAGGTGCGATAAGTTCGTTGTTATTTCTTTTCTGGGCCTGAAGCCGGCAATAATTAGACCAAGTGTACGATTGAGGCGCTGCATCAGGATCTAAACAAGACTGTTCCGGCGCAACTAATTCGGTAAAATCTGCGGCCAAAACTCCCAATTCCGCTGCAAACTTGTAAGCGACAAAAAACTCTAATAACGAACGGTGTGCCGGAGTATAATCGCCGTCGGCATTGCGGATCAGCATGGTTTGACCCATCATGTCGTAGTGCCAGTGGTCTAAGTCTTTTTCCTCTTGGACGACGGAACCAAACAGACCGCGAATGCGATCGGGAAAACCGCGATAATTGAGACTCATTTGGTCGGTAGATAGCATTTCCCAAGACAGTTCGCACAAAAAGTAAAGCTTATCTGCTACAGAAGTAAAAGTCCGTTCTGCTTTGATATCTCTCTCTATCTTCCGCCGCACCGCATACAGATAAATCCGCGACATATCGACTGGTTTTCCAGCTTCAATATCCGGCAATGCTTCCAAAATTAACTCTGTCATCACCGGGCGACGCGCTAAATCCAATAACTGCGGGTTTCCCATGACTTTTTTGACTGTCGCCGCTTCTGCTTGAAATGACAGCGCTTGCCCAATTTGCTCGTCGTTAAATTTCTCTAATTCTAAGACTTCAAATTGGGGAGTTTCGCCTGTTAAAATAGTTGTTGATGCTTGCAGTTCGGCATTTAACAATGCCCGTCCTTCCTTGGCTTCAGGAAAGTGTTCGGTACGGCAAGTGAGGATGACTTTTGCGCCGGGAACCACGGCTTTTGCTAATTCCCAAAAGTTGTTAATCATTTGTTGCCGATCGCACTTAGCGGCCATTTCATCAAAACCATCGAAAATCAACAGAAATTTACCCATGCGATTGAGTTGTTCAAAGGCCGAATAACCGGCCAAAGGTATCTCGTGTTTCCGAAAGAAAAACTCGGAAAACAGCGACTCAACGCTAACTGCTTTGGCGTAATCTCGCAGCGGAATTACTAACGGCAAACGCGGACGTTCTAAGCCGCGCTTTTGAGCTTCTTTGTAGCGTTGCAGCGCCATCCAAGCATAGTGCATGGCAAACCAAGTTTTCCCAGTCCCAAATTCTCCTAAAACAGAAATATGTTCTTTTACGGGGTCATCTAACCACAGGTCAATATAACCTTCGATCCAGCCATCTCGCCCGCCATAATGACTTACGCCTATCTTGCGCTGAGTGTCGGGGTCAATTTCTTCTTTCGTACAGGCTAGCGGTACATATTTGGTATCAATTCCTCGGCTGGTGATTTCAGTTTCTAGCCAATCCAGATAAGAGGTAAAATCGGCATCTTGATCCAGCAATTCATCGAAGGTATAACAAGCTAAATCGCGATTTTCATCTTTTTTTACTTCATCCCGCGCGGCGCGACTGATGCGGCGGGCGGTGACTAACCAGCCTTCATCGGTGCGCTGTTTTTCCACCGACTCGCGCAGGGCTAAGATGTCTCTGAGTCCGGCTTCTCCGGCAATTCCGCGCACTAAAATGCGATCGTACTTTTTGCGTCTCACCGGAACATTAATAATCCATTCAAAATAGTTATCTTCCCAAATTTCATATTTCTCAAATTGATAATTTAATGTTTCAAACCAACCACGAACTTGTTGCGATAAAATGAAAACTTTAGACTTTTGAATATTGCTTGATTCGGCTGCTGGAAGTGCGGGATAATCTTCAGCTTCCAGTCGTGCAAATTCGGTGCGAATTCCTTCGAGGGTGGGAAGGCGTTCGATGCGATCGAGTACCAGAGATAGGCGTTTTTGCAAAGAGGCGATCGCATTTCCCACCATCACATCTCCCAGCGTCCGCGTCCGCTTTGCTACTTCCATAAATACGGCGGCAAATGCCATAAATTCCCGTTTGGGGTCAATGCCTAAAGCTCGAATTTCTTTGCCTAAAGCACTCTCATTCAGATAGTCATCGCCTGCTTTAATTAAAATTGCTGGGCTATCGGACTCGAAAGCTTTGCGAAATGCTGATTCAATCTCTTTTTGGCGAAACAGTTCTAAAATCTGCTTGGGTTTGCCAGCGCCGTATTCTACTAAAGTATAAACATAGACTCCCGCGAAATCGGCTGGCGGAGAATCGGGGTCGAGGTTAAATCTTTTTAATAATTTGATGACAGTTTCGTTGCGCTGAAACTTGTCTTTGACGGTGCCGAAGGGAATCGCTGTCAGGAGACTGATAACTAAGTCGAGACTAATTAGCATAATTTAGGCTTTCCTGTTTTTCCGTTGAAGTAATGCTCAAATCTAGAATCGGTAGGCTATGCCCCTGAAATGCGCTGCGGGCGATCGCAAAATGCTCTATTTTTATGTTAACAGGATTTACGCGCTTTGACTCCTAGAAACCGGGTTTTTACCGAATCTGCTGGTTGGAGCGCGTCTTTTCGTAAAAAACCCGGTTTCTGACCACTCGTTCGCAAGTTAGATCCAGTTAATTAACTTAGCATTATTTACATAGACTTGACAACAATAAAATAGAAAAAAACCGACATAAATTGTAGTAATAATAGCTCTCATATTAGTTGTTAGATCGTAGTTATAAAAGTTAAAATATAGATAACTAACAAATAAAACTTGCTATCTATGAAAATACAATCATCAGTCTTAGTCCATCTCGGATTTGGTAAATATGTACGATCCGATCGCGTAACAGCAGTAATCCCAATTGAAGAAGAACGGGGCCCTGGTCGCCGTACTTTCGTGCATATAGACGGCGAAGCAGACCCGATCGTTGCTTCGCGCGCCGAAGATACAATTGTTCGCGATTTGGTGCAGGAACCACGCGAAATAACTCAAGCTCGCCAGCAACAAGAAATCCTCCAAGATTTGCTGGCAGATTTGAGCAATGTTAATGTCACCGTGCGCCGCATTAGCCGCGATGAAGGTGGACTTGACCTCGAACTTTTGGAGCGCCGGATTCGCCAAATCTTAGAGGCTTAAAAATTAAAGACCGCCCGCGCGGTCTTTCTTATTGTTTGTGCCGCTGAAAAACTTAAGTTAAGGGTTTCATTGTAACTTCGATGTCCGCTAAACCTGTGAGTTTTTCCACCAGTGGCTCTACTTCAACTCGCGGTACAAAAATAGTTAAAGCTCCCGGAATGCACTCAATAGAGAGTGGAGTCATGCCGATGATTTCGCCGTCTACCACCACTTTTTGAGCAGGATCGGCAGTGATTTTTACTTTTTTGGCGCGCAAATAACCGATATCGTCGCTATCGGTAGGATTGCCACTCAAAGCTGTTTGTAATAGGTGATAAGAGGCTGCGATCGCCCCAGCTTTATTTTGAGGCGCCACCAGGGTGATGTCCAGCAACCCGTCATCGAAAATAATGCCCGCCGGGCCTTGCGCTAAAATGGAAGTAGGCGGCGCTGCATTCGCCACTGTCACAGCCACAGCAGTAACGGTGATGATTTTATCTTCGGTTTCGATTTCGGCTTCAAATCTTTCTAAATTGTTTAACTGTTGAATTCCTGAGAGAATGTAGGCCAGCATTCCCCAGCGATTCTTCATGTCGCGATCGGCTAATTCGACAGTTTCCGCCTCAAAACCCACTCCCGCTAGCAAAACCATCGGCATTTCACCGTTGCAAATCGCCGCATCCACCACCCGCGTCAATCCTCCCAAAATATTTGCGCAGGCGGTTTCAATTGTATTGGGAATCTCTAAAGCATTCGCAAAAGCATTCGCAGTTCCCCGCGAAATAATTCCTAAAGGAATATTTGTGCTGACAATCGCACCAGCAACCGCTGATAATGTGCCGTCGCCCCCGGAAGCAATAATTGCCTCAACTCCTCTAGCAACTGCTTCGTGGGCGAGTTGATCTGCGTCTATTTCTGGGGTTGTCAACCGAATATCTAAGTCAATAAACGGCTCTAAAAGTTCCCGGATTCTAGCTAAGTCTTGCTCTGGGTTGCTGTTGCCGGCGACGGGATTAAAAATTAGGCACGCTGAACGTTTCATAGGTAGTAATTGGTGATTGGTGATTGGTAATTGGTATTTGATAATTGGTAATTGGTGAAATTACGTCTGGTCGATCGACAACAATCAATTTGGTTTGTAGTGAGGACTTCAGTCCTTATTTTTCTAAGGACTGAAGTCCTCACTACGAACCGGGAACAGTGCAGTATTTCTGCTATTTGGTTTAATTAAGACTTAACAAAAGTCCACTCTAACATTTTTTTCGGAGCGTTTTGCAGCGCTTCCTTGATTTCCTGGTTGCTGTCGAACTTGACTTTATCCAAATGGCACGCTTCCACGTTGACAGTAAATTTATCGTCTTCAAAAGGCCAAGGAGTTACAGTCACCAGTTCGTTGCTGTGCTGTAGAATATCGTAGCGCTTTCCGTCGGGGCCGACACTAATTTCTAAAGCCCGTTCTCCGGCGGGTAACTCGCCGCTGCAAAGAATTAATGATAGCCGATCGCACCACTGGAAAAAAGCATAAGCTGATTGGGCCTCTTCCTTAGAAATCTTCATCTCCTCGCGCCACTTTTTTTGGTTGGCCAGTTGTTCGTCCAAAAATTCGTCGAGCTCCTTCGACTCTCCCCGCTTTCCTTCGTTCAGATAGCTCATGTGCATAGAAATCAGCATTGCTACCCACCGCCCGCGATATAGGGAATTCTCCGTCAATCCTCGCATTTTGGGCACAGAAGTTTCCGTGCTCAAGGTAAAATCTAAGGGCGCGCCCGCTTCAGTCAAGATATGTTCTTCCCACTCTTTCTCTAAATCGTCGTGGTGAGAAATCGCGGCTATGGTTTCGTAGAGGCGAACCGGAGATTTCGAGCGCTTCCACTGTCCGCCCAGTTGGGCGGCCAGCAAAGCATGGGCGCGGTGATAAATAATTTCCCAGCCGGTAGCGGTTAAGTTAGCAATCATTGAATTTTTCTCCTGAATTAAGTTGAGTGCAAAAATTGAAGATTTCCGCGTTTGAGACAGAATCTTTAGAGTTTCAAACTAAGGAATTAAGCCGTTTGCTTCGGCAAAACCCCATCCTGACGGCAATCTCATTCGTTAAATCACAAAAGGTTCGATCGCAATTTCCTGCCATTTCCCCTCAAATCGTTCGACAACCAAAGGTGTGACTCTGAACTTGGGGGGAGTCCCGTCAAGAACATCAATCCGCAAACACGAATAAGGACGGCGTTTGTGGGAACCTTGACCGCTGCGGCCGACAAATAGCAAAGATTCCGCTACCCGCCGGCCGGCTGTTTTGACACCCAGTTCGCGCCCCAATCGATAAGCTTCAGGAGTTGATGGTTCCTCCAACACCGGGCCTTCTGGGCGCTGGCGGCGCAGGCTGTGACCGCTTCCCCCGCAAACAATCCAATTAATGCCGGAGTCGCCATGTCCAGTATCCCCAGTCTTCAGGTGTTCCAAACAGTGGGCGTGGCCCGTTAGCACTAAATCTACTAGGGCACGCCCGCCCGCCTCTTTCTCAACTGCATCAGCCACCGCGTCGAGTACCTCGCGCAAACGCAACCGCACCGCCAAAGTTTGAGCTTGATTCCACTTTGTCGCCTCGGTCACGTAGGGGGGATGGTGCAAGTAAATTACTCGCCCACGCACCTCAGAATCACGCCAAGATGCAATCAGCCTTTGTTTGAGCCATTCGAGCTGTTCCACGTCGGTGGCTGTTTTGTCGGGGGACAGTTGTTTGTCAATATCAATCAGGATTTCGTCAAGTTGCTCTAATTTGGCGGCCAAGTCGTCTAGCTGTTCGGCTTCTGAAGGAATTTCGGGGTTTAGCCGATCGCACATTTCGAGCATTGCCAATTTTTCTTGTTCCAACTGCTGGCGCTCGATTTCTAAATTTTGGCGGCGAATGTCGCCCTGTTTGGTTTTCGGGATCGGTAAGGGTTCGTTGAAAGTATTGGAGTCGAGGGCGAAGAAGTCGATGCCGCCGCTGCGGAACGTGTAATAGCGGTTTGGTAAGCGGGTAAAGCGTCCGGGTTGGTAGCGGATGCAGCGGCCTGTGCTGGTGCTGGCGGTGTAGTGCGCGTCTAGGTGGCGATCGAGTTCTCCCGGCAATTTGTGAGCTTTCAGGTAGTCGAGAAACGCTTTAGCATAGGCATTTCCGCGATCGGAACCGTGCCAGCCAACATCGAGATCCAATTTGGAACCCAACAGCTTCCGCAGCGGATACGCTGTTGCCGACAGCAAGCCGTAGACTATGGGCAAGTCGTAATAGTCGTGGTTTCCTGGTACTGGCAAAAACGGAAAATTGAACACCATGCGATCGTAAGCAATCCGAGAAGGATGTTCGCCACCGACGATAAATTCTCGGTAGGGGCGAATAAAGTTTTGCAAGTAGTATTCGCTGGAACCTACTAGATAAACTACATCCCCTGTGTGGAGTGCGAAACGGCAAGTTTCCCGCTGCGAGAGCATTTGTTCGGCAATTTGCCGCTGGGGGTTGTGGCCGCGGTGGTTGCCCGTGCCGCTGTCGCCTAGAACTAAAAACGAAAACTCTGGGGAGTCTGTTGTTCGATCGTCCAAAACCATCCGAGTTTGGTCGATTCCCCGATCGACGATCGCCTGTTCTTGCCACCGCACCCGCTCGTTCATTTTGCGGATTTTGACTATTATCCGCGGATCGGACACGAATTTCACGCCGCCTAGTCTCCCAAATTGCTCAGTTCCTTGTTAATCATAGTGCAGCGATCGATCGACTTTTTACATCTCTCTAAAAGCTGAAAATCTATCTGGGGAAAGCGTGCGGGGGCTAAGAACTCGGTTTCTGCTTGCCCAGGAGCCGATCGACCCCTGTTGATCCGAGAAATCGTTTTTTTTGAGATTTAGCCAGCTTGCGGTTCTTGACTAACCGCTACAATCTACTGTTATTGATGATACAAATTGCTTTTGTTGCGGGAATCGCCACAAATTTTTAATTCTGAATTCTCCCCAATCGGTCTCTCCCTCTCTTCCTATCTTCCCCCCCGATCGTACTGCTCACTATCTGCAATTTTTGAGTCAGGAGTGATGGCACGATCGCAGCACCTTTTGATACCATGCAATCAAGTCCAAGACGATCAGGGAATGTAGTGGAGGTGCGTAAATGGAGCTTTTCGGAGAACAAAAACGGTGTCTGGATGCTTTGGTAGCGTCGATCGAGCAATTGGGAGGTCGAGCAGACATTCCGAAGCTCGAACAGATAGCTGAGTTAATCATTCAAACGATGAGAGGGCCTTGGCGCTACTTTCACACGTCGGAACACATTTTTGAGGTCGGGGGGTCAGTCGATCCGATCGAGGTGCTGGCTGCGCTATTTCACGACCTCGTGTACGTGCAAGTCGATCAGGGCGTAAGTTTCAATATCAGCAGCGCCCTTTGTCCTTTTGTCAAAGAAGTGCGATCGCAGTTAGTGATTAGAGATGAAACCGAACTGCCCGACGATACCATGTATCACCTTGTGGCCAGTGTCTTTGGGTTTGTTCCCGGTAAAACTCTCTCTCCCTTTGCCGGTCAAAACGAATTTTTGAGCGCCGTGATTGCTGCCAAATCTTTAGAGCCTTTTTTGCCAGCTAGTACGATCGCCGAAATCTCCGCCTGCATCGAAGCTACTATTCCTTTTCGTCCGGTTGCGCCCAACGGTTTAAGTGCGATCGAACTTTTGTACCAGCGGTTAGTAAATGTAAATCGCGATTTTGATTTTGGATGGACTGATGCCGAAACTGTAGAAATTGTCAAGCGTTCTGTGAGGCTATCAAATCGGGATGTAGAGAATTTTGCCTCTCCAAATTCCTCTAATTTCTTAGACAATACCTGGAACTTGATGCCGGAAACTAATCACGAATTGAGCAATGTCAATTCCTATACTGTTGGCGGATACCGCAAATCTCTGCAAAAAATGGAAGGATTTTTAAACTTCCTCAAACCAGAACTGGTTTTCCAGCAATTTATGCAAGAGCCGGACGATGAAACCTACGCTAACATGATTGCCCAAACACGAAAAAATATCGCCGCTGCCAAACTTTACCTGGGAATAAAACTAATTACCATCGCCATCTTGGAAGCTCTTTCCTACCGTTTGGGCCGCGACATTCCCCTTTCAACCATGATGGGAGAATTGCGCGCACCAGGATTTAAAACATCAGTTTTAGAGGATTATTTGCCCAACCGACCAATCGCCTACCCCTTAGAAAGTCAGTTGGAAAAAGAGGTTTTAGATTTGTTAGCAATAGGACGCAATCAAGAATCTCCCTATGATATTAAAAACTCGCCCGTAGCTACCTTTATTATCAAATCTATCGGCTTTGCTGAAACTGAAAATTTCCTGAAGAAAGCTCAAGACTTTTTTGCAGAGCGTATTTCGTCGGAAGAGTTTCTGTCTTACTGCGCTCCTGATGTCATCGACACCATCTCTTCGGGAGTTATGAAACTCTTTGACAGCAGGAAGATGGCTTTAGGAAAAGTTAAGTTAGCTCACCAAGCTGTTTCTTAGCATAGGTTGGCAGAATCTTAAAAAGTTTTCCATTGCACAAACCTGGTTCCTTGAGTTCAGCCACGATGTCCGGTTAGTCTGAGATGTTGTATCATTCTCGCTTAACAGGCTTTCGGGCCTGTTCCACAAAGAATAAGTTTTCTTGTGGGGAGTAGGGGTTGGGCAGGAGATCCCGCCCATAGCAGGCTGATTGACAATGGTGCAATATCTCAGTTTAAACCATAAAAAAAAGTCCTATTCAAAGGACTTTAGCTATGAGTCTGGGGTTTGAACCCCAGAAGGACTAATTCGACATCCAACTTCTATTTCTGTGAACCAGCCGCACCCTCTGCGCCGGAGTTGCTATCAGGTGCAGCAGTACCCGTAGGATTAGAATCGGTCTGGCTTTCGGTATTAGTTTTGCCGCTGGTACCTGCTCCAGAAGCGCCATCATTTGGAGTTGGAGATGGAGTAGCTGAACTCTCAGGTGCTGGAGTTGCTGGAGTGGAAGCTGGCTCCTTCTGCGAATTCGGAACCGTAGTATTAGTATTATTTGAGGGCGAAGATGGAGACGGCGCTGCTTGCTGAGCGGGTGCATCTTGCTGCTGTGAATTTGGAGCCGTAATATTGGTATTGGGAGCCGGATTTGCTTGAGGAGTCGGAGTTGCGTTTTGAGCTGGACTTGGTTGAGGAGCAGGCGTAGCCTTTTGAACTGGAGATGGTTCAACCGGAACCGGAACACTCTTTTCAATGATCGTTTTTTCTCTCTCTATAATCCGAGTCGGAGCAGGTGTTGCTGAAGGCTGATTCGCTTTCGGTACAACAATCACAGGAGCAGGAGTAGGAGTAGGAGCCTCCTCACCCCGATTGAAGTAATATACACTGCCCAGAACTAAGCCTGCCAAAGAAGCAAGAAGAATCCCTAACAGTAACCCGCGACCTGCATTCTCATTATCGCGGACTTCTTGGACTCCAGCTTGGCGGTGGTTTTCCGCGATTTGACCCTGTACATAACCTTGATCATGAGCTGCTTCTTTAGAAGCCTTCCCCGTTGTACTCGGAACACTTGTAGTAGTTCGTGTTGTACTGACATGACCGTTAGTTGCATCGGTGTGAACTTCTTGATGAATTTCACGGTTAGAGCTATTTTCTTCGTTAGGTTTCATAAAAAAACTCGGTAAGTGGGAAACTCAGAGACTTTAGTCCTGAGAGGAAAACAACCCGGCGGTTTAAACCGCCTTGAATCTTTCCATTACCGCCTTGGGATTGCTTAGCGGGAGTGTACTTTTGTGGTGTACTTTCGATGGGACAATTACCATCTCAAGCCTTGCAATCCTGTACGCATAATGTTTGGCATTTCTACCTCTCCCTTGCGGGGTGATGTTCGCTTCGCCAATGTTATTAGGGCTTGTTAGGGGCTAGTAGCACTGTCTCAGTGACTTTAAGACTGTTTAACCACTAGCGATAGGGCGGAAAACTAGCGTCGCATTCTCCGGTATCGTGACCCAGATAACGTAGTCAGTTAAGACTTAGGCTGGTCAGAATAGCTTGCTTCAACTTTCGTCTTACAAGCTCAGTGGCTTTAGCCCTGAGTTCCTGACAATTATCTTCGTCACAACTATTCAAAAAATATTTGTCTGTAGGAGATGCTTATGTTTGAAAACTTGAGCATCTCCTGTTCAGCATTTAAACCACTTATTTCGATTCACTGTCAAGAATTAGGTGTAAGCGTTGGGTGTTTGGCTCATACCAGTTTAAATGCTTAACAGCTTTCAGCTTAGGGAGTTTAGAGAACTTTTGGTTTTTCCTTCATTTGTATCCAATCTAACTCGCCAAGGTAGTAACCAGGCTCTACCCCTAGAGTGATTGTCGGAGTCCCCAAAGGAATAGAATTAGCCGGACTTGAACAAAAGAATACGGGCTAATTGAGTTATTTATAATGCTTGCTCTGCAAGCATATAAGCTTAAAAAATGAGCAATGAAAGAGACAACCCCTGCCGCGGTGCCCCCTGCTTTGATCAATTTTGTCAAAGATTTGACGATATCTGTGGTCATCAAGCCCAAAAACGGGAGTTTAGGAACTATTTAGGCGGAGTATTGAGAAAAAATAAGCGAAAAAAACTGTCGCAGATGGCTGGAAAAGCCGTCGGAGTAACTTACCGCAAATTACACCATTTTTTAACGGCAGCGCCTTGGTCATTTAGTGAAATGAATCAATGTCGGCTGGAGGTAATGAATCAGTGTCACCAAAGCAAGATTAGTCGAGGATTTAGCCTGATCAGAGATAATTCATGGCACCCTTAAAAGTGGCAACTTTACTGCCGGAGTGGGAAGACAATACATCAGAGAAATCGGGCAAAAAAAGAAGGGAATAGTAACAGTTACTAGCCATCTATTTATCAAGCCAGTTTGGGCTTGAAATTTGTTTAAGTCCGGTTAGATAACCACAATTAAGTTTTTAGCAGCAATAAAGGCAAGTTTTTTCTCATCCATCAAGAGAGTACGATCGTACTCACTACCAACAAGCTTTATTGCAGGAAATTAACCGGACATCAGCATTACTGACAACTGAGGTTTTTTAATCTTTTCTTTCAATGATGATGGTCATGTGAGCGACTAATGCACCGATCGCGCCTACTGCTGCAATCACTGGAAACAAAGCCGCACCGATCACTCCGCCGACTACTCCCACCGTCAGAGGAACTTCTACCAAGATCCGTCCTTCTTCATTTTTGATAATGATGCGGCGGATATTGCCTTCGTGAATCAACTCTTTAACTTTAGCAACCAAATCCTCGCCGTTAATCTTCAACTCCTCAACGCTAACTTTGTCCTGAGTATAAGCAGGCGTTTCTAAAGGAGTCGTTTCAAAGTTAACATCAGTAGCTTTTTGGCCCGAAACTGTTCCAGATACAGGTATTGATTCGAGTTCTCTTGTCCCGACTGGTTCTTGTTCGCGATCTGTAGGTGTGTCCATTTTTTGTTCTCCTTTTAGGTAAAAGTATTTATGTATATAATTACCTAGTAAAGATAACACACAATTTTTTGTCGATAAATCATTCTTTTGGGTGATATTGCTGCTGGTGTTGTCATGCTCTTCTATCTTAATTTTTGACGGCTCGATTTCCCCTCTCCCCTTCTTCCCTTGTGCCAATACGCGAACTGTCTACCTCTGAGCCTCGCACCGCTTCACCCTTAAAAAACCTCCGATCGCGACAGCCACAGGATTAGAGCTAATTTCACGCCTTGAGATATTCAGACTCAACAGATGTACAGGTTGAAATACTGACATTGTACTGAAAGTGCGATCGCCCCACCGTCTATAGAGTTAACACATCTAGTTCGGCAAACCGCACATGGAAACCCTCGCTTACTTTCCTCAACAGTCATTTTTATTCAACTCAGTGCGATCGCCCCACAAAACCCGGCCCCCCGAGGTTCCTCCCATGAACATCTTAGAGTTTCTAATGAGAATTGCTTAAAATAAAGGGGAAGCAGAAGTAATTATGATCGAAATATTATCGCAACAAAACCAATTATCTCAAATTGAAGTTGAGCTTGGGGCAAAGTCCGCTAAAATAGAATTACTTCCTTCTGCTTCCCCTTTATTTCCCGTGTCCGATTTGCCAGCGACAGAATTTGAATATCAAGTTGGCGGCAGTTTGCAGGCGAATGCTCTTACCTACGTCACCAGATCAGCAGATAGCGAACTTTACGACTCGTTAAAAGCAGGCGATTTTTGCTACGTGCTCACCTCCCGACAAATGGGAAAATCGAGTCTGCGGGTGCAAACAGCGCGCCGCTTGCAAGCAGAAAATATTGCCTGCGGCATTGTTGACATCACAGGAATTGGCACGGCCCAAATAACTCCGGTGCAATGGTATGCGGGCTTTACAGCCACTCTTGCCAACAGCTTTAAAATTAAAATGAATGTCAGGACTTGGTGGCGCGATCGAGAACACTTGCCGCCAGTCGTTAGATTAAATGAATTTATCGAACAAGTATTGCTTCCTGCGAGCGATCGCAATATCGTAATTTTTATCGACGAAATTGACAGCATTCTCTCCCTGAACTTCTCCAGCGACGACTTTTTTGCCTGGATACGCGGCTGCTACAACAAACGTGCCGAAAATCCCCAATACAACCGCCTAACTTTTGCCTTATTTGGAGTTGCGACTCCTCAAGATTTAATCTCTGACCAAACCAGAACTCCGTTTAATATCGGCCGCGCCATTGAACTCAAAGGATTCGATCTTACCGAAGCCGCACCTTTAGCCAGAGGATGGCCAGAAAAAATCGACAATTCCCAAGAAATTCTCAAAGAAATCTTAGCATGGACGGGAGGACAGCCATTTCTCACTCAAAAACTTTGTCAATTAACTGCTCAGAAGTTAGCAGCACAAACCAGCAGCAACTGCAATAGCCCAGCCAACTGTCAATTATTCATTGCTGAATTAGTGCAGTTAAGCGCATTGGAAAACTGGGAATTTCAAGACGAACCGGAACATCTCAAGACAATTCGCGATCGCCTTCTGAGAAATCCCCAGCGCACCGGCCGTTTGCTAGGAATTTACCAACAAATCTTAGCCGATCTGACTCTTCCGAACAGCCCAAAAAATTCAGCAGAAGAGTTAATTTGTCAAGATAATTTTTCAAAAGACAGTTCCGAGAAAATGGAACTGTTACTGTCAGGTTTAATCGTCAAATACGCAGGTAAACTGAGAGTATTTAACCCGATTTATGCCTCTGTTTTTAACCGAGAATGGATACAGCAAGAATTAGCAAAGCTCCTGCCTTACTCCGAGTCGATCTGCGCTTGGGAAGCCTCCAACCACACCGACACTTCCCGCTTGCTGCAAGGCAGAGCTCTCGCAGAAGCGTTAACCTGGGCGGCAGACAAAAGTTTGGGCGATCGCGATTATCAATTCCTATCAGCTAGCCAAGAACTAGAAAATCTGGAAATTCAAAGAGCTTTGGAACTAGAGAAAGTAGCTTCGCAAATATTAACCGAAGCAAATTTAGTCTTGAGTAAAGCTCAGCAAAAAGCCAAGCGAACAGTCCAATTTAGTTTGTTGGGACTCGCTGCAATTTCCGCAATCTCTGCTAGCGTCCTCCTGCACGCGCAGCGAGTTGCCCAAAAAGCTGAAAATCAAAAAAAACAAGCGATAATTACCTACATTGAAGCACTCAACTCTACCGCCGATATTTCCCTAAGCTACGATCAGCTAGGAGCTTTAATCGCAGCAGTCAGCGCGGGCAAAAAATTGCGAGAAATAGAAGTTTACCCAGCGCTCAAAACACAGACAGTAAATATACTGCACCGAACTCTAAATGCAGTCAGAGAACGTAATCGTTTGTCTAACGGACACACGGCTAATTTCAGCCCGGATGGTAAGTTAATTGTGAGTGCAGGTGACAAATTTCTGGTGAAAATTTATCAGCCTAACGGCAAGTTAATTTTGAGTTTACATGGACACACTGAGTCAATTACTGAGGTGGTTTTTAGTCCAGACAGTCAGTTAATTGCTTCTACAAGTTTTGATAAAACTGTCATAATTTGGCGCAGCGACGGAACTTTGCAGCAAATCTTGAAAGGACACCAAGATTTAGTTTGGAGCGCGAGTTTTAGCCCCAAGTCTCAACTAATTGCTACTGCTAGTTCCGATCGCACTATTAAGATTTGGAGTGTAGGTGGCGTTTTGCTGCACACTTTAAAAGGACATACTAGACCAGTTACATCAGTCAGGTTCAGTCCCGATGGTAATCTGTTGGCTTCCACCAGTCAAGATCGAACTGTCAAGCTTTGGAAACGCACCGGGAAAACACAGTTTCAACTTGAGAAAACTCTTTTGGGACACAAAGATGAAGTGTGGGGATGCAATTTCTCGCCAGACGGTGAGATGATTGCTTCAGCGAGTCACGATTGGAAGGTGAAACTTTGGAATACTGACGGCAAGTTGCTGAAAACTCTCGACGATTCTACAGCAGGTTTGGGTAGTGTCAGTTGGAGTGCAGACAGCAAGTTGCTCGCAGGGGGCAGCACGGATGGGAAGGTGAGACTTTGGCGGCGCGACGGTACTTTGCTGCAAACTTTTAGGGCGCATCAAGCGGATGTGTGGAGTGTGAGTTTTAGTGCCGATCGCACAACTTTAGCATCTGCCGGGAAAGATTCGTCGGTGAAGCTTTGGAGTCTCGATGCTGCTAAAGTAGAAGCTGCCGAACTTGACAAACTGCTCGCAGTCGGCTGTCGCTGGCTCGGAGACTACCTGCAATACAATCCGCGTGTTGAGAGCGATCGGCATTTGTGCGAAACCACTGATAATTGATATTTCTTGGCAATTCCCCGTAACTGATTTTACATGAATTGTCGCAGCGGGCGATCGGCTCCATATTTGTCGCTAGTTTTGTCTGATTGTCATATAATTTTAGGTAAGGGGTCATAGCAAATGTAGTGGCACTGGCCGCGGATGTCTATCAATCTGAACTAAATTAATGTTATCAAACATTAAAGGTAGTTATCACTACAATATTCTGATTAGTAGAATCTTGGATCGATTAAAATTTAGTAAATACTCAGGTATCACAGGGGTGACTGCTGTCAACCGATTATATCGTTTATGACGGTATTCGCATGATTTAAGGTACAAAAAATTGTGCTTAATCTATTGGATTGAAGAACAGAGAGTAGGGTTGATTGCCAAGCGAAAATAGAGGTTGAAATCGCAGTGTAAATTAGGCATACTCCAGCAGCCAACCGCAACTACCAATTACCAAAGGAGGGAGCAGTGTATGAAACTGATGGGTTGAGTCCCCTGAAATCGCCGCTCGGTTTGCGATCGACTCTAGAGGAATTAACTCTGTACAATTTTCTCCTAGAGTCAGAATGTCTGGGTGGCGAAGTTGCTAAAATTTTTCAAGCTAATCCTTTACTTCCCGGCATCATCATTACTGAGAAAGGAAAGTTTACAGGGATGATTTCGCGCAGGCGTTTTTTTGAACACATGAGTCGTCCCTACAGCTTGGAGTTATTTTCTCAACAGCCTTTGTTGATTCTCTACCGCTTTACTAAAACTGATATTTTGGTTCTCGATCGCAAAACCCCAATTATGAAGGCAGTGCGGCAGTCTCTAGAGCGATCGCCAGAACTGATCCATGAACCCATTGTAGTGCAGGTAGAGCCGGACAATTACCAACTTTTAGACGTGCACCAACTGCTGCTTTCTCAGTTGCAGATTCACGAGTTGTCAACAGTGGCGATGCGGGAATCCCAAGCACAGTTGAGGTATCAAGCCCAACAACTCGAACTTGCCCTGTTGGAACTTCAGCGCACTCAAACCCAACTAATTCAAACAGAGAAAATGTCTTCTTTGGGGCAGTTAGTAGCAGGAGTCGCTCACGAAATTAACAATCCGATCGGCTTTATCTACAGCAATTTGCACCACGCTAAAGAGTATACGCAAGGTTTAATGCGGATACTCGAACTCTACCAGCAGCACTGTCCAGAAGCCCTCGCATCAATTGAAGCCGAATCAGAAACAATCGAACTCGATTATTTGCTGGAAGACTTGCCTAAAGTCTTTAATTCCATGCAGCAAGGTGCAGAAAGGGTGCGTGACATCGTTTTGTCGCTGCGGAATTTTTGCAGGTTAGACGAAGCTGAAATGAAGCAGGTCAACATCCACGACGGTATCAACAACACGATTATGCTTTTGCAAAGCCAGCTTAAAGGGAAACCAGGGCAGGAGGCGATCGCAATTCACAAAGAATACAGCGACTTGCCGCTGGTGCAGTGCTATCCCGGACAGCTAAATCAGGTATTTATGAATATTTTAGTTAATGCAATTTACGCTCTTCTTGAGTGGAACAAACACGAAAATGTCGATGGAAAAAGCCTGAATAATTCGCAAGCAGGCGAGAAAAATGATTCCCTTGCAAATAGTCGTCAGATGCCTGCGATTCGGATTCGCACTGAGTTAATCGAGGGAAAAAAGGTAATAATTAGGATTTATGACAACGGCCCGGGGATGACAGAAGATGTTCGGAAGCGGTTGTTTGACCCTTTCTTTACTACTAAGCCTGTCGGCCAAGGAACGGGTTTGGGACTCTCGATTAGCTATGAAATTGTTGTCAACCAACACGGCGGTGAGTTGAAGTGCTTGTCGGAACCGGGAAAAGGAACAGAATTTGCGATCGAGATTCCACTTCAACAGTTTTCCCCAGCACATATGTTACCTCGCTTTGCGTGACTGCTGTTCGCGAGCTATATGAACTCGCAAAACATAACTACTGACTACTGACTAATGACTAATGACTACTGACTAATGACTACTGACTACTGCGAATTTTTGCAAACCCACTTCCACAAAGGATGACTCGGCCCCTGTTGGCGAATTCGGCGCACTTGTTGTTCCAAACCCTGTTTTTCTCGCTGGGGCAATCCTCGCACCTTATTGCGACTTTGCCAAGTTAGCACTGCTAAAGTCATCCCCAAGCACAAACCCAAACCGAGAGTCGGCCAGCGGTGAAAAGATAAACCGTAGCGTACCGCCGCCCAAGTGAAGTTTTCTAAGCACAAACCGATTTCGCGACGCAAACTCCAAATACTCAAAGAACCGATGCTAATCCACAGCAATATCACAGTTAACCAGCGGCCGTAAACTGTTAGTTTGTGAAGCCTTTGGACTTCAATTTGAAAATTTGGGTCATTGGTCATTAATTATTGGTTATTAGTTATTGGTTATTAGTTATTGGTTATTAGTCAGTTAACGGTTAACGGTTAACAGTCAACAGTTAACGGTTAACAGTCAACAGTTAACAGTCAACAATCGTTAAACTTCTTCTGATGGGTTGATTCCTTCTGCGGGGAGGGGGATGGAGTGGCCCGTGCGACTGCGCCACCAAGCTAGCAGCGTGCTAGCAATGAAAATACTGGAATACGCACCGGCAATAAACCCGACAATTAATGCTAAAGCAAAGTATTTAAGGGTTTCTCCACCAAACAAAAAGATTGAAAACAAGGTCAGCAGCGTTGTCAGGGTCGTGTTGATTGACCTTCCCAGCGTTTGCATGACGGCATCATCGACAATTTGATCGATCGACTGTCCGGGATTTAGCTTGATTACTTCCCGCACGCGATCGTAAATTACCACTGTATCATTAACAGAAAAACCGATAATTGTCAAGAGGGCGACGACAAATAAACTGTCAACTTCCAGTCCTCCAACTAAACCCAAAATTGAGAATACACCAAGCGTAATTAAGACATCGTGAAACAGAGCAACAAAAGCAAAAAAGGCATAATCTAACTGAAATCGGAATGTCAGATAAAGAGTAATGCCTGCAAAGGAAAGCAACAAAGCCAGCAAACCAGAAGTAAACAACTGTTTGCCGAGGGTAGGCCCCACCGTATCAATTTGAATAGATTGAGGAGCAAAAGTGCCTATTTTCTCGCTCAAACCTGTTTGCAACTTAGTCCGCTGTTCGACATCTAAAGTTTTCGTGCGCAGCGACAAACCGCGCTGTTCTTTGCCGATAACTTGAATGCTGCTACCAGCCAAACCTTGGGAGTCTAAAACTTGGCGGACACTGACAATATCGATGGGTTTACAATTTTCCGGTTTCGTGCAGTCGAGTTCAAATTGCAGCCGAGTGCCGCCGATAAAGTCTAAACTGGGGCGCAGGGGTGCGCGGATGTCGGGACGAGTCCAAGAAATCGCCATCGACACTATACCTGCAAGGATGATCGCGGCGGAAATACTCCACCAGAGCGATCGCTGTTTGATAACACTAAATTGCATAAGTCAGAAGGAAGAAGGAAGAGGGAAGAAGGAAGAAGGAAGAAGGAAGAGGGAAGAGGGAAGAAGGAAGAGGGAAGAAGGAAGAGGGAAGAATCTCAGCAATGACTACTGACTACTGACTACTGTCAACTATTAGCAGTTTTCGACAAACCGGGACAAAACCACTGAGGTTTGCGCAATCCAGGAAAGCCCAACACTACCAAAAGTAGAGTGCGACTGCAAGTAAGAGCAGTAAACATACTGACTACCACGCCCAATGCTAGCGTTACAGCAAACCCTTTAACTAAACCTGCACCCAACCAGAACAAAGCAGTACAAGCAATCAGCGTTGTGACGTTACCGTCTAAAATGCTGGAAAAAGCGCGGTAAAAACCTGATTCTACCGATCGATAAAGCGTCTTTCCCGATCGCAACTCTTCCCGCGTGCGCTCAAAAATCAGCACGTTAGCATCCACCGCCATGCCGATGCTGAGCACAAAACCAGCAATTCCCGGCAGCGTTAAAGTTACTCCCAACAGCACGAAGGCTGCCCAAGTTAACAAAGCATAAATTAACAGAGCAATATTGGCAATTACGCCGGGGAGTCGATAGTAACCAACCATGAAAATCAAGACTAAAACTAAGCCGCCGATACCTGCGTTAATACTGCTTTGAATGCTATCTCGTCCTAAGCTTGCACCGACAGTGCGGTTTTCAATAATCTCGACTGGTAGAGGTAAAGCACCACCACGCAATTGCACCGCCAAGTCATTAGCTTTCTGTGCTGTAAAGTTGCCGGAAATTTCGACATTACCGCCTGTGATACCAGTTTGTTTGTACTGATCACTAACTGTCGCAGCGCTGATCAGTTCGTTATCTACAAAAATGCCTAGAGTGAGGTTTGTACCAGCAATGCTTTTGGTCAGTTCGGCAAACTTTTCGGCCCCCTCGGTATCGAAGCGTAGCGCTACAGCATAGGTGTTGCCTAATGAATTGGATGTGGCGAAAGCATCTTTGAGGTTTTTGCCGGTGATCTCGGTACGTTCGTAAAGGTTGGCGGTGAGTTGTTGAATTTCTTGATTTTTTTTGTCGATCGCAGTTTGGTTATCTGCGATCGCCTTAGCATCTCCTTTTGCCTGCAACTCCTGCTGCTTTCCCACCAGTCCGGCAAGTTCCTCTTTTCTGACCTTCAAAAAAGCTCCTTCTTGCTGTGTCTCGCGCCGAAAATCTAGCTGTGCCGTACCGCCGAGCACCCGTTCCGCTTGTTGCGGATCGCTTACCCCAGGCAACTGAACCAGAATTTGATCGTTGCCTACCGTTTGTACAACTGATTCGGAAACTCCTAAACCATTAACTCGGTTTTCGATAATTCGCCTCACTGCTTCTAGATCCCGTTCTTCAATTTTCGGGATATCTTTGGTAGTTTTTATCTGAATTGTGAGTTGCGATCCTCCTTGTAAGTCTAATCCCAGCCGCGTCGGAATTGTTACTATTACAGTAATAGCGGCGATGATTAAAACAAAAATTAGGGCTAATATTGAACGTTGTTTTTGCATACTTATAGTAGTTGACAGTTGATAGTTGATAGTTGACAGTTGGTGAGACTGTGGATTCCTGCACGGTTGGGGTAGTTTGCAGTTTACCTGTGACAGTAATTAGTTGGCAGTGGTAATTGGTAATTGGCAATTGGTAATTGGCAATTGGTAATTGGCAATTGGTAATTGGTAATTGGTAATTGGTAATGGCAGCTATCAACTGTCAACTGTCAACTGTCAACTATCAACTATCAACTAACAACTGACAACTGACTATTTATACTCGCAAACCTACCATTTTTTGGACGGCTTCGACAATTTGGTTTGGCTGGACAATTGTCAGTCTTTCCAAATTGCCGTTGTAAGGTGTGGGAATATCTTGTGAAGACAGGCGCAAAACTGGTGCGTCGAGTTCGTCAAAAAATCGATCGCTAATCGAAGCAATTAGTTCGGCACCGATACCTCCGGTTTTCATGCACTCCTCGACAATAATTACTTTGTGAGTTTTGCGAATGGATTCGCCGATCGTCTCCATATCGAGGGGTTTGAGAGAAATCAGGTCGATTACTTCGGGATCGTAACCTTCTTTTAGCAGTGCGGGCAGGGCTTGCAGGACGTGGTGCCGCATCCTGGAATATGTCAAGATGGTGACATCTTTGCCCGATCGCACAATTTCCGCTTTGTCTAACGGCACTAAATATTCTGTTTCTGGCAAATTTTCCTTGAGGTTGTACAGCAGGACGTGCTCGAAGAACAGGACGGGGTTATCGTCGCGAATTGCCGATTTTAAGAGTCCTTTGGCGTTGTAGGGAGTCGAACAGGCGACTATTTTCAAACCCGGTACTGCTTGGAAATAGGCTTCTAACCGCTGGGAATGTTCCGCGCCGAGTTGTCGGCCCACGCCGCCGGGCCCGCGAATCACCATCGGCATTTTGAAGTTGCCGCCGGAGGTGTAGCGCAGCATTCCGGCGTTATTAGAAATTTGGTTGAACGCGAGCAGCAAAAAGCCCATGTTCATGCCTTCGATGACCGGCCGCAATCCCGTCATTGCTGCGCCGACTGCCATGCCTGTAAAGCTATTTTCGGCGATCGGGGTATCGAGCACTCGGAGCTCGCCATATTTCTCGTAGAGGTCTTTGGTGACTTTGTAGGAACCACCGTATTGACCTACGTCTTCGCCGAGTACGAATACAGAGGAGTCGCGGGCCATTTCTTCGTCTAACGCCTCGCGGAGCGCGTTGAACAATAAAGTTTCTGCCATAGGAGGTCAAGCAATGATTGCAGGAGGTCAGATTAGAATCTTAACCTTTTGGGGTGCGGATGAGGATGCGATCGTACATTTGGCAGTTAAGACTGGAGATTTTGCCCACACATATCATAACATTTGTATTATGTCAATAAATATTTAAGTTAAAATAATCCTAACTTGCCTGCCGACAGCAGAGGAATATTATGTTCCAGACAAAAACAGAACTAACTCTCGAAGAATTTCTCACTCTCCCCGAAGGAGAAGGCGATATTACTTACGAACTTATTGACAATCAAGCAGTACCGAAGATGTCACCGAAAAAATTTCATTCTCGCCTCACCAGAAGCCTCATCAAAATCCTCGAACAGTGGGGTGAGGAACGGGGAGAAATTGGTGTAGAATGGGCAGTGAAATTAACCAGATTGGGGCGAGACTGGGTTCCCGTACCAGACCTTTTATATGTTTCTTACGAACGCTTATCTCCTGACTGGAATCAAGATGAAGCCTGTCCTGTTGTCCCAGAATTAGTCATAGAAATTATTTCACCCGAACCAACTTTCGGTCAGTTAGCGGCCAAGGCGAGAAATTATTTAGATGCTAAGGTTTTGCGGGTTTGGGTGGTAGATAGCAAGGCTAGAAGTATTACTGTTTTTTACCCCGATGCAGCACCGCAGACTTATATGGGAGATACTCTATTAAAAGATCCACTTTTTGATGGATTAGAATTTAGCGCGGAACAGCTATTTCAGATGGCAAAAATACCACCAAAGACGGCGGTTGAAACCGCGTCTACACAAACGAATTGGGCCTCCGCGGAATCAAGATCAGACGGCGGTTGAAACCGCGTCTACACAAACGAATTGGGCCTCCGCGGAATCAAGATCAGACGGCGGTTGAAACCGCGTCTACACAAACGAATTGGGCCTCCGCGGAATGAAGAAAGTAACGCATTTTTACTAGGTACTCTTCAACCCGCGGAGGCGGGTTTTGTCTGTGTAGCCGCGGTTTAAACCGCCCGGTCTTATATCATGAATAGTGATTTTTGTCAAGCTCCTCAATTTAGATTTCAGCAAAATGTTTTTGCAATAAATCGTGGATAAATCGATAACGCCGATCGCCCGTTTTTTGCAGCAACAGTCGATCGCCCGCAGCATCCAGAAAACGCCTGTAATCCCAAGGAATATGACCGCTAGACCACAGCACGAGGCGCAACATAAAACTTTCAATCGCCGGAATTGGCGGCAGCAAAGCACTAATTACCGCAGCCGCAGCACCCGCAATCAATCCCCAAATCGACCCGGAGACTAGGGTGAAAATTAATCCCAAAATCACCCAAATCAGCCCGCCAACGAGCTTAACCCCAAACTTATACTTGCGCTGTTCCTCGCCTGTTTGCAGCCAACTAGACGGGATGCGATCGAGGTGAAATTCTTGAAATCCTTGCTGTTCCATTTTTCTCGCCAACCATCCCAGCCAGTGGCGAATTTGTTCGGGCCGCAGTTCCTTATTTCTGGGATACTGCTTGACTTCCCCGGTCATTTGATGGCGAATGTAGGCAGTTAACAGATATTTGCGCTGTTCTTCTGCGGAAGTTATACGCTTCCAAGATTCGATTAAAATATCATCGTAAGCCAAAGCCATCATGCTCAACAACAAGGGAGTTTTTGCCAACTTCAGCAACTCCGGCTCTTTTTCGATGCTGTACCAAAGTTCGCGGCTTCTGGCTTCTAGCAGATAGTTTTGAATTTGATTTTCTGTCAAAGGTTTCAGCAAAACTGCTGCTTGCAATTTAAATCTAGTTTGACAGTTTTTGTAGACTTCAAAACTGCTGCAAGCTACTAAATGTTTGGGTTTAAATTCGCTTTCCAAAAACTGATTGATTGCTTGAATGCAGCTATTTTGGCGGTGGGTTTCCACTTCGTCCAAACCGTCGAGGAGAGGCAATAATTTTTGTTCGGCGAGCCATTTTTTGCCCACAGCAGGAGAGATGCCGTATTTGAACTGAAGCTGAGCAATTAACCAATCTGCGATCGCCCCGGATTCTGCTTTCCACGATCCGAGTTCAAACAACACCGGTACAGGCAAACTAGCATCTTTTTGGGCGCGGGAAACTAACACCAGAGCCAATTCTAGCAGCGTGGTGGTTTTGCCTGCACCGATCGCTCCCAAAATGACCAATTTGCCGCCGGTGCGATCGAACACTTTAGAAATGCTAGCTTTGGGAGGAAGCCGAAAACTCGGACGGTTGCCGGCTTTCACTTCCACATCCCAACAGCGACTAGCACCAACAGGCTGGGAGTCTTGGCTGAGGTTAGCCACCACAGAAGCGTGCAAAGACTGCGATCGGCCTGCTTGGACTTCTCGCTTTACTTCCGAAAGTAGTCGATCGCGAGGTGGTTGTAATCTGAAAGGAATAAATCTTGACATTTTAGCTACTAAACTGCGCCTCGCGCCGGACGGCTACTTTACCATATTTGCGCGGAACTGGCTCACCGCAACAGTACCATCACTACAGGTGTCAAGTATAGATGGAGTGAAATGATTGTGACAATCATCGATGTTAAATTTTAGGAACTAATGCGGAAACCTCAGCCCTGATTAAGTATTTTCACTCTAGATGGAATGGCGAGCCCGCCAATTTTTCCGGGAAAATCCAGATAAATCTGCCCTAACCAAGTATTTTACCTATCAAAATTCTAGCCTCGCGCCAACTCCAAAACAAAAATTATCAGTATAAATACAGAGGGGTTTTTTATGTCATTTACTTCTACTCAAATCATCATCACAGGCTTAGCAGGGCTAGCAACAGCCGTGGGAGTGGCTGCTGCAACTATACAGTCGGGTGCGATCGAACAATCCAATCCCCCGGTTGCAGAATCGCCAGCAGCCGTCAGAAACCCGATTTCACTCGTTCCGGCCAACAACCCCGAATCTCGGCCAGCAGAACCTCTGCAAGCAGAAACCCAGGCTACGGAAGCCCCGAAATCTGAATCTCAACCAGCCCAAAGCCCCGCACTTGAACCACCGCAAATCGCCGGAGTCTCGCAGCAAAAAGTTGGCGCAGTAGTTGTCACACCGCCCAATTCCGGCTGTAAAATCAGTATGGCTGTAGTCAGCGATCCGAATCCACCGCTAAATGTGCGATCGCGCCCGCAAGTCAACGGCAGCAAAATAGTAGGAAAACTCCAAAATAATACCTTTGTTTCAGTCGCCGAAGAACAAAACGGTTGGCTGCGAATTACCGATCCGCCCGGTTGGATTGCCAAAAATCGCACCGAAAGCAGTTGTGTGAATGTGAACCAGCAGATTAATTTTCTGCCTGGGGGAGATGAAGCCATTGTTAAAGGTCGAATTATCGGCGGCGGCAGCCATTCCTACAAGATTCGGGCAGCCAAAAATCAAACAATGATTGTTAAGAATCGGAAAGATGTTTTCCCGCTAATTCTGACTCCTGGTGGCACAACTTTAGGAAATTCTGATCGGGATAATCAAACAGAGTGGACTGGAAAAATCCCTGTTACTGGAAATTATACATTTCAACTAGACTCAAATTTCCGCGGCTATGAATACGAATTTTATGTGCAAGTCCGTTAATTCCCAAGAACACCGGGCGGTTTCAACCGCCGTCTTAGGAATGAGAATTAAATAACTTACACAAGTTTGTGGGGTGGGCGGGCTCTCCCGCCCACCCCACAATAACAATTAAAATTGTAAGTTATTTAATTTGCGATCCTTAGCTAATTAAGGAATTTCAGTAAGCGACACATCAAGAATCGCAAACTTCTGCCAATCTTCCGAATCAAAGTGCCACCATTCAGTTGTGATACCAATAAATCCCTGTTTTTTCATCGCATTTTCAAGCGTTTGACGATTTTTCCGAGATTGGGCGCTGCCACCGTTGTAATCTCTGTGAGCTTTTTTGGTAAAATCGTCATAGGGTGTGGGCATTTCTAATTCTTTGCCGGTGCGATCGACTAAAGTTAAATCCACAGCCGCACCGCGATTGTGCCGCGAACCCCTAGCCGGATTAGCAACATAGTTCGGATCTGGCAAAAATTCCCACATTTGCTTAGTCACAGAAAAAGGCCTGTAGCAATCGTAAACTTTCAAACCCAATCCGATTTTTTCTAAGTCTGTTTGAACTAGCGCTAATTTTTGAGCGACAGAACTTCTTAAAGCGCATTTGGCTTGAGAGTAAAGCTTTCGTTTCAAGAAATTGTTCGCAGTGGCGTAGCGGATATCGAGGCGAATTTTGGGATTTACTTTGCGGATGTCAACAAGGCGCGCCCAATTGGGAAGTTGACTCATGAAAATGCTGTCAGGTGCGATCGGGCTTGGTTCTGGTTGGGTAATTTCCACTCTTGGCGGTTCTTGGGCGCGGACAAATATTGGTTGGTGCAGACCGATCGCACATAGCAATACTAGCATAAAGGCGATCGGATATTTTCCAAAACGATTAAATTTCATAGCTGTTTTGATGGCGAATATTAGAGAAGAGATTGAGGTGATTTTTCTGTGGTATAATCAATATTATGTAGTAACAGTGACAGCAGGAAAAACTATGAAAACTGCAATTTCACTTCCAGATTTAGTTTTTGAAGAAGCCGAGACATTGGCCAGTCAGTTAGGGTTATCGCGCAGTGAGCTTTATACAAAAGCATTGCAAGCATATCTACGACGATACAATCGCGATCGAATTTTGAGCAAACTCAATCAAGTCTATTCTGAAGAGTCCTCTGAACTAGATCCTGTTTTGGCAAAGATCCAATTTATGTCCTTACCCCATGAGGATTGGTAATACCAAGTCCGGGTTCGTTACCCCCTTTATCAATCGGCGATTTAAATCGCTTCTACACATACAAAGTCCGCCTCCGCGGACTGAAGAATAAAGGGGATATCAAAGCCGAATTTGGTATAATTTATCCCAAAGAAGTTTGGTGGAAAAACTTGCCCGATTCAAATTAGGAAATTAAAAGTATTTTCAAATTCCCAAGCGCTGATACACTAAATCTAAGTGCCTCAATTGATACTGCGGATCGAAACAATCATTAATTTCTTTGGTCGTCATCTTAGCTGTTACCCGATCGTCCTTAGCAATCAAATTGTAGAAATTGCCTTCAGATTTGTTCCAAGCTTCGTGAGCACAAGATTGCACAACTTTGTAGGCTTCTTCGCGGTTCATGCCTTTTTCTACTAAGGCTAGCATCACGCGCTGGCTGAAGATTACTCCGCCGTAAAGGTTCATGTTGCGCTTCATGTTTTCGGGATAGACTAGCAGGTGTTTTACTAAGTCTGTGGCTTCTACTAACATGAAGTGAGTTACTGTAGAACTGTCGGGTAAAATCATCCGTTCTACGGAACTGTGAGAGATGTCTCTTTCGTGCCAAAGCGCTACGTTTTCTAGGGCTGCGACGGCGTTGGCGCGGACAATTCTTGCCATCCCCGTGAGTCTTTCGGAGCGAATTGGGTTGCGTTTGTGGGGCATGGCGGATGAGCCTTTTTGCCCTTTGGAGAAGAATTCTTCGACTTCGAGTACGTCGGTGCGTTGGAGGTTGCGGATTTCTACTGCGAAACGCTCGATCGATGCGGCTAAAAGTGCTAGGGTTTGGACGTATTCGGCGTGTCGATCGCGCGAAATGACTTGAGTGGATGCACAATCGGGTTCGAGTCCGAGGTTTTGACAGGCGATCGCCTCTATACGCGGATCGATATTAGCATAGGTTCCGACTGCGCCGGAGATTTTGCCGACTGCAATGGACGATCGCAAATTGACTAATCTTTCACGGCTGCGAAATACTTCCGCCAGCCATCCAGCTAGTTTAAAGCCAAAGGTGATGGGTTCGGCGTGAATTCCGTGCGATCGGCCAACCATCACAGTATTGCGATGCTGTTGAGCCTGATAGCGAATAGCTTGACTCAAATCTTCGACACGTTGTAACAAGATATCGACACTAGCGACTAACTGTAGCGCCAAAGCAGTATCGAGCACATCGGAACTTGTTAAACCGAGGTGAATGTAGCGGCCGGCATCGCCTACATATTCGTTGACATTTGTCAAGAAAGCGATCATGTCATGGCGAACTTCCTCTTCAATTTCGAGGACTCGTTTCGGGTCAAAATTAGCCTTAGCTTTAATTTCTTCGACTGCGGCGGCGGGGATGTAGCCGAGTTCGGCTTGAGCTTCGCAGACAGCGATTTCTACTTGTAGCCAGCTTTTGAGCTTGGCGGTTTCAGTCCAGATGTTGCCCATTTCGGGCAAAGTGTAGCGCTCTATCACGGTTGGGAATTGGGGAATGCGATCTGACTATTGTACCGCTATGTGGCACTGGGGATAGGTCGGGTTGCCAGGGGCGATCGGGGGAAAGTGGGGGAAAGCGGGTAAAAGGGCGATCGGGTATAGCAATCCTAAATGATTCTACTCGTTACCAGGAAGATCCTGGTAACGCAGATCCGGAGGCTCGGCCTCGATTTTCGCCCTTGCGAGGCAGAGCCTCTGGACATCGATTCCCAGGCGCTTAGCCTGGGAATCGGTTATTGAAACTGATTTAGGATTGCTATAGCTGCGAGCTTGTTTATTTGTTGGTGAGGTGAGGAAGGCTGACGTAACACGCCCAAAATGGCTCAAGTCGAAAAGTCAACCTATTGGCTGTTGAGCATGGATTATCCCAATCAGCTATATTGTTAGGTTTTATGCTACCAATAATTCGGACAGTTTTTTAACGGCCCTGTAAGCCTTACAGAAGCCCTGCCATTTTTAACGCATTTTTTGAAACTTAGCGCTGGACTTAAATTTAAATCTTGAAAAAATAGTCCACCATATAGCCAGTCTGGGTTTCGGACACTCGATTAGATATAAACTGTCCGAAGTGAAGTATTGATGCTACTATAATTAATTATATCTTTGATAATGCCCGACCTATCGGTGAAACAACAAGCTGAACACTTGCTAAGAACAGAGCCAGAGTTGGTAAAAAGCCTTGTTGAGGAATGAATCCACTAACTCACCCATCAAACTCCTGAATTATCAGGGTCAATCAATGATAGCAAGCAGATGACTGATGTAAGAGCCTACGACCTTAGTACCTGGAATCGTTCTGTAGAAGGTGAAATACATCGCTTACGCCTTCAAGTTGACCTGAGCTGGAAAAAAGAGGCACGCAACTTATCCTGGTTTGGTCTCCAAGACGGAATGTCTGTCCTTGAGCTAGGCAGTGGACCGGGCTTCTTTACCAAAAAACTATTATCCTTAGTGCCTAATAGCTCAATAACAGCAGTAGAAATCGATCCAACTGCGATCGAGTATTTCCAGCAATACCTGCAAGGTATAACAAGTGACCGACTCAAGATGATCGAAGCCTCTATTATGGACACCAATTTACCAGACAACAGCTTTGATTTCGCCATCGTGCGCTATGTTTTATGGAATCTACCAGATCCAATTGGGGCAGCTAAAGAAGTATTGCGCGTCCTCAAACCTGGTGGAAAATGCGTAATTACTGACTACGATGATGAATTTTATAGCCTTGTCGATCCGCCGGCTCCAAAACGCCTGTTAGGTTTCGAGAAATTAAATCAGTTTGTGACTGCCAATGGCGGGAACCCAAAATTTGGTCGGTACTTGTGGCGCATACTTAAAGAAACTGGTTTCAAAAAACTCAACCTAGAGGCGGTTATACTCCATAGTGACGAGTTGGGTATAGAACCTTTGTTTAAGATTAGTTTTGATGAGGCTTTTTTAGTTCCAGTAATACAACAGGGCTTTCTTAAAGAAACCGAGTTAGAAGAAATTCGTGCAGAGACAAAGCAGTTCCTGTCATCACCAAACGCTTTGATAATGATCGAACTCCTAATGATTTGTGGCGAAAAACCCTTAGCAACTTAAACGATCTGTATCGGCTGGTTTGCTCTGGTAAGTCTTATCTGAATGTATTACAACCATTTCTAGTCAAATTACTAGAAAACGGAGAAATTCCCCATATCAAAGTTGGTTCCCATCGGCGCATACTTTTCCAAGATGTCATGATTTACAAGGAACAGCGGAAAATCAAGCGCCGTCAAGGACTGAAGGAACTAAGTCAATTTCTGCAAGATGAGGGTTTTTACGAAGAATCTATATCCAATTTAGCTGAGTAATATGGACATTATTGCTGTTATTTTAGATTCCTGTGTCATTTTACCTACGCCCGATCGCCCAAATCCCCCTTACTTTACCTTACTGCATCCGATCGATCGTCCGATACTGCACCGCCTCACCCACATGATTGGTTTTCAGACTTTCATCCCCCGACAAATCAGCAATAGTCCTAGCAACCTTCAAAATTCGATCGCTAGCCCTCGCCGACAGCCCCAACTTCCGAATCGCCATCTCCAACAAATTCCGAGAAGCATCATCCAACTGACACCATTCGTTAATGTGGCTGCTTAGCATCTGCGCGTTACACCGCAAGCCAGCTTCCGACTCAAAACGGCGAGTCGCCACCTCTCGCGCCCGCTGCACCCTCACCCGCACCGGTTCCGACTCCTCCCCCGTCGGCTGTCGCGTAATTTCCTCCGGTTTCAAACGATTAACCGCCACCTGCAAATCAATCCGATCCATCAAAGGCCCCGAAAGTTTTGCCCAATATTGCTCCCTCTTTTGCGGCGAACAAGTACATTGTTGGATCGTATCGCCGTAGTAACCGCAAGCACACGGATTTGTACTCGCAACCAAGGTAAATTGTGCCGGAAACATCACCGATTGTCTAGTCCGAGAAATCGTCACATAACCATCTTCCAACGGTTGCCGCAAAAACTCCAAAACATCTCTTTTAAACTCAGTTAATTCATCCAAAAAAAGTATGCCGCGATGTGCTAAAGAAATTTCACCCGGACGCGGAAAACTGCCGCCGCCAACTAAAGAAGGCCCCGATGCTGAATGGTGAGGACTGCGAAAAGGCCGATCGCTCACCAAGCTTCCCTTATCCTTCAACAACCCAGCCACCGAATGAATTTGAGTCACATCCAAAGCTTCATCAAAAGTCAGCGGCGGCAAAATACCAGGCAAACGTCTCGCCAGCATAGTCTTACCGCTCCCTGGCGGCCCCACAAAAATTAAATTGTGCCCCCCCGCAGCCGCAATTTCCAAAGCCCGTCTTGCGTGAATTTGCCCCTTTACATCCTTTAAATCTAGACCCGGAATCCGCCTTTTTGCTAACTCTTCTCTACCGTTTACTTCTACCGGCGAATAAACTTGAGGATTGTTTAAAAAATCAGTAACTGCAAAAATATTATCAAAACCGTAAACAGATATTCCGCTTACTAAAGCGGCTTCTGCGGCATTTGCCATCGGCACAATCAATCCCGAAATACCCATTCTGGCAGCAGCAGCGGCGATCGGCAAAACCCCAGCCACAGGCCGCAAACTCCCATCTAAAGAGAGTTCCCCCAAAAACAAATGATCTCCCAACAGCTCCACGCTGACCTGTTCCGATGCTGCTAAAATACCAATGGCGATCGGCAAATCAAAGCTTGGCCCTTCCTTTCGCAAATCCGCCGGAGTCAAATTAATCACAATACTCCGCATCGGAAAACCATATCCCGAATTTTTTAGCGTAGCCTTAACCCTTTCCTTAGCTTCTTGCACCGCAGAATCGGGCAACCCCACAACCACAATTTTCGGCAGTCCCCCCGATACATCAGCCTCGACACCCACCTTTACCGCGTCAATTCCTACGATCGATGCACTCCAAACCCTAGCAAGCATTTTTCTCGATCCTTAATTTGCCTGTCTTTGATTCATCATATATTATGATTAACAATGACTAATGAATATCGGAAGAAGCAAGAAAAACTTTTCCTTGCCTCTTCCTTTTCTCTTTTTGCTGGTCTCCTCCTGAGTCTTCCCCCTTCCCTCCTCTCCTTGTCCCTTCCGTCTTCCCCCTTCCGTCTTGCACCTCCGCCCTTGTCACTTCCCACTTCTTCCTTCTTCCTTCTTCCTTCTTCCTTCTTCCTTCTTCCTTCTTCCTTCTTCCTTCGTTAACACCCATGACAACCCAAGAAACGCTTTTCAGCAAAATCATCCGCAAAGAGATTCCAGCAGACATCGTTTATGAGGACGACTTGGCCCTCGCCTTCAGAGATATCAATCCGCAAGCGCCAGTCCACATCCTCGTCATTCCCAAAAAACCTATTCCCAAATTAGCCGATGCCGAATCGGGAGATCATGCGCTCATGGGACACCTGCTCCTGACTGTCAAGCGCGTAGCAGAACAACTCGGACTCAGCAACGGCTATCGCGTCGTGATTAATACCGGCAACGACGGCGGCCAAACTGTAGACCACCTGCACCTTCACATTCTCGGCGGACGGCAGATGAAGTGGCCCCCTGGCTAAAGGTTAATTTTGACGCACAACTTACGAACTCATCCTCAGAAACCCGGTTTATGGCTATTGCAAAGCGCCTCATAAACTGGGTTTTTAGTTGATGAATCCGGTTGATGGGGAATTGTTGAGAATGTATAGCAACCGCCACATCAGTGAGGACATAAATAACTTCATGAATAGAGCCGATACCCGTCAAGCATCAATGATTTGATTCCCGTTATGCAACTGTCAACTGTCAACTGTCCACTGCTATAGTGCTATAGTGCGATCGCACAATCACCCAATTTCCAGTATTCTCCCAATAAAAACTTATGTGTGCCGAATCCACGGATAATATGTGAATAAATATTAAAAATAATTTGTTCAAGACCTAATTAAGAGATATTTAAATAGAAAGGCGATCGACCTGAACAACAGTAATTGAAGTCAACTGCTGAATAAACCTACAGATAATAGATTCAGCTCTTCTGTTCGCTGTATTTAACCGTATTACTTATGTAACATTACTTTGCAAATAACTACAAATATTCACTAAAAATCAATGTTTGTAAATATTTGTAAAATGTTTTAATTGTCAGCACTAAACCCTTGGCAAACTTTAGTGAATGGTGTTACTAATATAAGCGTGGGGCATCCCCACAACGAACATTGAAAATTCAATTAAGCAATCATAAAACAAATGACAACAACCGTACAGCGCAGCGAAAGCGGCAACGTTTGGGAACGGTTCTGCGAGTGGGTAACTAGCACCGATAACCGGATTTATGTGGGCTGGTTCGGGACGATCATGATCCCGACTCTGCTGACCGCCACCACCTGCTACATCATCGCCTTCATCGCAGCTCCTCCTGTAGATATCGACGGCATCCGCGAACCAGTTGCAGGTTCCTTGATGTTCGGTAACAACCTGATCAGTGGTGCTGTCGTTCCTTCATCGAATGCGATCGGGCTTCACTTCTATCCCATCTGGGAAGCAGCCTCTTTAGACGAATGGTTGTACAACGGCGGCCCTTACCAGCTCGTCATTTTCCACTTCCTCATCGGCATTTTTTGCTACATGGGTCGTCAGTGGGAACTGAGCTATCGCTTAGGAATGCGTCCTTGGATCTGCGTGGCTTACTCCGCACCTGTGGCATCTGCTACCGCAGTATTCTTGATTTATCCGATCGGACAAGGCAGCTTTTCTGACGGTATGCCCCTGGGAATCAGTGGCACATTCAACTTCATGATCGTGTTCCAAGCCGAGCACAACATCCTGATGCACCCCTTCCATATGTTGGGAGTAGCTGGTGTATTCGGCGGTGCACTGTTCTCTGCCATGCACGGTTCTCTCGTTACCTCTTCTTTGGTTCGCGAAACAACCGAAACCGAATCTTTGAACTACGGTTACAAATTCGGTCAAGAAGAAGAAACCTACAACATCGTTGCAGCCCACGGCTACTTCGGTCGTTTAATTTTCCAATATGCCAGCTTTAACAACAGCCGTTCTTTGCACTTCTTGTTAGGTGCGTGGCCAGTTGTCGGCATCTGGTTTACCGCTTTAGGTATTTCCACGATGGCATTTAACCTCAACGGTTTCAACTTCAACCAATCGATTATCGACTCCCAAGGTCGCGTCATCAACACCTGGGCGGATGTGATCAACCGCGCCAACTTGGGTATGGAAGTAATGCACGAGCGCAACGCTCACAACTTCCCCCTCGACTTGGCCGCCGGTGAAGTCACCCCAGTAGCAATGGTTGCTCCTGCCATCAACGGCTAAATTTAGCTGTTGATTAACAAAAAGCGCTCTCTCCAAATGAGGGCGCTTTTTGTTTGGGTAAGTATAATTTAAGAGATTTCCTTCTGGCTGATTAATCTGATATATTGATTAGGCATTATTATTTTTAGCAATTATCAAAGTGACGATATTTAACAGGCTTAAATTTGAAAAACTCGCAGTTCATAAATCTCAAATATTAGGCCCGGCGATCGCACTTTTCAGCGGCATTTCGATGGCATTGACAACAGCACCATTCAATGCTTGGCCCTTGGCATGGATTGCATTAGTTCCCCTGTGGGTTATGGTTGTCAGTTATCAACGGCCAATAATCACAGAAAAAAAACAAAAATTTCTTCCTTCTTTTTTATTCCTTCTTCCTTCTTCCTTCTTCCTTCTTCCCGTACTGTGGGGAATTGGCTATCACGGATTAGCCTTATCTTGGATTATGGGAATACACCCCATGACTTGGTTGGGTGTTCCTTGGTGGCCGAGTTTGGCGATCGCACTTTTTTGCTGGACATTCATCACCCTTTGGGGAGCCGCATTAGTCACCGTTTGGGCGTGGCTATTTGCGATCGTAATTCCAAAAATTAGTGGCACAGGCATCTTCCCTGTGATTTCCCCAAAAATTAGTGGCACAGGCATCTTGCCTATAACTCGCGTTTTAATTGGCACAGCTTTGTGGTGCGCCTTAGAAAGTATTTGGAGTACAGGTTCGCTGTGGTGGACATCACTATCATACACCCAAAGCCCGCACAATTTACCAATATTGCACCTCGGTCAACTCTCTGGCCCTGCCACAGTAACAGCCGCCATTGTAGCAGTAAATGGCTTAATTGCCGAAGCTTTTATTGAAGGAAGAAGGAAGAAGGAAGAGGGAAGAAGCAAGAGGGAAGAAGCAAGAGGGAAGAAGCAAGAGGGAAAACGAGAGAAGGAAGAAGCAAGAGGGAAAAATTGGATAGCTTATATTTTGCCTGCGGGTTTGTTTTTAGTTTTGCATATTGTCGGCTGGAGTTTATACAATCGCCCCTTAATTCAAGAAGCCGGAACAGCATTAAAAATTGGGATTATTCAAGGCAATATTCCTAACGAAATTAAGTTTGACTCAGGGGGCTGGCGGCGCGCTTTGGAAGGTTACACCGCTGGATACAAAGAGTTAGCAGACAGAAACGTCGATGCTGTGTTAATTCCAGAGACCGCTTTGCCTTTTATTTGGACAAATGAATATCAGCGTTCCACTCTTTCCTTTTATCAAGCTATTCTCGAACGCGGTGTAGTGGCTTGGGTTGGAGGATTTGGACAGGAAGAAAACGGTCTCACTAATAGCTTATTGGCGATCGACAAAACGGGACAAATTGTCGGTCGCTACGATAAACTAAAGCTAGTACCTTTAGGCGAATATATCCCTTTTTACGAAATATTAGGCGGGATCATAAATCGACTGTCACCCTTAGATGCTCGTTTAATACCAGGAAACTCAAAACAATTGTTTGATACGCCATTTGGCCGCGCCATTGTCGGAATTTGTTACGATTCCGCCTTTGCTGAAAATTTCCGATATCAAGCAGCACAGCGAGGCGAATTTATGATTACAGCTTCCAACAATGCCCATTACAAACCGCCGATGCTGGCCCAACATCACGCCCTCGATGTGATGCGCGCAATTGAAACAGATAGATGGGCAGTTATCGCAACTAATACGGGGTACTCTGCTTTTGTAAATCCTCACGGCGAGACGGTTTGGAAGTCGGGACTGAATACCTACGAAGTCCAAGATGCTACTATTTATCGGCGGAAAACTCGGACTTTGTACGTGCGCTGGGGAGATTGGCTGACGCCTTTATTGTTGGTTGTAGCTGGGTTGATGCGGTTAATTGTTAGAAATTAATGTCATACAATTTATAACAAATTTTGCGACAATAGACAAGATTGCACTCACTATCCTATCTTAAAAATATCTGCGTTTATCTGTGTTTATCTGCCTAAAATCTGCGGTTGATCTATCCCGTGATTTATGCAAGAGGTGTCATCAAATTATTGGCTTTGTTGACTCAATCTTGTACGCACAGGTGTGTCGCTCGATCAATTATCCATTTTATTCGGTAATTTTTAATAGCGACGCACCCTACATTTATTAATGACTAATAATTCTACTTGTCTTTAACCTGTTCGTGAACGCTAGGAGATAAAGTAATTAAATCGTCGATATTTCGCTGCATGGCAGCACAAATATTGTCCAAAGGCAAATCATTGGTATCATGCCCGAAGGGATTTTCAATTTCAATCCCGATTTCTTCTATCCCGAACAAAGTAAAACTAATTAAAGCCACAACAGGGCCGGTTCCCCAAGTCAAATCCTTCACCATTTGAAAGGGTAGTGCCAAACAGTAAAGTAACAATAGCTGCTTGAGGTGAATCGTGTAAGCCAAAGGGATAGGTGTCTTCAAAATTCGCTCGCAGCCACCTAATACATCAATCATAGAGTTGAGCAACTCCTTCATAGAAGTTAACTGATAGACATCAAGGCAATTGCGCTCGTACTGATTGTGCAAATAATCCTCAATCCAAAAGGCAATTTCTAGCGGCGGATTGTTCATTGACTTGAGCTTTTGGCACTGAGATGGTGACATCAACGACTCTAATTCTGAATTGATTGATTCTTGGCGTAAATGCAATTTCATCGATACTGCGAAGGCAGGTAACAGGCGCAGAGCGGATTTTTTTGTAGCGCTATCCTGCGGGTCTTTTTCCTCAATTGCCACCCAGATTTGGCGCGCTAAATTGCGGACGTTATTAACTAAGGTTCCCCACAGTTTTCTACCTTCCCAAAATCTTTCGTAGGCTGTATTTGTCCGAAAAACTAACAGTAAACCCAACACAATACTCGGTACAATACTAGATAAAATGGGCAAGGAAACTGGCCATTTCAAAAAGTTCAGCAGGGAAATAAAAAGTCCAAAGCCGCCGCACAGTAAAACCCGGGGCCAGATTGAGGGAATGACGGAGCCGCGAAGCTGTAATGCAATTTTAAACCAAGACGGTCGATCGACATTCATGCAATTCTCCTCATAAAATTAAATCAGTCGTCTGCGCCCAAAGTCTATTTGCGATTGGCGATGGACAAGGGCAGATGCAATCTGGGGGTTGGAACTTTAGTCTAAAATTTGGGGCTCTTCACGACTTCTATCGGGCGCTGGTATCCCTATTTGCGTGCGGTGAGGGCTTCCGAAAAAAGCTTTCCTACAAACAACCTTTGGATTTTACCCACAAAACTCATCTTTAGGATCGATCTAAAATCTAAAATCTAAAATCTAAAATTGATTGACTGATTGATGCACTTAATTCGGTAAGATTGGTGATGTATCTTTAGACCTCAGCTTCCGTGCAAGAGCGACCGACATCTTTGCCCCCGAATTCTCCCCGATTGCCCAACCAACGGTGGCAAATTTATTCGCCTCAACCGCAGCAAGCCGAACAGTTTGCTGCAGAAATCGGTTTGTCGTCTTTGCTAGCACAGGTACTGATTAACCGGGGCATCGATTCTTTGGAAGAAGTGCAGGGGTTTATCGAACCGGAATCTCTGGTTTTGCCCGCGCCAATGGATGAGTTTCCTGATTTGGCTGCGAGTGTCAAATTGTTGCGGGAGGCGATTTCGGGAGGGCAGAAAATTGCGATTTGCGGCGATTACGATGCTGACGGGATGACGAGCACGGCTTTGTTGCTGCGAGCTCTGAGGGCTCTGGGGGCGAAGGTGGATTATGCTATTCCCAGCCGGATGCGGGAAGGTTACGGGATTAACGATCGCATTGTAGAAGAATTTCACGCCGAGGGTGTGGCTCTGATTCTCACGGTAGACAACGGCATTGCAGCTTACGGCCCGGTGGCGAGAGCGCGAGAACTCGGTGTTAAAGTTATTATTACAGACCACCACGATTTGCCGCCAAAACTACCGCCTGCGGATGCTATTCTCAACCCAAAATTAATTGCGGAATCTTCGCCTTATCGCGGTTTGGCTGGGGTAGGTGTTGCCTATGTTTTGGCGATTACTTTGGCTCAAGATTTGAATAAAGTTGGCGGGTTGGTGAATCCGCTGCTAGAGTTATTTACTTTGGGAACTATTGCGGATTTAGCTCCTTTGACTGGGGTTAATCGCCGCTGGGTAAAGCGGGGTTTGCGACTTTTGCCTCACTCACAATTGGCGGGGGTTCAAGCTTTGATTCAGGTGGCCGGAGTACAGGCGGGAACTGCGGAAACTTTACCTCTTTTTAATTCAAAAAGTCAAGCTAATAATACGTTAAAGCCTGAAGATATTGGTTTTCGGCTGGGGCCGCGAATTAATGCTGTGGGGCGGCTGGCTGACCCTCAAATTGTGATCGAGTTGCTGACGACGGACGATCGCGAATTGGCTATCAAAAACGCGATGCAGTGCGAACAAATCAATCAGCGCCGGCAGGAATTGTGCCAGGAAATTGAGCAAGAAGCGATCGCCTGGTGTGAGAAAAGTGCGATAAATTTACAGCAGGAACGGGTTTTAGTTGTTGTGCAACCCGGTTGGCACCACGGGGTGATCGGGATTGTGGCTTCTCGGTTGCTGGAACGTTATGGCGTACCCGTTTTTATCGGTACTTTTGAGGATGAGGGTGGCGAAACGGCTAATATCATCCGGGGATCGGCGAGGGGAATTCCTGAGTTTAATGTATTTGACGGGCTGAATTTTTGCGCGGATTTATTAACTAAATTTGGCGGACATAAAGCGGCTGGCGGTTTTTCTATGCCGGCCCATAATCTCGAACAATTTCGCCATCAACTGTCAGTTTTTGCCAATCAATGTTTGCAGCCGGAACACCTCAAGCCGCTGGTTTCTGTAGATGTGCGAGCGGATTTGGCTGAGATTAATCTCGATCTTTACCGACAAATTGATGCTTTGGAACCTTGCGGAATTGAAAATAAGGCTCCTGTATTTTGGACTCCTAATGTTTGCATTACTGAACAGAAAATTGTGGGTAAAGGAGGCCACGTTAAACTAACTGCAACTCAAGATGAAAAAGGCTCGGCTAGTGTGAAGGGGATTGCTTGGCGTTGGGGGGAATATTTTCCTTTGCCTCGGCGGGTTGATATTGCTTACCGATTGCGGGAAAATAGTTTTAATGGCAGGACTTCGGTTGAGTTAGAATTGTTGGGTGTCCGTTTGCCTGCAAGTGCTGCGAGTTCGAGGCGGCAGGTTTTTGGAAAAGTTGAGTTTGATTATTGCGATCGCACTTATTCTTGCAGTCTGTCTCCCACCGGTTCTCAAGAGGAATTGAGAATTCGCAACTCTCAAGGACAAGTTTTGGCTGTTGCACCCGGACAACATATCGGTTTGTTGGGGAACTCCCGTCAGGATGCTAAAGAAGTCGATGTATCTCTACCTTTTTTTGAGAATTTGATTCAAACGGCTAAACACGCCCTCGGCATTTGATATCAAATCCTCTGTTCATCGGAATTATTCATCTCTCTGATCTCCCTCTGTGTTCTCTGCGTTCTCTGTGGTTAAATCACCTGACGATGCAACCGGAAACGATATGATAGCGGTATTTGAGCGGAAATCTAGTGCAGCAGGGAAAATCAGCGAAAATTGGCGATCGAGCTTTGGGAATTTTGCATCACATTTAAAAATCAAAACTCCCAACCATCGATCGCCAGCCGTGCTACAATTACAAGTCGCCGCCTTTAGCAGCCAATAGAAAAATCACGATCGGGCCCGAAAGCACGACTGCTGCAAGTAAAGCTACCTGAATAATCAGTTGGTAGTTTACACCGCCCAGGCCGCTGAAAAGATCGGTTATAAAGTCCATGTGTCCTCCTACTGTATTGATTAAGTCTAGATTGTTGATTAGAAAATCCGCTTCTGATTTTACCGGGCGATCGGCCCTATTTTTTAAGGAAGTTTACAAAATTCAACAAAATGTAAAGAACGATCGACCTCCCATTCACAGGGAACCGGGGAATTAATGCCCGTTGTCGGAGTGTTCCCAATCTAAAATCTAAAATCTAAAATCGAACGAAACTATGACTACTTGGCGTTGCATAAAGCAGTGCGGTGCTTGTTGTTACCTAGAACCAACAGAGCGCCCAGACTTAGACGAGTATTTATCTGAAGAGGAATTAGGAACCTACTTGAGCTTAGTCGGAGATGACGGTTGGTGTATCAATTTTGACAAGAAAACGCGAGAATGCGGAATTTATGACGATCGACCCCGCTTTTGCCGGGTAGACGAGGGGGTGTTTCAGGATATGTACGGCATTGAGCCTGCTGAATTGAACGATTTCGCGATCGACTGCTGCTTAGAGCACATTGAAGACCTTTATGGCGATCGATCTTTGGAGATGATCCGCTTTAACCAAGAAGTCGGAATTATCGCCTTACCAGGCAATTAACGATCTCCCGGTCGATCGCTCCAGAGAGTGTCAAAATAGACAAATCAAGGAAATATCGCGCAGTTGAGTTGAGCAATGAGCAATCGAGAGGGTTTTACAGGCGGATTTATTGCCGGAGCCGCAGTTGGGGGCTTGGTGGGGGCAGTTTTGGGCGCGGTGCTGTCGCGGCGCGCTGCTGAAGCTTTGCTGAGTGAACCTTCCGACGCCAACGCAAGAAAGATGCGCCAGAGGAAAGCCAGCCAACTCGAAGCCGAAGGGATGGAAGTAGCAAGGCTGAGTTTGGAAGATAAAATTGCCCAGCTAAATCAGGCAATTGATGACGTGCGGCTGCAACTCGGCGATGTCAACGGGAACGCGCCAGCCCACAACAGCGAAGGTTCGATCGCCAAAGACTCCTGAATCTATGAAAGATTTTAGAGTAGTCTGGGAGTAGAATGCGGGCGATCGACCAACTGTCGCACATTTCTCTCTTCATTTTTCGCGATCGAAGGGGAAGCGACAAGGAACAAGGAACAACAAAAATGCTCCTCTTCTGCCACTCCCTCACTCTCCCCCTTTCCCCCAGCTATGCTAAAATTAAAGCTAAAGTTAAAGTGTTTGTAAACTTTACTCAAACTTTCAGCACAATATATGAGTTATTCCATAGGCCTGTTGGCTACCACGCTGTCCACATTTGTGCAAATCTATGTAGCACTAATGATTGTTAGGGTGCTGTTGAGCTGGTTCCCCAATATCAATTGGTACGACCCCCCGTTTTCGATTTTGAGTCAGTTAACAGACCCTTACTTGAATTTATTCCGTTCGATTATCCCCCCCCTAGGAGGGATTGACTTTTCACCGCTGATTGCCTTTTTTGTCCTTCAGTTCGGCTCGGAATTCTTGATCCGTCTTTTGAGCAGCTTGCAAACAGCCTTGTAGTTGGAAAGCTTAAGTTTTTAAACATATAGGCTAAATTGTTTAACAAACCTAGCTGCCGGCCACTAAAATTAAGATTTGAGATTTTTAAATTAACTCGCCGGTTGAAAAGCCGGGGAGTTAATTGTACATTAGATCTCAATACGGTTCAGTTAGAAGTTGTCCGAAGAGAGGAACGAAGCAATCGCAGTATCTGTTTTTCACTCTTGTTTTCCCGACTGGACTGTTTGAGCTGAACTGTATTGTGTTAGATATAACCAATTGAAAGCAACTGAACAATCTAAAATCTACAATCAGAAATCGAAAACTGCATCGCAGTTTCTCAACAGCCAACCCAAAATCTCAAATCAGCAATCTAAAATCTCCAATAGTTTGATTAGCGACGAACCACACCACTAAAACCTGTAGCTTTAAATTGCTTGAGCTGCAAAGGTGTTCGCTGATTGGCAGCAACCGAAATTCTGAGCTGAAAATCGCTAATTCCGGGAGGAACTTCTTCGATAGATCCCAAGCGAGTGCGGTTTTGCATCACCGGATTTTCATCTGCATCATAAATACGTCCGAAAATATCAGCATCAAAAACAGGTTTGCCACTACTATTTTCAGCTTTCCCTGTAATCAAAAAGCAGTTAGCTTCCATAGAACTGCCGCTGGTAACTGTTCCTTCTGCCATTTCTGCCGGACATTCGCGATAAGAAAGATCTGAAAGTTTGATCTGTGTCAGAGCCCAAGCCGGTGGAGTGTATACCAAACTAAAAATTGCGATCGCGCAAGTGACAAAAAAAAGACTGATAGCTCGAAATTTCATAAGTTGCAGCGCAAGTATATTTTAATTCCCAGCTTAGCGCGAATTCATGATCGAATTTTTAACATCTCTAGGGAAACAGCCCTGTGCCGTTTCCCTAGTGCGATCGCCCATAGCATCACTCTAAGCCTAAATGCTGCCGCAAGGCTTGGCGCATTACATCCACAGGGACGGATTCTGTGTCCAGCCAAATTTTCAAGGCGGCGGCTCCTTGTTGAACTAGCATTTCGAGTCCGTCAATCGGGATAGCCCCCCTCCTCCGCGCATCCTTGAGAAACTGAGTAGGATTCGGAGTGTAAATTAAATCATAGACGATCGCACCTGCGTTGATTTGATCGAACGAATCCGCCGAAACCGGCGACTTTTCCCCGTGCGGATACATACCCACAGGAGTTGTGTTCACCAGCAAATCCGCCTGCGAAATTAACATTGACAAATTATCCCAAGTGTGAACCTGCAAATTCGGCACGGGCATCGGAGAATTAACCCAACTCTGCTGAAACTCCGCTAAATTTTGGGCGTTGCGCCCGACAACGTGAATCTCGGCACATCCCAATTGAGCGCATCCAGCCACAACAGCCCTCGCCGCGCCACCATTCCCCAAAATTACCGCTACTTTCTGACTCCAATCGGAGCCCTCCCTAGGTTGGTAAGTGGGGGTTTGCAGGGGCGCGAGAAAGCCTTCTACGTCAGTATTTGTGCCGCACCAACCTTTGTCAGTGCGGTAGACGGTGTTGACTGCGCCGATCGATCGGGCGATCGGGGAAACCGACGACAGCAGCGGTAAAATGGCTTGTTTGTGGGGAATCGTGATGCTAAATCCCCGAAGGTCGATCGCCGCAAATCCTGCAAGCGCAGCCTTTAAATCCTCTGGTTTTACCGGAAATGGGAGGTAAACAAAATCGACTCCCAAGTGAGCAATAGCAGCATTGTGCATCGCCGGCGACAGAGAATGTGTGACGGGATGACCAATTACTCCGAGCAGTTTAGTAGTGCCTTGAATCATATAGCAATCCTAAATCATTATCTACACTTATTATGATATAATTATATGCAATAATTGATTGTGACAATAAAAAAATGAATAACTTACAAATGCCACAGAAAGATATGGAAAAAGAAAGAGCGGCGT
>NZ_JAIGNI010000119.1 GCF_026130175.1 Lyngbya sp. CCAP 1446/10 | reverse complement strand
ATCATGGGCGACATAAGAAGAACCAAGTAGGTATAATATTTGACATCAATACCGAAACATGAACCTATTCATATTCACTCATTTATTTATTATACACCGCTGAGGTTATTAAATTTTCATTCCTAAAAGCTTAAGCTGATTGACGATGGCGATCGCCATCGCACTTCCACACAGACTTATTTCGCACTTCAGGCCCTCCCATTGGCGGCAGCATTTCCCATAACCTTTCAACCTCAACCCTCTGGATAGAGACTTAATTGCCGCCTCCCTTAAAATCTCATCCAAGTGACCAATCTGGTGTTCAGCAGGGCGATCGCTTCAATAACTCGCTCTACTTCACTGCTTCCCCGATTGCTCAGTAGCGCCATCACCCTCGCCAACGCCTTCGAGCGCTCTGGTTCAGGAAGCCGTGAAGTAGTGCTGCAATCCTGCTCCTGCAACACTTTACTAGCTTCGTCCGCTACGAAAGTCCGCTTCATCGTTACAGAATTAAAATCAAACAATTAGTGAACAGCAGGTGCTTTGGCTCCAGTGCCTCCCTTGCCGAGAAACAGCAGCAATGGCAACGAGCAGAGAAAGATAATGCCGACAAAGCGAAAAATGTCTGCGTAGGATAGAACGGCTGCCTGCGTATTGACTAATTGGGAGAGCGCGGCGAGGGCTTGTTGTTGGGCAGTTGCGGCATCAGAACCGCGACTCTGAAACACACCAGTGAGTGCATTGAGCCGCTCAGTTGTTTCTGGATCGTAAGGCGTTAACTTTGCCAACAAAATAGCTCGATGAAAAGCCTCTCGCCGAGTCAGTAATGCGGTCAGAATAGCAATGCCAATACTACCACCGAGCTGACGAGTCAAGTTATAGAAGCCCGATCCAGCCGATACATCTTCTTTGGGGATGGAACCCAATGTTGCCAAACTCAGGGGCAGGAACATCAAAACCGTAGTTGCACCGCGCCAGATTAGGGGCCAAAACAAATCATCTGTTCCGGTTTGGGGCGTGATTTTTGCCAGCTCGAACATGACGGCTGCCGTTCCACAGGCTCCCAGCGCAATTAAAATGCGGGCATCCACCTTAGTCGAAATTTTGCCCAATAAAACCATTATGATGGCGGACGCTAAAGCTCCTGGAGCGAGTAGAAATCCGGTTTGCATGGCCGAAAATTTCAGCACGCCTTGAGCAAACAGCGGTACAGCAAACAAGGCTCCGTACAACCCCATGCCCAAAATACCAGAGTAAAGGCTACCGGCTGCCAGGGATTTATGCCGCAGAACGCGCAAGTCAACTGCTGGTGCTTTTGTGCTGAGTTCTCGCCAGATGAACAAAAACAGCCCCATAACCGCCAGAAACGCCAGAAGCGTAATCCAACCCGATTCAAACCAGTTTTCTTTTTCCCCTTCTTCCAAAAATGCTTGCAAACTACCTACCGTAATACACAGCAGTGCAATTCCTGTCCAGTCCACTTTCTTCTGGCTCTGTCCGTGTTGCTTCGAGTCTGGTCGGAGAAACACGATCGCCATGATGACAGCCACAATACCGACCGGCAAATTGATAAAGAAAATCCAGCGCCAGCCTAACGTATCGGTCAGATAGCCGCCTAGCGTGGGGCCAATAGCCGGGCCTGAAATCACCCCAACTCCAAACACCGACTGCGCTAACCCCTGTTCTGCTGGGGGAAAAGTTTCAAACAGAATCGCTTGCGCTTTTGCCAACAGTCCGCCTCCGCAGAAGCCTTGAAGAATTCGAGCTCCCACTAGCACCGGCAGGTTGATGGATAAACCGCATAACATCGAGGCGGCTGTGAACCCGATCATGGAAAAGACAAAGTAGGTTTTCTTGCCGAAAAAGTCCCCCAACCAAGCAGAGAGCGGAATCATCACAACGTTGGCGATCGCGTAACCCGTTACGACCCAAGCAATTTCGGTCACGGTTGCGCCTAATGTCGCCTGCATATCTGTTAAAGCAACGTTCACAATGCTGGTATCAATGACTTCTAGAATGGCTCCTAAAGAAGCCGTCAGGGCGATCGCCCACTTGAGCGGTCCCTGCACGTACCCGGCTGCATCATAGGGAGATTGTTTCAATTTTTTTAATGGTTTTGCTCGCTTTTGTTGAGCGTTTTGTTGAGCGTTTTGTTGGTGTTGAGGCTCAGACTCTTCCAAATCGGTAAAACCCTGAATATCAATAGAATCTGGTTCAGTTGTATGACTATGTATTTGAGGGCGTTTCATTTTTAGTCTCTATTTTTGCGATCGCCTCCGACAGGTGCTTCGCAGCACCGCAACGGTTTAGGGTGCTTTAATCGGGAAATGCCAAATTCATACGAAAATTGTCAAGAATCTTCATTCTGGAGACGAAGTACGACTTACAGAAGACGCTGCTGTGCTAACTCCCCGCACAAATAAATCCACACACCCTTCGATGTATTGTTTACGGCTATAGCCCCGGTTTACTTGAGAAACATGGCGGCGAATCATACCAGAGAGCAGCATTCCCGTCAATTGATCTACTGCCAGTGGCAGGTCAACATTGGGACGAATACTGCCGCGTTCAACACAGATTTGTAGATAGGAAATTAGTTTTTCACGTAGCGGTAAAAATGATGCCTGAAGCACCTCCAATGCTTCTATCGGATGTCGGTGAGCTTCACCAATAAACATCCGAAATAGAGCTTCGTACTCCTCCAGCATTTCGTCGTGGAGCTTTGCATAATGCAGGAGATCGCGGCGTAGGTCATAAGTCCATTCGTCTTGATGCGCCAACGCCTCCGTCCGCAATGCTGTAATGTGGTGGGCAACCGCACTCAAAACTTGCTCTTTGCTCTGAAAGCGGCGAAACAAAGTGACTTCACTCACATCTGCAACACGAGCAATTTCACGAGTTGTCGCTCCAACGTAGCCTGCTGTAGAGAAAACTTCAATCGCGGCTTTCAACAGGCGATCGCGGGTTTCTGCTGCACTTCGATTCGTTCTACTCATTTCAATTAATGTAAGCACTAACTTACATATTCTAGATCGCCAAAGGACAGTAAGTTCAGCCGAAAGACGGATTTTTGAAACATCTTGGGTGGAATTACGCTCAGATGCCGGGAAACTAGAAAAAGTCGTCGCGCCAGGAAACTAAAGCTCGCAGCAAGAAACCCGGTTTCTAGAGTAGGGCTTGCTGAAAAAGCCCACAAATCGAATCTAGGCGCCAAACAGCTTGAAAAATGGGAGATTCGGAGATGGGTTCCCAAATTTACTCCACAATTTTTCACCGAAATCCAAGGATTTTGAGCCAAAAAACGTCATAACCTTGCACTTTTTTGTGTTTAAAAATCTTGAAACCATTGGCAGTAAAAGCTTCTAGTTCTATTCAGCAAGCCCTAGAGTAAAGCCGAGAGGTAGAGTTGAGGGAGTGTTGCCACTCCACCTTTTTTGTTCCAAAACCATGCTTGCGATTGTTCACCGGACAGGTTAATGCGGTGAAAATTCCGTCAAAAGCCTTATCTGTAGCCTAAGAGCGAAACTTGAGCTAAAAAAAGATGGACCAAAATTCACTCATTCGCCCTATTCAGTAATTCTGTGCGTACCGAGCTGTGCGATTACGTTAAGAATTTTAGAGTTGTGATTGCCAGTCTGGATAGACATATCCGCAATCTATTAAAGCACGTTTAAATTTAAGCGTTTTTAGCTAAACAGAGCTTGAAACGTAAGGATTCAAGTCGAAAAAGTTGCAGCTATAACGCTTGTCTGGAAAGATTTTAATGGCAAAGTCAGGGCTTTTCTCTATATCTATGCACTGTCACTCTTATGACGATAAATCACATTTTTTCCTCATCTATTGACCAATACTTCGGACAGTTTTATTCATGATTAAATACCTAAAACCCATACTGGCTATAGTATGTACTATTTTTTTAAAGTTTAAGTTTAGCCTTAAGTTTGAAAAAAAGGGCGTTGCTGAATCAAGGTATGGATGCCCCAGGAATGGGAATATCGTCAAATTTCAAGTAATGTATTAATAACTTAATAGAATGCTTCAGCATTTCCTCACATTTAGAATAACAAAGAGTTTTGCG
>NZ_JAIGNI010000118.1 GCF_026130175.1 Lyngbya sp. CCAP 1446/10 | reverse complement strand
AATATAAGTTTCTAGTATTTTATCCTGTTTCTAGCAAGGCAAGAGTAAAAATAAGTTAAGACTTTGGATTCAATCCAGTAAAGCAAAACTTTCCATTATATCATAAAATTATTTTGCAAGAGGTCTATTGCTTAAGTTGACACTAACGCTCTAGTCCTTAACCCTGACTTAAGAGGACTGAAGTCCTCACTACAAACCAGGCTCGTAATGAGGACTTCAGTCCTTTCTAATCTTAAGCAGCAAACAAGACAAATAGAGAAGCAATACCGATCGCGATCGCACCAATCCCCATCACAAAAGACCAGAAACGGTGATAACTGCTAACCGTCGTACCGCTATCGCTTTCAAGCCGAATCAAATCCATCCAAGGCGCGACACCCCGGCGGAACCAACCCAAAGCACTAACATCCATCCCAATCAAACTTTTAACCCGTTTCATCCCAAACAGAAAATTACCAATCGGCCCAAAACGAGAAGCATAGCGTAGATAAATCATTCCCGTTTTGTCTTGCAGTTTTAGATCGGAACCAAACGCATAACCCGCATCGCCGCGACCAATTAATTCGCCTTCTAGTTTCGCAGGTTGACCGCGCAAAGGACTTGCATAGGGGTCAGACATTAAGGTTAAAACATCCAATTGTTCTGCTTGTGCGTAATTGGGAAACATCACCAAAGCTTTGAGCAAAATTCCCGCACCCAAACCGATGAAAGGACAAGCAACTATCATCATCGGATTCGCAGCAGACAGCGAAATGCCGATCGCAAAACCCACCGCCAATCCCAGAGTTTCCGCACTGTACAGCAGCAAATCGAACACAAAATTGCCGTACAATTTCCGCTTGCTCAAATGGTGGCCTTCCCCAACAATCCGGCCCATGTCAAACTCAACATCCAAGCCCAATTGTTCGGCGTAGGTGCTCAAAGCGCGAACTCGCTTACCAGTAAGCGGGTGAGTTGAATTCAACTCCATCCACCAAGCCCAAGGATTAAACATATCCCACAGAAACACTCGCCCAATTTTTTTCGGTTCCGACGCAATCCGGTAAGCTGTACCGGTAGAAGTGGCAGCTTTGGCATCGTAAATGCCTAAAGCGCGAGTTCCTTCTAACAAGCGACTGGGTTCCGTCGCTCTTTGTCCTTCTTCCAAAATACCGTAAGCAATTTTTACCAAAGCGCGGGATAAAGCGTTAGGATTTCCGGTAGTTTCGGCGGCAAAATGGTCGGCAAAATATTCTCGCGTCCGCGACAAATACAGCAACAAATAAGTACCGGCGATGTAAAATAAATAAGCAACAGCAGCTACAGTACCGGCCGCATCTTTAGCTTTGTCGCCGCCCTTCCGACCCAGCCTTTGAGCTGTAGTGTAAATTAAGTAAGTGATCTGCACTAAAGTCGAAGCTAAGGTCATAACTGCAAAGTCCCAGTGAACGATGTGACCGAGTTCGTGGGCGTAAACAGTGGCAATTTCATCGTCGTCTAAATAGGTAAAAAGACCTTGACTGACGACTAACCGAGCACTGTTAGGAAAGGAACCGTAGGTAAAAGCAGTGGGGTTTTGGTCGTCGATAATTCCTAACCGCGGCTGAGTCAGTTTGTTCTGTTTGCAAACCTTCTGAATAACTTTCGCTGCTTCGGGACTGTGGCTTTCAATTTCTGCTAGGGAAACCCAGCGAGTATTGTAAAGCCAATTTTGGGTTAAGTCCATCAAGTAAGGCGATAGGAAAAAAGCTGCGATGTTAAAAATTATAGTTATGGGAAGTGCGATCGCCAATCCGGTAACTGGATCGGGACTGTTGAGAATCAAAACTGAGGCTAAGGATAGCGCCAACACCATACCAAACAGCAGGGTGATGGTGACGCCGGAAGCTAAAACGAGATTTCCGCCAGTTTTCTGTATCAGTTTAACGCCGGCTTTGGGCGATCGCCCTGCCTTGCGTAAAGGAGCTTGAGATGGCATAATAATCTCCAAAGGTTATTGACAAATGGTAATCGCGGTGGGATTTTATCTATACTTCACTGTTTTAACCTGTCAGTACGGATCGCGGTAAGGAGTCTCAACAAAAATATATAATTTCCTCTATTTTGTTAAGATGGAAAACTGCCCGCCTAATTTATTTGGGCGAATTCAATTACTACCTCAAAACTCAACAATCAAAACTATTTAAAAGTTACTGCTATGTCGATTATTGAAATTGCCCAAAAAACGCGCGCATCTGCTAGAAAATTGGCAGTTTTGTCCGCCGGTGCTAAAAATCAAGCGATTGAGGCTATTGCTAAAGCTTTAGAAGCTGCTGCTGCGGATATTTTAGCGGCGAATGCTGCTGATTGCAAGGCTGCTGAGGCGGATGGGATTGCTAAACCGTTGTACGATCGCCTAAAATTGGATGAGAGCAAGTTGAAAAGTGCGATCGCGGGCGTGCGAGATGTTGCCAAACTCCCAGACCCGATCGGTGCTGTGCAAATTCATCGCGAATTGGACGCAGGATTAATTCTGAAGCGCGTAACCTGTCCTTTGGGCGTTTTAGGGATTATTTTTGAAGCGCGTCCAGAAGCCTTAATTCAGATAGTATCCTTGGCAATCAAATCGGGCAACGGCGTTATTCTCAAAGGCGGCAAAGAAGCAGTCCGTTCCTGCGAAACCTTGACAAAAGTGATACATCAAGCATTAGCAGAAACAGCCGTTAATCCCGCAGCAGTGCAGTTGCTCACCACGCGGGAAGAAACAATCGAACTGCTGAAAATGGATGAATACGTCGATTTAATTATTCCCAGAGGTTCTAATTCCTTCGTGCGGTTCGTGCAGGAAAATACCCGGATTCCCGTGTTGGGACACGCAGATGGAATTTGTCATTTGTACGCAGATAAAGCAGCGGACATTCAGAAAGCCGTAGAGATTTCTGTAGATGCAAAAACTCAATATCCAGCCGCCTGCAATGCCATTGAAACCTTGTTAGTTCACAGGGATATTGCTCCCATTTTCCTCCCCGCTGTCGCCCAAGCTTTGCAGCAAAAAAAAGTCGAATTGCGGGGAGACGAACCAACTCGCCGCATCTTAGAAAATATTGCCGAAGCGACAGAAACAGATTGGTCTACAGAATACAGCGATTTGATTTTGTCAATCAAAATAGTAGATTCTGTGGAAGTAGCAATTAACCACATCAACACCTACGGTTCCCGACATACAGATGTGATTGTCACAGAAGACAGCGAAGCCGCCGAAACTTTTTTAAATCAAGTCGATGCAGCCGGAGTTTATCATAATTGTTCGACTCGATTTGCTGACGGTTTCCGCTACGGTTTCGGTGCAGAAGTGGGGATTAGCACGCAGCAAATGCCACCTCGCGGGCCTGTTGGTTTAGAGGGTTTGATTACCTATAAGTATCGAGTTGTTGGAGACGGTCATATTGCTGCGAGTTATGTCGGGAAAGATGCTCAGGAATTTACTCATCGCGATTTGTAGAATATCATAGTGTGAGATTCCGATTCACAAATTATCGATCGCACTGCTATACTGAATCTATACCCTTCGCAATCGTGCCCGGAGGCAAAAAATGTCCGCTGCAATTACCATTAACCCCTATGAAATTAGGCAAATATCCCAACCGGATACAGTAAGTCAGTCAAGGTTGCGATCGATCGCCCAAAACACAGAGGCTCTAGCAACAGCAGTAGAGAATAAGTGGGAAGATTTTTCGGATGGGGAGCGTGAGTTGCTTAAAGCTCTGATTTATGCCTCAATTATCAATCAAGATGGTAATCAAGGTTTTTTCGCTTCTCTGAGAACAAGGCTGTCACTAGCTTGGATGCTAATCTGTGGTGAAACTGATGTTCTGACTGACTACTTCAACGCCTTAATTCGTCTAAAAAATGCTGTACTTGGAGCGATCGAAAGAGAGCACCCAGATTACGAGCAAACAATGGTTGAAGTTGTGCAGGAAGCTTTGGCAAAATCGGGCGATCATCCTGCAATGACACCCGATGATTTTTGTGAGTGGCTGAGCAGTGTTTCGGATTAATCCATCTGATAAATTTAAGCGTTCCTACAAAGAGCTTCTGAAGCGTCATTATAAGGGTGAGAAAGCTAAGAAAGTTTTTCAAGATTTTGTTGCACAAATCATCAAAAATTTGGCGTTGCTGAGTTAGAGTATGAATAGGAGGAATAATTTATGCAACGCAAGCGAATGTAAATCAACCCATATCCGTAAAAATGGCAAGAAAAAAGGAAAACAGAACCACATTTGCGTGCAATGCGG
>NZ_JAIGNI010000117.1 GCF_026130175.1 Lyngbya sp. CCAP 1446/10 | reverse complement strand
CGCCGCTCTTTCTTTTTCCATATCTTTCTGTGGCATTTGTAAGTTATTCATTTTTTTTATTGTCACAATCAATCATTGCATATAATTATATCATAATAAGTGTAGATAATGATTTAGGATTGCTATATAGGTAAAAATCCACTCGCTCAAGGCGTGTTCCGGTATTTTAGGCTTAGCTAACTGCTGTCCCAAAAAAGCATACAACCGCAAGCAAGGAGTCATCGCCGCTACAGTCAAACCTACACCGCTTCCCCAGGCTGTCGCTAATAAAAAATCCGTGTAGCGCCTGGTAGCGATTCCCGGTTTTGCCTCTGACAAGTTTACACCCCATTTCGCTTCATATCCTTGATGCAAGCCAAGTTCTTCTAAAACACCGCTACCGAGATTGTGGAGGATTTCAAATCCCTCCCAGTCTGGTGCTTTGGCCGCAGCAATGCTGTAAGCACGAGCGAAGGCTCTCAGAAAAAATGCGTCTTGTGCAACGTAATATGCAAAACTATTTTGGGCTAGGCTACCGTCAGCAATGCCTCTGACAAACGGATGTTGGAGACAAGCTTCGCTTAAGTCTTGATTTGCTTGCCAAAGATCATTGGAATTTGTCATACAATTTTGAATCTATGGGTGATTATTGTAAATTTTTTAGTCCGACCAAACATCTATGATAACAGATATTTTCGCTTGGCTGGTGTCAGTTTTATACTGCCTTGAATTTTTCCTATTTAATAAATTATATAAATGTTGGTACGCTGATATTTTGTGGGCTATCTTTGTCGGGATAGAAGAGCGAAATTACGTGCAGAAGCTTTTCCTAGAAGCCGCCAGTGCCTTCGGCAAAAAATAGACTCTTGATTTGACAATTGAAAATACGATCTACCAAAAACTGCGATGAACCATACACCTAAGTATTCCTTGATAATTCCCATCTATAACGAAGAAGAAAACCTCCCTGAATTGTATAGACGAATTAGCGGGGTGATGGAGCACCTCGACGGCCCAGTAGAATTAATTTTAATCAATGATGGCAGCCGCGATCGCTCTTTGGAACTTTTGCGAGAATTGCACGAACAAGACTCGCGAATTTGTTACCTCAGTTTAGCCCGCAATTTCGGCCACCAAATAGCTGTAACTGCTGGCTTAAACTTTTCTAGTGGTCAAGTTGTCGTCATCATGGACGGCGATTTGCAAGACCCCCCAGAGCTAATTCTAGATATGGTAGAACAGTGGCGGATCGGGTATCAAGTTGTTTACGCCCAGCGCACTCAACGCCGTCAAGAAAGTTGGTTTAAGCGGTTGCCAGCTTATATGTATTATCGTATTTTGCGGAATCTTGCTGATGTTGATATTCCCATAGATACGGGCGATTTTTGTTTAATGGATAGGTGCGTAGTGAATGTGCTCAATGCTATGCCCGAACGCAATCGCTACATTCGGGGACTACGGGCTTGGATTGGTTTCAAACAAACTGCGGTTAAGTTTGAACGTGATCCGCGTTTTGCTGGCGAGGTTAAGTATACCTTTAGCAAATCTTTTGCTTTGGCGATGAACGGTTTAGTTTCTTTTTCAAAAGTTCCTTTGCAACTGTCGATTTATTTGGGTTTATTTTCGGCTTTGGTGTCTGTTTTAATGGCTTTTCTGGTTTTGTACTGGCGTCTTTTCTCTCCGGGTTCGGGATTAAGTGGTTTGACAATTATAATTATGGCGGTTTTCTTTTTGGGTGCGGTGCAGTTGGTCAGTATTGGGATTTTGGGCCAGTATATTGGGCGGATTTATGAGGAGGTGAAGGGCAGGCCGCTTTATACGCTGGGAGAAGTTGCTGGTTTTGCCGATCGCCAAAAATCACCAAAATAATACCAATCCCCAAAAATGTTGCTACAATTTATAATCTTATACCAATCATTAAAACTCGTAGATTTCCAGAAGAACAAGGCAATGCGGTATCCCGACAGATCGCATAAAACAATCTATATGTAGCACTATATTTCAGAATTAGTATAATATTAGCAAACAACTGTTAACTAATCTTGCCTAAATTATCTAAATCATGAGATAATTTAAGAGATTAAAATCTCCTCAATACTCATGTTCAAGCTTTACGAATATGCCCCATCGGGTAATTGCTATAAAGTTCGCTTGCTCTTAACGCAGCTCAATCTTGCGATCGATCGCACGCCAATTAATATTCTCCAAAAAGAAAGTCGCACACCCGAATTTCTGGTCAAAAACCCTAACGGGCGGATTCCGGTTTTAGAGATTGCACCGGGTAAGTTGCTCTTTGAATCGAATGCGATTATGTTTTACTTGAGTGAAGGAACTGAGTTTTTCCCCAGCGATAAATTTGAACGTGCTTTAGTGATGCAGTGGTTGTTTTTTGAACAGTACAGCCATGAACCTTTTATTGCAACTTCTCGTTTTTGGTATTTGACAGGGAAAGCTGAGCAATATCAAGCAGCATTGCAACAAAAACAAGCACCGGGTTATGCTGCTTTGGGGGTGATGGAACAGCATTTAGAACAGAATGACTTTTTTGTGGGCGATCGCTATTCTATCGCTGACATAGGTTTATTTGCTTACACTCACGTTGCTGGGGAAGGCGGATTTGACTTGACGCGGTTTCCGGAAATTCAATCTTGGATCGAGCGAATCAAGTATCAGCCTCGATATATTAGCATTACAGATTAAGATTGCAGTCGGCTGTATTCTGGCATTACAAGCAGTGGTGTGAAGATAGCATCTTGAAAAAGATCGTGACACAGTTACATGACCGAGTTATATGGAATAGTGCGCTAAAAACTCAAAAAAAACCACGGTAAAAAAGAAAACAGGCTGCGATGAAAAATGACTATATCATGTAATACGCTTGGGTTAGTGTTTTTTTCTCCGAAGATAGGAACGTTAGCGAAGCGATATTTTAGATTGTATATGGCGATCGATGACCCGACGGGGAGAAGGGGATTCCGGGAGAGGATTGGATGATTTGTGATGGTCATCAAGATATACAATTTAAATGTACAACACCTGACCGGATCTTAGATCAAAGAATGGAATAATTGGGAAGTGAGAATCTGTACAGAAGCTTTTCTGGTGCGATTAATCGGATTTGATATGAGACAAACAATCAATAAATGTGAATGAAAACACGAATTTTAGGATTAGATCCGGGCTTGGCAAATCTAGGCTACGGCGCGATTTCTTGTCATATCATCCCAGGTAAACAAGACCAAAATAGCGTTTCCCTGATTGATTGTGGCGTGATTAAAACAACGCCAAAGCAGGAAATGGGACAGCGCCTAAAAACAATTTACGAAGATTTGCACACGGTAATAGACGAGGTAAAACCAGATTTGGCAATTGCCGAAAAACTGTTTTTTTACAAAATGGGAAATACCATACTTGTAGCTCAAGCACGAGGCGTTTTGACGCTAGTATTGGCTCAGTGCGGAGTGCCGCTGTTTGAGTTTACGCCTGCTCAAATTAAGCAAGCTTTGACCGGCCGCGGCAATGCTGATAAATCGGAAGTGCAAGAGGCTGTGGCGCGGGAGTTGGAGTTGGGTTATATTCCGAAACCTGATGATGCGGCGGATGCTTTGGCGGTGGCTTTGACTGGTTGGTACGATGATGATATTTGTCCGAAAAAAATACAGTTGGAAACTGGAAAAATTTGATTTCAGGGCTGCCAAATAAATACAATTCCAGGTATGCTAGAAAGTATTGCTATAGTTATTGATTATATATAAATTATCTGTAATTTGCATAACTCCCCGCCGGACACGGGAATGCCGTTTGCCTACCTATGAATTATGTGTAATTTGCATAACTCCCCGCCGGACACGGGAATGCCGTTTCCCTACCTATGAGATCCGCTAATTTCTATGTAGCAATTCCCTCGCGACAATATTCAGTTTTCACATATTGTCTCATCACTGGCGATAAACTGAACAGCGCCTGATGATCCTGTTCTTCTTTTTCAATCAATGCTCGATTTCCCAAAGATAGCAGCGCATTGCATAAATTGTCGGGCGATAATTGCACCTTCTCTATAATTTGAGAAATAGAAACAGGCTCGATTTCATTCGCGATGCAGCACATTACCTGTTTCTCTAATTCTGATAAGCGATCGCACTGCTGCTGCAATCTTGCTTTCAATTCGTCTCCCAAGAATAGCGTATTATATTTCAAGAATTCGGCAACTCGCCCGCTAAATAATTCTTGAATCATGGCTGCAACTATTTTTAACCAGAAGGGATTGCCTCGATAAATGTTAATCAGAGTTTCCCATTTCTCCGGTTCGAGTAAACCTTTTTCTCTGAGTATTTCGCCCGCTGCTGCACCTAAACCGTCGAGTGGTAAGGTGCGAACGCGGGCATTTTCTCTGTTTAATGCGACAATTTCTAATTTCTGGGTGCATCTCACTTTGGCAAATACATCAAATTGAAAGTTGACCGTTGAGATAAGCACAGCGAAGAGAAAGGATAGAGGGAACGCTCTCAATATTCCATTGCGCTCCTGATATTTTCACCCTGA
>NZ_JAIGNI010000116.1 GCF_026130175.1 Lyngbya sp. CCAP 1446/10 | reverse complement strand
GCCAGAACAATGGTGCAGCGACGAAATATCAGCTATGCGACTCAAACTTGTGAAGGAACTAAGGCGATGGATATTTTCATGTCTCTGGTTGCGACTACTAGGAAATTAGGAATTAGCTTTTTTGAATATATGCACTTTAGTATTTCTCACCGGGGAAATATTCCAGCTCTGGGGATGATTATTCGCGAACAATCTTCGCTTTGTTCTTTCGGTGTGTCCTGGGATTATTGAAGAAGTTTAAAAAAAGATAACTGCTTTGAATTATCGGAACTTGATTCCTTTATTAAGTGTCACCCCACTGTTAATTGTGACTGTTCCAAAAAGACTGTAATATCCTTGACTTCATGATTGATAATACGTAAGGATTCAGGTAAAAAATAGTTCATCCAGAGCCGAAAAATATGGTAATGTAGTCAGATGAGCGAAAAGCCAGAGTTATCAGCAGCACTAAAATTAGAAATAGTTGACCAGTTGAGCCGTGAGGATCTGGTCAAAATTGTGCTAACCCAACAAAAGCTGATTGAAAAATTACAACAAGAGCTCGAAAACCTCAAAGAGAGACAGCCCAGCAATAGTAAAACATCATCGAAACCACCATCGAGCGATCTGATACAGAAATCAGAGACAGCCAAAGTTGACAACTCAAAAGAGTCAGAGTCCGAGGCAAAGCGCAAACCAGGAGGACAGCCGGGACATATCGGTAAAACCCGAAAAGGATTTTGGGCGAGTAGATAGATATCAAATCAGCACTCCGGACTAAGAGTGAGCATTGTGGTAGCAGAGAATTAAGTGATGCGATTGGTTATAGCAAGCAACAAGTAGTGTGTTTAGCAGCCTTACCAATTGAAGTGGTGGAATATCAACGAGTCAAATGTCAATGTAATGAATGCGGAGCAATGGTGATGGGTGCACCAGCATCCGGGATAGTTCCAGGACAAGACTTAAGCATCGACCTACAAGCATTATTGAGCTGGTTAGGTAATTATGGGCACATATCCTATGAAAAACAACAAGAATTTCTACGGGAATTAGGTGGAATTGAAATTGGGATCGGTACTTTACAAGCAACGAATGCGCGGGTAGCTGATGCTGTAAAGCCTGCCGTTGAAGAGCTATGGAAATGGGCACCATTGCAAGCCAACGTCCATGTCGATGAAACTCCGTGGTGTGTCAAGGGAGTAAAAGAATGGTTGTGGACAGCCACAGGTCAAGATTTTTGCCTGTTTCATGCCGCAGACACTCGCAGTAGAGCCGAATTAGAGACAATGCTGGGGAACGAGTTTGCTGGTGTGTTGAGTTCCGATGATTTTAGCGTCTATAACGGTGTGATTGTGGGAGCGCAGCAGAAATGTTTAGCCAATCTACGGCGACATTTTAAGAAAGTTTTGCAAATGGGCCACGGTAATAACACTGTCGTCGCTTCTGCATTTTTGGAATTAATTGATGAGGCATTTCGACAACATCGAAAATGGCGGGAACACCCTGAAGAGCTTGATTATCACACTTGGGCAAGGGACTTTAAGACCAGGTTGGCAGAATTGTTAAATACTTGGCAAGGTCATGTTGGTCATGCTGCTGGACTGTTACTGCGCTCGTTGCGTGAGAAAGCGCAACAGTGGTGGTACTTTTTAGACCATCCATCCATTCCTCCTGATAATAATTTGGCAGAACGTTCTTTGCGATTAGCCGTGACTAAACGTAAGGTATCTGGGGGCTCCCGGTCAATGTCTCGGTTTGAACAAACTGCTGATTTGTTATCTGTGATTCAGACTTGTCGGTTTCAGGGTAAAAGCGCTATAGCTTTTTTCCGTGATGCTATATCTGCCCATTCTTGTGGCTTTTTCATGCTTTCTCTTGTTCCCCAATCAAAGACCTGAATCCTTACGATAATACATTATTTTAATCAAGATTTAGCAGCCAGAAAATGCGAGATTTTTGGATCTGAATTAAGATATTTGTACAATTAAATTAAAATTCTACAATTCCGAAAAATTAATGCTTACCGCAACTTATTGAGCGGATACAAAAATTTTACGAATAGATATGCACAAAGTATTACTGAACAAGTTGTCCATAGTGACATTAATAACGTGGCTAAAAACAATAAATTAACAGAAGAAGAAGTTTGGTCAATGGTAAAGACTGTAGCGAATAAAATATTACCTGTTGATGTACAAAACTTACAAAAACTCGGCATAGATGAAATTAGTTTAGTAAAAGGGCAAGGAAAATTTATAGTTGTATTAGTAGATTTATAAACACATAAATTAATAGGCTTAGTTGCCGAAAGAAAACAAGAAGCAATCAAAAAAAAGATGCTTGAATGGGGAGAAAAAGTCTTAAGCCAGATCAAAGAAGTAAGTATGGACATGACTGGTAATTATAAGTCATTAGTCAAAAAGATTTGCCCGAATGCTGATGTAACAGTAGATAGATTTCATGTGACAAAAATGATTCATGAGGAATTAAATCAGTCGAGAATTGAGCAAAAAAAGGCAGCATTATCGCTGAAAGCGAAAGAAAAAGCTAAATTATTGGATAGTTTAAAAGGAAGTAAATATACATTGTTGAAAGCAGAAAATAAGTTATCTGACGACGATAAAATAAAATTAAAACAAGTAAAAGATGCTTCACTAAGAGTAGGGGCTATGCACACTTTAAAAGAAGAGTTTCACTCTTTATTTGAAAAAAGCAATAATTTGGGTGACGGGATATTAGAATTAACAGATTGGTTGAAAAAAGCACAACCATACTATAAAAAAAGTGTAGAAATAATCAAAAGATGGTTGGGAGAGATTGTGGGCTATTTTGAAGAAAGAACAACAAATGGGATAGTAGGGGGAATTAATACTAAATTAAAGCTATTAAAAAGGTGTGGTTTTGGATTTAGAAATTTGAGAAATTTTGAAATACGGGCATTACTTTTTTGGCATTTTCCTGAAAAATTAGCACAATAAGTACGGAAGAGCCCGATGTTCGATCGGATTATATTTCGATGTATAGGGAGGATAGTGTGCGATTCTAATTTCTATTCCTAGCTCGTCAACTAACTTTTGTAAATCTGATTTAAAGATATGATGATTAGAATTATTACTGCCACCTCCATCGCATTTTATTAAAATTGAATCGGCTTGAGGATAGATAAATTTTCCGTAATTGATCCACCATAATTTAATCGATTGACAAGCAAATTCACTCGTTTCTTTACTGATTCCCAGGTTTAAATATCCTCGGTTATGTTGCAGATCATAAATTCCATGAGGTACTACTTTTCCGTCAGCTAGACTCCAAAAATCATAGTTAAGCTGTCGTAACAACTTCGGTAGTATATAGACTGCCTGCTCGATAGAGATTTCCAATAAATTCCTTCTTTTTGGTGTCCATACTAACAATTGGATTGCCACGTAACTCATAGTCAGCGGTTATTCTGGCAAGATTTTCAAATTGTTCATTACGATTTTTTGTGACTCCGGTTGTTTGTTGTTTTTGAGCTTTGCGTTTCACATATCCATGTTTTTTTAACAGTTCTTGAACGACTGTGGTACTGACTATTGTTTCCTGAGCCTTCAGACCTTCAACTATTTGTTGATGCGTAAGATTTGTCCATTGAATTTTATCGGACATTGGATCTCCGGCTGTGTGGTTTTTTAAGACTTCTAAAAAACGCTCATTTAAATCAGGTATCTGAGAATCCCTAGTTTTTCTTCCTCCTCCAGGTCGGCGAATTCTCTGTTGATTCCTGCTGTGTTCTGATTCACTTTTTAACTCTTTAATGCCCTTGGCTATGGTATTCCTGTCTACTCCCAAAACTCGGGCCATGTAAATAATTCCACCACGACCAAGTTTTACGGCTTCTATCGCTGCATATTTTCTTTGATCTTTTTCAGATAAAGACTGATAATGTTTGAGCATTAAAGCAGTAATTTCGTCTGAGTAATACATAAATTAAGTTAGTAATAAATGATTCAAGTCAACACATCATGGGCGATACAAGAAGAACCAAGCAGGTATAATATTTGACATCCCTACCGAAACATGAACCTATTTATATTCACTCATTTACTTATTATACATCGCTGATGTTATTAAATTTTCATTTCTTATTGTGCTAATTTTTCAGGAAAATGCCAAAAAAGTAATGCCCGTATTTCAAAATTTCTCAAATTTCTAAATCCAAAACCACACCTTTTTAATAGCTTTAATTTAGTATTAATTCCCTCTACTATCCCATTTGTTGTTCTTTCTTCAAAATAGCCCACAATCTCTCCCAACCATCTTTTGATTGTTTCTACACTTTTTTTATAGTATGGTTGTGCTTTTTTCAACCAATCTGTTAATTCTAATATCCCGTCACCCAAATTATTGCTTTTTTCAAATAAAGAGTGAAACTCTTCTTTTAAAGTGTGCATAGCTCCTACTCTTAGTGAAGCATCTTTTACTTGTTTTAATTTTATTTTATCGTCGTCAAATAACTTATTTTCTGCTTTCAATAATGTATATTTACTTCCTTTTAAACTATCCAATAATTTAGCTTTTTCTTTCGCTTTCAGCGATAATGCTGCCTTTTTTTGCTCAATTCTCGACTGATTTAATTCCTCATGAATCATTTTTGTCACATGAAATCTATGTATCGGCTCAATAAGTAGGGGTAGCAGTTATTCTAGTTGCCAAGACAAGCCCAAGGGATGAAGAGAAGACTTGGAGCGAATAATAGTAGATAGAGAGGGAATAATTCCAAGTTGAGAAATTCGGTCACGGACATAATCAAAAAAACTGATTCCCAACTGACGAGTAGTAGCAACAAGAGACATAAAAGTATCCCATGCCTGAGTACCCTCAATCGTCTGAGTTGCATAGCTAATATTACGTCGCTGCACCATAGTTCTGGCAGCTAACTCAGCCGGATTATTGTGTAAAGGTAATTCAGGATGCTCTAAAACTCTCAGCAACTCCGATACTTTTGTCGCAGTTAATTGTTTGCGTTCATCCAACAATTCATAGCCGCTTGGAGTTTCAAAAAGCCGCCGAAATTTAGACCTTAAAAGCAGTGCAGCTTCGGGAATGGGAGCATCTTTATAAGCTATTAGACCTCTTGCAAAAAAAATCTATGCTATAATAGAAATTTTTCAATTTAATCCCCCTAGAG
>NZ_JAIGNI010000115.1 GCF_026130175.1 Lyngbya sp. CCAP 1446/10 | reverse complement strand
ATCCATCATTACAACTATGTTTTGAGCCAATGAATATCTAATCACTACATATTTATCACTACCGTAACAAAGACGATCGCCCTGAGATTTGATAAAAGGGCGATCGCCCAAATCTTGCAGCAAGCCCACGAAAAAGGTGAAGATATCGGCGATTTACGAGTCTTGAAACGGTAGTATCACAACTGGCGCAAAAAAGAAAATTTAATCGTGTTAGGATTTACCGATTTCCTAGATAGATTATTTTCCAATACTTGGCTGCCAATAGTCGCATTTCGCCGCTTAGGATTGTGGTGTTTGCGAACAATTCCCCAGTCCGATTTGTATCGTTGCGCTTGATGACCGGCTTAATGGGGCGGCCACCGAAATTAGCCCAAAACTAGGTTCGTAGTGAGGACTTCAGTCCTTCATCGGCCGGATACGCGCACACAATCTAAGAAACCGGGTTTTTACGATTTTTGCCGATAGTAACGAAGAATCTCAAAAAAACCCGGTTTCTGGCCACCCGCGCACCATCTAAGAAACCGGGTTTTTTCCTGAATATTTGCAATGTTACGAAGTTTGTCGCAAAAATCCGATTTCTCGTCACTCGTCACCAAAGTAAATCTGTACTTTCGCGCCCGATCGCGATACAATAATCTACTCAGATCGAACCCTGCCCTGACAGCAGTAAAAAAACCATGCAACCCGAACAAGAACAAGAGATTCTCAACCTGCGCGATCGCCAATTAACGCCCAAACAAATTGCCCGAAAGTTAGGATTGAAAGCATCCGAAGTCAGTACCTTTCTGATATCTCAGGCAGAACAAACAGCCCTCGCTAGCGCCGAAAAAGGAGAGTTATTGCCCGTTGCTCAATGTCTCGTGGATGTAAATTTTGCGAAGGTGTTGTTAGGGAATGAAACCTCTGAAACGAGCGGTTTGGGTTTAGTGATGGTTACCCGTTCCAAGGGATACAATCGTTTTGTTGCGGCCTCTTATTTGATCGATTACTGGTGTTTGGGAGTTAAGGATGTCATGCCGCCACGTAACTGCAACGATAGCCAATATAAAAATCTCGTTGGGCATTGTTACTCGCAGTTTGGGCAAGAGTACGAGGAGATTAGTTTAGAGCAAGCACAAGCCCTGGTTTGGGGTGCGATCGCCTATGCCCGAAAATTAGGCTTTGAACCGCATCGCGATTTCGAGGAGTCGAAGGCTCATTTAGGAGAATCAACCAGCGAAATTGGCTTGAAATTCGGTCGTAATGGAAAACCTTGTTATATTGAAGGGCCTTACGATAATACAACGAAAATTATCAATGCGCTCAAAAAGTCTGCGGGAAACGGTAATTTCGATTTCTTGCACGGGATTGGGTAGAAATTGATACGGTTCAGTTAATCCCTAAGAGGCATAAAATCAGCGGTTATATTCCTAGTGTCCGCGCGCGCGCGAAATATTTCGATTCCGTCAGGGTTTTTACGATTTTTACCGACAGTAACGAAGAATCTCAAAAAAACCCGCTTTCTGGCCACCCGCGCACCCTCTAAGAAACCGGGTTTTTACGATTTTTGCCAACAGTAACGCAGAATCTCAAAAAAACCCGGTTTCTGGCCACCTAACCCATCTAAATCAAGAGCCGTTGTTTTTTCGTTGGGTTTACGTTAGGATATAGTAAAGAGGTGAAACTATGCAGATTACAAATAAAAAATTTAGGTTGCGAAGCGGTGCAAATTGGACATCGTTTGAGAAGTTTCGTTTGCAGGGCGCAGAAGCACTCAGTTCGATCGCCAATGGTGTCATTGCTACCCTCCAGACAAAAACAGGACAGTACCGCATTATTGAGGAACGTGACTTTCAAGCAATGTATGGACTAGCCCGTGATGTCGATCGGCTAAGGGGAGGATTGCGTGTGGTGGGTTGATAACAGACTGACTCCAAAATATCGTCAATGGATACAATAATATCAGCAGCAGGGCTTAGGAGAATGTATAATTTAGTGTAATTAATTCGGAGGTTGTCATGCTGAGTATAGAATTGGACAAGGAAACGGAAGCTTATTTAGTAGAAATTCTAGGAATGGAGAAAACTACAAGCGATGAATTAATTAAAAGCTTAGTTAAAGATCGCTGGCTGAGTTTACAACCGCGTCAAACTATTGTAGAAAGGCGTGGGGGACATCCCGAACATCTGTTAGAAGATGCGCCGCCCGGTTTGTCAGAAAGGGCAAATCGGAAAAAAGCGATCGCAGCTTATTTGGAAAAAAAATATCCTCAATATCATCCGCGATCGCCGATCGCTTTTACAGTAACAATGGCTCAATTTTGATTTGCACCTCCTCAATTACATCTTCAGATACAGACTCAACGAATCGAACACCGCGAACTTTCCAGTCTAAACACTTGATTTGATCTGCAAGAATTACTCCTTGAACTTTCAATCCAGTCGGTAGAGGAACTTCAAAAGGATACCCTTTTTGTTGTTTTGTGATCGGCATAAATAAAGCTAAGGAGCTTTTCTCATTGTAAGCACGAGGCGACAGCACAAAAGCAGGTCTAAGTCCCTTTTGTTCGTGTCCCTTTGTTGGGTCAAAGTCTAAATAAACGATATCGCCTCGACTCGGAATGTAGGGATTTGATTGTGTCACCAAACTTCATTCCCCACAGCAACTCCACTATCAATCTCATTATGAATATTTTCTGGGGTAATCGCCTCAACTAACTCTTCAAGCGAATACCGCCGACGATTTATCGGCTGAATCGTCAGCTTACCATCTATCAACACAAGCTGCACCTGGCAACCTTCTGCTAAGTTAATCTCTTGAGCTAAATGCTGTGGAATCCGAACAGCAAGACTGTTTCCCCATTTAGCGATCGTTGCAACCATATCCCGATCCTCTAGCTAGTGATATTACTCTGATAATTTCACCTTTTTCAGGTATGTATATACAGAGTGTCTACACTATAGCAGCTAAGAAGAGGGTTGACAAGTTTCGAGAGTCTGTTATCTCTTAGTCCGCGCAGGCGGATTTCGTTTATGTAGCTGCGGTTTCAACTGCCGAATCATCCAGGGGGTAACTCACATTCCCCTCGGTGAGTCAGATTAAATCATTTGAAAATTCAGGGGAAGTTGCCTGTGTTGGGGCTATAATCAAGCATTATAAATTTGAAGGTAATTCCCAATGGATGATAGTCGCACTCAAGCTTACTTGACTCTGATTCGTATGCTGTTGGATTATCCCACCCAGGTAAATGAAATTTTGAACGCCAATCAAGAACTGATAGATGGTGGATTGGTACATACGATGAGGCAAGTAGTAGAACAGCTTACTACCCAAGGATATGAAAGTACAGCAGAGTTTTTGAAAGATATAGCGGAGCAACTGGCTACTCAGACTGGTGCTGTGACCTTTACCATTTGTATTGATTTTTTATTAGAAGTATTATCGTTAACTGAAAGAAGCAATGGCAATCAAGAAGAAGTGTATTCTTTTTTGGTAGGAAAGGAGGATCAATTAAATATAGATTTTATGTACACTTTGAAAGTTTATGCAGACAAATATTTAAAAAATCAAGAATTAGAAAGACAGCTAGGTATTGTAGCAATTATTTCTGCTTTTAGCAGATTAATTCAGAAGTTTCCACTAGGGAATCGAGCAATCAATCAAGAAATTGCTCTTACAGGTAATCAGATTGCACTAACAGTCTACTCCCGCAAAGATTTCCCTAAAGATTGGGTAAGAATTCTTAATAATCTGGCAGTTGTTTACACAGAGCGAATTCATGGTTCAAAAATAGAAAATATTGAAATGGCAAAAGAGTGTTGCGAAGCAGCCTTAGAAGTCTGTAGTCGAACAGTTTATTCCGAAAGCTGGGCAGCAATTCAGATGAATTTGGGACTTGCCTACTTATACAGAATTAAAGAGTCAGAAGCAGAAAATATTGAAAAAGCAATCGAATGTTACAAAGCTGCCTCAGAAGTCTATCCCCGCGAGCGAGATGACTATGAATGGGCAAGAATTCAGCATAATTTGGGGGATATTTACAAGGACAGACTACGGGGAGAAAAGGCAGATAATCTGGAAACAGCGATTGAATACTATTTAGCTGCGTTAAAAGTTCGTATAGCCTTTCTCACAAAGATGAGGTACAATAACAGCAGTGTGTAAACCAGTTAAAAATATTTGATGATGTAACTTGACTGAACGCCAAATCTATGGCTTTGGCTAATTCTTGATAATTAGTAGTTTTGATAGAACGGAGAATAATTTTAAGTTTTGACCACAGATTTTCAATTGGTGAAAAATCTGGTGAATAAGGTGATAAGTATATTAATTTTGCCCCTTTCTTTTCGATCGCTTTTTTCACTTCTTCTCCCATGTGAATAGAACAATTGTCCATCACTACACAAGCACCTTTCCATAGTTTTGGCACAAGTTTTCTGATAATAAAAGCTTCAAATGTAATTGCATCAGTTCCACCTATTAAATTAACCGATGTCAAAATTTCATTGACTGACATGGCTCCAATTATTGAGACATTTTTGCCACGTTTAGTTGGTCTTGGCCCCTGGGCTCTTTGACCTTTCAAAGCTCTAGCATATAGCAATCCTAAATCATTATCTACACTTATTATGATATAATTATATGCAATAATTGATTGTGACAATAAAAAAATGAATAACTTACAAATGCCACAGAAAGATATGGAAAAAGAAAGAGCGGC
>NZ_JAIGNI010000114.1 GCF_026130175.1 Lyngbya sp. CCAP 1446/10 | reverse complement strand
TGCCCATTTTTGTGACTTATTTATGCCTTCTTTAATTCCCCAATCTTAGACCTGAATCCTTACGGCCTGCCGATAGAGAAGGAAGTTAACTTCTCAGTCTTGGACGCGCACGAATTAAGGTCATTATGTTTAATTTTTTAATCTTAAGCTTTTTATTGTCGATCCCTGCCTTCTTTCTGGGCCTTGTTAATCCGAAATGGGTGGCCGCACCAACCCGCAAGCGATCGATCGCGATGTACGGCGGGTTGATGGCGTCTTCGTTTGTACTTGTGGGCGTCACCGCACCGAATCCACCTCAGCAAGTTTCGGTGGCGGATCGGGCCCCAACCACTCCGCTAATATCATCTCAAACGCCTAAGCCGTCAGTGATTTCGGCAGCGCCGACACCCCAGCCGGAGACTGTGAAAACGCTATTACCAGCACGGAAAGCTGCAATTTCTGCGGCGGCACCTGCACTTGTCAAACCAGAGATCGATCGCAAATTGCCATCTTCAGTCAAATCTGTTGAACGAACCGCAGAGATTGCTCTTGATGCACAGCAGCCAAAGAAAGATATCAAGAAAGTGAACTACGAGTCTTCTAAACCCAAGGTGAAAAGTGCGGATTTTCCCAGTTACGTTAACTCGGATTGCAACTGTTCTGATTTTGCGACTCAAGCCCAAGCGCAGCGAGTGTTAGAGGCATATCCGGGCGATCCGTTTAAGCTCGATCGAGATAAAGACTCGATCGCTTGCGAAACGTTGGGTTAGATTTGCTGTGCCAAAACCCTCGGTTAATGCTGGGGATTTTTTCGGTGATTGTACTGATTTGAACCAGGAAATCGATCGGCTAAAATTATCTAATTGCTGAGCTTCCGCTGTATTAGTAAGGTGCATCTATGACTTACAGCTTGAGAATTGTCGATTTGCCTCCCGGTGAACGTCCACGGGAACGGCTGATGGCCGGTGGCCCGAAAAGTTTGGCGACGGCGGAATTGATTGCGATTCTGCTGGGTACCGGTCAGGGAAAAGGTAAACTTTCGGCCGTGGGGCTGGGACAGTATATTTTAAATCAGTTGAGCTTGCACCAGCGCGACCCTCTGGCTGTGCTGCGTGGCATTAGCGTCCAGGAGTTGACGCAGATTCACGGAATTGGGCCTGCTAAGGCAACGGGGATTTTGGCTGCGGTGGAGTTGGGGAAGCGGGTATTTCAGTCGCGGCCGCCGGAAATGGCGGTGGTTGACTCTCCCCAAGCAGCGGCGGATGCGCTAAGTCAGGATTTGATGTGGCAGTCTCAGGAACGCTTTGCTGTGGTGCTGCTGGATGTGAAAAATCGGCTGCTGGGTACTCAGGTAATTACGATCGGCACAGCTACGGAAACTTTAGCTCATCCCAGGGATATTTTTCGGGAGATCATCCGCCAAGGGGCGACACGGGCGATTATCTCGCACAATCACCCATCGGGGAGTGTGGAACCGAGCCCGGAGGATATTGCTTTGACGCGGCAGTTGCTGGCGGGAGCGCAGTTTTTGTCGATTCCGCTGCTGGATCACTTGATCTTGGGAAATGGCGACTTTCGGAGCTTGCGGCAGACGACAACCCTTTGGGAGGAGTATCCCCAGGGCGATTGAACTATTATACTTAACTAACTTCATTGCTATGATTAGTTATTTGTATCTTTGGGCTGTCCGAGGGCTGAATCAGCCGTGAGAGTAGGCGAATTTTCTGGCTGGAGTCCCGGATGACAGCGTGTTTTGGCTAAATGTCGCTGGTGATACTTAGTTTCGATCGCAACTCGGTTAGTCTAGTATAAGTAAGCTGAAGAGGTCGCTAATCCGATTTTTTTAAAGCATACTAAACGTATAATGAACCAGCACCTAAATACCCAATTATTAAGAAACCATGAAATTGGGTATAAAATACACGGCGTGGTGATAGGAGAACAACTGTGTTTCTGAGACTTGCAGAACAACACCGTAAATTCGTCCAAGATTTGGTAATGAACCTTCAGGCTTTGGCGATCGTGCTAGAGCGTCGGGGTTATCTGGCATCCTGCTACACTTGCGGGGGTCAGATGAACAGTGCCTCATTTATGGTCAGTTTGACGGACAACCATCTGATTCGGTTTTTGGTGTCAGATTACGGAATTACTTGGACTGAGATGCGGGACGATCGCGAATTGATGAAACTTGAAGGTGCAGAGGCGATTAGTCAGTTACAAGAACTGGCCAATCTCGTAAAGTATCATATCCAACCTTCGGAAGCTACTTTAGCGACGGCGCAGCGAGTTTAGCGATCGCACGCGCACGGTTCCGAGGAAGGCTAAGCGCTAAAGTTAGTCGATTTTAAATTTTAGATTTTAGATTGACTCCATAGATTAATCTGGGAGTTTGAACTATGGTCTAAAATTTGGGTGTCTTCACTACTTAAGTCGAAGGCTTGTACCTGTTTTTGAGCGCGATCAGACGGCATACTTTATAGAAAAATTCTGAGAGTTGAAACCTCTAGTTTTTTTGCAGTAGTTCATAGAAAAACTCGGTAAGTGGGAAACGAGCGAGACTTTAGTCCTGAGAGGAAAACGGCTCGGCGGTTTCAACCTCCTTGAATCTTTCCATTACCGCCTTGGGATTGCTTGGCTAGGGGTACTTTTGTGATGTACTTTCAATGGGACAATTGCCATTTCAAGCTTCGCAATCCTGTACGCATAATGTTTGCTCGCAAGCGAGCCTCCCTTTCGGGGTGATGTTAGCTTGTCGGTCAATGTTTTGAGAGCTTTTTAGACCTGCAACACTGTTTCAGTGACTTTAAAACTGTTTAATTGCAGATGACAGAGCAAGGAACTAGCTTCGTATTCCGGGGTGTCGTGACTCAAAAAACGTAGTCAGTTAAGACTTAGGCTGGTCAGAATAGCTTGGTTCAACTTTCGTCTTACAAGCTCAGTGTCTTTAGACCTGAGTTCCTGACTCTCCCTTGAGAGCGATTGGCAAAATCTGGAAGTGCCACTGCTCGTCAGCTCCAATGTTAGTTTCCCTCTTTGGCATTCCAAAGTCAAGGAATTGAAATTAACTTTGAGTAGGCAAGTAAAATTTAACATCCAGAGTGAGGATGAGGCTGTGAAGATTTGGTAAAAAGCACCTTCGGGGTGTGACGTGCCGACGAATTACGTTTGTTTTTTGCTTTTCTATTTAGCGGATAAAACTAACAACTAACTTGAAACAGCATCACTGCTGTAAAAATCTCACAGCCGGCTTTAGCCGGCTAAGTTTTGTGTAAATATAGGCTTCTGGGCAATGTTTTGCGGTCTGGTTAAACGGCTCTTTGAAGTGTGCGATCGCAGTTGCCATACTAAGTATTTTATAATATTTTAATAATTAGTCCGAAAAATTTTATCGCCAAGCTGGGAATCAAAATCAAATGGTAAATGTAAGCGAAGTTCTAGAACCCATCGCCAGCCAATTTCGCAGTCTGGGAATTCCCGAACCGATTACCCATTGGGGACATCCTGTCATGATGGGGATTGTGGTTGTGGCAATGGGCAGTTTCGTTGGGTATACGGGATGGCAGGGACGTTTGGCTGCCGATAAGGATGTCGCGCTCAAAAGTCGATCGGATCATCGTAAGCTAGCACCGTGGATGTTTTTATTTCTAGCTTTGGGCTACACTGGTGGCTTGCTGTCGCTGGTAATGCAGCACCAGCCTGTCATGGAAAGCCCGCACTTTTGGACGGGTTCGGGAGTGCTAGTTTTGCTGGCTGTTGGTAGCTTGATTTCGCTGACGGGTTTTGGGGGCAATAAGCTAGCCCTGCGCGCGGTTCATGCTTATTTGGGCACGACGGCTTTAGCACTTATGGTGTTGCACGCGGCTTTCGGTTTAAAATTGGGTTTGTCTATTTAAGCTAAGCTGTTGGGGATTTAAATTGCATATTCGGGGTGATGCTCAAAGCCCACCCCACAAGAGTTTGATTATTTCTTGATATACAATTTAAATACTAGACCTCTTGCATAAATCTTTGATTGATAAGTCAACCGCAGATGCAAGGTAGATAAACGCAGATCAACGCAGATAATTTCAAGATAGTTTGCGAATGAGTGCAATCTTATCTGCTGAATAGGTTATCAAAGCGAATTTTTTTCTATTTTTTGAGCTTAATTTGTTAGGCTTTGGAAAGCAAAATAAACTCTATTTTTGACGGTAAAAATTGCTAATTGCTAATTACTAATTAATTAATTAATGAATCAAGCAACGGGTGTCATTTTCTGTCTTGCCTACATTTTGGGATTGATTTCTACAGGGGTTTCTTGGGGTAGATACGGGATACTTGCTTTGGGAATAGCCGTCGCATTCGCTATGCCTAAATTGTTGTTAAAGTATGCTAGGAATTCTCTCAAAACCACTAAAAAAAGACGCAGCAGACAAAAAGAAAATACTGTTGAAGAACGCTTGGATGCGAGGGAAGAATTGAGTTTTCTGGAGATGCTGCCGAGAGCAAAATGGGTGTGGGCAGTGGCCGGTTTAGCAGCATTTCTCGCTAGCTTTTATTTGGCAGTTCGATCGCCCCAACCGACAATTAATGACATCAGCAAACTGATTCCGGCGGTTGGTAACACTCAAGAAGTGGCGGTGACAGTTCGCGGTAGACTCGCCAGTACGCCCCGATTGACTCGATCGGGTCGATCGCAATTTTGGCTAGACACTGATTTAGTGAGCGAAATCAACGGCGGTGAAGGAGGAGTAGTCGTCAACCGCGAAGTATCCGGCAAACTCTACGTGACAGTGCCTCTGCTGCAAGCAACGGGCTTGTACGCCGACAATACGATCGCAGTTGTAGGTTCGTTGTACAAACCGCAGCCACCGTCGAATCCGGGGGCTTTTGATTTTCAAGCATATTTAGCTAGAGAAGGGGCTTTTGCAGGGCTCAAAGGGCGTCAGATTGACTGGAAAAGAGAAAATGCGATCGCGGATGTGAATCGACTTAACAGCAAAACGGCTGCTTTCTGGGAGTCAACCGGGATGCAGCCGTCGCCAATTCAAGCGATGCGGATGCGGATCGTGCGATCGCAACTATCGCAGTTAAATGTTCCCGAAGGGCCGTTGATCAGTGCGATCGCCCTGGGCAAACAAGCGGTAGATTTACCTTACAACATCCGCGACTATTTTGTGCAAGCTGGGTTGGCTCACGCGATCGCAGCTTCCGGCACTCAAGTTTCGATGGTTTTGGCTTTAGTTTTGGCTTTAACTAGGCGTTTTTCCAAACAGTTACAATTTTGTTTTGGCGTGGGTGCTTTATTTTTGCTGGTGGGATTAACAGGCTTTGAAGCTTCAATCTGCCGCGCCGCTTTGATGGGATTTGGCACACTATTTGCTTTGGTACTAAGTCGCGAAGTTAAGCCGTTGGGATTGCTGTTAATCGCTGGGACTATTTTACTGCTAGTTAACCCTTTGTGGATTTGGGATTTAGGTTTTCAATTGAGTTTTTTGGCAACTTTGGGGTTAGTGGTGACAGCACCGCCACTGATGGCAAAATTGGATTGGATGCCACCTGCGATCGCTTCGATTGTTGTGATTCCCATCGCCGCTTCAGTTTGGGTGCTGCCACTACTACTTTATGTTTTTAGTGTGGTATCACCTTACAGTATTTTAGTCAATATTATTGCGGCTCCTTTGCTGTGGATTTTGAGTATTGGTGGGATGGTTAGCGCTTTAGCTGGATTGGTTTTTCCGCCGGCTGGTAGTGTTTTGGTGCAAGTGTTGGAGTATCCTGCAAGGTGGTTAATTGCGATCGCCCAATATTTCTCGCAATTGCCCGGTAATTCGGTAGCTGTAGGTCAAGTATCGGTGCAGGGCTATTTCATTCTGGTTGAGTAGCTGATATGATAATAAAGTATTGTAGTCATTCACATGATATGTCATGTCTCAAATTGCCATTGTCGAAGCCTTCGCAGACCTACCCGATACCCGTCGA
>NZ_JAIGNI010000113.1 GCF_026130175.1 Lyngbya sp. CCAP 1446/10 | reverse complement strand
CTTGCACTTTTTGAGGATTGAAACGAGCCAACGTCTTTTGCCGTAAAGGTTTTAGCCTTTTTCAGCAAGCCCTATTTAGTAAAGTGGTCGCCATGATTAGAAACGAAAAGCAATATGAGTATACCCAAGAGTTAGCGAAAAGATGTGAATCTACGCTAGCCCAGTATGACGCCCAAGATGAAGAGGTGAAAAAGAACGATCCTTGGTGGTTAGTGATGCGTGAATCTATCCAAAGTCATCTGGATACTTTTAGGGCAGAAATAGCTGAGTATGAAAGATTGGTGGGGTGCGATCGCACTCAAGACCTCAAAATTGAAGTAGATTCGATTTTAGAACTGCCAAGAGTCTTAATTAAAGCTCGAATTGCTGCGAAAATGACTCAAAAAGAACTTGCGGATAGACTGGGGCTGGAAGAAAATAGAATTAAGCAATACGAAGACTCAGATTATCAATGTGCGAGTTGGGTGGAAATTATCGATATTACTGAAGCCTTAGCGGTTGAACTCAAAACAGCTAGTTTTGTGGTGGATTTTCAGGAGATGGAAGGGAGGAAAAGTTCTCTGGCTGAGTTGGTGGAACGACAGCGAAAGCAGTTAGAAGTTAAAGCTCAGGAAGTCGAAAGATAGTCATTAGTTATTGTAGAGGGCGGTTGCAGCAGTTTTTGAGAGAACGATCGCACTCTAATTTCTGTTTCTATAAACTTCCGACCATAAATAAACTTACCACTCTCCCGATCGCACTTAGAAATAACAATTAAATAACACAAGCCAGATATACTAAGTATAGTGAGTAAATAAGATGTTCTGCATTTAATCCGAGTAATTATTTCTCCCAACAATCCGGAATATGTCGCGACTAACGACTATGGAAGAGCCGTTGCCTGTCGCCCTATTCCACCTCTGCATTAGTCCGCAGATAATCTCGTACCCAGTTACAGCCATACTCCAGCAGGTCAAGATTGAGTATGCGCGGTAAATTCCAGACAACGAGAGTGTTATCTTCACCAACAGAAACTAAAAAACTGCCATCAGGTGCGATCGCCAGATTCCAAACTGAACCACTATGACCGAGTAGAGTAGTAATCAACTGCCCTTCTCGACTCCAGAGTTTAACAGTTGTGTCCATTCCAGAGGAAGCAAAAAATGTACTGTCGCTACTCCAAGCAATGTTAGACACTACACCATTATGAGCTACAAACGTTTGATTCGATTGGCGATCAACTCCATCTGTAGAATTATATTGCCACAACTTAATCGTGCTATCACCACTACAGGAGGCAAGTAACTGACTATCAGGACTAAAAGCAACACCCATAACAATTGCATTATGTTCGGCGAGAGTCGCAAGCAATCTACCATCTCGATGCCACACTTTAATTTCGTTTGAATTACCGCTGGAGGCGATGAACTGACCGTCAGGACTAAAGGCAATACATTGAGCCATTTCCTGTTGTCCAGTTAGAGTATTGTGTAATGTGCCATCGGTCGTCCAAAGTTTCACCTTACCATCCCCATAACCAGAAGCAATCAGATTGCCATCAGGACTAAAGGAAAGGCTAAACGCTAATCCTCCTTCTGCTGGCAGTATTTTTAGAAGTTCAGCTTTGTCCCAGTTTCTACCCCCACGCTGCCAGAGTCTAACAATACTATCGTTGCTTCCCGTTGCTAAGATTTCTCCAATGCCTGACGGCAGGCTAGCGCCAACAGGACTAAAAGCAACACTAAACATTGATGCCTCATGTTGCAAGGTTTTCAGCAATGTGCCATCGCGCTGCCAAAGTTTGACAGTGTAATCCAAGCTGGCAGTCGCGATAGTGGAACTATCTGGACTAATCGCAACGCCGAAAATTGCCGCACTGTGAGCATTTACAGTAGTTTTGAGGGAATGAGTAGGTTGCCACATCCGGATGATGCGATCCGCGCCAGCAGAAATAAAATAACTCCCGTCTGGGCTGTAGGCAATTGTTCGCACTGTTGAACGATGTGCTTTGAGGGTACTCAGTTCTATTCCCTCAACACTCCAAATTTTGACAGTTTTATCTCCACTGACAGTCACGATAGTTTTCCCGTCAGGACTAAAGGCAATACCCCATACTGCTGAACTATGTCCTACTAAAGTTGTTATGAGCGTACCATCAATATCCCACAGTTTAGTAGTAGTATCTTGACTGGCAGAAGCGATAATTTGTCCGTTAGGACTGAGAACCAATGTGCTGATACCAGCTTGGTGTGCCACCCATTTATTGAGCAGTGTACCGTTCTCCTGCCAGAGGTAAATGACGTTCTCTGCTTGTGTAATTATCAGTTGACTGTCAGGAACAAAAATAATAGCCGCAGCTTGGTTTGGATGTTTGAATGAGCCGAGCAAAGCACCATCCAGACTCCATAAATTTACCACACCATCATCGTGTCCTGAAGCAACGATTTGACCATCAACGTTGAAGTTGACAACGCGAGTTGTTGTAGAATATTTGGCTATAATTTGGGGTGTATATTCATCCAGTCGCCACACTTTTACACTGCCATCATTATGTGCAGAAACTATCCTTTGACCGTCGGTACTGAATTTAACTGACCAAACTACCACAGACTCATTTTGCAAGGTTTTAAGTAGAGTGCCGTCTCGTTGCCAAAGTTTGAGCGCGCCATCAATTCCTGTTGAAACAATCAGGTTACTATCAGGACTGATATCAACACTCCAAATATCGGCAGTGTGTCCCGCAAAATGATTACATTCTGTTGTGCCATAAACCGCCTGTCGCAGGGCGTTATCAATTTTTTGCTCTAATTCGGGTTCAACTTCACCTAATTGTTGTAACTTTTGCTTGGCTTTAATTGCTTGAACTAATGCTTCTAAACCTTGATCTGAGGCAGAGAGGGCTTCAGAGGCACTGGCGATCGCCTTAATCTCACTGAGTCTAGATTGTTGTAAGGCGGCCATGTTCGCATTGAGCAAGACTTGTTGAATTCTCACAGCTTTTTGTTCTTGCACAAGTCTGGCTTCTACTTCTTTAACACGTTCTGCCTCTAAGCGCAATTCCACTTCTTTTCGATCTACTTCTTGAGAGGCATTAAAAAATAAATAATCCAAATCACTCAAACTTTTACCCTGCGCCCAAAGTTGGGCATCTTTGAGCGCTTGTCCCCGCAACAATCGCGATTCATCTTTTTGCCCTGAAGCTACCCAAGCATCAAACACCTGGGAGTAAGGACGCAAGTCCGCTAATCTTCTTTCAACCCATTGAAGATTAAATACTTGTTGATAGATGCGATTTTTTACCTTTAATATTCCCTCGTGTCTAACCACTAAGCCACTGAGTAACAATTCAATCTGTTCTCGACTATCATCACTTTTTATTTCAATTGCTTGCAAAACTTTTTGATAAATGCCTAGAATTCTACCAGCCCGCTGACCGTTACGTTCAATGCGATCGCGAATAGTTCTCAGGTGTTCCGGTTCATCCTGTGATTCCCAACGCTCAATGATGCGAGTTTTGACCAAGTTCTCAATCCAGAACGATTCCGTACCTGGTGGAATACTCATCTTGCCGCCGTGTTCCATTGTCCCCTGACTCAATTGCACGACTAAATGACACAACTTCTGAGTCAGAAACGGTTGTCCAGCCGTCCAGTTTAAAATCGCCTTCACAACCGATGCAGGCTGTTCCACCGTGTTTTCCAAGCCTTGAATTAAGGGAGTCACTTCCTCCCACTCAAACCCTTTTAGTTCGATAGCCTGCCCAATATTAAATGGTGTCTTTGTTCTGTCTCGAATGAGATCCGAGGGAGTTGCTACCCCAAAAATCGCAAAGGTAATGCGTTCATATTCTGGATTGATTGCCCGTTGGTTATAGCAGAAGCGAATTAAGGCAAAAAAGTCATCAATCGAAAAGTTAAGCCCCAGCAGACTGTCAATTTCATCGACAAAAATAAACAACTGTTGTTGGGGAAACTGCACTAGCAATTCCTCAATAAACCATCGCAGCCGTTGCAGTAAACCAAGATCGTTGCGTTCTTGCCACCAAGTTTTCAGGTTCAAGGTTTCCAGTAGCCCCAACTGTCGCCATAAGTCACCGACGAATCCCTTGTACCATTGCAGTGGAGTAATTTGTTCGCTCCCTACCACACTCAAATCGACGGCAGCGCAGTGAAAGCCGTCTTTCTCAAGGCGATGCTTGGTTCGTACCAGCAGTGAGGATTTGCCCATTTGCCGGGAGTTGAGGACATAGCAGAACTCTCCTTGCTTCAGGGCTTCATACAGTTGCGAGTCGGCTTGTCGCTGTACGTAACTAGGTGCATCAATGGTTAAAGTGCCGCCGAGTTGATAGCTATCTTGGGGCATAAAAAAATGATTTTTAGACTTGTCCGAAAACTTGCATGGCTGTCGGGGGCTAGGTTTACAGTTTGTACCAATCAACCTCTGCTCGCTTTCATTAACGCAACTTTGCGGGGAATTAGTCAGCTAATTATATCAGAGATTCTGCGATCGCAGGCAAAGTAGATATATTTCTCCTGCTTTTCCTATTTTACTTTCTTGGGTGTGGTCGCAACCTGTTGGTGGTGATGACACGGGGATACGGGTTGGTATCAATCAAAAGCAGTTTGGGCAACTGATAGAGCGGGTCGAGTTGCTTCATATAGTCGTCCTGAGAAATCTTCCTACTTTTCCTACTTGCCTTTTTAGGAAATAAGGATTAATGTATTTTCCAAGTACCTTGATTTTTACTGTCAATGCAAACAGGGCATTGACTACTTGCTTACACGATCTAGAATTCGGTTCGCTTATTACTGAAGTTTCGACTAAAAATAGGTCTTAAAACATGACTAACAAAACTGACATAAATCAATACTCTCCAGCCCTATTTGACATTACCCAAGACATCATTGGTTCTTTGCCACTGAGACTCATTAAACAATGGGTGGAGAGCGAGCAAACCCAAGAAGTCGCCTTGCAGTTACTAGAGTCTTATAAAGTCAAAGGTTATAGCGTATCTTCTGACTCTGCTGGACTAACCAAGCTGACTAAGCAAAAAGGCTTGTTGGAAATTTTAGCAATCCTTAACCAGCCCAAAGAAGTTGTCTACAGCTTTGGCAGCGCCATTGGTGGAAAGGGAGTCGGTATTTGGGCTGCTGACAATACTCAAATGTTTTACCTAGAATCAGTTCGTCCGGAAACTCTTTTGTCCGCACTGCTGACAATCCAACGTGAAATCAGTAAACGTTGCCAAATAAAAATTGGTATGGGCGCACACTTAGGCGAGTTTTACGACATTAACGGTGGTTTATATGGATTAGAAGCCGATATCATCGAAGAGATTGCTGAGAATAAGACTGAAGGTGGTGAAATAGTTATTAGTGAAAGCATTTATGAGCTATTACCATCCGACCACAACTTTACTATTGTTAAAAAAACCGAAGTACCAACAAAAATTGGTCATATTTTTCGGGTGACAGATGGACCAAGTTTATCTGATGTGCAACCAGGGGATATGAAATATCCTATTCCCTACTCCGAAACTTTTTATGCCGATCTCGTCGATTATGAAAACCGACTGACTGACACCGAGTTTGGTAAGCAGTTGGCAGATAAATACTTGGTCAACAAAGTGGTTGTCTTAATTGAGCGAGAAACTACAGAAGCGGAAGCGCATGATGTTGCTATGTTTACGAACTTGTCTGTTTCCGCTAGGTTAAAAGATGTGGGTCTGCGCCTTCTAGAGCAAAGCAAGGGTATAGAAATTAAGGTAGTCGGTCCCCTAGGAATTTATGTTTTTGACGAAGCCATAACAGCCCTCAGTTTTGCTCAAGCATTTCGTCAAGAGCTAGCTGCACAAGGTGTCGCCTCCCGTATTGGTATGGACGCGGGTCCGGTTTTGGTTTTTGATTTGTCTTTTGGTGGTAAAGACATTGCTGGTAACCCAGTGAACATTGCTTCTAAGATGGCTCAAGACAAAGGGCAATTTGGAAAGTTATATCTGAGCTCCACAATGAAAGAATTAGTGGACGTGAGCCAATTTATAGAAATGACGTATACCGTTTCTGGAGTAGAAATTACTATATATGAGGGTTAATGAGGCTTTGCTTGTTTATTGAATATGGTGGTATGTTGCAATAGACAAGATTGCAAAAATAACTAGGACGGGCTCTCCGGCCCATCCCACAAGAAAAAAAAATTGTGGGATGGGCCGGAGAGCCC
>NZ_JAIGNI010000112.1 GCF_026130175.1 Lyngbya sp. CCAP 1446/10 | reverse complement strand
AACTTGGGCGGGGCGGGAAGGGGAACTGGTGCGACGAGCGAAAATGGCTTATTGGACGGTCGCGGTGGTATAGTTTGTGGCAGGCGGCCGGCTTCTGCGGGAGTTAGTTCTACCAAGCCGACGGAACCGGGGATCTTTTTTGAGGAATTTCCACCATAGATGATGTTTGAGATCGTCGGGGCGCCGACTCCGAGCACTCCGTGAAGGCCGACAGAAGCTAGGGCTGCCCACCAAAAAGGCTGGCGCAGCGGTTCGGAAAGGGCGTTGGCTAGGGACGAAGAGTCATTCATGACAATGGGAATGGGGAATTGGTAATTGGTAATTGGCAATCTGGAATTGGTAATCTGAAATTGGTAATCTAAAATTGATATTTTTTTATTTTGAGCGATTTAAAAAGATACTGTTAGGAATTCAAAGGTATAATTTTAGCACGATCGCCCTCTAAATTGCCGATCGACCTTGATGACAATTTATGGGCCCAAAACTGAACCAAATTTATTAAACACGATCGACAAGTTCGATCGATCGGCGTTTCCAATTCGGTTACAGCATCAAAAAACTGATCTAGTGGCTGCCAACCAGGCCCGCGGCCCCTCGATGGCCCTCAAACATGAGCACCGTCCCACGTACACGAGTGTGAGGGTCGATTCTCAAAATTTTAGACTTTTGTTCAAGCTCCCAGATTAATCTGTGGAGTCAATCTCAAATCTCAAATCTCAAATCTCAAATCGCAGGATTCACCAGCGATAGCGGTAAGTTTTAAAAGGAGCTCCCTCGATGCTCAGCAAGTCGAGCGGATAAATTGGAGCACCGCTTGCCATGTACTGAAACATTTCCCGAACTTCCTCACCCCGTAGCGACAACTGGTCTAACTCTTTGAGAGAATACCAACCAGCACATAAAGTGTGCTCATCCGGCTTGCTCTTGGGCGGTGTCTTATCTTCAGGGCGAGCCACAAAAATCACTCTCAGGCGCACATTGCCCCTAGGCATCACCGTATGCTCTACCCTGAGAATTCCCTCCACGATCACAGAAATGCCCGCTTCCTCAATGGTATTGCGCACAGCAGCTTCGAGCAAAGTCTCGCCTTTTTCCACTCGCCCTGCTGGGAGATACCACTGCTGCTCGTACTTGCGCTCTTGTACCAGTAGAAAACGGTCTTCTAAGTGAACGACAACTAGGGTAAAATACAATGTTGCAATCGGCTCGCGAGCCATAAAAGTAGATATTCCCCAAGCAAAAAGTTTAACGAGCGGCAGATGTTAGCAATCCAAAGGATGCTTCGACAAGCGTCTTTGAACTTGAAAAATAGATCGTAGCATCCCGATCGCAAAATCTCAAATCTCAAATCTCAAATCTCAAATTGATCATGCCATTACCAACCGTGATTTTGCCAGGATATTTTGCTGCTGCTTCAGACTATCGGGAATTAGAAAAATCTTTGGTCGATCGAGGTTTCCCCACAGTAACAGTACCACTGGGCAAGGGAGATTGGTTGCCCACTCTTGGCGGGCGATCGATGGTGCCAATTTTGCGACAGCTCGATCGCACGGTCAAACAGATGTTACAGCAATACGGCAGCCAACAGATCAACCTCATCGGTCATTCCGCAGGCGGCTGGATTTCTCGGATTTATTTAGGCGAAAAGCCTTACACGATTCACGGAGATGTGCTGGAGGATGCGGGTTTGTGGGAAGCTCACCCTTGCGTCCATACTTTAATCACTTTAGGCACGCCACACGTCTCTCAAGAGCGCTGGACGCGCAAAAACCTAGATTTTGTCAAAATTTACTATCCGGGGGCTTTTCACCCGCAGGTGCGCTACGTATGCGCTGCTGGGAAAGCTGTTTTGGGCAAGCCCGGTTTAAAGACGTGGCTGGCTTATAAAAGTTATGAGTTGACTGTGGGGAATGGCGAAACTTGGGGAGATGGAATTACGCCGATTGAAGCTGCTCATTTGGACGGGGCCGAAAATTTGGTGTTGGAGGGTGTTTGGCATTCGCCTCGCTCTCCGGGGAAGTGGTATGGTTCGCCGGATGTTCTGCCCGCTTGGATTGGGTATTTGCAGTAGAAATAAATTACCACAGGCGGGACGCCTGTTCCACAAAGGAAGAAGCGGAAGGTTGAAGGGAGGATTTAGAGTCATTGGTCATTAGTCATTAGTCATTGCTGGGAGGAAGTTTGAGAGTTATTCGAGATGTCTATTGATTCTTTTCCCCGCAAGCCATCAACCAAAAACTCATCATTAATCGATCGCCCTTAGCGACAAACTCATCCCGCGAAACCAGATAACTGGCTATTTCTGACTCGGAAATCAACCCTTGTTTGACCAACTGTAAAATGGGCCCGGAGTCCAGCAAAGGCTCAAACGCTTCAATTCCGATGATATCGCTGTGGCTGACAACCGCTTCTAAATCGATGCTACCAAATCCAGCTTGTTTGAGAATGCGGCACAGATTTCGCCCGATCGATAAATTGCCTCCCCGCGAGGCCATAACCTGTTTGAATTTCTCCCTGACAATCTCGACTGATAGGGGTGGATTTGTCAGCCAAAACAGATCGGCATCGCTATCGATAATCACCAATTTTCCCCTAGGCTTTAAGATGCGGAATATTTCTCTAGCTGCTGCGACTGGTTCGGGGAGGTGGACGAATAGCAAACGGGCGATCGCAAAATCAAAAGAGTTCGCAGGTAAGCCGGTATCCGCCACCGACGCTTGCACGTAATTTACTCGATCGCCAGCTTTTTCATGCAAATATTCTACTGCTTTTTCGTGCAGTACGGGGTCAATTTCTACCGCTGTTATCGAACTGTTTGGCAGCAATTCTAACAGCTTTTCGGTAAAAAATCCCGGCCCGCTACCCGCTTCTAAAACATTCATCCCGTCTGCTAAACCGAACCACTTTAAATTGCGCGCTTCCTTTTCCCAACTTATCAGAACTTGAGCTTTTAATCGCTGGATTTCTCCCTCTAATTCCAGATTGTACGTATTTGCTTTATACGAACCTTCTCCGGTCATAAAATTATCCTGCTTCTTGCTGGGATACCTAGATTATAGAACCGATCGGACACAGGGTTAATGCCCCTACCGCGAAACAGGCGGCTGCAAAATTTCAGCCTCTTCTGCTATTTCCGCTTCTACCAAAATCTCCTCTACAATCGGAGTAGGAATCGGCACTTCTTCAACTACTTGATGCTTTTCCAAAGTCAGGCGAGATTGCGACGAACCTGACAATCTTTTCAACAATTTCGGTGTAGGATCGTATAGTAAATAGATAATTCGATCGCCCGCTTGCCAAATTTCTGTCGCTGATACTACTTGCAAGTATCCTTGTCTTTCCAGCAGCAGCGGCGCTAACTCCCCAGCCTGAACCAAAGCTTGCAAGTGAGCAATCTGAAACTGCAATCCCTCACTTTTTAAATCTGTTTCCCCCAATTTTACTTCGTTGTCGCTCAAATATTCGTTCCAATCCTTCAGCGACAAATCGGATACAAACGCTTGATTGATTTTACTGTTATTTGCAGGCGAGTTTGCTTGCTGGTCTTTGGGGAAGATTGCCAAAACCCTCGGCGGTGCAAACTCCTCGGCTGCTCGTTGAGCTAACACTAAGTTTACCTCGCCGTTGTTGGTCATTGCTAAAAAAGTTCCCATCGAATCAAGTCCGGCTTCTTCTAAAATGCTGTGATCCAAAGCACTACTCAAAAACACTCGCAAACCTTCTTTTTCTGCTTGTTTGCAAGATTCCGGGTTGGTGTCGATAATTGCGACAGATTCTCCGCGTTCTTGAAATAAGCGAGCAATTAATCTGCTCAAAGGATTTGACCCTACAATCACGGCACCGGTAGCTGATTTTAAGGTGATGTCCAAAATTTGAGCGACCCATCCCGCTGTCAGCCCTTGCACGAAAACTGTGATAATAATTGTTAGGAAGACTAAGGCTTTAATTGAGTCGCCACCGTTGATTCCTCGCTGGGTGAGCAAAATTGCAAATAAAGATGCGATCGAAGCTGAAATAATTCCCCTCGGCGCTACCCAAGAAGCAAATAATTTTTGCCTCCAGTTGAGCCCGCTGTTGATGGTGCAAACCCAAATATTAATCGGTCTCACTATCCACATTAAGGCTAAAACTGTAAAAAAACTTCCCCAACCGAGGGCGACCACACTAGCGAGGGATAAATCGGCCGCCAACAGCACGAACAGTACGGATATAGCCAGGATTGTGAGCTGACCTTTAAACCTTCTCAGCAGCCTTTCTTCCGGGACAGCAGCGGCTCTGAGGACAATACCTGACAGCACACTTGCCATTAGTCCTGATTCGCTGCGGATTTCTTCTGATAGGCCGAATAATCCCCACAAACCGGCTAAAACTACTAAATTTTTGAGGTCTTCTGACAGGAATTTCGCTCGCTTGAGAATCAGTCCCAGCAGCCAACCTCCGGTAACTCCGATGACTGTGCCAATACCCAGCCGCACGATTAAATCTCCGAACAAAATCAGCAAGTCGGTATTGCCGTTTAAAACCACGTTTAGTACCAATACTGCCAGAATTGCCCCAACGGGATCGACTAAAACGCCTTCGCCTTCTAGCAAGGCGGCGACTTTTTTGTCTACGGGTACTTGTTTGAGCAAAGGGCCGATGACTGTCGGGCCTGTGACGACTACTAGAGAAGCATACAGAAAGGCGATCGGCCAGGGAAATTCTCCTAACCAATGCGCGGCCATTCCGCCACCTATTAGGGTAATCAAAGTGCCGAAAGTAACTAAATTGCGGATGCTGCCGGAAACTTTGCCTAAATCTCGCAATTCTAAATTCAAGCCGCCTTCAAACAAAATTAAGGCTACGCAAAGGGATACCATAACTTCCAAGCCGTTGCCCAACAGACTCGGATGCAGGATTCCCAAGCAATCCGGGCCTGCTAAAATGCCGAACAGCAGCAAAAATACGATCGCCGGAACTTTCAGATAAGCGGCCAGAACTTGAGCGCTGATACCACAGGTGACGGTCATGACCATCAACAGGGTGATGTTAAAGGGGATTTCCATAGATACAATTATTACAGGCTGCCCGCTGGGTTTTAAAAGTGCGATCGCGAGTAATTTAAGTACAGGCGCTATATTTGGCGCTGGTACAAACTCGGCACGGCCCTGGTTTTTTTGCGAATAAGATTAAAAAACCTTGATATTGGCTATAACTTTATCAGATAATTCTCTTAGCGTCAAAGATGGGAACAAGCTGTAGCGCCTAAATTGTCTGTTATGTTCGAGGGGGAGAAGGGGAGAGGATTTGACGAGTGGGGAAATAATAAAAATCTCAAATCTCAAATCATTTGGCATTCTGCCACCTGCGCCGAAAATCAGATAAAATTGCCGGCGAGATTTGCCCTTCCAGCCAATCTAATGCCTGATTTTGGTTTGGTGCAGCCCGATAAAATTTGCAGGTGTCTATCAGCCGAATCGGAGAAATTGGGGCAGTAGATTGAGCACGCCACTTTTGCCCAAACTCGGCAATCACAGTCGGAGAAATTTGTTTTTGCAGCCAATCTAAAGCTTGGTCTTGTTCTGCTAAACCGCGATAAAATTTGCCGACATCTATTAATCTCAAATTAGTGTCTGGAGGTACGGCAGTTGTCCGCCACTTTTGAGCAAATTCTCCTAAAACAGAGGTAGAAACTTGACTTTGCAGCCAAATCAAGGCAATATCTTGAGCAGCACTAGCTTGATAAGACGAGAATAACTTAGTCAGTGGCACAGCGGATACTGGAGTTGGCGTCGGAGTGGGTGTCGGAATTGGAGTTGGTGTCGGCGGTGGAAGGGGAACTATTACTTTTGGAGATTTTTGCATCAAAGCAGCCCAGGTTTTGATACCAGCCATGCCGTCTGCATTGAGATTTTGAGATTTTTGAAACGAGATGAGTGCGGCTGTGGTAGAGGTTCCAAATTTGCCATCCATCGCGCCTTGATAGAAACCTTTACTTCTTAATTGCTTCTGGATGTCTGCAACTTTATAATTGATCGCGCCTTCTCGGACGCTTTCAAAAATATTGGCATCTACATTACCCGAAACGCCGGACACACTGCTAGTGTCGCTGTACTGCCAAAAAGTCCAAGTCTTCCAGCCTCCTGGTACCCAAGGTTCCTCGGCACTGGTATAGTGAGCAATCCACAGTGGGTAATCTGCCAACCGTTGTGTGCCGAGGTTGTCCCAGAATCCGGGGTAAGTGTAGATAATTGGTCGCATCAAGGTGGCTTTTTCGACTGCTTCGAGCCAAATTGTCGCGCGATCGCACAATTCGTCCGCATTCAAACCGCCTGTAGTTTCCAAATCCAAAACTGCCGGCAAATCCCCCGCTGCCAGTTTGACAGTTTTCAGGAACAAATCTATCTGTCCTTGAACGCTGCTTGTCGGTCGAAAAAAATGGTAAGCACCGCGTTGAATCCCCGCCGCTTTCATTCCCGCCCAATTCCGGGCGAAAGTTTGAGAAACTAACGTTGCACCTTCCGTCGATTTGACAAATGCGAACAGAATGCGGCGTTGCTGAGTTAGAGTATGAATAGGAGGAATAATTTATGCAACGCAAGCGAATGTAAATCAACCCATATCCGTAAAAATGGCAAGAAAAAAGGAAAACAGAACCACATTTGCGTGCAATGCGGT
>NZ_JAIGNI010000111.1 GCF_026130175.1 Lyngbya sp. CCAP 1446/10 | reverse complement strand
TATTTATGTAAGTCTTTTAAGATAATTAAATTTTTGTTTGAGTTTTTCACAAACGAACATAAATTTGATTTCCCCAAAATCCATCAATACACCTATACATAGAAAATGATTTAGGATTGCTATAGCAGGAAATAGCAGCCCACCTCCAACGATTAAAACCACAGAGGTGAGGAACTTTAGTCGGTTATATTGTTGGACTGGCTATAATCAGGAACGCTCTCACGTTTAAGAGTCGTGATAAAATATGTAGGTAACGCAGAAATCTAACAAAGCGGAAGGGTAAAAATCCCATGAAACAAACTATTAATAATATCGAAAAAAGCGTGGTCAAAAAATTGCGACTTTTGCCTATAGAAAAACAAGAGGAAGTGCTCGATTTTGTGCAATTCCTCTTGTACAAAGCACAACCGACAAAGCAGTTTAACATAAGTTCAAAATCTAGCACTTCGTCAACAGAAACACGACTGGATATCAGGCGCTGGCTACTCAAAATACTACAGACAAAGCCGTTGAGCGTAAGTTCAGAATCTAGCACTTCGCCAACAGAAACACCGCCTCTCAATCGCTCGCTATTAGACGGCGAAGACTATTTAATTGACCCAGCTATTACTCGTAGCCATGATGCTTTTTTGAAAGGTTACGCACCCGAAGACGAAGGACTTTATGACGACTATTGACCCTGGTGATTTTTGGGTAGCAAATATTCCCTTTACAAGCGGCGCAGGCTCTAAAAAACGCCCCATACTTTTACTGTGGTTGGATGGAGAGGATATTGTAGTAGCAGTCGTCACCTCTGCAAAACCCCGCAGCCAAACTGATGTATTTCTTAAGGATTGGTCTGCCAGCGGTTTGCGCGTTGCTTCAACAGTACGCTTGTCTAGATTAGATTGTCTGGAAAAGTCTTTGTTGCTAGCGAAAATCGGGCAAATTTCTCAACCGGATGCAGCAGCAGTGAAACGAGTCTGGGATTTGTACGTTAAGCCTCAATTCTAATGATAAGACCTCTTGCAAAAATCACAAATTATCTTGAAACTATCTGCGTTTATCTGTGTTTATCTGCTTTTGATCTGCGGTTCCTCTATTAATCAAAGATTTATGCAAGAGGTCTATAGTTCGATCGCCCCTCAACCTCCCCCATACCCACCCCAACCACAATAGTTAATAAAAACTTTACAAAACTTACCAAGTCGCCCAACACGAGTTAGAGTTATCCTAGAAAATCCAGCAATCCTGCAAAGCGTCAACCTTCCCGTAACTCATCCAGTGGTTCGATGACTCAAACCCAAAGCACAAAAACTACCAACACAACCGCAATTTATTCCTTGACAATTGCTCCCGCCCGTGTATTGCGGGGTCAAAAAGCCTTAGCACAAGCCGGAGATGCGATCGCCCGTTTCGGAAAGCGGCCGCTAATCGTCGGCGGCAGCAACTCCCTCGCCGCCGCCCAACCCTACCTGCAACCAATCCTCGAACAGCAGCAGTTAAAATCCGCCCAAACATCATACGGCAAGGATTGCAGCGAAAGAAGCCTCGAAACCCTCCGCGCAGCAGCCGCCACCCATGAAGCCGACTTCATCATCGGTGTCGGCGGCGGCAAAGCCTTAGACGCAGCGAAACTCGTCGCCCATCAGTGCAAAATCCCGATCGTCACAATACCCACATCAGCAGCCACCTGTGCCGCTTGGACAGCCCTTTCTAACATTTATTCAGAACAAGGTGCATTCCAATACGATGTCACACTAGCCAGATGTCCCGATTTATTGATACTCGACTACGGCTTAATTCAAACTGCACCACAGCGGACATTAATAGCAGGAATTGGAGATGCGATTGCCAAATGGTACGAAGCATCAGTCAGCAGCGGACACTCAGAACAAACAATGATAATTGCCGCCGTCCAACAAGCTAGAATCCTGCGCGATATCTTATTCCAAAAATCCGCCGCCGCCCTCAAAGAACCCGGTAGCGAAACCTGGCAAGAAGTCACAGATGCGGCCGTATTGCTAGCAGGAGTAATTGGCGGCATCGGCGGAGCCCAATGTCGCACCGTCGCCGCCCACGCCGTCCACAACGGCCTAACTCATCTATTAGCAAGTCACGGCACATTGCACGGAGAAAAAGTCGCCTACGGCATTTTAGTGCAACTGCGGTTAGAAGAAATGCTGCAAAACAATCAACTCGCAGCCACCGCCCGACAGCAACTGCTAAAATTCTACGCCGAGATTGGATTGCCCCAAACTTTAGACAATCTAGGACTCGGAGACGTTAGCCTCACACAATTGCAGCAGGCCGCCGACATAGCCTGCAATCCCGACTCTGACATCCACAGACTGCCGTTTAAAGTCGTACCCGAACAATTAATGGCGGCGATGGTTTCTACTACCGCACCTGTGGGAGAATTGAAAATCAAGCATTAAAACCTTTTGTAGTAAGGACTAAAGTCCTGAAAAAACAGTGCTAGAAAGCAATACGGTTTCGTTAAGTCCGATCCCCCCTAACCCCCCTTAAGAAGGGGGGGACAAGAGTATTCTCAAAGTCCCCCTTCTTAAGGGGGATTTAGGGGGATCTCCGGGTGTTAACTAAACCGTATTGTGCTAGAAAGGACTGAAGTCCTGACTACAAACCAGGAAAACTGACAACTGACAAAAAACAAATGACTTTGGATTGGATTAGCCCTGCTGACAGGTTGCAAACACTACCGCCCTACGTATTTGCCCGTCTCGACGAACTCAAAGCCCGCGCCCGCGAACAAGGACTAGATTTAATAGACTTAGGAATGGGAAACCCCGACGGTGCCACTCCTCAACCAGTAGTAGAAGCCGCCGTCGCAGCCATCCAAAATCCTGCAAATCACGGCTATCCACCCTTTGAAGGAACTGCTAGTTTTCGCCGCACAATTACCAAATGGTACAGCCGCCGCTACAATGTTGAACTCGATCCAGAAAGCGAAGCATTGCCTTTATTGGGTTCCAAAGAAGGTTTAGCACATTTTGCGATCGCCTACATCAATCCCGGCGACTTAGTATTAGTACCGAGTCCCGCTTATCCCGTATTATTTCGCGGGCCAATCATTGCCGGTGCCAAAGTTCATAACATCATCCTAAAACCCGAAAATGACTGGGTAATTGACTTAGGTTCGATTCCCGACAGCGTAGCCGAACAAGCAAAAATTCTCTACTTTAATTATCCCAGCAATCCGACCGGAGCCACCGCCCCCCGCGAATTTTACAAAGATATTGTTGCTTTCGCCCACAAACATCAAATCTTGCTAGTTCATGACTTGTGTTATGCGGAGTTAGCCTTTGACGGCTATCAACCGACAAGTTTATTAGAAATTCCCGGCGGCAAAGAAATCGGCATCGAATTTCATACGATGTCAAAAACCTATAACATGGCCGGCTGGCGAGTGGGTTTTGTCGTAGGAAACAGCAAGATAATTCAAGGTTTGCGAACGTTAAAAACTAACCTAGATTACGGTATATTTTCCGCTTTGCAAACCGCAGCAGAAACTGCGCTGCAATTGCCGGATAGTTACTTGCACGAAGTGCAGCAACGCTACCGCACTCGCCGCGATTTTATGGTTGCAGGACTGGCAGAATTGGGGTGGAATATTCCTAAACCTCTGGCTGCAATGTATCTCTGGGTTCCTTGCACTCCAGGGATGAGTTCTACCGATTTTGCTTTGAATGTTTTGCAGCAAACGGGTGTGGTTGTGACTCCTGGTAATGCTTTCGGCCCTGGCGGCGAAGGATATGTGAGAATTAGTTTGATTGCAGATTGCGATCGGCTGGGAGAAGCTTTGCGACGCTTGAAACAAGCTAATATTCGCTATCAATAGTCATTGGTCAGTAGTCATTGGTCATTGGTCATTGGTCAGCAGCAAACAACTAATAACTGTAGAATCAAGACATCGGACAAATAACGTCAGCCAACAATTAATAACCAATGACTACTGACTGCTGACTACTGACTACTGACTACTGACCAATGACTATAACGTTTTAATTTGCTCGATCGCCCAGCCAAAAGTTTCCATAACTTGCTGGAGGGCAAATTCGTCTTCCAAAGTAGATAAAGCCAGACTCGGAGACCTTCTCTCTCCAGGTTCTGTAGGTAGCGAGAGACCGATCGAACTCAGCTTGTTTCTCAATTCCAGCCAATTTTGTTCTGCATTAAACGGCGGCTGGGAACCATAATTGTCAGCAGAAATCTCCATTCTGCCAGCAATATCTACAGTGAATAACTGATATAGTTTTTTTCCCCTGTGATGCAACCCGGCGGCAAAACCGCCGTAGGTGTCCCCCGTTCCCCAATTGATTTGAATTTCGGGTTCTTGATTTTTCGCCCAAAGGTATATGGATTTTGCGATTCGCGCCTCATCTGCGCCCCTTCTAGCCTTGATTTCGGCAAAAAATGACAATTCATCCCAGCGTCTTCTTTCGCGAGTTGTGCTGGATTTTTTCTGCTGTGCTTCTGCTGTCTGACCGATGACTCTGGGAACCAATGTTTTTAAACCATCTTCACTGACATATTGCTTAATTTCCAGGGCTAAAACTTCAACCGGATCCATTTGTTCGTTGAGAAATTCCACAACTCGGCGCATTTCAGCGGAAATCTCGTCAGCTACAAATACTAGGCGAACTTTACCCGCTTGCAAATTAGTTTTAACCTTCTGCCAAAATAGGTCTTCATTCACATCTTCACCGAGAAACTCTTCAAAAATCTGTTCTGGATCGCGACCCCGATCGCGACAATTAGCTTCAAACAGAGCAATAATAGAATCGATCGGCCAATAAACCAACGCATTAGCAGCATAGTCGATCGACTGACCCAACACTTTTTGCCGCAGTTCGGCATTAGGAGTGCGCCTGACATCCACCAAAGTAGGAACGGCATTTTGGTCGAGAAATAAGTGATCCAGCGACCATTGGACGGCTGTTTCCTCATCCGTGGGCGTTGCTGCTTCCCGCGAAATTAACAGCCACCTCCGCGCCGTCGCGCGATCGATTTGGTCTCCAGCGATCAAGTTAGGATAAGTTACTAGCAAGTCTTGTAACTGGTCTTCCGAGTCGTAGGGCTGTTCCATCATTTCTACCAGCCTGTCGTCGTCCTGAATCAGATAAATACCTCCAGCCATGCACATTCACCTAGTAAATTTTAGATTTTAGATTTTAGATTTTAGTCAGTTGTCATTGGTCATTAGTCAGTAGTCATTAGTCAGTAGTCTTCAGCCAATGACTTCAGAAGGCGCAGGGCATTAGTCATTCAGCATTCTTCATAATTAAAAAATTAAAGAAAAATTTTGAATTCAAGAATTTTTCTTATTTGTCAATTCCACCAAAAACTGCTTCTGACTAATGACCAAAGACTAATGACCAAAAACTAATGACCAAGGACTAATGACAACTGTCAACTGTCAACAGACTACTGACAGCCAGTAAATACTCGCTGTGCCGGCCCAGTCATGTAAATCCGCCCAGAAACTTCTGCCCATTCGATTTCCAAAACGCCGCCGGGGAGTTCAACAGCAGTTGCCCGATCGCACTTCCCGACCAACACCCCAGCCACCACAGCAGCACAAGCACCAGTCCCACAAGCTAGAGTAACACCTGCGCCCCTTTCCCACACCCGCATTTTTACGTAGTTCGATCGTATAACTTGAATAAATTCCGTATTGGTACGCTGCGGGAAGACCGGGTGGTGCTCGAATTGAGGTCCGACATTTTCTAAAGCAACAGCCGAAACATCGTCTACAAAAGTAATGCAGTGAGGATTACCCATGCTAACGCAGGTAACAGACCAAGATTTACCGGCAACATCGATCGGCACATCTATCACTTTCGCATCCGGTGCAGCTAAAGTTGTCGGAATTTCCGCAGCCAGAAGCCGGGGAACTCCCATATCCACCTTAACTTGACCGTCCGATCGCAATTCCGGGCTAATCACACCCGCCAGAGTGTGGATGCGGTAGTCAGTTTTTGCCTTCTCACCTTCCAAATCAGCGATAAACTTAGCCAAACAGCGAATCCCATTGCCGCACATTTCCGGTTCCGAACCGTCGGAATTAAAAATCCGCATCGTATAGTCAGTGCCGTTTTGACCCGGAAGAGCAAAAATCACGCCGTCTGCGCCAATGCCAAAATGTCGATCGCACATTTCGACAGCTTGTTCTGGTGTTAAAACTGGTTCTGAGGAGTGGCGGTTGTCAATCAGAATAAAATCATTGCCCAGGCCGTGATACTTCGCAAACTCGATCGGCATAAAAACAAACCTCTTTTGGTTAAAACTGATTAGTTGATACACTGCATAAAGTCATTAAGTCATTACTCATTTGCCAGTTGCGTCCCGCCCGGATGTCATTAGTTCTCAATCCTCACTCCTCAGTTGGCCACCCTACGACTAATGACTAATGACTAATGACCAATGACCAATGACCAAATTACCCATTTCCCAGTATGTCTGAATTTGAGACCGGATTGCCCAGCATTCGCTTAATACAAAGCTACATCAAAGAAAAAGAACAGGTAGAGATCAAACTCATGACCGGCGACTTGCTAGCCGGCAGAATTTTTTGGCAGGACAATAGCTGTCTTTGCCTCCTAGATCCCTCAGAAACACAAATTATGATTTCGCGATCGGCAATTGCCTATATTAAACCCAACAAGTGAGGAGATGGGAAGAGGGGGAGAGGGGGAGATGGGGAG
>NZ_JAIGNI010000110.1 GCF_026130175.1 Lyngbya sp. CCAP 1446/10 | reverse complement strand
ATCCATCATTACAACTATGTTTTGAGCCAATGAATATCTAATCACTACATATTTATCACTACCCAACGAAAGTGGATTGATATCTCGAAGTAAAAACATATAAAACCTCTTTGAATGAAAATCGATATTTTTAGTATATCATATTAGTTGTTTTGTGTAATTAATTTCGTCGAACTACTTATTTTGCTCGAAATCCCTTGGGCTGAACACGCCTTTGATACAGTTTTTAATGACCCTAGCAATCAACTGGCTTTGTATTATACAGAACGTATTTTGGCTCATGCTCTGAAGTCTTCCGATTAGCAACTAATTAAATAAAAATTTAAACTTTACTCATTTATACTTAAATAAATGCGTATTAAAAAGTCTTAAATATGCCATGAATTTCTTCATTTTAAATCCATAGAAATTCCCATTACTGCGCCCGGAACATTTTCAGAAGTGGGCGGGACTATATGAAATCCATGCTTTTTATACCAATCAACTAGATTTGGATTTCTAACGATGTCCTCCTGCATCAAGGAACCGTAAATCCGCCTTGCACCACGCCTGCGGGCTTGAGCGATCGCAAATCGCAGCAACTCTGTGCCTAGCCCTCTGCGACGGTAATCTACGGGCTGAGGCTTAAATACAAGCTGCAAAAGTGCGATCGCCAGGTTTTGAGGAGTGTGGACGACAGCATCATCAATAATTAGATCGCCAAGGCACATTTGACCTGGTGGGTGAAAAACCCACTGCACATTTCCGATTTTGCAGCCTTGCTGTAATACCTTGACAATGAATAAACCACCGTCACCGTCCACTCGCAAGGGGTACTCGCGACCTTCACGATCGCGAACAACATGATAGATGGGGTCAAGTAAATTATCGGACATAAAACATCTTTTTTAGCTCTATTTTTTTTAGCGAACTCCCGCGCCTATAAAAGCTGCCCAGTAAATAGGGTGAGAGAAAGGCTTTGATTCTTGACAAATTCTATCCAAATTTTTGAGACACTGATGAATTTGTTGGCCAATTTTATCATACTTTTGGTATTCTTCATGCAATTGCCGATAAACTTGGGAACCGGAGGAGCAAGTATCTCGTTCTGCTTTAGAGCTTTTGCGGAGCGTGTCGGTTTCTTTAAGTTTCTGTTTCAACACTTCTTTAAGTTGGGGTTTGTAACTAGCAGCTAGGGTGTCCCCCGTAAGCATCCGCAACTTAACTTGAGCTTTTCTAATGGCTTCTGGGCGATTCTTTCCCTGCTGCCACTCTTGATAGTAAAAAATAGAAAAAAGTGCCGTAGCTAAATCATCAACAGCCCAGAGCGTACTGATAACACTTCTAGCTCCCGCAGACAAAAAAGCTGTCGAAAAAGTAAGGACATCATCAGTAATGTCAATCATACCCAATCCTGTTTCGCAGCAGGATAGAAATACATCCGACAACTGAGGTAAACGCCATCCAGGAGTCATTAACTGACCTAAAGTAATGCAGCCATCTCCTAAAATTAATGTCGATTCTAAGGGATTGTCGAGGCGGGACTGGGCGTGGTGGCTGGAGTGGAGGATTTGGACGGTTCGCGCTAGTTCTCGATATTTATTAACTGTAGCTTGGTGGCGACCTTTTAAACGTCGATCGTCCGGGATGGCATAAAGAGTGGCCAGTTTATCTCCTTCAAAGCTGGCGCAAGGTAAGTCGCCCGTCGCATCTTCAACCGTGCCACACTTAAGGTTACTGCCGAATGAGGGACGCTGCTGGCAGAATTCTAACACTTGGCAACTAGGCGCGTGCCGAATGAGAAACTTATCTCCCAAATAGCGATTTTCTCCAATGGGTAGCGCAGCGAAGGGGATTTGATGAAGGGCGAAATGAGGAATTATAATCAGTTCATCAATTCCATCTAAATGCCATACTATTAAATCATTCAAGTTTAAAAATTTTGCGATTTCAGCTAGCATCCAATTCAATTGCTCTTGCCAGGAATTTTTATCCTCAACGTATTGCCCTAACCAATGCTGGAGAATCCACCCGTGCAACGCCTCAAATCCTAAATCGTTGCAACTTTGCAGGGTAATTTGGTTTTGCCGCACCACGAAGATAAAGGTGTCGCTAGCGGTGGTGTAAAAGCTGAGAATTGCAGTAGTGGGTTTGTCGATAAGTTGCTGGATGGATGCGAATTTTAGAGGATTGACTCGAATTTGACCCGCAAGCACCGGATCTAGGCGGCGAAGTTGTTCCCAAATTAGGAGTTTGTCAGCTTCCAGATCGGCAATTGTTTGATTGTAAGCTGCTAGTGCTGCGCGGCTGTTATCAAGTTTGCTATTATCAAAGTCGTTGCTAGGTTGATTGCGCCCTCGTTCCTTGTCAATTTGTTGCTGTAGGCGTTCAAAATCCTGTAAATACTCTTGAATTTCAGCAGGAATTTCTGCACTTGAGTAGAGGTCATTGCTTGCCATTAAATCTACGAGGCGTTTAGAGCGCGATCGCTCTACATATTCAAGAGCTTTATCTAACTGTTTGTTATTGATGCAGGCTTGCACCATCTTTGCATAAACATCGATCGCGTCTGCTAGAATTTCTTGGCGGCGAAATTCAGAAGTGGCCCAAGTACGGCTGGTTTCTACAGCTTCAATAGCCATACCGTATCCCTCAATGGCTAACTGCCAATTTGCAACTACAAATGCTCTGTTTCCCAGCATTTCTCCAGCATTCCGACAATCAACTGGGAAAGCAGTTGGTGTGAAAACGGCCATTGCCGATCGATAATAGGCGATCGCCTCTTCATTTCGCTCAAGGCTGAGGTAGCAATTGCCTATATTCATTTGAGTCATAGCCCACTCTCTAGGAAAATCATCCTGGTTAAAGATTTGTAAGGCAGCTTGATGGGCGGCAATAGCCATTTCTAAATTTTCCTTTCGATCGCCCTTAAGTTGAGCTAAAACTCTATAAGCATTACCCAGATTCGTTTTTAGTCCGGCCCAATCGGCAGGGAAAGCGTCTTGAGTGTAAACTTGCAATGCTTCGAGGTTAACTACGATCGCCTTTTCAACGTTTTCTACCGGATCGCCATGAAGCCGCTGGCGGTAGGCAGAGGCCAGATTCGTTTGAGTTTGGGCCCAAAGTTCAGGGAAATCTTCGCGGGTGCGGAATAACAGGGCATTTTGATAACAGGCGATCGCTTGTTCCAAGTTTTCCGCCTTGTCGCCACAAATGCGATCGCGATAGATAATACCCAAATTATTTTGTATTTTAGCCCATGTTTTAGGCTCTGCTTCGCGGGTGTAAACTTCCATTGCAGCTTTGGAAGCCTCCATCGCCAATTCTTCATTTTCTAACCGATCTCCTCGGATTCGGTTGCCATAAGCAATAGCCAAATTATGTTGGATTTCTGCCCACATTTCTGAAAAGGATTCGCGAGTCAATACTTTTAGGGCATTTTGACAGCAGGCGATCGATCGTTCTAGGTTTTCGGCGCGATCGCCCTTAAAACGTCGGTGATAAGCATTACCGAGGGAGTTTTGACAAGCTGCCCACTGTTCTGGAAAAGCTTCGTAGGTTAAGACGGTGACAGCAATTTCATAACCTGCAATGGCAATCTCTAAATTATTGGCTTCATTTCCTTTTTTAAATTCATGGATGCAGTAGCTCAAAATCATAAGGCGAGCAGCGATTCCTTTTTGCCCTTTGGGTGGCACTTCAGATAGCATTGCAGACGAGTGATATCGTAACACCTTAACAAAGCATTCATCGAGTTGATCTTGGTTAGCTTCAAGCAAGAGGTTGATTTCTCGCACTATCCTTTGGTCAACCGTTTGGAAATTCCTGTGACTTTCTGAAATAGCGTCTAATAATTGAAAGAATAAACGAAACCGGGTTTGCTCTTGCATGAAATCCCATTGCCTGAGAAAATTTTCTTGGGAATCAATAGTGGGATCGACGCTGAAAAAATTATTGTTTAATCCCAGTTCTTGAGTTAAAATAACAGCCCAACCCATTAAAAATTTAGCCCTCGTAAGCTCCTTATCTGCTACCAAAATCGTAGCTACCATTGCCATCATTTCCACCAAACCTGCGTCAATCAGATGGGTGTGATTCCCTAAAATCTTGAGTTCTCTGCCACTAGGACATTTGAGGAGCTCTTGAATTAGCTTGAAATAAGCTTTCTGGCGTTTTGTCGCTTGGGGAGTTTTCGCCGATGGGCCGAATCCTTTTGCCATATTCTTTAAAGGTTACGAAGGGGAGACTACATATATACATCAGCCATCCGTCGCAAAATTACGCAGCATCTCTCCAGATTCCTGCTAACTTCTCCAGCAAATCTTCGGCTAAATCCTGTAAATCAGTGTCGGCGCTGTCGGCGCTGTCGGCGCTTTCACGAGTCAACTCTCCTCCTGCGGTGCTACCGGCTAACACTTCTCCCGCAGCGTACCGCCACTCGTACTCCTCACAAGTTCGGTAAATGCGCTCCAATTGGGCAATAATATTGCTGCGCGATTGAGTTTCTATCTGAGCTCGCACCTGTACTGCTACTGGATCGTCAGTTTCTAAGAAGGCGATCGCGGATTGTAAACGAGTAATCTGTTCGATTAAATTGTCGATCGGCATTAATTCTGCTACCGCTAACTGTTGCGGTGCATTTGAGCTATCTAAGTTTGGGGCAAATCCCAATAACTGCACGGAGTCCAGGCGATCGCTAAATTGTACTCCCACATATCCAATCCTATTTTCTATCACTTCTTCGGGTAAAGAGATGGTTGTTTCACCAGGTAAAACTGGGCGACATTCTAGGGAACCAGTACCTATAATTACCAAATCCGCGACATTAGCTAGAGCCGTTTTTACGGGATTGAAGCTATCGCAAACATTCAAATCAGTTTCAATTTGCAGCCATTTTAAATAGCTGTGAACAGCGTAAACTGCTAGCGCATTCAAGTAAACTCGTTTTCCTTTTTGGACTGTACTTTGAACAGCAGCAAGCTGCCGCGCCCTTTCGTGCGCTTTTAACTCGATCGGTACTGTTAACAGAGGTAATTCTGCGGTATTCATGGTTGCTGCTCCTGTCCGTATCCTAAATTGCTAGCTATTTCTTGCAGTAGTGGTTCACATTTTCTCTTCCAATGAGAATTGAGGGTTGTGTACTTAACTTTTAATTCTTCTGCTAAGTCTTGAAACTTGTCAGGAGGGTCTTTTAACACTCTTCTCAAGCTGAGTAATTGACAGTTGCACTCTGGGTAAGAACGAGGATAGCTATTTCTGAGATTTTCTTCGGGATCTTGCTCGATGTAAAGTTCGAGTTCGAGACCAATCCGCTGAATGGTTTCTTTCTGAGCGCTTTCAATCATGCCATCCAACCCACTGAGCGTAAAATCAGGTAACTGTTCGAGCCGAGTTCTTGCCCCAGCATCCACCGCAATCGGAGCATCTAAACTAATTGGAGCATTTTTTTCAGGAGAAGACAAATCTTGAATTCGCCAACCCAGATAGCCGTTAACCCAATTGCTCAAACTTGTTGAAATAGAAGGCTGGCGCTGCTCAAATTGAGTAATTTTGCGGCTCACCCATTCTAAAGTAAGGTTTAAGGCTTCGGGATAATTTGGATGAGTTGATTTTTTAAGTTCTGGTAGTTGCTGAATTTCCCGCAATAGCTGATTCATGGCTGTTCGCCATTTTCTGCTTGGGGCAGGGTTTTGGCGCACCTGTGCGATTAAAGTGCTTAACCGTTCATCTCGATCGTCCATGCCACTTTTTTCAAGAGCGAGTTAATCTGCTCTGTATTGTCTCATTAGTCGATCGATAACCTGTGTTAAGAGAGTTAAAAATTATTAAACGGTAAGTGACTTATCTCTGGGTATGGGCTGATTCGCGGGCGGTGCGGGGAGGAAAGGGACTGTTACCGCGCGAGTTATTGCAAGTGAAGCAAGCTAAACGCAGGTTAGGGAGTGCGTTAGACCCGCCCAAGCTTTTAGGCTGTAAGTGTTCAATAGTTCTTTCCGATTTCTGCATAGACTTTTTGCACCAGTGGCAGCGGTTTCCGTACAGTTCCAGAAGCTGGCGCCTCTTGTTGCGTCTTGAAGCTGGGGACATAAAGCTTTGGGAGCCTCACGGCTGTTACGTGTTCATTTACGTATCAGAGCCCTGCTAAAAATTTACGCAACTCCCCTGCAATTGGACGAGATACAGTTGACCCGCTTCAGTTGGAGCGTTCAGTTTCACATCGGGAATAGAAGATTTAACTAGATTAAATGGTTCAAATTAATCGCGACCACTATTAAAAACCGAGTTGCTGCGACAAAATTCGATATAAATTGTCTTCCCTTGTTGATAGATGAATTAGCTCTCTGGAGATGAGCCGCGTTCGCGGCTAACTCTCAGCCAATTCAACTCAACCAAAAAAAATGGATTTAACTCTCACCTTACAACATTTGTCTGGAATTACTGTTCCAGAAGCTCAAAAACTAACAAAACTAGGTCTTCGCACCATTGCAGACCTACTCTACTATTTTCCGAAAGAACATCTCGCCTTCAAACGCACTCGAATTGCTGATAGCAAAACAGGAGATTGCGTAACAATTGCAGGTAAAATTATCAACCACAGTATCTTCAACTGTCGCACTAAACCAGAACTTACATTACAAAAATGGATGGTCTGCGACCAAAGTGGCCGAATAGTTTGCACTCAATTTTACAACCACAGCTATTACCAATCGCAACTATGGCGTTCCCACCAAGCCGAACTTTACGGGTGCATCTCACTTTGGCGAGTATGCCAAAAAAGGGTTAAAATGAAAAAGCTAGTAAAATTG
>NZ_JAIGNI010000010.1 GCF_026130175.1 Lyngbya sp. CCAP 1446/10 | reverse complement strand
CCTCTCCCCCTCTCCCCCTCTCCCCCTCTTGAGCAATAGACGGGTGTTTGACACGGAATGACTGGGGATTTTTCTCGGTACTGGCGATCAATGTCAGAGACTGCCCCGGTGCGATCGCCATGTGAAAAGTCGCTGCGTGCAAGTGATCCTCACAGTAGTCCAATCCGCGCTGCCTTTCTGCTGCCAAGTAAAATCCGTAGTACCAATTGTATAAATTCGTAGAGACTCGAAATTTAGCTTCTGTTGTGGCATCTGTCAGCAAATAAAGTGGCGATGCTCCCTCAAAAGCAGTCACGCAAACCCCCCGTGTCAAGGTTTCTAGCCTTATCGGCCAGTCGTCGGCGCTGGTGATGTGGTGGTAATCGCGGTAGTTGACTAGGGCTTTGACAGCGAGGGCGATCGGTTGTGAGGCGCGGTGCAAGCGGTATTGAATATATGTTGTGTTAGCACCTTGCTGCATCCAAATCCGTTTTTCGAGGATAGCGTCGGCGAGGGCAAACCTCCAAACAGGCGTCGTGCCTTCGAGGTGGAAGCTTTCGATGCAGTTGTAGCCGTGGGGTTCGATCGTACTATCGGCCCAGCGGTTGGTATAAAGCGGATAGGCGCGATCGGCATACACAGCCGTCTCGTCCAGCTTAGCGAGCATCAAAGTGCGTCCCAGCGGGGGTTTGAGGGCAGCTACCAGTAGGCCGTGATAGCGGCGAGTGAGGAGATTTGCGATCGTCCCGCTAGCGTAACCGCCGATCCCGTTGGTGACTAACCACTCGCGAGACTCCGCCGAGTCCAGATTGCAGCAGATTTCCCGTCCAAAAGTAATAGCCATAAAATACACGCTCACGCTGATTTGTGATCTACCTTTAGATATATTTTAGACATTATATAAACAAGAAATATCAACTATTGTAGGTGGTCAAGATTGGCGATCGCCCCGATCCAGATTCATGGTCTAATTTAGACATAGCCAACCGCTACTTTTGCCCCAGCGACAATTCTAGCCGTTGCTCTGTCTAAAGTTAGTTGTTTGTTATTTGAAGTAATATTACCCTCTACACAGGCGCTGCACCTTAAGAACACAGCCTTTGATAGCGCCCAAAGGGCGATCGGACAACCAACCTATTTTAATAAGGAGAACAACTCAAAGTGAAGATAGGAGCCAACTACCTCGGCAACAACCAATGTGAATTTACAGTTTGGGCGCCCACCCTCAAACAAATAGCCCTCCAAATTGTTTCCCCAAACAAACGCCTGATACCAATGCAACAATCCGTAGAAGGTTACTGGCAAACCACAGCTACAGACATCCAACCAGAAACCCTTTACACCTACCAACTCGAAGGAAAAACCGACCGACCAGACCCAGCCTCAAAATATCAACCCCAAGGCGTACATTCCCCATCCCAAGTAATAGATGAAAACGACTTTACTTGGACTGATAAAAATTGGCAAGGCGTGCCGCTCGCTGACACAATAATTTATGAATTGCACGTCGGTACATTCACCCAAGCCGGAACATTTGAAGCAATAATTCCCCAACTCAAACAACTCACAGAATTGGGAATCAACGCCATAGAAATCATGCCAGTTGCCCAATTTCCCGGCGATCGAAACTGGGGATACGACGGCGTATATCCCTACGCCGTCCAAAACTCCTACGGCGGCCCCGAAGGCTTCAAAAAACTCATCAACGCCTGCCACGAACACGGCATCTCAGTAATTCTTGATGTAGTTTACAACCACCTCGGCCCCGAAGGAAACTACCTCCGCGACTTCGGCCCCTACTTTACCTCAAAATACGGATCAATTTGGGGAGACCCCCTCAACTTTGACGACGCATACAGCGACGGCGTGCGCAACTACTTTATTGAAAACGCCCTCTACTGGTTTCGAGACTATCACATTGATGCCCTGAGATTAGATGCAATTCAAGCAATATTTGAAGTCGGTGCCAGACCATTTTTGCAAGAACTCTCCGATGCCACAGCCGAGATTTCCCACGAACTCGGAAGGAAACTTTACTTAATCGCAGAAAGTGACTTAAACGATGTCCGCACAGTACGTCCTAAAGAACTCGGAGGCTTCGGATTAGATGCTCAATGGTGCGATGATTTTCACCACGCACTGCACACATTACTTACGGGAGAAAATGACCGATATTACCAAGACTTCGGCAAGTGTGAACACCTCGAAAAAGCCTTCAAAGAAAGCTTTGTTTACTCCGGTCAGTACGCCCCCCACAGAAAGCGAAAACACGGCAATTCAGTCAAAGATGAACCGGGCGATAAATTTTTGGTATTTTCCCAAACCCACGACCAAATCGGCAACCGCATTTTGGGAGACAGACTCTCGCAAATAGTTGACTTTGAAGCACTGAAACTCGCAGCCGGCACGGTGTTAATTTCTCCCTACATTCCCTTCCTGTTCATGGGAGAAGAATACGGAGAAACAGCGCCGTTTCTGTACTTTGTTTCTCACTCAGACCCTGACTTAATTGAAGCTATCCGCAAAGACAAACAACAAGAATTTAAAGCTTTTGAAGGTCGAGGCGAATTTCAAGACCCCCAGAGTCCTGACAGCTTCCACAAGTGCAAATTAAATTGGGAAAAACAAACAGCAGGAAAACACAAAATCCTCTGGGAATGGCATCAAAATTTGATTCAACTGCGGCGGACAATTCCCGCCCTGAAAAAACTCGATAAAAACAATCTAGAAGTCTCCAGCATTGAAGCCGAAAAAATCTTGTTTCTCCGTCGATGGACAGATGACAGCCAGATATTCTGCATTCTAAACTTCAACAGCCAAGAAGTGGCTTTTACGGCTGCACTTCCCCAAGGCAATGGTCACAAAATTTTAGACTCTGCTGATCTAAAATGGATGGGTTCAGGTTCTAGCTTGCCTGAAAAGATCAACTCTGAGCAAGAGTTGACTGTTAAACCACAGAGTTTCGCACTCTACGAATTAAGATAGAAATAGTAGATTCGGTTTCGCTGCTTATTAGTGTCAACAACCAGCTCAAATTTAGTATCAGCCTACTGTTTGATTTCCTAGTCTTCGCGATCCCCCCTAACCCCCTTAAGAAGGGGGGGACAAGAGACTCCTCAAAGTCCCCCTTTTTAAGGGGGATTTAGGGGGATCTAGACTAGCCTATAAGCGAGAGATATAAATGTTTTTAGGCGATTGTTGACACTGGGCGCTGCCGTTCTACCGAACCAACTATTTCTAATAGTAAACAAAAAAACCGAGCAACCAATCAATCAGGAGTAAAATTAACAGTGCTGAGAATTCCCACAACAACTTATCGGATTCAATTTCATGCAGGTTTTAACTTTGAAGCCGCCAAACAAATCCTGAGCTATCTGGAAGAATTAGGAATTACCGACCTTTACGCCTCACCAATATTTAAAGCCAGAAAAGGCAGCAGTCACGGATACGATGTGGTTGACTCAAATCAAATCAATCCCGAATTGGGAACCTCAGAAAATTTTGAAGCCCTCACATACGAAATCAATCAACGCAACATGGGATGGCTGCAAGATATTGTTCCGAACCACATGGCCTACGACACTCAAAACTTGTTGCTGTTAGATGTATTGGAACACGGCCCAGATTCCGACTATTTCGACTACTTCGATATTGAATGGAATCACGCTTACGAACATCTCAGAGGTCGAGTGCTGGCTCCGTTGCTGGGCAATTTTTATGGAGAGTGTCTGGAAAATAGCGAGATTCAACTGAAATACAGCGAAATTGGGCTGACTATCAATTACTACAGCTTAAAACTGCCAGTAAAAATTGAATCTTATGCTAATTTTATCAGTCATAATTTGGGGCATTTAGGCAGGGAATTAGGCAGGCGTCATCCAGATTTTATCAAGTTTCTGGGGATTTTTTATCTGATTAAAAATACACCTTCAGAAACTAAAGGCAAAGAAAGATATGATCAGATAGCTTTTGTCAAAGGACTACTGTGGGAACTGTACAACCAAAATCCCATTGTGCAGGAATTTATCGATGAAAATATCAATTTTTTCAACGGAAAAAAGGGCAATCCTGAAAGCTTTAATTTGCTAGATGAGTTGCTTTCCGAGCAGTTTTATCGTCTAGCTTTCTGGAAAGTTGGGGCCGAAGAAATCAACTACCGAAGATTTTTTACGGTTAACGAACTAATTTCGGTAAAAGTTGAAGAGATTAAAGTTTTTCACAAAAATCATGCTCTGATCTTCGACATGGTGGAACAGGGCAAGTTTACCGGATTGAGAATCGACCATATCGACGGACTTTACGACCCCACAGAATATTTGAAACGGCTCCGGGAGAGAACCGGAGACACTTATATTACTGTTGAAAAAATTCTGGAACATAAAGAAGATTTACCGTCATATTGGCCAATTGAGGGAACGAGTGGCTACGATTTTTTAAATTACGTAAACGGCGTTTTTTGTCGGTGCGATCGCGAACAGCAATTTACTGAAATCTATCAGAGATTTACTCGACTGAATGTTCCCTATGAACAGTTATTTTTAGATAAAAAAGGGCTAATTGTTGAGAAGAATTTGGCGGGAGATGTAGACAATCTGGCTCAACTTTTAAAGAATATTTCCGGTCAATCCCGACAGGGAAATGACTTTACTCGTCCGGGTTTGGAAAAAGCGCTGTCAGCAGTTTTGACGATTTTTCCAGTGTACCGAACTTACATAAATCAAGAGGGTTTGCGAGAGTCCGATCGCACTTACGTCAAATATGCGATCGCCCACGCCAAAGAGCAAGTGCCACGACTCCTCAAAGAACTGAAATTTATCGAAACGGTGCTGTTGCTGGAAGCAGAAGAAACCCTGACAACCGAACAAAAAGAGCAGCGCCGGCACTTTGTGATGAAACTCCAGCAGTTGACAGGCCCGTTGATGGCTAAAGGCGTTGAAGACACGCTATTATACGTCTATTATCGACTTTTATCCCTCAACGAAGTCGGAGGAAACCCCAGTCAGTTCGGCGTTTCTCTGGCGGATTTTCATGAGTTCAACAAGCAGCAGCAAGCAGCTTGGCCGCACAAAATGAACGCTACGGCTACCCACGATACCAAACGCGGGGAAGATGTGCGAGCCCGAATTAATGTACTCTCAGAAATTCCTGAGGAATGGGAACAGCAAGTCAGGTCTTGGAGAGAGCTAAACTCTTCTAAGAAAGTCAATTTTGTGAATCGAATGGTTCCCGATACTAATGACGAATACTTCTTGTACCAAACTTTGCTCGGCAGTTTTCCGTTTGAGGGAATTGAAAACACTGATTATGTCGATCGCCTCAAAGATTATGCGATCAAAGCCGTGCGCGAAGCCAAAGTTTATACGGCTTGGCTGAGACCGGATAATGACTACGAAACTGGGTTTATGACCTTTATTGATAGCATTCTCGAACCTTCGGAACAAAATCAATTCCTCAAAAAATTTCTACCTTTCTGGGAAAAAGTAGCTCATTACGGCATTTTCAATTCTTTATCTCAAACGCTGCTAAAAATCACGGCACCTGGAGTTCCAGACATTTACCAAGGCACGGAATTCTGGGATTTAAGCCACGTCGATCCAGATAACCGCCGTCCGGTAGATTTTGACCGCAGAATCAAGGTTTTGCGGGAAATCAAACAGCAAGCTCAGACGGATATTTTGGCACTGGTTGAAGATTTGATTGCGACGCGGGAAGATGCTAGAATTAAGTTGTTTTTGACGGCAAGATTGCTAGAAGCTAGAAAAAAATACTTGGAAGTCTTTAAATCAGGCGACTATCGACCTTTGGAGGTAGTTGGCACGTTTAAGGATAATGTTGTTGCCTTTTCCAGAAGCTTTGGAGATACGACAGTTATTGCGATCGCTCCTCGGTTTTTGACGGGAGTTGTCAAATCGGAAGAAATTGCGATCGGCAAACAAGTCTGGAAAGATACTCATCTGGTATTGTCGGAGCAAATGCCGTCGGTTTGGAAAGATGCGATTACTAATCAGGTGGTAGAAAGTAACGGTACGCTGGCAATTGGTGAAGCTCTCAGTTACTTTCCCACAGCTTTGCTGATTAGTCAGTTGACAGTTGTCGGTTGACAGTTGTCAGTTGTCAGTTGACAGTTGTCAGTTGATAGTTGTCAGTTGTCGGTTGTCAGTAGTGCTGTTCCCGATCGTTAGCGTTATTATTCAATACGGTTCAGTTAAGATTGTCCGAAGAGAGGAACGAAGCAATCGCAGTTTCTATTTTCCATGATTTTCCCTTTGATAATCTCTTATCTGAACTGTATTGCGTTATTCATTAGTCAGTAGTCATTAGGCGAATTGGTTGTTTATAACGACGGCGATAGGTTGAAACCTGTCGCTGTCGCTAGTGAATTATGAATAATATGAAACGAATTATCAGCAGTGTTTTGGTTTTGGGTGCGTGTTTGAGTCCTCTGACTGTGCCGCTGATGGTGCAACCTAGTTGGGCACAAAGCCCAAGTACACAGAGTCAAGAATTCCAGAGACTTATAGAGCAAGCAACGCAACAGGGACAGCAAGGAAAACACAAACAGGCGATCGAAACATGGCAGCAAGTTATAGTCATTTCGCAAAAAATTAAAATTAGAAAACTTGAAGTCTTAGCACTGATTGGCATTGGTTTTAACTACAACAGCATTTCTCAACCACAAGAGGCATTAAAATACTTGAACCAAGCTTTGCCGATTGCACTAGAAGTGGGCGATCGCTTTGGAGAAGCTGCTACTTTAGCTAATATCGGTTTAGTCTACAACAGCATTTCTCAGCCGCAAGAAGCCTTGAAATATTATAACCAAGCTTTACCAATTTGGCGGGAAGTGGGCGATCGCTTTGGAGAAGCTGCTACTTTGGGTAATATCGGTATAGTCTACAACAGTATTTCTCAACCACAAGAAGCCTTGAAATATTATAACCGAGCTTTGGTAATTACGCGGAAAGTGGGCGATCGCTTAAGGGAATTTACTGCTTTGACTAATATTGGTATAGTCTACAACAGTATTTCTCAACCACAAGAAGCCTTGAAATATTATAATCAAGCTTTGGTAATTTCGCGGGAAGAGGCCAATCGCTCTGGGGAATTTACTGCTTTGACTAATATTGGTATAGTCTACAACAGTATTTCTCAACCACAAGAAGCCTTGAAATATTATAACCAAGCTTTGGTAATTTCGCGGGAAGAGGGCAATCGCTCTGGGGAAGCTGCTACTTTGACTAATATTGGTGCAGTCTACAGCAGCATTTCTCAACCACAAGAGGCTTTGAAATATTATAACCAAGCTTTACCGATTGTGCGGGAAGTGGGCGATCACAGAGAGGAAGCTACTACTTTGACGAATATCGGTGCAACCTACGACAGCATTTCTCAGCCGCAAGAGGCTTTGAAATACTACAACCAAGCTTTGGCGATCGCGCGACAAATAGGCGATCGCACCCTGGAAGCTACAATTTTGGAGAGGATCAAAGCCGCCAACAAAACCAGTTGATGAGTCACAGCTTAAACTCTCCCCCACAAAGCCAATCCGCCGCCCCTTCCCCTCGCAGCAATTATCCCACTTTCTACCAGAAAATATGCAAAAAAAGCCTGCTTCCCCACACTTAAACTAAAAAATTCTGCCTCCCGCGATTCACCACCGCGAATAAATCCTTGATACAGGGTTTTACCCAACAATTTCACCGTAATTCTGGTAAAATCAAAAGCTAAAATATTCTGATTAACCAAAAACTTAGTCGGCCCGGAAAGAGTTAGCTCGATCGCACCTACGAGCACCGAATTCTCCACTTTGCCCATTTCACTAGGCATTTCGCCTTCAGCAACAGGTTCTACCGAGTAAGCAATTTGAATTTTCGCCACCCATTCAGGGATGTAACGTCCCGCGCCTAACACAATTCCCGCTTTTTGTCTACTCTTTTTCGTGCCGGTGATAAAGCACAAGCGCCAATTGCCGGTTAACTGCTTGAAAGAATAGCGAATTTTATTTTTTTTCGCGTTTTTCTCAGCTTCTAATAGCGCTGCGACTACGGTGGCGGCAGATGGTTTAGTATTCGATTTAGCGGCTTGTTCTAGAATTGATATGTTTTCCATTTAACTAATAATAACAGGAATTTCCTAGGGTTGATGCAAAATATTTAGGAACAGGCAAGATGCCTGTTCCACAAGAAGAGAGAAGAGAGAGTGATTGTGGGGTAGGCAAGATGCCTGCCTCTGATAGGCAACAGGCAAGATGCCTGTTCCACAAGAAAGAGAGAGATTGATTGTGGGTAGGCAAGATGCCTGTCTCTGATACATCTTTTCAAATCGGGTTTCAAAACTTTGATAATATTGGTTAAATATGACCAATATCTGTCAGTATAGAAATACATACTTCGATCGATCGCAAAAGAGGCCACCGTGCAACCCGTAGACTTTACAACTTTAACCGCCACTTGCAGCGAACTGCGAGCCAAATGGCTGCCAGCGCGCTTAGAACAAGTCTACCAGCGCGATCGATTTACAGTGTCCCTAGCCCTCCGCACCATGAATCAACGCGGCTGGATAGACATTTCATCCCATCCAGCAGCAGCCCGCATCTGCGTCGGCGACTCCCCGCCCCGAATTCCCGACACCTTCACCTTCAGCGAACAACTGCGCCACCAACTCAGCGGTTTAGCCTTAGTTTCCATCGCCCCCGTCTCCCCTTGGGAAAGAGTCATCGACTTGCAATTCGCCAAACGTCCGGGCGAACCAGCCCTCTGGCATCTCTACGCCGAAATCATGGGCAAATACAGCAATGTCATCCTCACCGCCGAAGATAATCTGGTTGTCACCTGTGCCCACCAAGTCAGCGCCAAACAGTCCAGCGTCCGCCCCATCCAAACCGGGCAACCCTACGAATTGCCCCCGTCTTTGACCGATGCAGTGCCGAGTCTTAGCGAATCTCTCGATCGCTGGCAAGAACGAATTAGCCTGGTCCCTGGGCAATTAAAGACCAATCTGTTGAAGAATTACCGAGGGTTGAGTAAGGTCTTAGTTGTGTCCATGATTCGATCGGCAAATCTCGACCCCGAACAATCCACCGACAGCCTGAATCCCCAGCAATGGCAGCAACTATTCCAGCGCTGGCTATACTGGCTGCAATGTCTAGAAAACTCCAAATTTCAACCAAGTTTTACCCCCGAAGGCTACAGCGTCATCGACTGGCCAACACCAGACGAAAAAGAGACAAATCCCGAAAACGAATCTAACTCCCCCAATCCGTTACATCCCCCACAAAATCCGCTGCCGAACTGTTCCGTCCAAGAAATACTCAACAGTTACTACACCGGTGAAATCAACCAACAAGTATTCGCCCAACTGCGACATCAGCTTACCCAAAAACTCAACAACGTCCTCGCAAAACTGCGCCTCAAAGCCAACACATTTAAAGAACGATTGCAGCAATCCGCAGGCGCAGACACCCACAAATCCCAAGCCGACTTGCTGATGGCAAACTTGCAGCATTGGGAACCCGGAATGAAATCAATTTCCCTCCCAGACTTTGAAACTGAAAAACCAGTAATCATTCCGTTAAACGTGGAAAAAAACGCAGTTCAAAACGCTCAAGCAATCTACAAAAAGCACCAAAAACTGAAAAGAGCCCGCATTGCAGTAGAACCTTTGTTAGCCGCCGTACAAGAAGAAATCGACTATTTAGAACAAGTCGAAGCTGCACTTTCGGTATTGGAAACCTACCGCAACACCCAAGATTTGCAAACCCTCGCCGAAATCCGTGAAGAACTGATCCAGCAAAAATATCTAGTTGTATCAGATTACCGTGGCAGTGACAAAAATGCTGCGATCGAATTTCACCGCTACCAAACCCCCAGCGGCTTTGAATTATTAATCGGGCGCAACAACCGCCAAAACGACCAACTCACCTTTCGCACAGCCAACGACTACGACTTGTGGTTTCACACCCTAGAGATTCCCGGAAGTCACGCCTTGCTACGTCTGACACCCGGTACAGTTGCTGAAGAAACCGATTTACAATTTGCGGCTGACATGACTGCATACTACAGTCGCGCCCGCCACAGCGAACAAGTCCCCGTGGTTTATACCGAACCGAAATATGTCTACAAGCCGAAGGGTGCGAAGCCTGGTATGGTTGTGTACAAGCAAGAGCGGATTGTCTGGGGTAGACCGCAGCAAGCCCCGGCATGATATGATGTGCGATCGAACAACCCGACTAAAATAGGTTCGTAGTGAGGACTTCAGTCCTCATCAACATCCGAGGACTGAAGTCCTCACTACAAACCCAAAAATCAGCTTCTAATGTAAAGTTTTATTACAAAAAAATAAATTTTATTGCAAAAGTACCACTTAAGACAGATGATATGTTTCTTAGAACCCGCTGCAAAGAAACGTGCAATTTGGGTTTCCTCACTGTGATAAAAACACTGTGAGAACAACAAACAACGGATTTAACTATTTGTGCAGACCAGCTTTTACTAAAGCTGGTCGTTTCTGTTTAAACAAAATAGACTTTAATTGCTTTTGTTCGCAAACTATCTTGAAATCAATCTGCGTACAGATACTACGATTGCAACGCCCGCGCCAGCTCGCAATCATAAACGTCGTTAACTGAATCGTATTGACTTATAGCGGTAAGGCGCGCACTGCCAGAGAAAGTCTGGCGTGTTTGTTAAGCTTGGTTTGAAGTCCGTAAAACGCTTGAAATTTGGTATTTTGTAGGGTGTGCACTGCGCACAGGTTGACTTTTTCGGTGCGCATTGCGCACAGGTTGACTTTTTCGGTGCGCATTGCGCACCCTACACATACAACTCCTAGAAAGTAAACGTAGTTCTCACCACCCCAATCACCAAATCAGAATTATTCTTATTGTGGTCAGGAGCAGTCAGCCAAATCACACCAGGAGTAATCGAAATATTGTCACTCAACTTAAACTGATAGAACCCTTCAATGTGCAGCGAAGTATCCTTATCTTCCGGCAAAGTATTATTAGTAGAACTCGTCACCCTCGGTTCCATACCTACCAGAATCCCCGCCACATTTCCTTCTTTCAACAAATCAGGAAAAGCCAAAGTAACAGCCCAGTTCCAGATTTTTTGGTCTCCCCGCTGCACAGAACCCAAGTTGGATAAAATGCGCTGGTTGGTGTAACCAGCCCAACCGCCAAGAGCAATTCGGCGACCCAGTTTCAACGAAGCCTGCGCGCCGTAGGAATTGCTAGAAACTGGCAGATTGCTGTCGCTGTCGATTCCGAAGGAACCGAGACGCGCCGGGAAGTTAGAAGCATTGCTGCCGGTACCGGTAACAAAGTTGTAGGAATTAACGTAAGTTAGACCTAAAGCCATAGTGCTTGTCGGTTTGAAAGTCAACTGAGCCAAAGCACCATAGGAACCGTTGAACAAACCGTTACCCCGCGTCGGGCTCGCAGCGTTGCCGGCCAAATATCCCAAACTCAGCTCAAGTTTTTCCCCAAACTGATGCCGCAGAGCGATACCAGAACCGCCAGTCAAATAGTAAATCGGGTTGCGAGTACCGAAGTTAGAAAGAGCGCCGCTGCCACCATCTCCGTCAAAGTAAGGGTTGACAGTGTTGGTAAAATCGTCAGCAGCGCCGGCGTTGGCTTCTAGAATTACAGTAGTGCTTTTACCTAGGGGGAATTGGTAAAGCAGCGCATCTAAAGCTACAGTATTGCTAGCCTCGCCGAAAGGCCCGGCATTAAACCGCAATTCTCCTTCAGCGGTTTTGGTATTATTAGTAGAAAACGAGCCCAAATTTAAAACTTGCAGTCGAGTTCTCAGCAAGTCTTGGCCTGAGAAACTCGTGTCAAAGTTCAGACGAACCCTGCTGCCAAAAGCTGTGGTTTTATCAGCTTCGCGGCCGTTAGCATCATCTCCGCCGGCGATACCTGTCAAAGCAAATACTACTTCGCCGTTAAGTTTAGTTGTAGTCGAAAACTGATTTGCTTCTAATTCAGACGTGCGTGCTTCCAAAGCATCGACGCGGCCGCGTAAAGTTGCCAATTCCGCTGCAAATTCTTCTTGGAGCTTTTGCAGAGAAGCCAAATCTTCTTTGGTTGCCAGATTTGTTGTACCGGCTTTGATCAGTTCGGTAACTTTATCTAAACACGCATTCAAACCGGCTGCAAATTCGTAGCGAGTCATCGCCCGGTTGCCGCGGAAAGTGCCGTCAGGATAACCAGCTATACACCCGTAGCGCTCTACTAGGGACTGCAAAGCTTGGAATGCCCAATCGGTGGGTCGAACGTCGGAAAGTTGCGAGACTGAGGTTACTTGGCCGACTGCATCTTCGCTGCCGCCTTCGGCGCTGTATTGGTTGATTTGTTCTAGAACATTTGACGGCGCTGGAGGCTGGGCAATTGGAGCGGTTGATTGGGAAATCTGCTCTGGTTGTGCGGCCGGTTTTTCGGCGCTGAGATTAGTCGGTGTGGCGACAGGTTGGGTTGCGCTTGAGTTTGCGGGCGCGACTGCGGGGATTTGTTCTGCGACAGGTTGGGTTGCGCTTGAGTTTGCGGGCGCGACTGCGGGGATTTGTTCTGCGACAGGTTGAGTTGCGCTTGAGTTTGCGGGCGCGACTGCGGGTTGGGTTTCGCTTAACTCTGCTGCTGCAACTGTATTGTTTTCTGGTGACGCGGCTTGTTCGGTAACTGGGGCTACCTTGGCTGGAACAATTTCTGTTTCAATAGTCTCAACAGTCAAGTTGCTAGTTAATGATGCTAGCTCAGCCGTCATTGTTGCTGTTTCAGGCTTTGTAGCTTCGGTTGCAGCACCTGCTAATTGCAATTGATTTGCTTGAGCTGTGGCAACTTCTACGGGTTGCTCTGCTGCTAGGGCTGTCGAAGATACGAGTAAACTTGCTGCTAATACAGCGGGACTGACTAAAAGTCCTTTCCACAAAAATTTTGACATTTTTTTCCTCACACCACGTTAATTCGATCGCCCTTTCCGAAAATTCAGTCGATCGCAAATCCCCTACAGTATTCCGTCTAATAGCATTTTTTGTCAACAATTGGGCGGATTTTTACCGGAGATTGCGGTTTGGCTGCCCTTGATTTCGGAAAAACCCCGTTGATTCCCAAAATCCTTAGCTGGAGCTAGATACTTACGTAGAAACCCGGTTGGTGGTTCCATCGTTCGTAAGTGATTGCTCAGTAGGACTAATATTGACAGCATTGGCGCAAATAAATCGTTCGATCGACTACACAAAAGTGAAAAAACTCAAATACGCCCTAGTTCACGAATGGTTGACACCCTCAGCTACCGGCGGTTCAGAACTCGTAGTGCAGGAAATCCTCAAATACATAGACGCTGATATCTATGCCCTGATTGACTTTGAATCGGCCAATCCCGAAAGCTATCTTTTCCAAAGACAGATTGGCACAACATTTTTGCAGCATTTTCCCAAGGCCCGCAGCGGCGTGCAAAAATATTTGCCATTTCTGCCGATCGCGATCGAACAACTAGATCTGCGAGAATACGACATCATTCTCTCATCATCCCACGCCGTCGCCAAAGGCATCCTCAGCAGTCCGCAGCAACTGCACGTCTGCTATTGCCACACACCCATGCGCTACGCTTGGGACTTAACTTTTGACTATTTACGCAGCAGCAAAGCCGGACGGGGCATTCCGGGCATCCTGACGCGATATTTGTTACACCGACTGCGGCAGTGGGATGTAATTTCCGCCAACCGCGTCGATTATTTCATCGCCAACTCCCAACATACGGCGCGCCGAATTTGGCGGTGTTATCGGCGACGGGCCGAGGTAATTTATCCGCCGGTCAATATCGAGCGATTTTCCTTGATGCGGCAAAAACAAGACTTTTATGTGACAGTGTGCCGCTTGGTAAGCTACAAAAACGTAAGTGCGATCGTCCAAGCATTCAATCAACTAGGGCATACTCTCATTGTTATCGGCACCGGCCCAGAATTAGAAATGATTCGGCAAATCGCCAAACCCAACGTGCAACTACTCGGCTGGCAGCCTGCATCCGTAGTGGAAAAGTACATGGCAGAAGCAAAAGCCTTTGTCTATGCAGCTTGTGAAGATTTTGGCATCGCTTTAGTAGAAGCTCAAGCTGGCGGCACACCCGTAATAGCCTATGCAGCAGGCGGCGCTTTGGAGACAGTGCTCGACATTCGCCAACACCCAGAAACAGGGACTGGTTTATTTTTTCCATCCCAAACCGCAGCAGCGATAGTCGAAGCCGTCGAGGAATTTGAGCAGTTGCAAGGAAAATTTCAGCCGGAAATGGCACGGTTGCACGCCGAAAAGTTTGCCCCCGAAGTCTTTGAGCAGCGCTATCTGGCTTTTGTCGAACAGTGCTATCAGGAATTTAAATCCGGCGATTTTTCCAAGTCGGGGACTTGAGAGTGGCAGAGTCCGAGTGGGACACTGGCAGACTCGGAGACCTGGAAAATATTCTGCAATTGCTTCCGAAGCCCTCAAAACCGCTCTACATAAGTACCTTGTCCATTCTTCCTTCTTCCTTCTTCCTTCTTCCTTCTTCCTTCTTCCTTCTTCTGAATTCAGAAAATTGAGTATTTGAAACATAATTCAGAGAACAAAGCGTCTTGAGGCTTTATGATCATGACTGTGTGTGGTGTGAAGTGAAGGAGTAAGATGACTGCCGACAGCCAACTAATCTCCGGCAAGGTAATTCGAGCGATCGCGAGACGCGGTTTTGGGTCTGTCCTCGACGGAGATAGACGCATAAGTCGTTCTCTACAGAGACTCGACGGAGAAATTTTCAAGCGGTTATTTGATATCCTCTTTTCATTATCGGTTCTGATCCTGTTTGCTCCGGTTTACCTGCTTTTGGCTCTCTCAATCGCCTTAAGCTCGTCCGGGCCTATCTTTTACGTACAGGAACGAGTAGGCAAAAACCGTAAAATGTTTTATTGCCTTAAATTCAGAACGATGGTGGAAAATGCGGATGACATATTGCTGGAAATCATGAAAAATTCTCCGCATTTGCGTCAAGAGTTTGAGGACAATTTCAAACTGAAACAAGACCCTCGAATTACCTGGATTGGAAGATTTTTACGAATGACCAGTTTAGACGAATTTCCCCAGTTTTGGAATGTTTTAAAAGGAGATATGAGCGTCGTCGGGCCGAGACCTTTAGTTGAAGAAGAACTGCCGAGATACGGCCGTCACATCAACAAAATTCTCACCATTAGACCTGGAATTACAGGCCTATGGCAAGTTTCCGGTCGCAACGACATTCCCTATCCCCAGCGAGTCCAGATCGACCTCTATTACGCCAATGACAAAAACCTTTGGATGGATATGTGGATTGTTTTCAAAACAATAGGAGTTGTGATTTTTCCTAAAAATAACGGCGCATATTAATTATTGTCCGCAGTCAGCAATCGGTAGTTAGTTTGTTTTGTTACTGACCACTGATGCTGACTACTGACAGCAAGCTACAAACTCTTTGCTAAAACTAAACACTTCCTTGATGCCGATCGAAGAATTGTGAGTTAAGGTAGAGCTTGAGCATACGATCGGCAAACAAAAAACTCTGTCCGAAACGTCCGAAGCGAATTAACACAGCCTGTCAAAGGAAAATTCAGATGACGCAACGCAAGCGAGCGCTAATAACAGGTATTACAGGTCAAGACGGCTCCTACTTGAGCGAATTACTGCTAGAACAAGGATATGAAGTTCACGGGATTATCCGGCGCAGTTCTAGTTTCAATACCGATCGCATTGACCACATCTATGTCGATCCTCACAGCGAGGGTGCACGGCTGTTTCTGCACTACGGCGACTTAACCGACGGCACGACTCTCCGCCGAATATTGGAACAAGTTCAGCCTGTAGAAGTTTATAACTTAGGTGCTCAATCTCACGTTCGAGTTAGTTTTGACTCGCCGGAATATACGGTTGATGCCGTAGGGATGGGAGTATTACGTTTGTTAGAAGCAATACGGGACTACCAGAATCGCACAGGCATAGAAGTGCGGTTTTATCAAGCAGGTTCTTCAGAAATGTTTGGTTTGGTGCAGGAAGTTCCGCAGAAGGAAACAACTCCTTTTTATCCCAGAAGTCCTTATGCTTGCGCCAAAGTTTACGGTCACTGGCAAACAGTAAATTATCGCGAATCCTACGGACTTTTTGCCTCCAACGGCATCTTGTTCAATCACGAATCTCCGCGCCGGGGCGAAACTTTTGTCACCCGCAAAATTACTCGCGCTGTTGCCAGAATTGTCGCCGGCAAACAGAAAAAACTTTATTTGGGCAATCTCGATTCCAAGCGAGACTGGGGTTATGCTAAAGACTACGTGCGGGCGATGTGGCTAATTCTGCAACAAGATAAGCCTGACGATTTTGTCATTGCTACAAATGAGACTCATTCCATTAAAGAATTTCTCGATTTGGCCTTCACTTATGTCAATTTAGATTGGCAAAAATATGTGGAGTTTGACGAACGCTACCTGCGTCCGGCAGAAGTCGAACTGTTGATTGGCGATTCGACCAAGGCCCGCAAGCAGTTGAATTGGGAACCTTCTGTAACTTTTCAGGAGTTAGTACATTTAATGGTAGATGCTGACATTAAAGCTCTAGAAAAGCAGGAACGAGGTTCTGGTAACGGATTTGATTAAGTCGCAAAACTCAGCGGTCAGTCGATTTTAGATGTTAGATGTTAGATGTTAGATTTTAGATTTACTCCACAGATGAATCTGAAAGCTTGAACTAGGGTCTAAAATTTTTGACACTCCCCGACTCCTGTCAGGGGCTTGTATCCTTTTCCGGGCGGGGTCACTGCTAACAATTTGTAGGGTAGTGCCCCGTGTCTGCCCCGATTCGCCGCGAAAGGGGTACACCGGGATTTCCTCTACAAATTGTTCATAACTGATAATAAGATTGTTGCAGCTATTAGCTTGGGCATTCAAAGAATCAGCTTAATTGCTAGGAAAATTTTCGGATCTGCGAGCTAATAAAAACATTAAAATGATCGCTGAGAACTCGCGGCACATAAGTCTAATTTTTGGGTTCGGACGGGGTGTATTGTGCTTATCTACAGCAGCTAAAACGGATTTGTTGACACGCGCATCCTGTAGCTGAAAGCTTTTTTAGCTAAAGTCAACAATTTGAAAATGGAAATTGTCGATCGACCTTTATTCAAAATCCCCAGGATAAAATTATGACCAGCTTGGATTTAAGCAGCAAACGCATTCTAGTTACGGGCGGCGCCGGTTTCCTGGGCCGTCAGGTAATTGACCAGTTAGTCAAAGCAGGAGCCGATGCTGATAAAATTGCAGTAACGCGATCGATCGACTGCGACCTCCGCGTTATGGAAAACTGCAAGCGCGCCGCCGACAAACAAGACATCATCATACACTTAGCAGCCCACGTCGGCGGCATCGGTTTAAACCTAATTAAACCAGCAGAACTATTTTATGACAATTTAATGATGGGCGCGCAACTAATCCACGCAGCCTACGAAGCAGGAGTAGAAAAATTCGTCTGCGTCGGTACAATTTGCGCCTATCCAAACTTAACCCCAGTTCCCTTCAAAGAAGACAACCTTTGGAACGGATATCCAGAAGTAACCAACGCACCTTACGGAATAGCAAAGAAAGCCTTATTAGTGCAACTGCAATCCTACCGCCAGCAGTACGGATTCAACGGTATCTACTTGCTACCAGTAAATTTATACGGCCCGGAAGATAACTTTGACCCGAAAAGTTCCCACGTCATCCCCGCATTAATTCGCAAAGTCTACGAAGCCCAAGAAAGGGGAGACAAAACATTACCTGTTTGGGGAGATGGCAGCCCCAGCCGCGAGTTTTTGTATTCCACAGATGCCGCGCGCGGGATTGTGATGGCGGCTCAATCTTACAATGAATCTGACCCGGTTAATTTGGGAACTAATAGTGAAGTTAAAATTCGCGATTTAGTGGAAACAATTTGCGAATTGATGGGATATGAGGGAGAAATAGTTTGGGAAACAGACAAACCGAACGGTCAGCCGCGCCGCTGTTTGGATACCGAAAGGGCTAAGGAAAGGTTTGGTTTTGTGGCTGAAATGGGCTTTAAGGAAGGGTTGAAAAATACGATTGATTGGTATCGCAAACACGCAGTTTGAGTTAATAAAGCCCCGGTTTATTGAATAAATCGGGGCTTTATTGAATGAGATTCGGCGGCTTAAACTGAGACCATACAAACGATGTTTGCCTCCGCAGACTAAGAATAAGAATTTATACCAATCGATCGCCTTTTGGGGAGAGTTCTCCTACAATAATTACTTGTAGAACACCTTTATTGTAAAATATATTATTTTCGCATATGTTTATTTTGTAATGGAACTGAACCAGCAGAAAGAACTTTTTAGCAAAGCTTATGTGCGTGCCGTTGCAGCCGTGGCAGGTTTCTCTGTCAGTCAGCCAGAGGTAGATGATGACAGCATTGATTTGAAGATTGTGGCAAGAGGAGGTGAGGGAGTAGTTTTTTCCCCTGAGCTTAACCTACAATTAAAATGTACCTCAAGAGATGTACTCGACGGACAGTTCATCCGATATCCGGTGAGGATAAAAAATTACAGGGATTTGATCATCAATTCCCAGGTTCCGCGCCTGTTAGTGGTAGTTTTAGTGCCGTAAAATTTAGAAAACTGGTTGCAGCAGTCTGAAGACGAAATGTGCATGAGGTATTGCACCTACTGGGTGTCGCTGCGGGGGCTGCCAGAAAGACTCAATACAGCGAATGTAACAGTTGAGTTATCCCGCTCTAATCAGTTCACAGTAGAGGCTCTCAAGTCTATTATGCAGCGTCTTAGTCAAGGAGGTTTACCGTGAAAGTAACTGTCAAAGACAAGGAAATTTTCCAAACTATAGATCCAAATGTGTTAGCAGAACACTTAGAGAAAAATGGCTGGCAAAAAGTTGCTTTAGTTTATGATAATACTTGGATTTGGCACAAAAAGAATGATGTCGGTCAGATTTTTGAAATCAAGCAGCCTGTGAGACAAGAATTTGATGCCCCTCAGCTTATTGCTGAAGCTTTTAAGACGCTAGAAATAGTAGAAAATCGTTCTCAGTTAGATATTCTCAGCGATTTAATCACTTCTTTACCTAATGTTGTAATTTCGGGATGGATTAATAAAGTACACGGGGAAGAATCGGCAAACTGCAAAATTACATTAATGGGATTTGTGGTGGGGAAGCTGAGAAAAATTCATCTGGAATTGAGCGGATCTGATTATCAGTTGGCCCTCAAGGCTTATGAAGCGCGATCGCCCGTAACGTGTTTTGGTGATTTAATTAAAGAAAATGACTGTTTCGTGCTAAATAATCCGCGCGATTTTGCTCTGCTGACTGAGGCTGAATTAATCCAATAGTTTGGGAAATCCTGGTTGTGGTACAATATAAAGCAAAAATTATTGTGCCGATCGCATTACAGGAAAACAGGTTATGCAAACTTTAAAATTAGGTGCATCGGGTTCCGATGTTGTGAAACTTCAAAAACGCTTGCTGGAGTTAGGGTTGAATCCAGGAAGTGCAGATGGTAAGTTTGGGCCGAAAACTGAAGCATCCCTCAAACAGTTTCAAACCAATCAAAAAATTTTGGCAGACGGAATCGCGGGCCCCAAAACCCTCGCTGCGTTGTTCCCTGGGGAACTTTTGGGCTCGTCACTTTTATCATACAGGGCGATCGACCTAATCTTAGAATTCGAGGTCGGCGGCGGGCGGGAATACTACGAAAGCCTTTTGCAGCGTCCAACTTGGCCGGAAGGAGCATCGGGAATTACGATCGGCATCGGCTACGATCTAGGTTACAACAGTGTAGAAGTTTTTAATCAAGATTGGAATAAATTAGCGGATGCTGACCAAAAACGTTTGAGTAACTGCTGCGGGTTGACAGAGGATGCAGCAAAAGAACGTTTAGCTAGTGTTAGAGACATCATTATTCCCTGGGAATTAGCTTGGGAAGTTTTTAATATTGTCACAGTGCCGAAATTTTACAATCTGACAAAAGAAGCATTTCCCGGTTTTGAACAATTGCCCGCAGATGTTCAAGGAGGATTGGTAAGTTTGGTGTTCAATCGCGGCACGAGTATGCAGGGAAACCGTCGCCTAGAAATGCGTGTAGTTCGTGATTTGGTCACGAAAAAGAATGTGAATAAAATTGCTGAACAAATTCGCAAAATGAAACGAATTTGGCTGGGAACGAGCATTGAAAAAGGGATGAATAGACGGCGGGATGCTGAAGCGGATTTAATCGAGAAAAGTGCTTAGATATCTTTTAGCTGTTATGATAAAAGCGATGTTATCCGCACAAAACCTCGGCGAACAAGTCAATAATTGGGAATTTATCGAGTTGTGGTAGATGCGATTGTTTTCCCGCCTCGGATTCTGATGTTAGTGGGTGGCAAAAATAGTAAGTGTGGTATTTACGAACCATCGCTGAATTATAAACTGCTGTTTTTAAGCTCAAGTTATGATGAGGCTCACTCGTGGTTACTGGAAGATGAATATGAGCGAGTTGATGGGAGGCTTTTAGCCTCGGACATAGTTTGAGTGAAGAATAATTAGGGCGATCGGCCTTGGGAAGCCGTGTCTATTTTTTTTAGCCGTTTCCCTACTTTTTTGCGTCCATTTAAACTGATTTAATATGAAAGATGAATACTCCTAAACCTTTATTAACTAAAATCGAATTAAGACGATCGCTCCTCAACACCCGCAAATCCCTATCAGCCCAACAATGGAGAGAAAAGAGCGATCGCCTTTGCAACCACCTGCACAACTCGCCCCTATTTACCCAAGCAAAAACAATCCTTGCCTACTTTAGCTTTCGCCAAGAACCAGATTTAAGTCCCCTATTTGTAACTCCCCGCAAATGGGGATTTCCCCGCTGTGTCGGCTCATACTTATCCTGGCACGTTTGGCAGCCCGGAGATGCTTTACATACTGGAGCTTATGGCATACTAGAACCGCTGCCGGATGCTCCTAAAATCGACCACTCAGAAGTAGATTTAATCCTCGTACCCGCCGTTGGTTGCGATGTTCGCGGCTATCGCTTGGGCTACGGCGGCGGCTATTACGATCGAATGCTGAGTTTACCTGAGTGGGAATCAAAAATTACGATCGCCACAATCTTTGAATTTGCCTTGCTAGCCCAGCTACCAGTTGACTCCTGGGACAAACCGCTGCACGGAGTTTGCACCGAAAGCGGGTTAGAAATGATACAGCAAAAATCTTAAAGGTCGATCGAGCAATAAATTGTCAGCAATTATCCCTAGATCCATGTTTATATGTATTATGACTAACGCACTCGCCCACAAAGAAACCGGGTTTTTTAACCGAGATTGAGGGTTTTAAGCAAATACTTTGGTTAAAAAACCCGGTTTTTGGGCACCCGTGCATCAATCCTATCTATCCTACTGAAAGTCCTATTTAATCCAAAATCTAAAATCTAAAATCTACAATCCTATGGCCCACCGATACGTTCGAGTTAAAACAACACAAGGACACATCCATTACGGTTTGCTGCAACTAAGCCACAGCGTTCAAGTATTTGATGCACCTCCGTGGTTAAAAGGACAACCAACAGATTTGGAACTCCAACCAGATACTTACCAAATTCTCGCCCCGTGCTCTCCCTCAAAAATTGTAGCCGTCGGCAAAAATTATGCCGATCACGCGGCCGAAATGGGTACTCCAGTACCCGAAGAACCCCTGCTGTTTTTTAAGCCTCCCAGCGCTATCATCCCCGCAGGTGGAGCGATTCGCTATCCGCAGCAGTCGGAAAGGGTAGACTACGAAGGAGAATTGGCCTTGGTAATTGGCGAATATTGTAGCAACTGCACTCCCGAACAAGCACACGGCAAGATTTGGGGCTATACCATCGCCAACGACGTGACAGCCAGAGATTTGCAAAAGCGTGACAACCAGTGGGCGAGGGCGAAAGGGTTCGATACATTTTGTCCCTTGGGGCCTTGGATTGTCCGCGAACTGAGTCCCGCTGCACAGTTGCAGACTTTTGTCAATGAGAGCGATCGACCTGTACAGTCATCCCAGATCGATCGCATGGTATTTTCCCCAGACTTTCTCGTCTCCTACATCAGTCAAATCATGACTCTAATTCCCGGCGATGTGATACTGACAGGAACGCCGCAAGGGGTAGGGCCGCTACAAATAGGCGATCGAGTCCGCATTGAGATAGAAGGTATTGGCAGTCTGGAAAATACCGTAGTTATTGGTTATTAGTTATTGGGCATTGGGCATTGGGCATTGGGCATTGGGCATTAGAACCAACAAATAATAACCAACTAACAACTGCCAACCGTCAACTGTCAACTGCCAACTGTCAACTGTCAACTGCCAACTGTCAACTGACTAACGTACCTGCATATAAACAGCATCCGAAAGCGGAGGAATCTCTGCATAGCGTCCCAACGCCGACTGAATGACTGCATAGAAAAATGCAGCCAAAACGCCCAAAAACACCATGTTATACAGAGTTTCTGCAATAAATGCGACTTGCAAGCCTTTTGAGAAAATTGGCAAAACCAAACCGCACAGCATCAAAACAATGTCTAAAAGAATCGCCTGCATCGCATTAAAACGAATGAAGTGACTGATGTTTTCGTTTCTAACTACTCCTAAATACAGGGCAAAGAAAATAACCAAGCTAGCAAAGGGCAAACTATAAATTTGCATCAATGGAGATAGCGGTATCAACAACAGTTGCAGGATAGGAAACTGTGTAAACAGAAACCTGCCAAAGGCAAGCCCGTCAATCAGCGGCAGCAAGTAAGGCAAACAAGCAAAAATCCGGTCTGGAACAGTCGTAGATCCGCGCCAAGTCATAATGAACTCTCCTGAGTCGATCGATTTAACTATCAATTCCCGTTAAACTCAGGATAACGCAGCAGGCTCAGTTCCGACTCGCCCGGAATTTACCCACACTCAGAGCCTAGTAGATTCAGGGGTACTTAGATCGAGTCGGGTTCAATAGTCACCATGCCCGATGCCCGATGCCCCATGCCCCATGCCCCATGCCCCATGATTATTTGATATTGGCAATGACGAAGCCCATTAGACACTCGTATCGATCGGGCAAATTTTCCGTAGGTTTAGCAACTGGATGCCCGCAGCGAAGCTCTCCACCGCTCCAGCGCGGTTGGCCCGTGCGATCGGCGAGCACACAACCTTGGCAAACACACTGAGGGGCAAGCATCTGATTTTCCATTAGAATAACTAACATTTGATACCTCCGGCAGGTTTCATACCAGTAATTTCATTGTATGTCAGGAACTTGGGACAAACGGCTTAAGCTGAACACAATGTAATATTTGGATCAATCGTGCGAAATCCGTAGTAGGGTAAAAGATCCCCAATTCGCAATCCCAAAATTGTCAAGAGGTTGATTATTGTGACCGACACTAACTTTGAATTCCTTTCCAAAACCGACCCGCAGATTGCCGATTTAATCGGGCAAGAACTCCAGCGGCAGCGAGACCACCTAGAACTGATCGCCAGCGAAAACTTTACCTCCGCCGCCGTAATGGCAGCTCAAGGCTCAGTGCTGACCAATAAATACGCCGAAGGATTGCCAACAAAACGCTACTACGGTGGCTGCGAATTTATTGACGGCATCGAGCAAATCGCGATCGATCGCGCCAAACAGCTATTTGGAGCAGCCCACGCCAACGTCCAGCCCCACTCCGGCGCTCAAGCGAACTTTGCAGTGTTTTTGAGCTTGCTAGAGCCTGGAGACGGAATTATGGGCATGGATTTGTCCCACGGCGGACACTTGACCCACGGTTCGCCCGTGAATGTCTCCGGCAAATGGTTCAAAGCTTTTCACTACGGCGTTAACAAAGAAACAGAACAGCTTGACTACGACGAAATTTTGGCACTGGCGAAGCAAAACCGACCGAAATTGCTGATTTGCGGCTATTCAGCATATTCGCGAATTATCGACTTTGAAAAGTTTAGAGCGATCGCCGACGAAATCGGAGCCTACCTGCTGGCCGACATCGCCCACATCGCCGGGTTAGTCGCCACAGGCCATCACCCAAGCCCCCTCGCCCACTGTCACGCAGTCACCACCACCACTCACAAAACCCTGCGCGGCCCCCGCGGCGGCTTGATTTTGACCAATGACCCCGAACTTGGCAAAAAGTTCGACAAAGCAGTGTTCCCCGGCACTCAAGGCGGCCCCTTAGAGCACGTGATTGCGGGCAAAGCAGTAGCTTTCGGCGAAGCATTAAAACCCGAATTTAAAACTTATTCCGGTCAAGTAATAGAAAATGCGCGGGCTTTAGCTGCACAGTTGCAGCAGCGGGGTTTAAAACTCGTTTCCGGCGGCACGGACAATCACTTAATGCTAGTAGATTTGCAATCGGCAAACATGACAGGCAAGCGAGCCGACCAATTAGTTAGCGGTGTGAATATTACTGCTAATAAAAATACCGTGCCTTTCGATCCAGCATCGCCTTTTGTCACCAGCGGTTTGAGACTCGGTTCGCCAGCGATGACCACCAGGGGCATGGGAACTACTGAATTTACCGAAATTGGTAATATTATTGCCGATCGACTCCTGAATCCAGATGATGAAAGCGTCGCCGCCGATTGTCTGCGGCGAGTAGCTGCACTTTGCGATCGCTTCCCGTTATATCCGCACTTGTTCTTGAAAGTGCCGGCATTAGCTTAATTTTCCTGATTGGCAATGAGAAATTGGTAGTTGGAAGTGTACGGGTAAAAGGGTAAAAGAGCCGGAAAAGATTGAGAGTTGCCATTCGCGATCGCCCCCTGTTTTAACGTACATATATCGATCGCGTGGGGCGGGTTTTACCCGAGATATTTGTCGGTAGCCAAAGATATCGATCTACCCGCCCCCTTCCAGGGATAAATCCACTCGGATCGATGTGTCGATCGACAGTCTCGCGATCACAGCATAGATCCCCAAGGGTCTTAATTTGAGAGTTACTAAGTGAAAAATCTCACTTTTTGGCGATCGGGCAACTTCCACTCCAACAAATTTCCGGCTCCCAAACCCCCCAGTCGCACTTTAAAGATGTTTCCTTGTGATAAGCCATCTGAAATGTAGTAGACTCTGCCTGACAGCCTAATTGCCCCGCACTATTATTTAAAATTGATTTCAGATGCCGTATCAGTATCTGTACCACGTAGTTGCTTTTCTGGTTTCTGCGATCGTCGTCCTCTACAGTACACCAATAGTCAAAAAAATTGGTCTCAAAAGCGGGCGAGTCGATCGGCCAGGCGAGCGAAAAGTCCATAAGCGCCCGATGGTGCGCTTGGGAGGAGTGTCCATCTTTATGGGCACTCTGACTGCTCTGTTATTTGTCTGGCTCTCAGGAGGCTTCATCGATGCTAGCGGACAAATTCTCGATCGCAAAGACGAATACGAAATCTGGGGAGTCACCCTCGGCGGCGTCGGATTCTTCCTCATCGGTTTAGCAGACGATTTATTTTCGCTCTCAGCCATCAAACGCTTGCTCATGCAAATTGGCGTATCCAGCATCGCTTGGTACGCGGGCGTACAAATTGAGTTTCTCACAGTTCCATCCTTGGGACTGACAGATCTTGGCTGGCTGAGCTTGCCAATTACCGTAATTTGGCTCGTCGGTATGGCCAACGCCATCAACTGGATTGACGGTTTGGACGGTTTAGCAGCCGGAGTTTCAGGCATTGCAGCAGTTGTGATGCTGATAGTCAGTCTGTCAATGCACCAACCCGCAGCAGCCCTAATTGCAGCGGCTTTAGCAGGCGGCACTTTGGGATTTCTGCGCTACAACTTCAATCCGGCTCAAATCTTTATGGGAGATGGCGGCGCTTATTTTATCGGTTTCACTCTCGCGGGAGTGGGAGTAATTGGGTTAGTTAAAACTACGGCTATTACCTCTGTGTTGCTGCCATATTTAATTTTAGCTGTACCGATTTTAGATATGTCAGCCGTGATTCTCGATCGACTCCGCAACGGCAAATCACCATTTATTGCTGACAAGCGCCACCTCCACCACCGACTTCTAGAAGCCGGACTATCCCATAAATTTGCGGTTTTATTTATTTACTCGCTGACACTGTGGGTAGGGAGTTTAGCCCTAGCTTTTTCGGTTCCAAGCGGCATCATTTACGCGATGGGTGCGACAAGTTTGCTGGGATACGCTAGCTGGAAAGTTTGGAGACACGCTCGATAGTCAGTTGACAGTTGACAGTGGACAGTGGACAGTTGACAGTTGACAGTTGATGGTTGATGGTTGACAGTTGACAGTTATCATTTACCACCAATTAGCAATTAGCAATTAGCAATTACCAATTACCAATTAGCAATTAACAATTAACAATTAGCAATTACCAATGCCCAATCCCTCCGCTTCGCTTCGCCCAATGCCCAATGCCCAATGCCCAATGCCCAATGCCCTATTACCAATAACTAATGGTTGCTGAAATTATTTGTGTTGGCACTGAATTGCTGTTAGGAGATATTCTTAATGGCAACGCTCAGTTTTTAGCGAAAGAATTAGCGAGTTTGGGAATCCCTCATTACTATCAAACCGTGGTGGGGGACAATCCAGAACGCATCAAACAAGTGTTAGAAATCGCTGTGGGTCGATCGCAACTTTTACTCTTCACAGGAGGTCTAGGCCCGACACCAGACGACCTCACAGTCGAAACAATCGCCGATTTTTTTGGCGTTCCCTTAATCGAAAAACCGGAAATTATCGCCGATATCGAACAAAAATTTGCCCTGCGCGGACGCACCATGAGTCCCAGCAACCGCAAACAAGCTTTACTTCCAGAAACGGCGGATATTCTGCCGAACCGCAGTGGTTCTGCACCGGGCATTATTTGGCAGCCAATTCCCAACGTGACAGTGATGACATTTCCCGGCGTACCGGCGGAAATGCACTTGATGTGGAGAGAAACCGCCGTTCCTTACCTGAAAAATGGCGGTTGGTGCAGCGCCACTATTTTCAGCCGCACGTTGAAATTTTGGGGAATTGCTGAGTCGGCGCTGGCGGAAAAAGTAGAATCTTTTCTGAATTTAACTAATCCTACTGTGGCTCCCTACGCCAATCACGGTCAAGTCAAATTGCGGATTTCTGCCCGCGCTGACTCGGAAGCGGCTGCGAAAAAGTTAATTGAGCCGATCGAGCAACAATTGCAGCAGATTACTGGCCTAGACTGTTACGGTGCCGACACCGATACCCTCGCTTCGACTGTCGGGCAATTGTTGCTGGATGCGGGGCAAACTCTTAGTGTGGCTGAATCCTGCACGGGAGGAGGGTTAGGGGCGATGCTGACTGCTGTTGCCGGCAGTTCGAGCTATTTTTGGGGCGGGATTATTTCTTATGACAATCGGGTTAAGGAATCATTATTAGGTGTTAATCCGCAAGATTTAGCCGAATTCGGCGCAGTCAGCGAGCAAGTAGCAAAACAAATGGCGGCAGGAGTGCGCGCGAGGCTCAATACCGATTGGGGATTGAGCATTACAGGCATCGCCGGGCCAGGAGGCGGTACAGACGCTAAACCTGTGGGACTGGTTTATGTCGGTTTAGCTGGCCCCGACGGCGTGACAGAAAGTTTTGAATACCGTTTCGGCGATGCGCGAGGCCGCGATTGGATTCGGCATCTCAGTAGCTGTACGGCGCTCGATCGACTCCGGCGTCAATTATTTTTGGTAAAAGCGTAGAAAATATCCAAGGCCGTGTCAATTGTCAACTGTTAGCACTAAGCTTAATCTTTATTTAACACTCTGCGAACCCAGATTGTTCCGTAATTTTCTGATAACCTCTTGATTATCTGTAAAGATTCGTTATGATAATAAGATAGGACTGATTGGCAAATATACTGAACTCTCTCCTTTGCTCAAAACAACCAGCAAGCGAGACAGCAAGTTTGACCTTTGATTTCAAAGTCGTGCTTGCTTATGTTTCAGAAATTTAGCCGTCGGTTTAGCAGTCTAGACTATAAAAAAAGGAGCTATCCGTTCAATGGAAAACATTGAAAAGGTGCTGGAACAAATTGAAAAATGGGTTCGCAAGTTGATAGAAGGACTTCTGAGTCCCGAAGCTCAACCGGAACTGCAACCGATTCCTATTCCAGTTAACCAACCTAGGCATCGCCGATAGTTGAGACTGGGTTTGAGATTTGATGTTGGCGATCGAATTCAAGTCAAAACTCAAAGTTTTGTGGCGCTGGAATTTAAAAAATTGTTAAATATCCTGGTACTTCATGGCCCTAATCTGAATCTATTGGGTCAGCGAGAACCTGGAGTATATGGTTCTGCGACTTTAAAGGATATCAACGAGTTGCTAGAACGAGAAGCGCAAGCTCTCCAGGTGCAAGTCTCTATTCAGCAGTCGAATCACGAAGGGGTTTTGGTGGATGCTATTCATTCGATGTTGGGGCAGCACCAAGGTTTATTGATTAATGCTGGAGCTTATACTCATACGAGTGTGGCAATTAGAGACGCGATCGCTGCGGTGAATATCCCTGCGGTGGAAGTTCATCTGAGCAATATTTACCGCCGGGAAGCTTTTCGACACCACTCGTATATTGCACCAGTGGCGATCGGGCAAATCAGCGGTTTTGGCTCGGAGAGTTATCGGCTGGGGCTGCAAGCTCTCGTTAGTCACTTGATGAAAAATTAAAAATTTACCGATTCTAGCGATCGGATGAGGGCCGGTTTTAGATGGAAAACCAGCCCTTATATGTTTGGGTTTAATTCAAATTCATCACAAGAATTGGTAATGGGTAATTGGTAATGGGTAATGGGTAATTGGTAATTGGTAATGGGTAATGGGTAATTGGTAAGCTGTTGCGCATTTTAATTGCATATTCTGCGCGATGCTCGGAGCAAATGCCCACAAGAGTTTGATTGATTATTGACACACAATTTAAATGCAACAACAGCTTAATGGGTAATAACACAGCAAAAAAATGACCAATGACTAATGACCAATGACTAATGACCAATGACTAATGACTAATGACTAATGACTAATGACTAATGACTAATGACTAATGACTAATGACTAATGACTAATGACTAACAACTTAAGTTAAATTCAAATGCGGCATTCCCTGTTGAGCAAGTTTCAAGGAACCATCCTGGGGGCAGTTTTAGGAGACTCTATAGGCCTGCAATACCAGAGGGAACTGGCGGGTATCCCTCGCCGAACAGAAGACTTGCAGCCGATTTTACAACTGACGAAACACCAACAATTGACCCTGAGTGGGGCAAAATTGGTGTTGAATTCTGCCAGCAGCAAAATCCTAACTAGCAAACACTCCAAATGCGGGAGACTTGCAGTGGCGTCCGCTCAAAGTTTAATTCGGTGTAACGGTTTAGATTTCAAAGATTGGGGCGATACTTGGGAAGTATTCGCCAAGTCGGAAATCTACCATTCGCAAAACACAGAGTTTCAAAGCCTGCTTAACCCTTGTGAAGTTGCGGTTGCTGCGCTGCCGTGCGCGATGTTTTTTCACGAAAATAAGGCTAAGCTGCGAGAAAAAATCATGCTGGCGACAGATGTTTTGCCCAACGAAAATAAGGCAGAATTGCAAACAGCCGTTTTAGCTATCGGATATGCGATCGCCCGATCGTTCAAACAAAGACTTGACCCCGCAACAGCGATCGAACAAACAATTGCCTACCTGAAAACAGATAATGCCTTAACAGAACTGCTGCTGCAAGTGCAAATACTACTAGAAAAAGGAGCCGATTTAGAAACAGCCGCCACTCATCTGTGCAAAAGCGCGACAGCTTTGCGAGAAAGACAGGGCGAAGGTGAAAAAAAATTACAAACCGAGTCAATTGTCAACCCAGAAAATTTGATTCCCATTGCCTTAGCTTTCTACTGCTTTTTGAACACCCCAGAAGACTTGCGCTTGTCAGTGGTGCGTGCTGCCCGCTGTGGCATAACTGGACAAATAACCTGCGCTTTGACGGGAGCTTTGTCTGGAGCCTATAACGGCGTTGCGGGGATTCCTGTAGAATGGCGACAGGTATCTTTGGCTGAGGTTAAATCCCAGCAGCTAGCCGAGGGCCGAGAACCCTCGCTCTGGGGAACTGGCAGCGATGCAAAAATTGTAGAGTTAGCAAATAACCTGTTTGCTGTTTGGGCGGGAGTTTACAAGCCCGATACCGGACTGGATTCCGCAGCGCTAGCCCGATCGGTGGCTGCACCTTATGTCATTAGACCTCGTAAAATATAAAGTTTGGAGCTTTTAACGGTAAGGGGAAACCAGAAATTAGCAAGTAGCCATTAACAAGTCAAAAGCGAAAGTGGAAGGAGAGCGACAATTAAAAATTAAAAAGTGAAAAATTAAATGTGAAAAATTAAATCGGACGCGCCTGCCCCAACAAGCCAGGTTTAAACGAGAATATGGGGTTGGGAAACGAAAAATCTACGGATAAACAAGGTTTTTAGCGATCGCGCGCGAGTTCTGTTCAAGATAGACAAGGTTGAATATTCAGCCAGGTTAGTTCGGATAAAATCAATCAAGATGCATAGTCAGAAATTCTGACAAAGCTGCTGGATAACAGTGATATATCTTCGACACAAATGAATACGCTCTCCTCATTGATGCGGCAGATTGAGCAGCTAGGGGCTGCGCGCTCACTGCGCCAACACATTGCTAAAGTGCAAAATGGCAGCAGCAAAGCAGATACCGATCGCGCTGGCGGGCCTCTCCTGAGCCGTTTGTCGCGCCCGAAATGGATTCTTCCCGAGGCTTTTACTACTAAATTTACAAGTAAAACCTCCAAATCAAGCCTCAAAAATCAAGCTCGTTCCCCTATGTTGGCGCTGGTGGCGGTAGTTTCCCTCAGCAGCACTTTGGGGCACCGCTTCTACAACCAGCCGAAACTGGATGTGGGGACGAAAGCTCCTCAGACGATTAAGGCTCCTGATACTGCTAGCGTCCCGGATTACAAAACTACTGAAGAACAGCGGAAAGCAGCGCGGATCGGGGCTGTAGCGATATTAATGCTAGATCCTGCGGTCAATCGACAAATTTATCAAGAATTGCAACAATTTTTGCAGCAGGGGAGCGATCTACGGGAGGCGGTAGGGCCGTTTCCGTTTGCGAAATCCTCGGCGCTCTCACTTGCTGCACAGGTTTACTTGCGAGGCTGTCCCGAGTGGGAGTGGCGATCTATTTTGGCGCAAGCTAAGGAAAAAAGTCAAACTTCCGATCGCTTGAGTTTGGATTCTCCCGCAGTTGCTGGGCCGACGGAGAACAAGTCTCAGCAGGATGCTATCGCTCAATTGCAAGCTTACAGCCGATCGGTCCGGGCGGAAGAGTTTCAAAGCCTGACAGACAGTATTTCCTCTGCTCGCCGCAGCTATCTCAATGCTGTGGAGGCGCTGGAAAAACCGTTGGTTTCCGGGTTCCCCCAGATTTACGATACTTCGCTGTTTGATTTGTCGGATGCAGCTTGGCAGAAAACCCAAACAGGCATGAATCGCGCGGCAAAAAGGATGGTGGCTCAAGGTATCCTGCAGGGATTGCCAAAAGAGATTTTGAAAGAAGCTGTGAAGCTGCAAGTGGCTGATGAAGTGCCGTTAGAGTCCCAAGCTTTGGCGGTGGAGGGTTTAACAGCAATTTTGCAGCCAAATCTGGTGAGAGATCGCGAGGAAACCAAACAGCTAGCTGAATTAGCTGCGCAAAAGGTGCAACCGGTGATGATCGCAGTACAGCAGGGCGAGGTAATTGTTGCACAAGGAAAAGATATCTCGCAGCAAGATTTCGTGTTGCTGGACTATTTTGGTTTGAGCCGGCGGGGGGTGAATTGGTTGGGGCTGGCGGGGTTTGTTTGTTTAGTCGCAGGGGCAATTGCGATCGTACTGTTGGTGGAAAGGCACTACCGCTTGCGCCGCAGAGATCATTTGCTATTGCTGCTGCTGACTTTGAGCGCGCCGGTGCTGGTGAGTTTGGGGCTGCCTTGGACGAGTTTGCCCGCGATCGGCATTTTAGCAGGCGGCTTCTACGGTTCGGCGGTGGGAGTGACTGTGGTGGGGCTGCTGTCGGCACTGCTACCCATTGGCTTGGGTGTAGAGTTGATTCATTTGGTAGCTAGCGCGGCGGGGGGATTGCTGGGCGCTTTTATGGCCGGAAGGTTGCGATCGCGCGAGGAGTTGGCTCTGTTGGGCGTGGCTGTCGGCTTGACTCAGGGCAGCGTCTATCTGGTGGGGACTTTGATTGCCAGCGCGGCTGCGGGTGCGATTTGGTACGTCGTGCTCGGTACGGTGGGCGCGCAAAGTTTGGCCGGCTTGGCTTGGAGTGTTGTGGCGATCGGCATCAGCCCTTATTTGGAACACGTTTTTGACTTGATTACGCCGATCCGGCTGGCGGAACTTGCCAATCCCAACCGCCCGCTGTTGAAGAAATTGGCTGCCGAGACTCCGGGGACTTTTCAGCACACGCTGTTTGTGGCAAGTTTGGCAGAGGCTGCGGCCCGGGAACTCGGCTGCAATGTTGAGCTGGTCAGAGCTGGGACACTATACCACGATATTGGAAAAATGCACGACCCGCTCGGATTTTGTGAAAATCAAATGGGCGGGGGTAACAAACACGATGAAATTAATGACCCTTGGGCGAGCGCTGAGATTATTAAAAAGCACGTTAGCGAGGGCTTGGTGATGGCGCGGAAGCATCGATTGCCGAAGGCAATTCAGGCGTTTATTCCTGAACATCAAGGCACAATGTTAATTGCTTATTTTTACCACCAAGCGCAGCAAATTGCTGCAAAAGAAGCAGAAGATTTAAAGATTGCTTTGCCAGATGCGGGTAATTTAAAGTCAACAATCGAAAGTCGGGAAGTGAGGGAGGAAGATTTTCGCTATGACGGGCCGATTCCGCAGTCGCGGGAAACGGGGATTCTGATGTTGGCGGATTCTTGTGAGGCTGCTTTGCGATCGCTCAAGGATGCTACTCACGAGGAAGCTTTGAATATGGTTAATAAGATTTTGCGAGCTCGTTGGCAGGATAATCAGTTGATTGATTCGGGTTTGACGCGGGAGGATATGTCTCTAATTGCAGAGATTTTTGTGCGGGTTTGGGAACAGTTCAATCACAAGCGGATTGCTTATCCTAGTGCCGTTTTTACTCCGAGGTAGAGATAAGTTGCTAGTTAAAATTTGGGACTTATATTCAAATGGGGTATTTTACCACATGAGATAATTCCTAGAGTTAAAGAGTTAAAGATTTTATTGAGAGGCAATCGCTTTTAAGATGTACCACGCAGGGCACCGTGAACTTGAGGATTGCCACTCAAAATCACGACAGTTTGCTTGATTCCGTCGATTAACCAATGTCCGTCTGTTTGAATCAAGGAATGAAAATAGTTTCCTGCTGTATCCAGTCGATTCTCTCCCAATTTGCGAGTGGGGTCAAGTCGATAAATTTGGTATGCCGATTGGCATTTGGCGGTATCGTTGTTAAGAGTTACTTCTTGATTCGTGCTGACGTGCAGCGTTTGCAAACCGGCAAGTCCCTCTACCCGCTGTTTTATGTATGCTTCTGCGGTTACTCGTCTGGGAGTTTCACTCCTGAAGTCTGAATAGTCGATATCTATTTCGTCGGCTAGGTGCGATCGCAATTTGTCCCAGTCCTTGGCGTCGATCGCATTTGCGAATGCTACGATCGCATCTATGACAGCAGCGCGGTTAACAATCCAGCGGATTTCTGGGAGTTCGTACATGGCAAATAACCTTGGCTACTTTAGGTAAGTGTTGAGTTTAAGAGTTTTAAAACCGCAGATGTAGGCGCTTCGCCTTCCCGAAGGGTACGCGGATAAACGCAGATGAATTTTGGGTTTATCCTGATGTTAGATTGATTTTATCCTTTCACTCCGGCGGCCGCTTCTGTGGGCACAATGTATTTTTGCAAGAGCAAAAACAGTCCTAAAACAGGAATGATCGAAATAATCGAACCCGCGGCCACCAAACGCCAATCCAAAGAAAATGTCCCGGCTAAATTCGCGACACCTAACGGTAATGTGTAATATTCCGGCCTGTCTAAAACTAGAAGCGGCCACAAAAAGTCACTCCAAGAACCGATAAATACGAAAATTCCTAAAGTCACTAAAGCTGGCTTAATTGCCGGAATCATGACGTGCCACCAAATGCCTAATTCTGTGCAGCCATCAATGCGGGCGGCTTCTTCTAGTTCTTTGGGAACTGCTAGGAATGCTTGCCGCAATAAAAATATGCCGAAGGCTGAGGCTAGTCCGGGAAATATTACGCCTAAATAGCTATTTTTTAATCCTAGTTGTACTGTCAATATGTACAGCGGAATCATGACTATTTGGAAGGGAATCATGATTGTGGAAACGATCGTAATTAAGATGGCTTCGCGACCGCGAAAGTTGAGTCTGGCTAAGGGGTATGCGGCGAGGGCGCAAAATAAAACGTTGATGCTGACTGTGAGGCCTGCAATCAGGCTGCTGTTGAACAGGTAGCGGCCGAAGGGGTTGGTTTGCCAGACTTTAATGAAGTTTTCGAGGGTTGGCTGTTGCGGCCACAGTTGCGGGGGATATTGGAAGATGTTTTCGCTGGGGGATTTCAGGGATGTGCTGAGCAGCCACAGCAAGGGGAAGAGCATTAAAAGTGCGATCGCCCCCATGATACTGTATGTCCACAGCGTGCTCCACCGCGAGGGACGGCTGTTTAGGGAATTTGATTTTTTAGTTTTGAGATTGTTCATAGTTGGGATATGATAATAAGTCCTTGCTTCGTGAGAAGCCTTGTTTGTCCATAAGGGATTATTGCCATGAAACCGTTTATTTACGAAACAATGTACATTCTGCGCCCAGATTTGGGTGAAGAAATGACTGACCAGGCGATCGCGAAATATCAAACCATTTTGCGCGATCAAGGTGCTGAAAATATCGAAACTCAGCACCGCGGCAAGCGTCGCTTGGCTTACGAAATCGGCAAGCACCGCGACGGAGTATACGTTCAAATGAACTATACAGCTCCGGGCGCTGCAATTTTTCCTATGGAACGCGCGATGCGTCTGAGCGAAGAAGTGATTCGCTATTTGACGATCAAGCAAGATGTCCCAGATGCACCTGAAGCTGAAGCTGAAGCTGAAGTCGCTGCTTAGAAATCTTGTTAACTTAACGTCTTAGTAGTACGGATCTACTGTTTGATAGTTAGGCCTAGATCCCCCCTAGTCCCCCTTAGGAAGGGGGGGACAAGAGAATTGTCAAAGTCCCCTTAAGAAAGGGGAAAGACAAGGGAGTTGTCAAAGTCTCCCTTAAGAAGAAGGACAGGATTCATCTCAAAGTCCCCCTTCTTAAGGGGGATTTAGGGGGATCTGGCCTCGGATCAAAACGCGATTTATCAAGATTTTCAGGCAAAAACGTTAATCCGAGTTCAAAAACTCCAAATAATTATTAGTTAATTCTTTGACTGCTAATTCGTGAAATTGCTGGCCGTGTTCGGGAGTTGCTAAGGCTGGATTTGAACCCATTCTCCCGTCGGGAAATCGGCGGCGGAAGTCTGTAGCACTATAAATTTTGTGCCCGGATGCAACTTCTTCCGAAAGCGGTGCTTGCTTGATTGCTTCTGGATAAAGGTACTGAGTTAAGGCGATTTCGCTGGGGGTGGCGTGGGAACCTTCTTGGTTTCCGTACAATTCTTTGGCTAGTTTGTAGACTGAACCGCACATGAACCAGTTGCCAATTTGACACTGGATGCGATCGGCATTTGGTAAATTCAAGTCCGACAAATGCGCGTAAGTCTCGGAAAATGCTGCTTTCATCGTGGCAATGTTGCCACCGTGACCGTTGATGAAAAAATATTTCTCAAATCCGGCTTTTGCCAAAGATGTGATATAATCCCTAATTACTAATATCAGCGTCTGCGGTCGGAGGCTGATGCTACCGGGAAAGCTCGTGTGATGCAGGGCCATGCCTACATTAATTGTCGGGCCGACTAAGGCATTCGCTGCTGCGCCGACACTCTGGGCGATCGCACCAGCAGCAATCGCGTCAGTTCCGATTAAGCCGGTGGGCCCGTGTTGTTCGGTGGAGCCGATCGGGATAATTATGCCTCGCGAGCTCTCTAAATAAGCTTCTACTTCGGGCCAGGTAGTTAAATGCAGCAACATTATAGGCAGTCTACAGAATTTTTACTTACTATTGTCGATCGTAGCGGGCCTGAGTCAGTTGTAGCGCGATCGGCGATCGCGTTCAACCCAAGACGCACGATTCCTCAAAAACTCGATTGATGCCCAGATTTATCCTGACTTTTCCCCAATATTTTTAGAGCAATCAGGTTTCCGAGCATAAATGCGATCGAGATTGTATCTTCAACTAAAAATGTAGGGTTCGGTTGAAATTTAAGAACAACATTACTCAGCTTTAATAAATTAACCGTTTATTTACTAAAACTTTACCTTTTGATAACCTTTTGCCTGTACGATAAACCCATCTCCCAGTAAATTGGGTGTAACCTGGTCAATTTAAAGTGGGCAATGTTTTACAAAGTAATACCGACCCCTAACAATGACCAGGCTTCTAACGCCTGGACTGAGGAAGACAGCGCAGCTATCGCAACTGCTCAACGACTATATTTCTTGCACGAACAAGTAAAAACAGTCGAGCGTATGTCTGTCGGATGGACTGGCGAAAGATGATAAGTGATTGAATAGTCGATCGTTAATACAAAGCGATCGCAGCGCGAGAGTGCCTCAGCTACTGAAGAACGCACCTCCGGCTAGCCACATACAAACACAACTCCCACTGATATTTATGTCTTCTGCTGAATTAAGCGAATGTCCTTCAAGGTTGGCTGTTGGACAAGCCGGCCGTATCCTGTTATTGGAAGGTGAAGACCTGTTGCGGGAAATGCTAGCTTTAGCCCTGAAAGAACAGGGCTATGAGGTGGTGGTTACTAGCGACGGGCGCAACGCTCTGCCTTCTGTGCAGACTTCCTCGTCATACCACGGTGAATTTGCCTTTAACCTATTAATTATGGATTCAATTAATGGTTTGGATCTGTGTCGAATGTTACGGCATCAAGGAAATCCCGTACCTATTTTGATTATCGGTGCTAGAGGAAGTGCCAACAATTGCGCTTTTTATTTAGAAGCCGGATCAGATGATTATCTCACCAAGCCTTTTGGAATGCGGGAATTTATCGCTCGTTGTCGAGCGCTGATGCGTCGCCAACGCCTCGGTCAGTTGTCGCAGCCGGTGATGCTGCAATATAAGAGCATAACTCTGTATCCCGAAGAATGCCGCGTATTGGTTCGCGGCATTGAAGTAAAATTTTCTCCTAAACAGTTTCGCTTACTAGAACTATTTATGAGTAATCCCCGGCGAGTGTGGTCTCGCGATCGGTTGCTGGAAAAAATTTGGGGTCAAGATTTTATCGGAGATAGCAAAACAGTTGATGTTCACATCCGCTGGCTGCGCGAAAAGTTGGAAATAGATCCTAGTCAACCGGACTACATCATTACAGTACGGGGATTCGGCTATCGATTTGGTTGATTGTTTAAATTAGTTGTAGGGCTCCAAGTTGCAGTCAAATATAACGTAGGGACACAACATTTTTGTGTCCTTATTTGTATGTGTAGGGTAATTATCGTAGTGCATATTTTCCGTGTGATCGACCACCAGTGAGCCGAATATATATAGCCTTTCTCAGAAAAATGAGGTACGCGAACGGCATAGGGCATAGGGCATAGGGCATAGGGCATAGGGCATAGGGCATGAGGCTCTCCTCACTTTTTTGAGAATCGCTATACTTAAGTCCAGCGAGTTGTGTTACAAAAGGTGAGAGATTCGGGTTTGAGTGCGATCGGGAGATTTGACCTCCCAGGAAAAAAAGAACAGAGATTGCTCGCCACAAAATTTGGCGTTGTTGATTTACGGGATGAAAGGCTAAATCTGCAATTCATAAAAATTAGTACATACAAACCTTCTGGATTTTCTTTCTTATTTGTTTCTCGCCCGCGATCGAATTAGCGCCGAGGGCGAAGCTTGCACACCACGCACTCTGAGTTAAAAAGTGCAACAAATGCCTTAGCGATCGCGAAATTACCTCTATTTTGCTGTACAATCAAAAGCAGGCGTTTTGATTTTATTAATTCGATCGTAAAAATATTGTAGAGTTCTGCCGCCTGCTAGCAGTTCACAGGTAGCATCTAAAAAATCAGCAGACTTTGACAACAGTCCATAACAGAGATAAAACTTACGATCGTCAATCCGGTTTCTACGCAAAACAAGCACCAACGTTGTGAACCCAACCCAATCTACTGGCCCCAAAGCCACAAAAACTGCTCGCTCCCGAACCTTGCGAACAGTTCTGATAGTTCCCTTCGTCTTGCAACTCTTCGCTGCGGTGGGACTGGTAGGATATCTCTCGTTTAAAAATGGACAGAAGGCAGTCAACGAAATTGCCGATCGACTAATGGCAGAAGTAGGCAGCCGCGTCCAACAAAATCTTGGTACTTACCTGACTGTACCCCATCAGGTCAACCAGATCAATGCTGCGGCGATCGAACTCGGCACCCTGAACCTGGAAGATTTACCTATTTTACAACGTCATTTTTGGCGGCAGCTTCAGATATTTGACACGCTCACTTTTACGGGTTTAGGGTTAGAACAAAAAGACAACTTGGGGGCAGAAAGGCTCGACAATGGCTCGCTGACTTTGAGAATATCGACAGCAGCAAGTAACTATGATTTCCGCACATATACTACCAATGAATCCGGTGAAATCGCCCAATTTTTAAACAACAAAACTAATTTCGACCCGCGCACTCGCCCGTGGTACAAAGCTGCGGTAGCTGCTGGCAAACCCACCTGGAGTCAGATTTATCCCAATACGGCCGGCATTACTGCTTATCTTGGCGCATCTATGCCTTTCTACGACAAACAAGGCAAATTGCAAGGCGTACTATTAACTAATATTAATTTGTCCACCATTGGCAAGTTTTTGGAAAGCTTAAAAATCGGCAAAACCGGACAAGTTTTTATTATAGAGCGATCGGGAATGCTGGTCGCAACTTCGACAGGAGAAAAACCGTTTCATACCGTGAAAAAAGACTACGGCGCTGAACGAGTTAAAGCAATTGATAGTAACAATACTTTCACCAAAACCACTGCTCAATATTTAGCAACCAATTTTAACGAATTCCAATCTCTGAAAAGTTCGCAGTCACTAGAATTTGATGTTCAGGGTAATAAACAATTTTTACAAGTTCTACCTTGGCAAGATGACAAAGGATTGGATTGGTTGATTGTGGTGGTTGTTCCCGAAGCGGATTTCATGGCACAAATTAATGCCAACACTACCGCAACTATTTTGTTGTGTGCTGCTGCTTTGATCGTCGCTATAATTGTCGGCGTTGTTACGGCAAGGTGGGTAACAAAACCGATTTTATCTTTGAACGAGGCTGCCAAAAATATTGCTAAAGGTGAATGGGGCAAAAGTGTCACAATTAATCGCGATGATGAAGTCGGAGAACTTGCCAACTCATTTAATAGTATGGCGGCGCAACTGCAAGTATCTTTCACAGAAATGCAAGCTTTGAATGCCGAATTGTCTGAGAGTGAAAGTCGGCTCAACCAAATTTTAGAAGCCGTTCCGGTGGGGATATTTGTCGCCGAGTCTAGCGGCAAACTTTACTATGTTAATTCTCGCGCTCAGGATTTATTAGGGAAAGGTATAGTCGCTAATACTTCGGAGGAACTTCGCGAAATTTATAAAATTCATCTGACAGGTAGCAACGAAATTTATCCAGCCGAAAAAGATCCAATTATTAATGCTTTTAAAGGGGCTAGTGTTAACGTTGATGATATGGAAATTCGCCAGCCTGACAGGATTATTCCGATCGAGGTTTGGGGCACGCCCATCTATGATGATAAAGGAAAGGTGAGTTATGCGATCGCAGCTTTTGCCGATATCACTCAACGCAAACAAGCCGAAAAATTGGTAGCGGAATACAACCGCACTCTCGAAATCCAAGTCGCGGAAAGAACCCAAGAACTCAAAACAGCATTGGACAACCTGCAAACCACTCAGGAAGAGCTGATTCAATCGGAAAAAATGGCAGCTTTAGGTCAATTAGTCGCCGGAGTTGCTCACGAATTGAATACTCCGTTGGGTGCAATTCGATCGAGTGCTGGAAATATGATGAATTTTTTGGGTCAAACTATCACTAATTTGCCCTCACTGTTTCAGTCGCTTTCCCCCGCAGAATCTGAAAACTTTAGTCAATTAATGTATCGCTCGCTACAAAAAGATATGACTTTAACAGCTAAAGAAGAAAGGAAGTTAAAGCGGGCTTTGATTCGTCAACTCGAAGGCGAAGACATTGACGAAGCATATGATATCGCGGATACATTGGTGGATATGGGCATTTACGAGGCTGACGACTTTCTGTCTCTGCTGCAAAAGGTCGATCGCGATCGCATCTTAGAAATAGCTTACAAACTCTCAGAAATTCAGCGAGGAACCCAAATAATCAATACCGCAGCCGATCGCGCTTCTAAAGTCGTCTTTGCCCTGAAAACCTATGCCCGTTACGACTCATCAGAAACGATGGTTGAATCTAATATAACTCAAGGCATAGAAACCGTACTCACCCTGTATCAAAATAACTTCAAATACGGCGTAGAAGTTATCCGCAATTTCCAAACAATACCGCCCATAATGTGCTATGTAGACCAACTAAATCAAGTATGGACAAATCTGATTCACAACGCCCTGCAAGCGATGGACAATCAAGGCACATTAACTCTAGAAATCCTTCAGGAAGGCAACAATATCAAAGTCGGCGTTACGGATAGCGGTGCAGGAATTCCAACCGAAGTCATGCCCAAAATATTCGCTCCCTTCTTTACCACAAAACCCCCCGGAGAAGGCAGCGGTCTGGGTCTCGATATAGTCAGAAAAATAGTTGACAAACATCACGGTAAAATAGAAGTTGAATCCGTTCCCGGCAAAACTACTTTTACAGTTGTTCTACCTATAAATCGCCCCTAAATAATTAGTTAAATAATCAAAGATGTCTAAACCAATTATCCTGTGTGTTGACGACGAACCAGTAGTTTTAAAAAGCCTCAAAACCCAACTTAAATCTGCCTTTGGGAATGCTTATCTTTACGAGATAGCGGAAAATCCCGCCGAGGCTTTAGAGTTAATTGATGAATTAAATGAGGACGAAATTTCGATTGTATTGATTGTATCGGATTGGTTAATGCCAGGAATGAAAGGAGATGAATTTCTGATTCGCGTTCATCAAAAATTTCCCAAAATAGTCAAAATTATGTTAACAGGTCAAGCCGATGAACAGGCAGTAAAGAGGGCTTTTGACGAAGCCAACCTCCATCGGTGTTTGCAAAAACCTTGGTCGGAATCAGAGTTGATCGAAGCCATTAAAACAGCCTTATCGTTATGACAAAACAAGTCATTATTTGCGTTGACGATGAAAAAACAATTCTGAAAAGTCTTAAAACTGAATTAAAAGAGGCTTTGGGCAATACTTATCAGATTGAAATTGCCGAAGGAGGTCAAGATGCCCTAGAGTTAATTGCTGAATTACTCGAAGACGGGTATGAAATCCCTTTAATCATCTCGGATTATGTAATGCCTGACATGAAAGGAGATGAATTGTTGCGGCTAGTTCACGAAATTTCTCCCAAAACTCTCAAGGTGATGCTGACGGGTCAGGCGACTATTGAGGCGGTAGGAAATGCCATCAAACACGCGAAACTCTACCGCTATATCGGCAAACCTTGGCAAACTCAAGACTTGAAATTGACTGTGACAGAAGCCGTCCACAGCTACAGTCTGGATAAAAAACTAGCAGAACAAAATGCCGAACTTCGGAAAATCAATCAGGAGTTAGAAGTTGCCCTGTCACAGCAATTAAAATTAACAGAAGCTGCTAAACGCTTTGTGCCGAATCAATTTGTCTCGCTGCTAAGCCATGATAGCTTGAGCGACGTTCGACTAGGCGACAGCGTGGAAAAGGAAATGTCAATATTGTTTTCCGATATTCGGGATTTTACAGCTTTTTCTGAGAGTCTGACACCTCAAGAAAATTTCAATTTTATTAATTCCTATTTGAGTCGAATGGAGCCAAGCATTATTAAAAATAATGGCTTTATTGATAAATATATTGGCGATGCAATTATGGCTTTGTTCGGTGACAGTGCAGCCGATGCTGTGAACGCTGGAATTTCTATGCTGCATAGTCTCGACGAATACAATCAACATCGCATGAGTTGCAGCTACGCACCGATTAAAATTGGGATTGGTATCAATACGGGTTCATTGATGTTAGGAACAGTGGGGTCAACTAACAGGATGGACAGTACGGTGATTGGCGACGCGGTGAATTTAGCCTCGCGGGTGGAAAGCTTGACGAAAAGTTACGGAGTGTCGATGTTGATTACTCAAAATACTTTTTTACAGTTGAGCAATCCGGCAAGTTACTCAATCCGAAATATCGGCTGTGTCCGAGTAAAAGGTAAATCAGATTTGGTAACAATTTACGAAGTGTTTGATGCCGATACACCAGAAGTAAAAGAGGGCAAGTTAGCAACTTTACCCGTATTTGTCGAAGCACTGTATAATTACGCTGCTGCTAAACATCAAGAAGCGGCAGAGCTATTTGCTGATTGCGTGCGAAAGAATCCCCTGGATAAGGTGGCGCAAAATTATCTGGAACGCTGTCAGGAAATCCAAGTAATTTTGCCCCAAAGTCGATCGGATTTTATTTAAGTCCGGGACGCAAGGAAAGACTTGCATTCCTGACTGCGAACTATAACTCAAAACTCCCCTTTCCACTCCCAACAATGAAGTTTCCAGCAATCTCCTGCAACCGCAACAGCCCCCACCATATCTGAACTGGGAATTAATTCAATTAAAGACCATCTCGATGCTTCTTCGGGGTTTTGTTCAATATTTAACAGTGCTGCTGGTTCTCCTGGTGCGAGGGTGACATCAAACTGATTCAGGGGAATAGATAATCCTTTACCGACTGCTTTGATGTAGGCTTCTTTGCGAGTCCAGCAGGTGAAAAAAGCTGTGGGTTGGAGATGCTCTGGAAGTGAACGCAGCACAGAGTTTTCTAATGGTGAAAAAAACCTTTCAGCAATATCCAGACAAGGAAAGTTGGGATTAATCCCTTCAATATCGACACCAATATCTCTATTTTTGGTAAGAGCAATTAGAGCCATTCTCCGAGAGTGAGACAAATTGAAACGCAGGGTATTTCCACTTTGGGCGATGATGAGAGAGGGTTTGCCATAGGGGTTGTATTCAAAGCGTAGATGGCTGGGATTTATGTGCAGATAGCGACTCAGAATTGCTCTCAGTGCGCCGCGACTCACAATAAATTGCGATCGATCTTTTGGAAAGTGAAAACGCTCTGCTTTTGTCTGTTCGTCGGTAGAGAGAGTCTGTGCTAAAGTTTGCAAGCCTGATTCTGTTTGAGTCAGAGAGACGCGCCAAACATGAATTTCGTTGATGTCTAATGTCAGGTTTTGCGGTGGGGAATTCCACGAATCAATAGCAGCAGTCATGTATTTATGTTTTGTGATGATTGACATCAGCATTCCCAGAAACAGGCAAGATGCCTGTGCTACAACAGATGAATTTCTATTTCAAGGATCAATTAATCCAAGTTTGCACAACTTTTCCTGCTAATTTTTGTCCCAACCAAGGTGTGTTTGCCGATCGCGACTTCAGACTACGCCCCTCAACAGTCCAAGTCATGAGCGGGTCGAACAAAATCAGTTCAGCAGAGACACCCAGCGTAACCGTAGCGGGGATTTGACCGAGACAAACGGCGGGACCTGTACTCAACACTCGCCACAGTTCCAAAGCCGAAAATTCGCCAGTTTCTACCAGTCCGTGCCACAGCAAAGGTAATGCTAATTCTAAGCCGATCGCCCCTGGGGGACTATCCGCAAAAGCCACGGTTTTTTCCTCGTAGGTACGCGGATTGTGGTCGATCGCGATCGCATCAATCACCCCATCTTTCACAGCTTGAATCAGGGCTAATTGGTCGCTGCGAGTGCCTAACGGCGGTTCTAGGTGTAAATTTGGATCGTAAGGAAACGAAGCCGTCAGAGCATTTTTCCCGCCTCCGCAATCTTTGGCATTTCCTGAAATTGCGCCAACATTCAACAGCAAGTGCATCCAAGTTACACTCGCCGTCACCGGCAAACCCCGCGCCTTAGCATCCCGAATCAATTCCACGCTGCGGGCGGTTGAAACGCGCATGATGTGCACGGGAGTACCTCCAGATGCCACCAACTCCAGGATTGCCGCCAAAGCCGATGTTTCCGCACTCGCGGGAATTCCTGGCAAACCTAAGCGCACTGACACCGCACCTTCCCGCGCTGCACCATTTCCTGCCAAAGTTCGATCGCACGGCCACAATGCGATCGACCTGCCCAAAGGCTGGATATACTCAAGCAAACGCCTCACCAGAGCCGGATTAGACAGCGACAAACCGTCCGCAAACCCCACCACCGCAGAGGATGCCAGCTCGCCCAACTCGGCCATCTGCTGACCTTTAACGCCCGCTGTCAGCGCGCCCCAAAAATACAAGCGTGGTAGGGAGGGCGACAAATTGCGGATATGTTGCTGCAACAAAGCTAAACCGGCCAAATTGTCCACAGGCGGCGAAGTATCGGGCAAAATTGCCACTCGCGTAAAACCGCCAGCCGCGGCAGCCTGCATTAAGGATTCTAGGGTTTCTCGTTCCTCAAAACCCGGTTCTCCGCTATGACTATAAATATCAGCTAATCCTGGCCCTAAAATTAGTCCTTGGCAATCCCGCACTTCTGTGTCTGCGGGAATTTCAGTGATGTTTTCTTGGATTGCTGTGATCTGATTGTCTGTAATTAGAATATCAGTGGTGCGATCGATCTTTGAAACTGGATCTAGCACCCTTACATTTTGTAGCAGTTCGCGAGTCATAAAGAAGGAAGAAGGAAGAGGGAAGAAGGAAGAAGGAAGAGGGAATAACGAATCGCGAAGACGCTCAGGACACGAAGGAAGAGGGAGGAATGAGGAGGGAATGAAAGCAAGGGTTTCTGCTATGAAAGTTCAGACATTCGTTCGACGGGGGAAGTGTAGCAGAGGGGATTTATTCTGCTATACTTCGTGCCGATAACTTTACTAATTACAGTGCTCCGGCTGCTGTTTGGTCGAATACGCCGCCGCTTAAGTGAGTTGTGATATTCATTGCTTGCAGTACGGGTAAACCGTCGGGGCCGTGGGGATAATCAATTACGCTAACTGCACCGTTTCCTTGTTTGAATTTCCAGAAGTGTTCGGGTTCTAAATTGAACAGGTGGCAGAGAAGGGCTTTGTTAACGGCGTCGTGGGCAACTACAATTCCTGTGCCAGATACTGATTGTACGATTTCTCGCCACGCTGCGATCGCCCGAATGGAAACTTGCTCTAAATTTTCTCCTTCTGGCATTTGCACTTTTTCGGGAGATATTTTCCATTCTGCAAGCAAACCCGGATAGGATGCTTCTATTTCTGATTCAAATTTTCCTTCCCAAAGTCCGTGGCTGATTTCTCTCAATTCGTCGCGGAGTTCCAGTTGCAAACCGCCGTGATATTTGAGAATAATTTCGGCAGTTTCTTTCGGGCGCAGCATGGAACTGCTAATCGCAAAATCTAATTTTACATCTTTGAGAAATTCTGCGGCTTGCCGAGCTTGTTCGCGGCCGTTATCGTTGAGAGGTACATCTATTTGTCCTTGAAATTTACCTGCTCTGTTCCAGTCTGTTTCGCCGTGACGTACTAGCAATAAGCGCGGGCCGCGGTGTCCATCTCTCGGTTTTGGGAAGATTTCTCCGGTATGGGCGGTTAAATTTAAGGATTCTAATTGAACTGCAATTTTCTTGTTGGATTCTGTTGTTTCATCTGTAAATCCAAAATTGATGACACTAATTCCACAATTTGATTGTTGAATTGATTGATAGTAATCTGGGGTAATTTCTGAGGCTGTAGCGATGAGCGCGCGGTTGATTCCGTTGTGACCTACTACTAGAATTGTGCCAGAAGTGTGGCGTGATAAAAGTTCTTCCCAAAACTTGCGGGCGCTAGCAAAAACGGCTAGTACCGGAAAGTGTTCGATTTCTCCTTCGGGGGAGGGGATTTTCATGGAAAATTTGTCGGGATGTTGTTGCCATTGCTGATATGCTTCGGGGAATTGGTCGATCGCATCTTGACGCAACATTCCTTCCCACAATGGCAAATCGATTTCCATCAATTTATCAGTTGGTTGGAGTTCTGGCGGATTTGTCAAGCGCGACACGATGATTTCCGCTGTTTCTTTGGCTCGTTGCAGGGGACTTGTATAGGCGGCATCAAAGGCGATACTGCCCAGGATGTCACCTACTTGCTTTGCGCCAGCGCGGCCTGCTTCTGTCAAAACTGATTTATCGAGGCGCCCTTGGATGCGTCGCTCTAGATTGTATGTGCTTTTGCCGTGACGGACTAGGATAATGCGAGTCATTCGATTTTAGATTTTAGATTTTAGATTTTAGATTTACGCTGCTACCGAGTCGAAGGCTGCGCGGTGCACACCTTACCTCATTGAAAAATCTCGCTTTTAGCCTAGTCTCGATCCCCCTAAATCCCCCTTAAGAAGGGGGACTTTGAGCGTTTCCTGTCCCCCCCTTCTTAAGGGGGGCTAGGGGGGATCGGGGCCTAGTCGTCAAACTGTAGACTGATACTACGTTTGAGCTGGTTGTTGACACGCCTTGCGGTGCGTACCTTACCCAGTCGAAGGGTGCGAGGCGAGTCAAAAAGATCAGCCAGTGAAATTTTACCAGTAGAGGGGATACTCTCGACTGCAACGACCTATGATTAAAGACGGACAAGATTTAGCCACAGATTCGCGCGGGACGGAAAGCAGGAATGACACTGAAGCGGATAATTTTAGGTATTTTAACAGCGATCGCGATCGCCCTGGTCGGTTTATCTTTACTTGCTAGTTGGAATGAGCCGCAAATTCAAAGCCGGCTGGAACTCTATCAGACAAATTTGCTGCTACACGCCTCGGAGTGGCAAGGAGAAAATAATTCTAGTGCTAATTTAAGTTCAGCGCGCAACAATATTATCGGTTCTGATCCTTTAAATACGGCTTTGACGCAATATCAAGAAGCGCGAGACTCGACTCAAAAAACTCTCAAAATAACTCAATCACAACTTAAAGAAATTCCGCCGACACTGGTATCGAAATCGGAAAATCCTGCTATCAAATCTGCACAAAAAAAGGCTGTACAAGAGTTAGTGATTCAACAGTCAACGCTGTTAAATGAACTTGAGTTGCGCCTGGGAATTTTGCAGGCAACTAGCGGCAAAAATGATGAGGCGATCCAAACTTGGAAAAGTTTAGTTACGCGGTACAAAACTGACGTTGATGCCGACCCTTCCGTGGCAAGTGCTCAGGTTTTAACGGGAATTTGGAGCAATCCACCTCAACTTTTGCCGGATGCGGAGCCACGGATTCAAAAGTCTTTGGACGGCTGGTTTCGCTATCGCGCTTTAGCTCAACTTTACAAGCTGCAAGAACGTTCTAAGGAGCTAGTGGCGCTGCAAGCTGCTGAGCAAGTAACGGCTGAACAAGCTATAGAAAAGTTGGCAATTATTGTCGGTGTTCCGGCTATCTCTCTTTGTATTGGCACGGTTTTGCTGGTTGGTTTGACTGTGCAGTGGCTGTTGCAACGGAAGCAGTTAGATCAAGCAGATTCCGGGCCGCTGTTGGCGCGAAATGGGAGCTTGGCTTGGGATGTGCCTTGGGATGGCGAGATTGTTTGGCAGGTGCTTGTGGTCGGCTTTTTCTTTGTCGGGCAAATCTTGATTCCCTATTTATTACTGCCAGTTTCTCTGGCTGTTCTCAAGCTGAATCCTGCTACTTTTGACCCGCGCGAAAAGGCTTTTTATATCTTTGCTACTTATTTGTTGCTGTCGGCTGGCGGGCTTTCGGTACTGTATTTTTCAATTAAGTCTTTTTTCCCTTTGCCTGATGGTTGGTTTCGGATTAATTGGCGGGGAAATTGGTTTTTGTGGGGTTTTGGCGGCTATTTGGTTGCTTTGCCTTTGGTGGTTGTGGTGTCGTTGATCAATCAGCAATTCTGGCAGGGACAAGGTGGCAGTAATCCGATTTTGCCGATCGTCCTTGAAGGTAGGGATAACGTGGCTCTGGCGGTGTTTTTCGGCACTGCTGCGATCGCCGCTCCGGTTTTTGAGGAAATCGTGTTTCGGGGCTTTCTACTGCCTTCTCTGACTCGCTATTTGCCTGTTTCCGGGGCGATCGCAGCTTCGGCTTTCTTGTTTGCGGTGGCTCACCTGAGTGTCTCTGAGATTCTGCCTTTGGCGACGTTGGGGGCGGTGTTGGGGTTTGTGTACACGCGATCGCGCAATCTCCTCGCCCCCATGCTTCTCCACAGTCTTTGGAATAGCGGCACTCTCTTGAGTCTGTTTCTTTTGGGCGGCGGCGCGAGTTAATTCGGGCGGTTGTTAATAATTGTGAATTAACCTTGCTTTTTTCACAAATTTGAGAAATAGGAAGTTAGGCAGGTGCGCCGCCCGCACCTGAGCTTAAATTTACTCCCAAATCTGGAAGCTAAACGGAAAAACTTGTCTTAACATGGAAGTAATACCTTGTCCGGTTTTTGTGGATGGTCGAACTAATGAGCAATTTTAACAGCCGCAAGTTAGAGAGAACGCCGAGTTGGATGCGTTTCGCACCCTACGCAGCCCTAGGCACTTTAATATTTTCTCTGAATGCAAGTAGCGAACTCGATTATTTCTGGAGAGGTTACTTTGTCATTCTACAGGCTCAAGCCGGTATAGTTATCCTGTATTTTGCGATGTCCAAGTTTCGTAAAAACCCAAATAAATGATTCATTCAGTTGACAGTTGACAGTTGACTGTTGACAGTTGACAGTTGACAGCACTTGACAAAAGAAGAAAGAGGATTGGAGTAATGAATAGTCTTGTTTTAATGTTTTACTACAAGGGTTCCGGCTTTCAACCAATTATTTCTGGTAAAAATTAGTCATAAGATTACTGAACTCGATCGTTAAAGGTCGATCGCACAAGTTAAAGTAAAAAACTGGGGAAAAGTAAAAATGGTAAAAGATAAAACCGTAGCAGTTGTGTTAGCTTTCTTTATCGGAGGTTTCGGAGGACACAAATTTTATTTGGGTAACAATGTAGCAGGAGTATTTTATTTGCTATTTTCTTGGACATTAATTCCGTCACTGTTCGCATTTTTCGATTTTATCGGCCTGCTGCTGATGTCGGAACAAGCTTTTCAAGTACAGTACAATGCCGGAGTGTTGCCGTCTGGGTATGCCCTCAGAGGGGCAAAAGATGTGACTGGGGCGATCGCAGAATTGAAAGGACTTTATGATATGGGCGCAATTACCGCCGAAGAATATGAAGAAAAACGCCAAAAACTGCTGCGAGAATTGTAATTTGTGAAGGAAGAAGGAAGAAGGAAGAAGGAAGAAGGAAAAGAGCCTTTCGGGTTCGCTTTCCCTCTAGGTAAAAATAAGGAAGAAGAAAGAACAGAATCCACTCGAAAAAGGGTGGGATTTAAATAAGAATCAAATAAAAGTAGATCGAGGATAGAACTAAAGTGTCTCAAGATTTATACTGGCTGCGTCAAACTCCCAACTGGGTGTGGTATTCTTTTATTCCCTACTTCGGCGGATTGGCGATCGCCTATGCAGGCCAAAAAACAAATATTCGCAGTTGGATGGGATGGGGTGTTGGCATTACTTTAGCAGCACTAGCACTATCTTCTTCACCTAATTTGGGCACCCTCGTTTGGATCGCTCAAATTGTCACTGCCTTTGCTTTGAAAAAGCGCTATCTGATCAAAACCGCACCCAGAGGTTTGCTGGTTCCTGCAACTGCAACAAATGCCGCAGAACTTGCTAATCTGCGCGGCAAAATAGATATTAACGAGTGCACCAAAGATGATATGGTGAGAATCTTGGGTTTGCCGATCGTCTATGCTAACGATATTGAATCTTTGCAAAACGAAGGCTACCTTTTTACCCACGCCGAAGAGTTATCGCAAATCGCCGGAGTTCCCGAAAGTCACGTCCGACGCATCGCCCCGATGATTTGCTTCAGCTACAATTATCAAAAAGAATCCCAGTTTACTTGGAAACGGTTAAATATTCTTTCACCGGAAGAGTTGATTCAAAGCGGTTTAGATCGCGTTGTTGCTGAAACAATAGTTAGAGAAAGGCAGATTAAAGGCGCATATAAATCAGTTGTTGACGTGAAGCGGCGGACGGGATTGCCTTTTGATTCATACCGCCATATTTGTTAATTGGTCGTTGTTAAGCTGTCGCTCATTTATATTTTATATTCGGGGCGGGGTAGGATCAACGATCCACAAGAGTTTGACGCACGCAGAGATCAGAAACCCGGTTTGTGACTAGATTTCTCGTGACTCGACGCAAAACTCGTAAAAACCGGGTTTCTTGCCCCTGTGCGTAAGTCCTGAAACTGTCGGAATTGTTGAATCAGGAACAAGTTATGACAACAAAATTAGAATTTAATCGACATAAATTGTATGATACCGATTACCTCAGATGGATTGAAACCACTGTAGAAAAGTTGCGGATTCGCGACTTTTCAAACATCGAATGGGAAAACTTGATTGCAGAAATAGAAGACATGGGGCGAAGCGAACGCCGGAGTTTAGAAAGCAATCTTGTGGTAATTATCCTACACTTGCTGAAGTGGCAATTTCAACCGGATCGAAGAAGTGGTAGTTGGAAAGGCAGCATTGTTGAACATCGCAGACGCATTCGCAAAACCCTAAAAGATTCTCCCAGTCTCAAACCATATCTTGAAGAAATTTTGGCTGAATGTTATGCGGATGCAGTAGAACAAGCAAGTGCTAAAACTGGATTATCTGTAGACAGGTTTCCGCCATCATGTATCTACTCTGCTGTCCAGCTTCTAGATTCTGAATTTCTGCCAGAGTTTCTGCCCGATGAGACGATTTAACGGCATAGCATTTCTCAATTAAGTGAAGTACGCGGGCGAGCAATTCCAGATCAGATTGCCATTCACAGACATATCTTGAAATTATCTGCGTTAATCTGTGTTAATCTGCCTTAATCTGCGATTGAATCCGAGAGTTTAAAAATGGCTAGACACCCTACGAAGACTGTCAATTGTCAATTGTCAACTGTCAACTGACTATTGCTCCTCTTGACATTTTCACAAAATAATGATATTTAAATATATTGGTAAAACCCAGATTTTTCTCTAGCATCAACTCCAATCCTGGGTAAGTTTTCCAGACGATGCCTGAAATATCAGTGGTGTCCTACAGAATTATTATTGAAACCAAAAACTAGACAATAGTAGCAGTACCGCTCACATCACACTTATGTCTGACTCTCCTCCATCCCAAATCACCCCAGAACCCACACCTCCAAGCACTGCTACCGAAAGCCGCAGTGCCAAAACTCGGCAAATGTTGGGTATGAAAGGGGCCTCTAGCGGGGAAACTTCCATCTGGAAGATTCGCTTGCAACTGATGAAACCGATTACCTGGATTCCCCTGATGTGGGGCGTGGTGTGCGGGGCGGCTTCTTCGGGAAACTATGTTTGGAATTTAGAGAATTTTGCGATCGCCGCAGCGTGTATGTTGATGTCAGGGCCTTTGCTGACTGGCTACACTCAAACTTTGAACGATTTTTACGATCGCGACATCGACGCAATTAACGAGCCCTACCGTCCGATTCCTTCTGGTATCATCTCGATTCCTCAAGTAGTAACGCAAATTTTGGTATTATTAGTCGCAGGCATTGCGGTAGCCTATGCTCTAGACTTGTGGGCGGGTCATGAATTCCCGATCATGACTGTTTTGACTCTCGGCGGCGCATTTTTGGCTTACATCTACTCTGCGCCACCGCTGAAACTCAAGCAGAATGGCTGGTTGGGCAATTATGCCCTGGGTGCTAGTTACATTGCCCTGCCTTGGTGGGCTGGTCAAGCTTTGTTTGGTACACTAAATCCCACCATTATGGTTTTGACCCTGTTTTACAGTTTGGCAGGGCTGGGGATTGCGATAGTTAATGATTTCAAAAGTGTTGAGGGCGATCGCCAATTAGGGTTAAAATCTTTGCCAGTGATGTTTGGCATCGACACCGCAGCTTGGATTTGCGTGTTGATGATCGACATATTTCAAGCAGGGATAGCAGGCTACCTGATCAGCATTGACCAAAACCTTTACGCTGTCATTCTCTTGCTGCTGATCGTTCCCCAAATCACTTTTCAGGATATGTACTTTTTGCGCAATCCCCTGGAAAATGATGTTAAATATCAGGCAAGTGCTCAGCCTTTCCTGGTGTTGGGTATGCTGGTAGCGGGTTTGGCGCTAGGCCATGCTGGTTGAGAAGAATTTTGAGTTATCTATTTTGAGTTAAAGAGTTTTTAGCTTAAAATAGATAACTCAAGACTCTGCACAGTGTTCTTGGATACAAAATATCAAGTTAAAAATTAAAAATTGAAGATGGCTCGCCTTTTTAATTTTTAATTTTTAACTTAAATTGATGAGGTATGAAGGTCTGAACGTGTCAGAATTTTTCTCAAATATTAAGTATAAATTGAGCAAAGTCACTAAGGGAGTAGGCGGTAATTCCGATCTAGAATCGCCAAATGCTGCCAATAGCACCGGGCTAAACTCGCCGCCATCTCCGGATCAATTGTCTGCACAGACAACAGATGCGCGATCGGATTATGTGGTATCAGAAGATGCTGAACCTCCAGAAGAGTCAGAATTAGCATCAGAATATTATTCTGACTCAGAAGACGATGAATATCCAAGAGTCCAGCGCAATTGGCAAGGGTTGAGGCGCTTAATTATTTGGTTGGAAATTGAGCCTCTAATTACTACGTTGCAAGCAAAGGGAAGAGAATTGTTGCAGCCGGGATTGAGTGGGCACAGAACTAAATCACCCAAAAAATCCCAGAGATACAATAGTCGCAAATTACGGGAAAATAGCGCGCTGCCGCACACCCAACTGGAACAAATCAATACTGAATTACCAGAAAATAGCGCGCTGGCGGACACCCAACTGCCAATAAATACTGATCTACCGGAAAATAGCGCACCGCAGGAAGATATAAAACCACAGAAAAAGTTAAAAAAACTCCTGTCCCGCCGCCCGAGATTTTGGATAGCCATAGGTGTGGCTAGTATGGGCGGTGGCGCTTTAATATACGGTTTATGGATTTTGCACACCTTAGATAAAGGTTTGCCGGATGTTAACGATTTGTCGGCTTTTAACCGTGATGGAACGCTGACAATTAAGGCGGCAGATAATACGATTTTATTGCAGTCGGGGCCCGCAACTAGAGATAAGCTAAAACTTAATGAAATTCCCGATTTGTTGAAGAAAGCTTTTATTTCTATCGAAGACCGCCGTTTTTACGAACATGGCGGGGTGGATTATCAAGGTATTGTGCGATCGATCGCTTCTAATTTGATAGCGAGAGATTTGGTGCAGGGCGGCAGTACCATTACTCAACAATTGGCTCGCGTGGTTTTTCTCAATCAAGAAAGAAGTCTTAAGCGAAAGGTTCGGGAGGCACTTTTAGCTCAGAAAATAGAGCGGGAGTTGAGTAAAGACCAAGTTTTAGAAAGATATTTAAATTTGGTTTATTTGGGGTCGGATGCTTACGGGGTGGGAGATGCGGCTTGGGTTTTCTTTAGCAAAACAGTCGATAAATTAACTTTGGCAGAGATGGCAACTTTGGCGGGTTTGCCTCCGGCACCGAGTGAATATTCGCCTTTGGTTAATCCGAATGTTGCTAAGGAACGCCGCAATATTGTGCTCAAACAAATGCAGGAAGCAAAGGTAATTACAGAGTCCCAGGCGAAGGAGGCGATGGCAGAACCTATGACTGTTAAACCAAGTGCACCGAAGCGATTTCAAGTGATGGCGCCTTATTTTGCTAGTTACATTCGCAAGGAATTGCCGCGCTATGTTTCTAAGGATGCTTTGGAATCGGGTGGCTTGACTGTCGAGACGACGGTGGATTTGAAGTGGCAGAAAATAGCGGAAAAGGTGGTTAAAGATGCGATCGAGGTTGATGGCCGCCGTCAGGGTTTTGAACAGGCGGCTTTGGTTTCGATAGAAACTAAAACAGGGGAAGTTAAAGCGCTAGTCGGCGGCGGAAATTTTAAGGAAAGTCAGTTTAATCGCGCTACGCAGGCTTTGCGGCAGCCCGGATCGACTTTTAAGGGGTTGGTTTATGCCGCGGGGATAGCAGCCGGTTTTTCGCCTTACGACAGCTATGAAGATGAGCCCATTATTTTCGACGGCTATCAACCGAATAATTACGGGAAAAAGTTTAGCGGTTGGCGATCGATGTCTGACGCTTTGAGGGCGTCGGTGAATGTGGTGGCGGTGAAGGTGTTGGTCGATGTCGGCTTTGAACCGGCGATGAAATTAGCCCACGATATGGGAATTAAGTCTAAATTAAGTCCGATTTATTCCCTGGCTTTGGGTTCTTCTGAGGTGAATTTGCTGGAGTTAACTAATGCTTACGGTACTTTGGCATCCCAAGGTAATTTTATTGAAGCGCACGGAATTACTAAGGTAATTAATCAGCGGGGAGATGTGATTTATCAGGCTGATTTTAAACCAAAGCGGGTTTTGGATAAGGATAGTGCTGCGATTACTACTTGGATGTTGGAGGGTGTGGTGACTGGGGGTACGGGCGGGCCTGCTGCTTTAGCCGATCGGGCTGTTGCTGGCAAAACTGGTACTTCAGAAAATGTGCGGGATTTGTGGTTTATCGGTTATATTCCGCAGGTGGTGACTGGGGTTTGGCTGGGGAATGATGACAATTATCCGACGGGGGGAACTAGCGGTACGGCTGCTTATAATTGGCGCGATTTTATGAGTCAAGCTGTCAAAGGAATGCCGGTTGAGGAGTTTCCGAAGTTGCCGAAGTTGGAGGGCCGCAAAGGCAGTATTAAGGCAAAACCGGTCAAGCCCAACGAGATTATTCGAGGGATGATTGTCAATGAGGATGGTGCGATCGTACCTTACAATCCCAATCCTCAACCCCGGTATCGCGAACCTGCTTATCAAGAGCCAGCCTATCAAGAACCTGCTTATCAAGAACCAGCCTATCAAGAACCAGCCTATCAAGAACCGCCACAATAAGATAAGACGGCGGTTGAAACCGCCCGGTCTTCTTAATTTCGTTTGAGTCGCACCATAAAAAAGCCATCCATTATATGTTTGTGCGGCCAAAGTTTCACCCATCCTTCGGGTGATGGCTGTACGGGTAAATCAATGGTTGGTGCTTCGATTTGCCAGTCAGGATTGCTATCTAAGAACGATCGCACAACCTGTTCATTTTCCAAGGGATGAATCGTGCAAGTTGCGTAAACTAAGACACCGCCGGACTTGACAAATGTCGCTGCATTTGCTAGTAATTCCGATTGCAGTTGGGATTGTTGTTGAATGTTTTCGGGTGTGTGTCGCCAGCGGGCATCAGCGCGACGGTGGAGGGTTCCGAGGCCCGAACAAGGTGCGTCTAATAATACTCTGTCTGCTAGGTTGATAAATTCTGGGAAGTGGCGGCTGTCTCCGGTATGAATTTTAATGGATTTCATCTGGAGTCGATCGGCATTTTCAGTAAGTTTTTTAAGTCTGCTAGCGGTTTTGTCGCAGGCGTAAATAGTGCCTGTATCCTGCATTAATTCAGCGCTGTGGGTGGTTTTCCCTCCCGGCGCGGCGCAGGCATCGATGATGATTTCCCCTGGCTGTGGATCGAGTAAATGGGTGACTAATTGAGCGCTACTATCTTGGATTGTCCACCAACCTTCGCTATATCCGGGGAGGTTTTGGATTGCGCCGGTGCTACCATTTAGTCTTAATGCTTGGGGTAAATTGGGGATTCTGCTAGTGGAGATGTTATGGGCTTGGAAGGCGGTCTCGATTTGGGCGATCGAGGTTTTTAAGGGATTGATTCTGAGGTGAATTGTGGGAGATTGATTGAACCATTCACAGAGTTGTTCGGTTTCGGTTTCGCCTATTTGTTCGATCCACAATTCTACTAGCCAGTCGGGGAAGCTGTGCAGAATTCCGAGGCGTTCGACTGATGATTTATAGTTAGTAATTGTTAATGGGTTTAAGTCGGTTTCTGTTAAACGGATGTATTGTCGCAGCAAACCGTTGACAAAACTGCTGAGTCCTGCAAAGCCATTTTCTTTTGCTAGTTGAACGGTGGTGTTGACGGCGGCGGAGGGGGGAATGTTGTTGAGATATTGGAGTTGATAGAGGCCTAAATGCAGGATGGTGCGGAGGTCTGGCGGTTGTTGGGAGGATTTTTTTGTGGCTAGTTTGTCGATGATGAAGTCGATCGATCGCATTCTCCTAACGCTACCGTACACTAATTCTGTGACTAAACGGCGATCGAGGTCGGTGAGTTGGGAATTGCGGAAAGTGCGATCGAGGGCGGCGTCTGCGAATGCACCACGACGGTGGACTTCGCGGAGTGCGAGGAAGGCTATTTGGCGGGGATTTTGCATGATTTAAATTGGGACTTCGCGTGGGGTTCAGAAACCGGGTTTTTTAGGGAATCTGCGCGTCACAATGCGTCTTGTCGCGAAAAACCCGGTTTCTTACGTCGGAGTGCGTAACTCCTGAAGATATTAAATAAAATGACTTACACAATGTTAAGTGTATAATATTAATAACTGCTGATTTATTTTATCATTTTCTGTTTCGAGTTTCTGTACCTCGTTCTAAGGTAATACATTATGACTCAAACATCTGTAAGAAGTACAAAAAATATCGATCGACAAACTCCTGTTGTTGAAGAATCCGAAACAATGCTGCCGCTGGAAAATGGCGATCGGCTTTCGCGGCCTGAATTTCACGATCGCTATCTCGCCATGCCGCACGTCAAGAAAGCCGAATTAATTGAAGGAATTGTGTATATGCCATCCCCAGTAAGATTTGTACCTCATGCTGAACCTCACAGTAACATTATTGGGTGGCTGTGGAATTATCGGATTGCTACGCCTGGGGTGCGACTGGGTGATAACGCAACGGTATTCTTAGACGGGGACAACGAACCGCAGCCAGATGCTTTGCTGCGAATTGAGAATGGGGGAAATTCGCAAATTACTGATGATGATTACATCCAAGGTGCGCCGGAATTGGTTGTAGAAATAGCTGCTAGTACCGCATCTAAAGATTTGCACGATAAGAAAAAGGCTTATCGGCGAAATGGAGTGCAGGAGTATATGGTTTGGCAGATTAACAAACAACGTTTGCATTGGTTTACTTTGAATGAAGGCAAGTATGTTTCTCTGGAACCTGATGAGAATGGTGTGGTGCGGAGTCTAGTTTTTCCTGGTTTGTGGTTGGCTGTACCCGCTTTGTTGTCGGGAGATTTGGCGCAGGTGATGGCGGTTTTGCAGGAGGGGATTAATTCGCCGGAACACGCGGAGTTTGTTGGGATTTTGTCGGGAGAGTCGGGAAATGGCGATTGAAATCAGTAGAGACGCGGTTTCAAGCGCCCGGTTTTCTTTGTTCAGATTTCGTCGGGGTTGATGCCCATTTCTCGCAATTTGTCGGAAAGGCGATCGGCTTTTTGCTGTGTTAATTCCATTTGTTGCTGTGCTAATTCCTGTTGTCTTGACAACTCCACATAAGACAAAAACTTCTGTCCATCAGGCCGATAAATTTCCAAGTCTCCCGATGCAGTTTCAAAACGAATCTGCAAACGCGGACTCACCCAACCCTCCATTGATTCAATATAGTTGAGTTCTCCACCACTTCGCACCCAACCTATTAACTCATTATACTTTAAGTCGTAAAAATAGCATTCTTCAACTCCGTAATTTTCGTAGAATTTAAACAGCTTAAATATTTCTCTCATGCGGTTGTCCGGCGAGAAGATATCAAAGACAACTTGCGGGGCGATATTATCTTCCAGCCACTGTTGATAAGAACCTCTGTAACCTTTCGGTCTACCAAACACTACCATCGTATCAGGTGCTTGGCGAGTTTTGTTATCTCCTTCGACTGGATACCACAGCAAGTCACCTGCTACAAAGACATTTTCGTCTTCTTTGTATAGGGCATCTATTCCACCTTGAATGGTGACAATTAGTTCAAACTGTTTGGTGTTGTCAGACATGGGTTTGCCGTCGCTGTCGGGGTAGATAATTTCGGCTGAAGTTTTTGTGGGAATTGTTGCCGTCATGGGGATGAGTCCTTTGCTAGTATCATCAATTTCTATTTTATACCTATTTCAACAAAACCCACGTTCATGGGTTGGAGAAACCCGGCGGTTGAAACCGCGTCTACACATACAAAACCCACGTTCATCGGTTGAATAAACCCGGCGGTTGAAACCGCGTCTACACAGACAAAACCCGCCTCCGCGGGTTGGAGAAACCCGGCGGTTGAAACCGCGTCTACACACACAAAACCCGCCTCCGCGGGTTGAATTTCCTTTCTTCCGTCCGCGGAGGCGGACATCGTTTGTGTAGCCGCGATTTCCAATCGCCGGGGCTTCAATCGTCACCGTAATTTCTAATCGCCTATTATACTTTTCCTGACACCAACGGTTCTAATAAAGTGCGTTCTTCTATGGGAAGCTCTAGCAAAACTCGTCTGTCGCCCTTGGTTTCCTTATAGCGGACAGCCGCATTCAGCAGGCGGATCGGAATTTGGAATTGTTCGTAGTTGCTGGTTTGTTCTTGCCACAATTCTAACCATTTGCGGGCGGCTTTGTCGCTGACCATTTCTGACATTAGCGCGGGGATGTTTCGCACAATTCCCTGTCCTAAGATTGAGAGATATTTGTGTTTTTCGTAAACTGCAATTATGCTGGCGATCCGAGGCTTCCATATCGCTACATCCTTGTTGGCGAAGAGGTTGAAAAAAATTAATTTAACATCATTTAGGTTGGTGATTCGATTATGACCGCTCGCTATATTCTTCTTGGTGAATAGATTACTGACAATTAATATTGTATTATCTTCATCAGCTTCGTCGTCAAGTTTAAGGCGTTGAAAGGCATCATCTAATGCGGTAATTCCTTCGTGCCAACGATTCAATTCTAGAAGGAAAATAGCGCGTTTGAAGAAGACAGATAAATCTTGACAACCGAGTTTTATGGCTGTGTCATAAGATGCTAATGCTTCGCTGTAGCGTTCGAGATGATCCAGAACGTAGCCTCTCTCAAACCAAGCATCTGTATAATTAGGATCGAGTTCGATCGCTTTGTCACAAGATGTAAGGGCTTCTTCATAGCGATTGAGAGAAAATAGAAAACAACTTCTGTTAACCCAAAATAGTTCTTGATTGGGGTCAAGCTCGATTGCTTTGTCACAGGATGCTAATGCCTCTTCGTAACGTCCGAGGTTGTTAAGTAAATTACCTCGACTGTTCCAAACCCACATATCATTGGGATTGATTTCGCTTGCTTTGTCACACGATGCTAATGCCTCTTCATAGCGTTTAAGATAAAATAGTGACCAACCTCGGCTAACCCAAAGCAAGTTCAAATTGGGGTTTAGCTCAATCGCTTTTTCGTAGGATACTAAGGCTTCTTCATAGTGTTCAAGATTGTTGAGTACATTGCCTCGACTTTCCCAAAACAACGCATAATTATGATCAAGCTCGATTGCTTTGTCATAGGATGCTAAAGCTTCTTCATAGCGTTCAAGGTTGTTGAGTACATAGCCTCGATTGTTCCAAACCCACACATTATTGTGGTCTAACTCGATCGCTTTGTCGTAGGAGACTAAAGCTTCTTCATAGCGTTCAAGGTTGTTGAGTACATGGCTGCGAAAAGTCCAAGCCAACAAATTATTTGGTTCAAGCTCGATCGCTTTGTCGTAGGATGCTAAGGCTTCTTCATAACGTCCGAGGCTGTTGAGTACATCGCTTCGGAAAGTCCAAGCCGACGCATCATTGGGGTCAAGCTCGATCGCTTTGTCCCAGGATGCGAATGCTTCATCGTAACGTTTTAGGTTGTTGAGTACATGACCCCGAATATACCAAATGCTCGGATTACTGGGTTCAAGCTCGATCGCTTTGTCCCAGGATACTAATGCTTCTTCATAACGTTCGAGGCTGTTGAGTACATCGCTTCGGAAAGTCCAAGCCAACAAATTATTGTGGTCAAGCTCGATCGCGTTGTCGTAAGATGCTAAGGCTTCTTCATAACGTCCGAGGTTGTTGAGTACATCACCTCGATTGTTCCAAACGAACGCATAATTGAGGTCAAGCTCGATCGCCTTGTCATAAGATGCTAAGGCTTCTTCATAACGTCCGAGGTTGTTGAATACATCACCTCGATTGTCCCAAACTAACGCATAATTGGGGTCAAGCTCGATCGCTTTTTCGTAAGATACTAAGGCTTCTTCATAGCGTCCGAGGTTGTTGAATACATCACCTCGATTGTCCCAAACTAACGCATCATTAGGGTCAAGGTCGATCTTTTTGTCATAAGATGCTAAGGCTTCATCATAGCGTTCGAGACTTTTGAGTACATTGGCTCGAAGATACCAAATGTTCGCACGATCTGGGTCAAGCTCAATCGCTCTGTCATAGGATGCTAAGGCTGCTTCATAGCGTTCGACACATTTGAGTACATAGCCTCGACTGCTCCAAACCCACAAATTATTGGGTTCAAGTTCGATCGCCCTATCAAATGATGCTAAAGCTTCTTCATAGTGTTCGAGACGGTTGAGTACATAGCCTCGAATATGCCAAATACTCGCATCATTGGGTTCAAGCTCGATCGCTTTGTTATAGGCTTCTAAAGCTTCTTCATAGCGTTCGAGACGGTTGAGTACATGACCGCAAGTATACCAAATACTCAATTCATTGGGTTCAAGTTCGAGCGCTTTTTTATAGGATGCTAAAGCTTCATCGTAATGTTCGAGGCTGTTAAGTACATGACCCCGAATAAACCAAATGCTCCATTCATTTGGTTTAAGCTCGATCGTTTTGTCGTAAGCTGCTAAAGCTTCATCGTAACGTTCAAGGTCGTTAAGTAAACTGCCTCGACTACTCCAGAACAACACATTATTGGGGTCAATTTCAATGGCTTTGTCATAGGATGCTAAAGCTTCTTCATAGCATTCGAGGTTTTCAAGTACACTACCACGACCGTTCCAAGCCGACGCATTATTAGAGTCAAGTTCGATCGCTTTTTCGTAAGATGCTAAGGCTTCTTCGTAGCGTTCGAGGTTTTCAAGTACATCGCCTAGGCTCTCCCAAACCGACGCATCATTAGGGTCAAGTTCGAGCGCTTTTTCGCAGGATGCTAAAGCTTCTTCGTAACGTTCAAGGTTGTCTAGTACATTGCCTCGACGCTCCCAAACTGACGCATCATTGGGGTCAAGCTCGATCGCTTTGTCGCAAGATGCTAAGGCTTCTTCATCGCGTCCGAGATAGCTGAGTACATAGCCTCGAATAAGCCAAATAATCGTATGATTGGGATCGATCTCGGTTGCTTTGTCGTAAGCTGCTAAAGCTTCTTCAGGGCGTCCGAGGTTGCTGAGTACAATGCCTCGACTGTTCCAACTCCACGCATTATTGGGTTCAAGCTCGATCGCTTTGTCCCAAGATGCTAGGGCTTCTTCATAGCGTTCAAGGTCGCTGAGTACCTGACCCCGAAGATACCAAATGCTCGCACGATCGGACTCAAGCTCGATCGCTTTGTCGTAAGATCCTAATGCTTCTTCATCGCGTCCGATGTTGTCTAATACATTGCCTCGACTTTCCCAAACCAACGCATATTTGGGGTCAAGCTCGATCGATTTGTCATAGGAGGTTAAGGCTTCTTCATAGCGTTCGAGGTTGTTGAGTACATAGCCTCGAACATACCAAAGACTCGCATGATTGGATTCAAGCTCGATCGCTTTGTCGCAGGATGCTAAGGCTTCTTCATAGCGTCCGAGATTGTTGAGTACATAGCCTCGAAAATGCCAAATGCTTGCATAATTAAACTCAAGCTCGATCGTTTTGTTTAAAGATGCTAAGGCTTCTTCGTAACGTCTTAGGTACTTGAGTGCATGACTTCGAGCGTACCAAAGGCTCGGATTATTGGGTTCAAGCTCGATCGTTTTGTTTAAAGATTCTAAAGCTTCTTCGTAGCGTTCTTGCTTGTATAATACTCCGCCTTTCATCATCCAAGCTTGCCAATCATTGGGTTCTAGTTCGATCGCCCTATCCCACGATTCTAATGCTTCATCATAACGTTCGAGATTGTGCAAGCAATTTGCTTTTTCCAACCAGTCCTTTGCCTGACCACGAATTACTACCAGTTTATTTGCTAGATTCAAAGTAGAAACATAGTCTTTCTTCTCCTTGCAATTTTCAATTTCCTGCACGCAAGCTGCTACGCGAAGGTTTTCATAATCATCTGTTTCCCTTGCCTGAAGCGCACGCAGCAGATATTCTCGCTCAATTACAGCATTAGGCGGTAGTGTTTCCAGATTTATGTGAGACTTCAAATGATTTTTTTCTGAGCTATTATCAACTAGCTCTTTCCCTATCGCACTAAATCCTACTCCCAAACGCTCCAATCGCTGTTTCAACTCTTCTTGCGTGTACCACAACCGCAAAAAATCCACAATTAAACTAATCGGCTCGCCGCGATGCTTCTTCACATCCATGCAAAAACGCATCAGCACTTCTTGAAGTTCATAATACGACTCGCGCCCGATCGATACGCTCGTCACATAACCCATTCCCGACAGTTGTTTGAGTTGGCTGGATGCTGTTTGATGTGTCATAAAACAGCGTTGGGCAATCTCTTTCACCATGACAGCCCCGCGCCGATCGCACAAAAATTCAACTATCTTTCGTTGCTGCGGCGAAAGCCATGCCATCCGCGCCTGATAGTACGGTGTCAATTCATCCAGCGTTTGCAAAAACGGCTTCACCAGTCGATCGAGCGAGTCGCGAGTCAAAAATTCCGCAAAAATCATATAAACGCGGTGATTACCGCCAGCCAAGTGATGGATCGCTTCAATTCGAGAACGTCCCCTTGGCGTTTGTATTAATGATTCTAATTCTTTGTTGCCCTCTAATTTTGCGATGTTTTTCAATAAGCCGACAACTTCATCTAAAGTTAGCTTTTCTAAATATTGGAGATTAAAAAAGTTGTAGAAGGGCGCTTTTTTATGATCGATTCCTTTGAATAAATGCTGAGATGTCGCGAAAATCGTGCAGAAATGATATTTTTCTAAATAGTCTCGGAATTGCTGCTGCCCGCTGTCGCCCAACCCTTCAAACAAGTCATCCAGGTTTTCTGTAAGTAAAAGCAGAGTGCGATCGCCCACAAAATCTTTCAGCAATTCTGCTGCTATCTGTTGAGCGGTATCGGGCGATTCACCATAAAGCGATTCAACCCGATCGTACAGTTGAGCCTTGTATTGGGCCGGATATTCTTTTTTGAGCGCTCGCAAAATTCGCAGCAGTAAATCGAGAAACGACGTGACGCCCCACTCCTCCTCGCGCAACCAAGCAATCAGCACTTTTTCCCGCAAATCCTGCATTTTCCCGACGCGGTGATACATTAGCGAGACTAAGTGCGTCTTCCCAATACCTCGCATCCCAATCAATAGATGATGATTCTGCTGCTGAGGCTGGAGTATGCTCTGGCGGATTGACTCGACTAGCTCGTTTGCTAAATCATGACGCTGCACCAACATCTCCTCTAAATCTTCGTGCTTCATCAGACTGGGCGTGAAGCGAGACAGAAGTGTATCTTTCATAATGTCAACCCCCTGGATCGTAACTGGTTCCCAATCTCTACCTGGGAGCGAGAAATTTGTGTCGATGCGTTTTCCATGAAATGCTTGTTGTACAAGGCTTTTGGCGTTTATAAGTCTAATTGTACTATACATTTGAAGAAAGTACGTTATTTTTGTTGTATATTTGTCCAAGCAGTGCTAAACTGCTCTTAACAAGCAAATAAGCGCCCCTAGGTGGTACTAGAGACGCTTTCGATGGCTTATCAGTTTTGACGAGGCTCTGGCTGGAACCAGTAGCACTCTGATGTAGTTTTTGGTCTATTTAGACCGAGGAGTTCTGATGACTAATTATAACAGCGAACAGCTAAATCTGTTCACCCAGCCGATCGCAGTTCCGGTGGAAATGAGCTGCACTGTTGAACGTGCAGCCAAATTAGTAGAACGCTCAACAAGCTCAATCTACCAGATAGAGAAAGGTAAACCGTATTTGCGGAAGGTTCCCACAGGTACGTGGCAAGTACACTCGACAGGCAAAAATGATAGACCAATTCGTGTGGATGTTTACTTTATTTACGATCCAAAGAAAAGATAAGTATTGCAGACTTGCTTAAACTCAAACCTCAAGGCTGCGTTAGTCCAAGCTTAACGCAGCCTTCTGCCTCGCTGGTTTGGCATCGAGCAGAGCCTCCGGATCTACGTCCCCAGGCAGAGCCAGGGAACTAGAAAAAACGCTATAAAAATCTGTAAAATGTTCGTGTAGTTTTGTTACAATACGCAAAACTTGATATTTTAAACCACACTGGATGACCTTCTTCAACCCCTGTGAACCCCCGATCCGCTCCAAACAAGAACATCTCGATGTACAAGACCTCGCAGGCCTCTTGCGCCTCCACTGGAAAGTCGGAAATATTACTCTTTTCTCAGGATTTTATACCCGCATTGACCAAACTTTTCTGCTTTGGGCTTTGGTGACGGCGGGGATTTTTTTCACGGCTCAGTTTGTCCCGCTTAGTTGGAGCTTTCAGGCGATTCTGTGGTCAACTTTGACTCTAATTGGCACTGCGATCATGGCGGTTTTGACTTTGTTTTGGGTAAAGGTTGAGCGTGTTAGCTGGATTCTTTACTCTTGGGCGATTTTGATGATTTCTGGTTTGGTGCTGACGGATTGCAGTATTTTTGCGAGTTGGGGATTTTGGTTGCTGCATCTGTGCGATTTGTGGTTGGGGTTGAGCGCGATCGGCTATTTTTGTACTGGGCTTGGTTTGCGATCGCGCACTTTTATGGCGATCGGGCTAACTCATCTATTTGCGATCGGATTATTGCCCTTTGTCGCACCTTGGCAGTATTTGACAACCGGAATTGTGATCGCAGGCTGTCTAATTTTACTGTCTGAGTTGCAGTGGGATATGCGATCGCCGATCGACAATTCTTTACTGACAGAAGAAGAAAAAGAATTCAACCGAATTCAACAGCAACGGCGGCAGTTCGGCGCGAATACAGCTAAATAACTCAAAAATCTTAACAGTCAGCAATCTTAAAATTTGGTTGCAACTCACTTAAGCTGCGAGTCCTAAACTTAAGTCTGAGGGAAGATTCCAAAAGTGCGATCGATCCCTTACTCAAAACCGACGGATCATCTTTTCGATCGAAAAAGTGTAAAGAATTCTGTACAACAGCTAACATTTTAGAGAAATCGCACAGAATAGAAACATACAACATAAATAAACAACAAACCTTAACCAGAACAGGTGTTTTGCTGTGTAACCTGTGAATCGCAAACCTAAGGAGAACGGTGTCCGGGAGGCGACTGGCGAACAATGCTGTACTTGCCACGCTCAAAGTGAATTACGGTTTCACAATAGTTGTTAAAACAAACAAGTGGTGCAGGGTTTTTACCGTTTCCCCTGCTTTACAGTCTCCTAGGAGAGGCTAAACCCTCTACTAGAACAGTCCGAGGAGATTGGCACACAATTCGAGAGTTGATCAGGTAAAATTTTGAGTTCGGTGTTTAAGAAAATTGAGGTAATGCTCCCTTAGCAGCCTCGCAGGACTTACTATTAAATAAGTCCTGCTTTAGTTTTGTGGAAAATTTTAGTTATGCTAGTCTTGGAAGCACGGGTAGCCAGAAACCGGATTTTTTACGAAAATACTTTGTTACAGCCTACAATTCAGGTAAAAACCCCGGTTTCTTAGGTTGTGTTTTACCAGAAAGAATTGGTTTAAAGCCTCTCCCTTAAAGGCGAGAAATTAAAAGAAAACTATTCATTACTCCAATCCTCTTCCTTTTAGGTAGAGGTCGCTGTCAACTGTCAACTGTCAACTGAATGAAGTGCCTTTTCGCAAAATCTCTCGCACTTCCATTAAAATCTGTCCCAACATATTTTTGCCGCTGCCATCTTTCCCACAACCCCAATAATAATCTCCCGGTGCATTTTCGACAATTTCCTCTTCGCCAGTAGCGAGTAAAATTTCGCGAATATCGGCATGAGTTTCAAATTTGCGGAGTACAGCTTTTCGCATGATATCGTCTTTGACTTGTTCCCAATCTTGGCGCAGGGGACGAGAGCGCTCGCGCCCCATTTTCGCAGCATCTTTCGGCGTTTTTGCTTGGCGAATTTGGTCGCAGTGCTCTGTTTGGGGAAACTTTTGTGCTTGAAAATAATGTTCGGTAGTCGGCCAATATTCTCCGTCTAACTCGCATCCGTAACGGGAAAAGTTAGAGAAACTACCATATTCGCTGCGAGTGCTGTAAAAGTAAATTGTCATAATATTTTGTGGTATTTTATGATTTACTACGCATTTTACACTACCTATAATTATGCCACAATCTACAATTGGCAATTGGTTTTTTTACAAATTTTTAGTAAAATAGTAAAAGTTTTTTTGATCAGAAATAATTGGTTTAAAGTCAACTGAGAGGGCGGGCACTCTTGGCACCGCCCCTATCAACTATCAACTGTCAACTGTCAACTGAATGAACTGCCATCCACTACTTATAACTAATCATGCAGCTTAAAATAGAAACCTTCACTGTCCGCAAGCGGTTTGCGCTTACCATCAGTCGCGGTACAACATCCCAAAGTACGAATTTGTGGGTCAAATTAGCCCATGAAGGTATCGAAGGTTGGGGAGAATCATCGCCCTTTTCTACAGGTGCTAAGCCACAAACTACCGAGAGTCTGCTAGTAGCTTTGCAGAAAGTTGCACCACTACTAGAAAAGTTTACTCCGTGCGATCGCCAAAAAGTCGAACAAATCTTCATCGAAGTCGAGTTACCCTCCGCCGCCCGCGCCGGCATCGACATGGCAATCCACGACTGGCTGGGCAAAAAAACAGGCTTGCCGCTGTGGAAAATGTGGGGATTAGATCGATCGCGCATCGTCCCCACATCCGTCACCATCGGCATAAATTCGCCGTCTGGAGCGAGAGACAGAGTGCGCGATTGGTTTGGCAAAAATGCGACAGAGCCCGCCAGCATCCAATACCGCGCCGTCAAAATTAAATTGGGCAATCCCGAAGGAATTGAAGCCGACAAAGCTATGTTAATCGCAGTGTTAGACGAAGCCCCAGCTAACATTCAAATCAGTGTTGATGCTAACGGTGGCTGGAGTTTAAAGGGCGCGATCGAAATGTGTCGCTGGCTGGAAAAATATAACATAAATTATGTCGAACAGCCGCTGTCACCAGTAGCAGATTTGGCTGAATTCGCAGAACTTTACCGTCAATCACCGCTGCCAATTTTTGCTGATGAAAGTTGTTTTAATAGTTCGGATATACCGAAGTTAGCACAATGCGTCCACGGCATCAATATCAAAATGATGAAATCCGGCGGATTGAGCGAAGCTATGCGGATGATTCACGCAGCAAAAGCCTGCAATTTGCAAGTGATGTTCGGCTGCTATTCCGATAGTGCGATCGCCAATACCGCAGCCGCACAACTTTCGCCCCTCGCTGATTACTTGGATTTGGACAGTCACTTAAATTTAATCGACGATCCTTTCACGGGTGCAAGCATAGAAAATGGGTGTTTGGTGCCAAACGGGCGATCGGGATTGGGAGTGCGGCGAATTGACATTGTAGAATAGAAGTATCGTTAAACAGTTGACAGTTGACAGTTGACAGTTGACAGTTGACAGTTGACAGTTGACAGATAAAAATAAATCTGGAGATAGTATGATACCAGTAGAATCAATTGGACAGGGAATCGATCGAGAAGCCAAGCTTTTCTTTGAAGAACACAAGCCGCCGACTGATTTAATTTTTGATGATGGTGCAGAAATGGAAAGCAACCGCCACCGTATAGCAATGACTGTTTTAATCCGTTCCTTAGAACAAGGTTTAGCTCACCGGAACGATTTTTTTGTCGGTGGTAATATGTTTATTTATTACAGCGTTAAACAGGTTCGGAATCAGGATTTTAGAGGGCCGGATTTTTTCGCTGTATTGGGTGTTGACGGCAATACTTCCCGACAAGGTTGGGTAGTCTGGGAAGAAAACGGACGTTACCCGGATGTCATTGTGGAACTGCTGTCGCCGTCAACGGCTAATCAGGATACAGGCAAAAAAAAGGATATTTACGAGCAGGTTTTTAGAACGCCTGATTACTTTGTATTCGATCCTTTCGATCCGAATTCTTTGCAGGGATGGCGTTTAGATGCCAACCTGCGCTATCAGCCGTTAGTGCCCGACGAGCGGGGTTGGCTGTGGTGCGAAACCCTAGGTTTTTGGTTGGGTACTTGGGAAGGAATTGTCGATCGAGAAACAGCAGTCTGGGCGCGTTTCTACGACGAGTCTGGCAATCTAATTCTGTTACCGGAGGAAGCTGCTCAACAGCAAGCGGAAGCTGCTCAACAGCAAGCGGAAGCTGCTCAACAGCGAGCCTCGCGATTAGAGGCCAGATTGCGAGAATTGGGAGAAGATCCGAATGCTTTAAACCAGTAATCGCAAATCATACATAGCGAATAATCAATTGTAGATTGTAGATTTAATCTACAATCTACAATCCCCGATCTTAAAAGTGAACCAATGACTCAAAACTATCCTATCAAAAATGGCAAAGTTGCTATCTTGCTGCACGAGGGAATTCTCGGCCATTCCGGCAAAACAGGCTTAGCCTTTTTACGCTACAGCGAAGCACAAATTGTAGCAGTAATTGACCGCCAATGTACAGGAAAATCTTTGTCTGAATTAACTGGCATTCCTCAACAAGTACCGATTGTTGCTTCCGTTGCAGAAGCACTGCAATTTGTGCCGGATATTCTGCTAATTGGTATCGCTCCATCTGGCGGTGTTTTGCCGCCGCAATGGTTGCCAGAAATTAATCAAGCGGTAGCAGCAGGCTTGTCGGTTGTCAACGGTTTGCACGCGAAACTTGCACCTTTGATAACGGTTCCGTTAACCGAAAATCAATGGATTTGGGACGTGCGTCAGGAACCGGAAAATATCGGGGCGATCGCCTCTGCGGCCGCTGCTAAATTAAGCTGTCGCCGCGTGTTAACTGTCGGTACAGATATGAGCGTTGGCAAAATGTCAACCAGTTTGGAACTCAATCGCACTTGTTTGCAGCGGGGTTTGCGTTCCAAATTTTTAGCAACTGGACAAACGGGTTTAATGATTGGAAATGAAGGCATTGCTTTGGATGCAGTGCGAGTTGATTTTGCCGCCGGTGCAGTGGAACAAGCGGTGATAAAATTGGGTTCTGAATGCGATATTCTGCACGTAGAAGGGCAAGGTTCGCTACTGCATCCGGGTTCGACGGCGACTCTGCCGCTGTTGCGTGGTACGCAGCCAACTCACTTAATTTTAGCGCACCGAGCCGGACAAATTCACCTTCGCCATCACCCGCACGTATCGATTCCGAGTTTGTCGAAAGTGGTTGAATTGTACGAAATGGTGGCTGCGGCTGCGGGTGCTTTTGTTGGGGCCAAAGTGAGCGCGATCGCCCTTAACACTCATCACTTAAATGAGGCAGATGCGCTGTTAGCAATAGCTGAAATTCAAGCACAAACGCGATTGCCTTGTACCGATCCGGTGCGGTTTGGCGCGGAGGTGTTGCTGGGGGCGATCGACAATTGATATGCTACAATAAGTTACAAATAGCTAAGAGCTACTGAAAATTATGACACAAACCGTTCAAGCAAAAACACTGACACTGGGTGATGTTCAAACTAAATTTAATCTACAGTTGTCTGAAGACGAGCAATTCTTTCGAGAATGGATTGATGATTTGCCTGAAATAGCAGACGCAGAAAAGCGATCACTCGACAAAGTAAAAGCAGGCTATATCAACAGTACCTCATTCCCTTTCCTAGAAGATACTGTAAAAATGGTGGTACTAGCTCCTTTGCTATTTGTAGCAGATTTTTTCCTGACTCCCTTTCACATAGAATGTGAAAAATCTGTTGAACTGATTGTCGAAGATGAAGATATAATTGTTAGGGGCAGCATAGATGTCCTATTATTGCTGCAATCTTTTTGGATCGTGGCGATCGAAGCCAAGCGATCGCAATATTCCGTTGAAGCTGGACTTCCTCAATTACTATCTTATATGCTGAATGACCCAAATTCAGAACAACCAACGTTTGGGCTTCTGACCAATGGCAGCAGTTTCCGATTCATCAAAGTGACTAAACAAGATACACCGCAGTATGCTTTATCTAAGTTGTTTGATATTCGGAACCCCGGAAACGAACTTTACGAAGTTTTTCGCATTTTCAAACGAATCGCTGCTGTAGTTTCCAGCTATAACTCATGATTGCAAGTTCTGTTTCTTTACCGTCAGAATGCGTTCTACGCCAAGCGTCGGAGCAAGATATCAAATCAATTAGAAAGTTAGTCTGGAGTGCCAAACTCGATCCTACTCAGTTGCGCTGGGAGCAATTCTGGGTCATCGAATGTGAGGGAAAGTTGGCTGCTTGCGGACAGTTGCGGAACTTTACGGGCGCGCAAGAGTTGGGTAGTTTGGTGGTGGCGAAGGATTGGCGCGATCGCGGTTTGGGCATTTATCTCACAAAACATTTAATTCAACAGGCTACAAAACCACTATACTTAGAATGTTTGGGGACGCGACTCGCAGCATTTTATACTCGCTTTGGTTTTGTAGAAGTTTCCGTGCAAGATTTGCCGCAGTCGCTTAAATTTAAGTTCGGTTTGTCTCAGTTAGCTAAAATTTTATTCAGAATTCCTGTAACAATTATGCAGTATCGAGAAAATTTTCTCTAATTATGACTTTTATGAATTTAAGATTCTGAATTTATGAATTGATTTTAAGTTCGACTTGTTCAATAATTGCGATTATAGGGTGCGATCGAGCTACATGGATCAAAAAATCCTACCGCTTCGTGATATCTGCGTCAGTCTCAGCGGGCATTTTCTAGGGCTAACTACCTCAGATTCCTCTGTAGTCAGGATATTCAGTCCTCATCAGACTCGATCGCACTTGCATTCGTCACTACAAACCCATAACGGGTACTTTACTGGAGATGGTGTCAGTGATGGACTAGATATATATGGATCTTCCTGATGGGGCTACAGAGATTGCGTAAGTTCAGAGTTCACAGCCTGCGGTAGTCCACTTTGCTAAATTGGCACAACCACCAGCCAAAATATTAGCCTCAAACTATTGATTAATCGTTGTTTTGCCGTTGCTTACTGTCCTGTGCCAGTACCAGAGACGGAAAGTGTCAGACCGATCGCACCACATACCTTCGACTTTTTATAAATTAGTAAGTGTAAAGCAAGCGAGTCACAACCGATTCAAAAAATCATCAAACCCAAAAATAAAACATTTTCACAGCAGCAGCAATGCGGAATCAGCCAAGCGCTAATGTAGCTAACAAAATCTACCAGTGAGACAAATTCCAGCAACTAAGCGACAGCTAAATCCTTAATTCAATACCTCGGAATTACTCAATTTAGACTCCCCGCAACCGCCGCTCAAATCCCCCAAAAAAATCAAAAAGTTTTGGTTTTTGATCCGGATGGAAGCACCCCAGACAAGAACAATGAAATATCTGGGAAATTAATCAATCTCAACCAGGAAATGCAGCCTCTCAAATAGCATAAACAGACAATTACACATCCATATATTTTAACACAACAGGAGTAAATATCATGTTCAACGTACTAAAAGCTTTCGGCTCGATCTTCTCTACTCAAGGATACAACACCGCCAACAATATGTTAATCAAAAATTACGTCAACACCAATTTCCACTATTTCAACGAAGAAGCCGTCGTCGATGAATCGATTTACCCGAATCAAACAGGTCGCGTCCGCTTCCAAGGTAGCTGGTGGCCCGCACGGTGCGATCGCCAAATCACTCTTACACCCGGAGACACCGTTTATGTCATCGGCGTTGACAGCATCACTCTGTTAGTTTCCCTCGCTCCAGCCGACTAATTCACAGCATCAAAAACCAGGAAATGCAGCCTTTCAAATAGCAGAAATAGCATCTAAAAATTCCATATATTTTAACACAAAAGGAGTCAATAAAATGTTCAATTTAGCAAAAGCTTTCGGTTCTATTTTTTCTATTCACACCTACAGCACAGCAAATAATATGTTAATCGACAACTACATCAACACCAATTTTCACTACTTCAACGAAGAAGCCGTCGTCGATGAATCGATTTACCCAAATCAAACAGGTCGCGTCCGCTTTCAAGGTAGCTGGTGGCCCGCACGGTGCGATCGCCAAATCACCCTCACACCGGGAGACACTGTTTATGTCATCGGCGTTGACAGCATCACTCTGTTAGTTTCCCTCACTCCCGCCGACTAAACTAGAAAGTAATCTCAACTTTTTCACTGTCTGAGCCCCGACTTCTTGAAAAAATCGGGGCTCAGACTATTCTGTTTTTTAGAAATTAGGAGACGGCAGTGCCGTGTCCCTACAATATTATCGAATATCGCGCTACAATAAAATGGCATTTTTGAGAGCTTGTTTGTTGAGGCGATCGCCAATTTGAGATTCACTACTTTCTCCGCTGACTGCTGCTTTTTCTGATGTTTTAGCCGGCGGTAGTGGTTCGAGCAGTTTGGCTTGAGCTTCCTGAATTGAAGGGTAATTTTCACCCCAGGATAAAATCGCTTCTGCAAGAACATCGCTGTCATCAGATAAAGGTTCAATTAGCTGCGCTAGTTCGGTTAATTGTTCGGCCCCGAAGAGCGATCGCTGCTGAGTTAATAGTTCGATCAATGAGTCGATATTTTGTTCGGAGACTGACATTGATTCGCGTTGGATTTTGTGAATTGTTTGCCGCACAAATTCTACTGACAAATCTAATAATTGCGCGATCGTCTCTAAATTCATTCCAAACGCGATCATCCGACGAATGGCTTCTAACTTCGCCTGCTGCTCACCTTGTTCGAGTCCTTCTTCTAAACCTTCTTGCTTGACTTCTTGATAAAATCTGGTTTGTCTGAGTTCGCTTAAATTCAACATGGCGGCAATTTCCTCGCGGCTTTTTTGGGGGAGTTTGTAGACAATAATTGTTTCGATGAGGCTGATTAAATCGCGTAGAACGGTTGGATCGGACAACTGTTGTCGGGCCATTGCGATCGACTGCCGTGCTTGTTCTGCCACTGTCTCTGCTGGCTCGATTACCAGTTTAACAACTTTCACTCAAGCGCGATCGATCTGCGGCTTCTGGCAATTCATCAAGGTAAATCCGTTGCACCCGCTGACTGGTTAATAGTTCCTGAAATTGCAGCATCTGTTCGTGTTCGATGCGGCGGCTGGGATAGATGACAACGACGCGCCAAGGATTGAGGGGTTTGTATTGTCGCAGATAGAGAAAGAGTTCGCCGAAGATGCGGTAGTACAAGTCGGCATCGGGTTGAAACTGAACTTCAGCTAAGTAAAATGGTTTTTCCGGTTCTTCGGTTGTGGGCAGAAATAACCCATCGATGCGGAATGCGAGTTGTTTGATTTCGCGGGAGGTGAATTCATAGGCGGCGGCTTCGTCTGGAGGGCGATCGATTAGTTCAAAGAAGAAGCTGGGGAATTCTTGAAACAGGCTGTAGAAAATGGTGTCTGTTTTCATGAGTTGTCGATGGGAATCGAAGATGGGTACTATACCATGCCAAGAGAGGAACAACCATGACACAAGAACCGATTTTTGAAGAAAGCAGTGGCAACGTATTCGCTGACCTCGGTCTGAAGGATGCAGATGAACTTTTTATGCGGGGTAAAATAGGGATTCAAGTAATCCGTATCCTGAAACAACGCAACTTGAAACAACGCGAAGTTAGTCAACTTTTTGGCATTCCACAGCCAGAAGTATCTCATTTAATGAACGGAGAGTTTCAACGCTTGGGCGAGGGAAAACTACTGCTTTTCCTCCAGCAACTCGATACGGAAATTACATGATATCATCTACCAGTACCGTTCCTCCTTCACAAAAATCAATACTAAGGTGATAGTCTTCTAGAAGTGCTGTCCCGATGAGAGGACGACGACCCATTGCTAAAACTGGAATCACTCGCTGCACTCCATTCCAAAGAATCGTGCCTTGATGAACGTTGGTTACAATGCTGGAGTTGTCAGCCAAATTTGCATTAATTGGTGCAACGTAAGGTAACTGAAGTTCTGCAACTACAGTAGGTGGCAAAGTTAAGAACCCTTCAAAACCTGTATCAATAACACATTCGATTTCTATTTCTGCACATCCCGGAGGGTAGAGAATAATTCCCATGCGTGCTTGCAGCCCAACAACTATTCCATTCATCACAATGCCGTCCTAACTAATGTCCCACCTATTGCGTATACAGCATCATAACCGATGCGCTCTGCCCAAGTGATGGTATTAGGCTGTTTAGCTTGCAGGCGATGACAAGCTGCTAGCAAGTCTTTGTCAATTTCATATTCACCAGTATTGAGATCGATGGCGATGATTTTACCGATATTCTCTGTTGTTTCAATATGGGTACGGATGCGCTGTTGGTAGATATCTTTGCCACGCTGAGCGATTTGTTCGCGGCTAAGGGCGGGATGAGTCATAAAAGTAAGTTCCTAGTTAAAGTTTCTCGGCTGCTTTATCCATCGTAGTGCAAAATCGAAATTCTGAAGCAGCTTTAGCATCAAAATGAAAATTTCTTTGATTATAAACGGGCGATCGCTCGATAGTTTGAGGAGCGATCGCACGTACAAATCGCGAGACTAACTTAACTTTTCCTGCTTGGTGGATTTAACTAGAGTATGAGGAAGCGATCGTGAGGCGGTTGCTGCCTCTCGATCGGATCGTTGGCGATCGCGCAAACACCTGGTTATTCGTTTTTCCTTTTCTGTTTCACTTTCCTCGTCTTTCTGCAACGCAGTCAGAATTTGAAAGCACAGCTTGAGCAGAAACAGCAGAAATCCTGCGTGGGGATTGAGGCAAGTGGCAATACCCACCACAGCAAACTCGGTTACTTTGAGCCATTTTTTCTTATTTGAAATCTTCATGTTGGTCATCTTTGTTGAAACTCTCAACAATCTGCCAAATGCAAGATAGGAGGCTGGTTTTAGATACGATCGCCTACCGCTCAGGTTATGTACAAGTTTGTCCAAGTTACGATCGCGTCGCTATAATTGGAGAAACCTGAAACCACTACATGACGGAACCTAGCGGACGATCTCTCAGACTATCGCCACCTCAACTGAAAAACGCGGACATCGCATTAGCAAAATTTGGTAGCAAATCAGATTTGGCTGCTGAATTAAAGATGTCGCGTACCACCATCAGCAATTTTTTTAAAGGTGAACCTGTTCAGCGCAAGCAGTTTCTTTGCATCTGCAAAAAGCTCAAACTGAAATGGGAACCTGACGATGAACAGGTTCAGGACAAAGGTAAACCAACGAATTCACCTTTAGATCCCCCTCTGGAGATCCTGAAAGATGATATCGATGCGTTAGTTCAGCAGGTACGATCGCGCCTCCACGATGACATCCAGCGCTTGCACGGCACCATGCCGCTTTGGGGGGTCGATCGTTGCGTGCCGTTGGGTGACTTGTTTGTGGATGTCAATCTTCTGGAGGAACTCAGTAGTAGTCGTAAATCCGAATTGGATGACTTGTGGCAGCACTTCAGCCAAAATCCCAGCTACCGCAGTTTGGATCGCATTGGTTTGGGCAAACACCTAAAACGGGTATCAGGTTTAGAGGTGCTGGCAAAGAATGCGAACCTGATGGTGGTGGGCAAACCGGGTTCGGGAAAGACTACGTATTTGCAGCGAGTGGTGATGGAGTGCATTGCTGAGAATTTACAAGCGCACCGGATTCCGGTTTTGATTAAACTGCGAGATTTTGTCGAGGATGGGCGTGAGGTTGCCTACTCGCTAGACGATTATCTAGAGGGATGCTGGCGGTTATCGGATGCCGAAACTCAATTGGTACTAGATCGAGGTCGGGCGCTGGTGCTGCTGGATGGGTTGGATGAGGTGACGGGAGAAGATGGGAAGAACATTGCGAAGGAAATCAAGCGGTTTGCTCGCACTTATCCGCAGGTGCAGGTAATTGTAACTTGTCGAACGCAGAGTCAGGAATCGCGGTTTGAGCGGTTTGATTATGTGGAGGTGGCGGATTTTAATGAAACGCAGGCGCGGGCTTTTGCCCAACATTGGTATAAGGCGGTGATGGGGGATGAGTCGGGGGGACTGGCAAAAGCCGAGGAGTTTCTGCGGCTGCTCTTTTTGGAGGAGAATAAGTCGATTCGGGAGTTAGCAATTACGCCGATTTTGCTGAGTTTGACTTGTGCGGTGTTTCACCACAAGGGAAAGTTTTACTCGAAGCGTTCCAAGCTTTATGAAGAGGGGTTGGAGTTGCTGCTGGAGCAGTGGGACAAGTCGCGGGAGATTGAGCGGGATGAGATTTATCGCGATTTGTCAGTGGAGCGAAAGCTAGAACTATTGAGCTTTCTGGCAGTGAAGAAGTTTGAAAAAGAGCAATATGTGCTATTTGAGCAGGCAGAAATAGAGGAGTATATTGCAGAGTTTTTGGGGATTGGGCAGCGGGATAGTCGGGCGGTGTTGAGGGCGATGGAAGCGCAGCATGAATTGTTGATTGAGCGATCGCAAAAAATATGGTCTTTTTCGCATCTAACTTTTCAAGAATATTTAGTCGCTCTCAACTTTAGCTGCAAAGACAAGCGAGGAGTAGGATTGATCGGGTATCTTTATGAAAAAAAATGGGAGCAAGTTATCCTACTGTTTTCTGAAAAGATATTGAATATCGATTATTTTACTCTCTTACTCAAGTTTAGGATTGATAAATCGATCTTCTGTCATGAAAGATTACAGCTTATTCTGAGGTGGGTATATCGAAAGGCTTCAAATACTTCTAGTTGCTATTCAAGAACAACTCTTCGTTGCTTTTATGTCAGCCTACTAACACTTATCAACACCATTGATGAATTAGAATTATTTTGCGATCCACTCTGGTTAATAGATGATTTGTGCCATCTCTTATCAAAATTGGATGACAGGATTGAGCTCTCTGTTTATCACAACTCTGGACAGGGATTGTCGCTGGGTAATTTCTTTGGTTCTCTAGAAGGGGAACCAGCCTTCGATCGAGACCTCTGCCATGCTCGTGCTCATGCTTCGCTCTTAGGGCGTGCTTTACGTTTAGATGACGTTAGGTATGCAGCAGAAAAGAATGACTGGATGTTGAACAAAAATGAGGAGGAGTTTGAGTTTTTTAATCGTCTTGATGATACAAACTTCTACGAACTTGCAGAATCTCTATATAGAGCGATAGAGTTTTGCAATAACAATGGCTGGGAAAACTTAAGCTTGGAGCTATCTCAGCTCTACGAGCAACTTCCTCAAGGTGTTTACAATTGTTGGGAACAATATCAACAATGGCGTAGGTATGAGAGTGAAGCTTGGGCAGAAAAACTAAGGAAATTTTCCCAAAAATATCGCAATATTGACTATCAATGGGAGCTGACAGAGCACGACTTTGGTGAACTTTTTGCCTACATTTATGCAAATCGAATTTTAATTGATTGTCTTCAAGGTAACTCTGAAAAAATTAGTAAGCCGGTTGAACAATTTATTATGGAAACTCTTTTGATTCCCTACTCGGAACTTGAAGCTATTATAGCTGATGCGACAAAGGCAATCGCTTAAATCGAATAAAAACGCAAACATGAAAAAGCGGAGTAGGTAATTTGCTGGCAAATAATTATAACGAGTGCGAGTATAAACGTTAATGCAAATTATCCTGGAATTCCCGATCGCCTCGGCGAAAAACTGCACGCATTGGGCGATCGCCTTTTTGATATACTAAGCTTGTTGATGAAGGGAGTGCAATCAAAAATGACGACTTGAGAATCAATGCTAAAAAAACGTGCGATCGTTGTCACTAAAACGACCCTAAAATCTTCTATGTCTGACGTAGCTTATTGGCGGAGTCGTCCCTATGCAGCGCGACTGGCAGCTTGAGAAACTATTCGTCGCGAGTTTAATCAAGGGAAGTATCATGCTGAACCAAGATTTCAAATAGTTTATACAATTTTTAAACGAGTATGAAGTTGGCTTCTTATCTAATTTCGGCCGGGTGTATTTGAATAAACCCTGCCTTGAGTATGCTTAAATAAGTTTAGACACCTACTAGCCATATTTAAACCAGTGAACTTTCAATCAATCATTGCCACCTTAAACAAATTCTGGAGCGATCGAGGCTGCCTGATCGCCCAATCCTACGACACAGAAAAAGGTGCAGGAACCATGAATCCCCACACCTTTCTCAGAGCAATTGGCCCTGAACCTTGGTCAGTAGCCTACGTAGAACCCTGTCGCCGCCCCACTGACGGACGTTATGGCGAAAATCCTAACCGCTTCCAACATTACTATCAATATCAAGTCCTGATTAAACCTTCTCCTCCCAACATTCAAGAAGTTTATTTAGACTCCCTGAGAGCATTAGGAATTCGCCCGGAAGACCATGACATTAGGTTTGTAGAAGATAACTGGGAATCCCCCACTCTCGGAGCTTGGGGTGTGGGCTGGGAAGTCTGGCTCGATGGCATGGAAATTACCCAATTTACCTATTTTCAACAGTGCGGTAGCATTGATTGTCGCCCCGTCTCCATTGAAATTACCTACGGGCTAGAACGCCTCGCAATGTATCTTCAAGAAGTTGATGCGATGACAAAAATTCAGTGGAAAGATGGTATAACTTACGGTGATGTTTTCCTGCAAGGGGAAATAGAACAATGTACTTATAATTTTGAAGCTTCTAATCCTGAATTGTTGTTTACTTTGTTTGGTTTGTACGAGCAAGAAGCTGAACAATTAACACAAAAAGGTTTGGTTTTGCCGAGTCTAGATTATGTGTTAAAATGTTCTCATACTTTTAATTTGCTCGATGCTAGAGGTGTGATTTCGGTGACGGAAAGAACTCGCTATATTACCAAGATTCGGAATTTGGCGCGCCGGGTTGCTCAGCTTTATTTGGAACAGCGCGAACATTTGGGTTTTCCTTTGGATAAAGCTGTGAAGGTTTGACAAAGAAGTTCGGTAACGGATTCTTTAATAGAGGGCGGGTTTTGCCTTGATACAGTCGATTGTTTCATAAATTATGAGCCACTACAAGCGTTGGGCGGGGGCGGGTTTTGCCTTGATACAGTCGATTGTTTCATAAATTATGAGCTAAACCCGCCCCTACAACAGACCAATAGTCATACCATATTTTAAATTAATTCAATGCCTAATTATTCACAAAATAATACAGAAACAATTCCTCAATTGCGTGTTGATAATGTAAGTTTGAAAACACCGATCGCCTCTAGCTACTTATTAGACAATATCTCGTTTGATTTGCACAAGGGCGATCGCATCGCAATTGTCGGCCCTTCGGGGGCTGGGAAAACAACGCTGTTGCGACTGCTAAATCGGCTCAGCAGCCCCACCAGCGGCTCGATTTATCTGGAAAATACAGAATACCGGCAAATTCCGGCGATCGATCTTCGCAGACAAATCACCCTGATTTTACAAGAATCCAAGCTTTTGGGGATGTCGGTGCGGGAGGCGTTGGCTTATCCTTTGAAGTTGCGGGGTGTGACTGCATCAAACATTGCTGAGAGAATTAGCGGGGCGATCGCAGAATTACACATACCTCAAGAATGGCTCACACGCACCGAATTTCAGCTTTCCACAGGCCAAAAACAGTTAGTGGCGATCGCCCGCGGCATCATTCTGGAACCGAAAATATTGCTTTTAGACGAACCAACATCCGCCCTAGACGCAGGAAAAGCCGCCCACATTTTGCAAGTATTAACACAGCTAACTAACAATCAAACCACAATTTTAATGGTCAATCACCAATTAGAATTGGCAGAGCAATTTAGCACGCGAGTCCTGCATTTACAGCGCGGAAAGCTCATCGCAGACTCGCCCTCCCATCAAATAAATTGGGCGCAACTGCGGGAAAATTTAATCCAAGCAGAAGCAGAAGCCCAACAAGAATGGTGAATAAGCTAAAAAACATTTAGTTTGCATTTTGAAAACTCTTAAAATTCTTGTGGGGTGGGCATCCTGCCCGCCCCAAAGATGCAGTGCACTCCGCGCCTACAAAATCAATGACCTCCCCCACCACCAGCACCCGGTTTCACCTTTTTAAAACCCAAAATAGCAATCCCACTTAACAACAAAGCAATTCCCACAAAATAAAAACAATCATTAAAAGCCATGACATAAGCTTCGCGGCGCACAAGATTATCAATGGCCTGAATTGCTTGGTTATGCGCCACACTTGCATCAGCACCGCGACTCACAAAATACTGAGTCATTTGATTCATTCTCTCCTGCGTTGCCTGATTGTACAAAGAAACAGATTCCCCTAATCGATTCGAGTGAAATTGCTCGCGCATCGTCACCAAAGTTCCTAGGGCCGCAATCCCCATCGAACCTCCCAGATTTCGCATCATATTAAACAAACCCGAAGCAGAACCAGCCTCGTGTTTTGCCATACCAGCCGTGGCAATACTTGACAGCGGCACCATAATCAAAGGCTGTCCCATTGCTCGCACTAATTGCGACCAACGCAACTGATCGATGCCCGTCTCGTGAGTCATGCTGGCATTCATAAAACAACTCACCGCAAACAAACTCACACCGATGCCAATCATCAGCCGCGTATCTATTCGCTGCATCAATTTCGGCACCATCGGCACGAGGAATAACTGCGGCACGCCGCCCCACATAATCACCTCGCCAATTTGCATGGCATTATACTGCTGAATCTGACCTAAATACAGGGGCAAAATGAACACCGAACCGTACAATCCCACCCCCAAAGAAACATTCACAACAGTTGCTAAAGCGAAATTGCGGCGAGTCAATAATCGTAGGTTAATAAACGGTTTTTTTCTAGTTAGTTCAATCCAGAAAAAAGCGCCGAGAAATATGGCAGAAATTATGCTTAAACGCAAAACCAAATCAGAACTAAACCAGTCTTTGCGGCTGCCTTCTTCTAACACAACTTGCAGGGAACCCAGGCCGATCGCCATTGAGGCAATTCCCCACCAGTCGCCCCCTTTTAGCAGTTCGAGCCGCATCGGCGTCGGGGCGACGGCATACCACACACCTGCTAGCAGCAGCAGCCCCGGAACCAAATTTAAATAAAAGACATATTGCCAGCCGTAATTCTCCGTCAGCCAACCTCCCAATGTCGGCCCGATGGATGGTGCAAAAGTAGCTGTGAGTGCAAACATCGCCATGCCGACTGGTTGCTTTTTGGGCGGTAAATTTGTCAGCAAAAACGTAAAAGCCATCGGAATTAAAATACCGCCGGTAAACCCCTGCAAAGCTCGAAAAACAATCATTGAATTCAAATCCCACGCCCAAGCACAGCACATAGAAAAGAATACAAAGAAAGCGGCATTTACCAAGATGTAGCGGCGGACTGAAAACACCTGCGATAGCCAACCCGTCAGCGGAATTACGACTATTTCTGCGACTAGATAAGAGGTGGAAATCCAAGAACCTTCTTCTAAAGTTGCGCCTAAAGCTGCTTGGATATCTTTCAGAGAAGCGTTGGTGATTTGGATGTCCAAAACCGCCATGAAAGCGCCGATCATTGTTGCCATGACGCCGATCCAAGTTTTTAATGGAACGTGATCGTCGCTTTGCTGTTGGGGAATTGCACTGGTATTTGCCATTGGTTTTGCATCTTGTGTAATTAATTTGGATGTTTTAACCGCAGAGGGCGCAGAGGGCGCAGAGAAGGAGAGGGGATTAGGAAGGAGGGAGGTTTATCAATTGTTTAGGAAATTAAACCCATTTTTTGATAAATTGGTATGACTAAGTGTTTTAAAGCGGGCAACTGTTTGCTAAAAACTACCGCTGCTAAAATACAAATTATACCGCCAAGTATGACTGTGTTGGGAGAGCCGATATAATTAGCCAATCCGCCGGCTACTAAATTGCCAAATGGTGTGACTCCAAAAAATGCCATTGTGTAGATGCTCATCACTCTGCCGCGTTTGTCGTCTTCTACAATTGTTTGCAAGAATGTGTTTCCGGCTGCAAATTGGATGATGAAACCCCACCCCACGAATAACATCATGATTAATGACAGCCACAAGACTCGGGATAAACCAAAACCGATCAGTCCGAATCCCATGACGGCGGGGGAAATAGCAATTAATTTGCCGATACCGACGACACTTTTTCGTCCAATTAAATAAATCGCGCCTGAAAATGCTCCGACTCCAGAAGCTGCCATCAAAAAGCCGAGGGTTTCTGCGTCGCCGTGGAGTATTTTTGTGGCAAAAATTGGGACTAATACTGTGTGTGACATTCCGGCGAAGCTGACTAATGATAATAAGAGGAGAATTGCTCTGATCGGCGGAAAGCCGAAGGCGTAAACGAATCCTTCTTTTAATCTTTGTAAGGGTTTTGTATTAGTTTCGGGAATTTGGCGCGGCTTGATTTTCATCGCTAATAAGCCTGCAATTACGGCGATGTAGCTGAGTCCGTCAATCAGGAAACAATAACTAGAGCCGATTGTAGCTATTAGCAAACCTGCAATTGCTGGCCCGATCAATCGGGCTCCGTTGAACATGGAAGCGTTGAGGGCTATCGCATTTGCTAAGTCTGCTTTTTTGTCTACGATCTCGGGCACGAAAGCTTGTCGTGCGGGTGCGTCAAAGGCGTTAATTGCCCCTTGAAAGAAACTCAATACTAGGATTTGCCAAATGTTCACGACTCCTGTTAGCGCTAAAAATGCTAGGGCTAAGGATTGAACCATTGCTAATATTTGAGTGGCAATTATGACTCTGTGCCGGTTCCAGCGATCGATTAAAACTCCTGCAAAAGGCAGTAAAATTAATGTGGGAATTTGACTGGTAAATCCCACTACGCCCAGCATCCAAGGTGAATCACTCAAATTGTAGACAAGCCAAATAGTAGCGACTTGCGTCATCCAATTGCCAATGAGTGAGATGCCTTGTCCTGCAAAAAATAGGCGATAATTTCGAGATTTGAGGGCCGGAGGAAGTTTTATGGATTTGATTTTTGCTTGTAGATTCATGTATCAGTACGGATCGATCAATCCTATTTGATTGGTAAACATTTTGTAGGTAGCGCCTCTGGGCTATTGATTTTCACAAGCGCCTAAAAACCTTTGTATTTATTGTTTATAGCGGAGTCTCCCTCGCCCTCGCATCCCCCAATCGAATGGGGAATTTAACTGTGTTGTGGGCTCCTTCTTAAGGTATAGAGGATGCTCGTTGATTTTGGAGTCCGATCGCCCAAAAATAATACTTTTGACGTATTTGTGGAGATTTGAGTATTCAGGATTTATGCACTCCCATCACAGAAACCGGGTTTTTTGGGGAATTTGCGGGCTGTTACCGCCTATTTTTCGACAAAAAACCCGGTTTCTGGCCGATCGCGGGTTGCTCAGAAACCGGGTTTTTTGGGGAATTTGCGGGCTGTTACCGCGTATTTTTGGACAAAAAACTCGGTTTGTGCCCTTTTCCTTACTCAATGCTTAACAGCCAAGTCCCCAGGTAACGCATCAATGGAACGTCCCCTGGGGTGCGGATGCGGAGGTTGAAATTGTACATTCCGCCCGGACTTGGGTTTCGGACGTTGGAGAGCACAACTTCAACGTTGCTACCTGCTGGAATTGGTTCTGCGGGATAAATTTCTATGAATCGATTTTCTTTGTCCCAGATTACTTCTTGCAATTCTATTGTTTTGTCTTTGACGCGCACTTTAATGTCTTTTTGGTCGAATTCGCCTTTGTAATAGTCTGGATAAGTGATGTTGAGTTGGGCGATCGCCAAACTTACTTTTTTGGAAGGAATTCGCAGCCGGTATCTGTCGCCATTCATCCCGGCTTTGCCGTAATCCAAGCGATAGTTTAATTGGTTGGCGCGTTCGGGACCGCCGAAAATCGTGAATCCGGGCATCGACTGGGCTAAACTGATGGCGGGTAAGCCTGTCAGCAAAAAACCTGTAACTGCTAGTGCTGAAAATAATCGTCTCATAATCGCTCCTCTGACCAAAATTACAATGGAACCTTAAATATTTACTGCGGGCAATTTGCAATGAATGCCTTTAATATAGCGACTGTTTTGGCAATTTCATGAGTGCGATCGCCCGAGTTCAATCAATTTTTTTTGTGTAATACTGACAACTGACATTCAAACTACAGAATTAGGCAGCGTTTTATTTTATCATGCTCGGCTGCAAATTTAACAATTTAGCGAATTTGAATCTATAAGACAAGTTAAAGAAGCGAGTGTATTTTTGGCGATCGGCTTTACTATCAACGTGAGAAGCCAGAAGCGATTTCAACCGCGGACTGGGAAAAACAGCCAGCGATTGAAATCGCGCCTACACAAACGATGTCCGCCTCCGCGGACTGGGAAATTTGAATTTCAACCTGCGTCGGCAGGTTTTGTCTGACTTTCTGGCGGTTTCAACCGCCCTGTCTCGTCCAGGCGCGGTTTCAACCGCCATGTATGCGTGCGGTTTCAACCGCCCTGTCTATGTCTAGAGTAAAGGAGAGTTAATGAAATTAGCGATCGCCAAAGAAGTCCAAGCAGAGGAACGCCGGGTAGCCTTAGTACCCGACGCTGTAGCCCGATTAGTCAAACAGGGCGTGGAAGTTTGGGTTGAGGCCGGTGCCGGGGAAAAATCCTTTTTCTCGGATCTTGCTTACGAAGAAGCCGGAGCTCGTGTTGTCGGTGATACCGCTACGCTGTGGGGCGAAGCCGATGTCGTCGTCAAAATCGGGGAGCTCCAAGAATCTGAAGTTCATCAACTTCGCGAAGGAGGCGTTTTCATCGGATTTTTGAATCCCTTGGGAAATCCGGCTTTAGTGCAGCGGTTGGCCGATCGCCAAGTAACGGCATTCAGCATGGAAATGATCCCCCGCACCAGCCGCGCTCAAAGCATGGATGCACTGTCATCCCAGGCCAACGTCGCCGGTTACAAAGCCGTACTGATTGCAGCTTGTGCATTGCCGAAATATTTCCCAATGCTGACAACTGCGGCGGGTACAATCCGCCCCGCGAAAATATTGGTAATGGGTGTAGGCGTTGCGGGCTTACAGGCGATCGCGACAGCGCGACGTTTGGGCGCAGTCGTCGAAGCCTTTGACATCCGCCCGGAAACCAAAGAACAAGTACAAAGCTTGGGTGCTAAATTCGTTGATGTCGAACTCAAGGAAGAAACAGTCGCCGCCGGTGGTTACGCAAAAGAGTTATCAGAAGCCGCCAAAGAATACACCCGCCAAGTCCTGACTCAACACGTCAGCGCTTCCGATGTAGTGATTACAACTGCTCAAGTTCCTGGCAGAAAAGCACCTATTTTAGTTACTAGAGAAATGGTTTCTCAAATGAAGCCCGGATCGGTAATTGTTGACCTCGCGGCCGAACAAGGCGGTAATTGCGAGTGTTCTGAAGCGGGGAAAGATGTTGAATGGAACGGCGTTAATGTCATCGGCCCGATTAATGTGCCCTCGTCGATGCCAGTACACGCTAGCGAAACTTACTCGAAAAATATCTCGGCTTTAGTTCAGTTGATGCTGAAAGATCAGGAACTAAATTTGAATTTTGAAGATGATATCATTGCTGGTTCTTGTGTCGCCCGCGATGGCGAAATTAGCAACCAGCGCGTGCGAGATGCTTTGGCTGCTCAAGCATCCGTAGTCAATTAGATGGTTCATGAAAATATCCCGGCGATTGAAATCGCGGAGTTTACGGGCACACAAACAAAAATATCCCGGCGATTGAAATCGCGGAGTTTACGGGCACACAAACAATGTCCGCCTCCGCGGAATAATCAGATTCTCTTGTTATTTCTTAGTCTGCCTCCGCAGACTTCGTTTGTGTAGTAGCGGTTTCAACCGCCGAATCATAAAGGGATGACTGGCGGACACAACCGGAAACGAGTTATTTCCAATTACCAATTACCAATTGTTATGGCAGAAGGATTGATTGCAGGTTTAGTGGTGTTTACTCTAGCGTCTTTTGTGGGATTTGAAGTAATTAACAAAGTCCCTCCGACGCTGCACACACCTTTGATGTCGGGATCGAATGCGATTTCGGGAATTGCGGTTTTAGGCGCAATTCTGATTTCGGGCCAGGGAAATGTGACTGTTACTTCGATTTTGGGGACGATCGCGATCGCCCTAGCCACAATTAACGTTGTTGCCGGTTTCTTAGTCACCGATCGAATGCTGCAAATGTTCAAGAAAAAAGAGGTTAAAGCGTGAGCGATTTTCTGCCCAGTGGCATTCAGCTAGGCTATCTAGTGGCCGCATCTTTATTTATCGTCGGTTTGAAACAATTGGGTTCCCCGGCTACTGCGCGTCAAGGAAACGTGTTAGCTGCGATCGGGATGTTTATTGCGATCGTCGGTACTTTACTCGAAAGGCAAGTTATCAGCTACGAATTGATTGCTGTCGGCATCATCATCGGTTCCATTGTGGGAACAATTATGGCGAAAACCGTTGCAATGACGGATATGCCGCAGATGGTGGGTTTGCTTAACGGTTTCGGGGGCGCGGCTTCTGCACTTGTTGCTGTGGGCGAATTCTGGCGCTATCTCAGCATCTCGCAATCGCCTGCGCCCGATACGACGATTACGATCCTTTTGGGCGTGTTAATCGGCGGAATTACGTTTACTGGTAGCCTTGTGGCGTTTGCAAAACTGCAAGAATTGCTACCGGGTGCTCCGATTTCGTTTCCGTTTCAACAGCCGTTTAATGCGATGCTGGCGATCGCGCTTTTAGCCGGCAGCGGTTATATGGTGTTTCACCCGGAGGATGTGCCGGTATTCCTAGGTTTGGTGGCTATTTCTAATATCCTGGGGATCATGTTTGTGCTACCGATTGGTGGTGGTGATATGCCGGTGGTGGTGTCGCTGCTTAACTCTTATTCGGGGATTGCGGCGAGTGTGGCTGGGTTCATTTTGATGAACAATATGCTAATCATTGCTGGGGCACTTGTGGGCGCGTCGGGAATCATTTTGACGCAGATCATGTGTAAGGCGATGAATCGATCGATCTCTAGTGTGCTGTTTGGCGCATTTGGTGGCGGTGGCGGTAGTGCGACTGCTGGGGCTGTTGCTGGTGGGGCGATCGACAAAACTGTTCGCAGCATCAATCTCGAAGAAAGTGCGATGATGTTAGGCTATGCGCGATCGGTGGTAATTATTCCGGGTTACGGGATGGCTGTAGCGCAAGCCCAGCACGCAGTACGCGAGTTAGCCGACGGTTTGGAAAAAATGGGTGTTGACGTGAAATACGCGATTCACCCGGTGGCTGGGCGGATGCCGGGGCACATGAATGTGTTGTTGGCGGAAGCAAACGTGCCTTATCCGCAGTTGTACGATATGGACGATATCAACCCGCAATTTGACGAAACCGATGTTGCTTTGGTAATCGGGGCGAATGATGTGGTGAATCCGGCGGCGCGCCACGATACGGCGAGCCCGATTTACGGGATGCCGATTTTGGAGGTTGATAGGGCTAAGCATACGATCGTGATTAAGCGCGGGATGAGTGCTGGTTTTTCTGGTGTTGACAATGAGTTGTTTTATAAGGATAAGACGATGATGTTGTTTGGTAGCGCTAAGGATGTGGTGGCGAAGTTGGTTGCTGAGGTGAAGCAGTTGTAGGATTGCGAGGCCGAGAAACCGGGTTTTTTTACGAAAATATTTCGCTGTAGTCGATAGATTTGATGAAAAACCCGGTTTCTTTAGAGATTACTCGGCGGTTGAAACCGCGTCTACACAAACAAAGTCCGCCTTCGCGGACTAAGGAAATAAGCGGGTATTTAAGCCTAATTTGGTATCAATATTCTTCAGTCGGCGGAGGCCGACTTCGTTAGTGTAGTCGCGATTTCAATCGCCGAGTCTTCGTTATTCTTCAGTCGGCGGAGGCCGACTTTGTTTGTGTAGTCGCGATTTCAATCGCCGAGTATCTGCCGATTCTTTACTTCAGAAGGATCTGCTGTCTCAAAAAATAGTTCTAGCGCCTCAATCAGATTCCGTCGGGCTTCTTCTATATTGTCACCTTGGCTGGCAATATCAAGTTCTGGGCAAAGGGATACATATCCGTCACCTTCTCGTTCAATGATTGCTGTAAACTGTTGTGTTGACTTCATAATTTGAAGTGGCGGACGGCTAAGCTCAAACAATTATAGTTTTACTTGATATTATATCGCATCTCTACAGGACTTACGCACTCCGACGAAGAAACCGGGTTTTTACCTAATCTGTCGGTAGCAACGAAGTATTTTCCTGAAAAACCCGGTTTCTGGGCGCCCATCTCCAGGACTATTCTATATACTATAATAGCATTAAACCAATTCAGGAAACATTTCCATGAACAGGCAAAAAATACTCCTAGATCCGGTTTTACCGACAGAAGAAGAAACCATAGCTATCAAATTGTTGGATAAAACGCTATCTCTCAAGATAGAAAATGATGATTCTGAGACATTAAAAGTGAACGTTGTGCAAATTGGCGGGGAAGAAATCACACTTCCTGAATCGCTCTATCAATTATTGTGTCAAGCTGCACATTTAATGGCTGCTGGTAGAGCCGTGTCTTTAGTGCCGATCGAGCCAGATATGACTGTTGAAGAAGCTGCTATTTTGCTGAATGTATCGCAAGCATTTTTGATGAAACTGTTAGCAGAAGGGGCGATTAAGTATGTGAAAGTAGGCTCTGAACGGCGAATTTTTTTAGGAGATTTAATGGCATATAAAAAGCAGCGTACTGTTAAACGCCGCGAAATTTTGAGAGAATTAGCCGAGTTTAGCCAAGAAGAGGAACTCAATGAGAGTAGAGTATACAGCTAGCAGGCTGACTCCCTATCCTGTTGTCTTGGATTCCTGTGTAATTTTTCCTATGTACTTGCGCGACACGCTATTTCGCGCTGCCGAAGATGGGTTATACGATCTATATTGGTCGGAAGAGATTTTAGCTGGTGCAACTCGCAATCTTGTTAATACTGGAAGGATGACGAGTCAGAAGGCTGCGCGTTTCGAGGCTGCACTTAAGGAAGCTTTTCCAAATGCAATGGTTGAAGTCCCGGAGGATTTGATTCTGCAGATGACTAACGATCCGGGCGATCGCCATGTCGCGGCGGCTGCGGTAATTGCGAAAGCTCAAGTTATTGTTACGTCTAACCTCAGAGATTTTCCTCCAGAGTCTCTCAATTCTTGGGGTATTGTGGCGCTGCACCCTGATGTTTTTCTGAATCGACTTTATGAGGTTGCGCCGGATTTGATGGCTAATTTGGTCTCGCAGCAAGCTGAGGATTTGAAAAATCCACCGCTGACGGTTGATGAATTACTTGTCAGGTTGAGGGAGGAAGTTCCGGTTTTTGCTGATAGGATTCAACGTTATTATGAGAATATTTTGTAGAGGGATGATGAAAGGGCGATCGCCCTATGCCATGCTAGCTTGGTTTAAATAGTCACGGGCGACCGGTGCTAGTCAAATATACCTGCGAACAGAGATATTTAAATATAATAAAATCCTAAAGAATTAATAGATCGGCAAAAATTGTACTAACCTTAGAGCTAAAGTCAATTAAATTAAAAACTTTTCAACTATGTCAGATAAACCTTTTAACATCCGCCAACTAGACGGCCTAGATTATGACGATGCAGAACCGCTCCTGGAAGATTATCAGGAAACGCTAATCGAGCTATTTGTCAATTCTCCCGAAGGAGAAGAATACTGTAAAGCTTATCCAGACGTTGGATTTTGGATCTCGCAGTTCATTTATTACGGTTTCGGCTATGAAGGTTTTACGCTGCCTCGCATGAAAGTGGAAGATGTGGCAACTGTAGTCGAAGAGTTGTTTCCCAGGAAAGTGAGTTTGCTTTCGCCGGAAGAAGGTGAAAATGCTATCCCAGAATTATTGGCGTTATGGCAATTTTTGAAGCGAGAATTTAAACTGCGAAATGCCACTTCAATTATCAAATACCTGCGGGATATCGAGTCGGAATTTAAGGAGATTATGGAAGATTCCTCTAAATTTGGATTTGCCAAATCCTTTGTAACGCTCGGTCATCAAGCAGGGTTTGATATGAGTACGGGGGAAGGTCTCACACAATTTCAGGAGATATATAATGCTAGCATTGCTCCTATAATGGCAGCTAAAAACTCCGATACATCGGGATTTTCCAGCCAACCGATAAGTGTTAGTGCTGTCAATGACTCTAAGGCAAGTAAAGAAAAGCAAAAAAAAGCAAAAAATACGGCGGCTGAATCGAGAAAACGCAACCGCACTAAGAAAAAATGAGGTTTAGCAAGTATCTATTCTCATTTTACTCTTCTGATTCTTCTCAGCATCCTGTTAGCTTCTTCCCTCCCGCGAAACTTCCAAACTAATAAATAACACATCAAACAAAACCCGAAAATTCCTAACACGATCGCACTTTCTTCCGGTGAGTTGGTAGTTCGATCGAACTTCCCACTCTTCGGACTTGCTTGGATGTTGTTAGTTCGATCGACCGTTCGATCGTCCGCTTGCAAGTTAAAATTGTGTTGTTCGATCGCATTACTCTTTTTAAATGTGCGATCGACTTCTTGAAATAACTTCGGTTGTCCGCAGCTTGTTAAGGACAATCCAATAATGGTAAAAATTAGGAAATAATAGCGCGTTTTCACGATATTTACCTCCCTGTTAAGGAGAAAGGGAATAATTGAATGAGAAGCCAGAAACCGGGTTTTTTGCGAAATACTTCGTACACAGCCACAGATTCCCTGAAAAACCCGGTTTCTTTGGTTTGAGTGCGTAATTCCTGCGAATAATTTCTACAATAGCGGTGTATGATTTTCCCGATCGCACATTAATACAATAATACCATTTTTTTCAAGTCGCAGCTACGGGTAAGGAATCAGTATTGCCGAGATGTGGCAGCGAAACCGGCGATCGTACTGATTCAAGCGCTATAATCGAGCTAATAAATAGCTAGACATGAAGAAAGTTGCGAGCTAAAATATTAAACAGACCTTCCTATAAAAACGAGGTGTTAACTGTGACAATAACCGAATTAAAAGTCAATTTAGCATCTTTAAATTCAGCAGACAAAGCAGCAGCTATAGAATTTTTACTTCAAACAGTAAGCAATAGTTCGCTAGGCATTAAAAAAACTCCTGGCGTGTGCGGCGGCGGTGATGCTTGTGTTGGCAATACTCGCATACCCGTTTGGTCGTTAGTAAATTATCGCCATCTGGGTGCAAATGATGGGCGAATTTTGCAAGACTTTCCCCATTTGAGTGCAGCAGATTTAGTCAATGCTTGGGCTTATGCTGATGCTTACCCAGAAGAAATTGAAACAGCAATAGCTAGAAATGAAGCAGCATAAAACATGGCGCAAATTTCCCATAACAGAACTTACCGACTCCGACAAAGAAACCGGGTTTTTTATCTAATCTGTCGGTAGTAACAAAGTATTTTTGCGAAAAACCCGGTTTCTCGGCCCCATGCTAAGTCCTATTCGCCCAAATCACCGTAAAATCTGACTAAATGCACCAAGATTAGGTAGAATTATCTGGGAGTCAGAGGATTAACTATATGCGCTGGGTTAACTATATTACGATCGCCATTGTGAATACTTTCGGTGTCGTCATCGGTATTATTTGGGTTGCTGTGCCCGCAACAGTCGCTCAACCTTCCCTAAATTACCAACTCACACTCTCAGGGCGACAGACAGACGGCGACACTCCGCAATCGCTCCCGGAACTCTACAAATTGCGCGATCGCCTCAAGGTAGAATTAGATAACAGCGCGAAAAATCCCGACAGCAACCTGTTTTCCCCAGAACATTGGTACCGCCAGGAATCCAAAAATCTGGCTGAGAAACTCCAAAACGCTCAAAGTCAGATTGAAACAGAAGAAAGAGCTAAAAATAATTGGGACGATGCTGCTAAAATAGCGGCCAGAGCTGTTGTAATTGGACGCACTTCTAAAGCCGACCCTGCTACTTGGGAAGAGTCACAACGCCTGTGGCAAATCGCACTCGACCACCTGCGACTCATTCCCCACGGTTCTTTTTTGGCTGAGCGGGCGATCGACAAAACCATCGAATATCAAGGAAACCTCACTGTCGCTACCTACGAATGGCAAGTAGCACGTTCTGTACAGAAAATTAGAGCCGAGGAAGAACGGGTAAGAGAAATCGCCCGCAAAGAGCAAGAGAAAAAAGAATTCGCCCGCCGAGAAATAGAGAGAAAAGAACAAGAGAAAAAAGAGCTCGCCCGCCAAGAATTAGAAAGACAAGAATTTGCTAGACAAGAAGTAATCCGCCAAGAACGAGAAAAACAAGAATTAGCCCGCCAAGAACTCGCCCGCCAAGAACGAGAAAAACAAGAATTAGTCCGCCAAGAACTCGCCCGCCAAGAACAAGAAAAACAAGAACTCGCCCGCCAAGAATTAGAAAAACAAGAACTCGCCCGCCAAGCACAAGAAAGGCAAGAATTAGCACTAAAAGAACTCACCAGACAAGAATTAGAAAAGCAAGAACTCGCCCTAAAAGAACAACAAAGACAACAATTAGAAATAAATCAGCAAGCAACTCCTCAACCAACTCCTGAATCAACCGCAACAGCAACTCCAGCCCCTGTAGCGCCCGCAGCCTCGCCGACAAACTTCTTTTTTGCGGGAGATACTAACAGAGACGGCGAAATTAATCAACTAGACGAAGCCGGAAAAGAACAATGGTCATTGTCTAGTGGCGCGCTCATTGTGTTTAACGATCCCAAAAGCGAGCGCACAAAAATAGCCACTTGGAAACAAACCAAAGTTAGCGTCCCCCGCCGCGCAGCCATGCTTTCTCAAGTTAACTTAAGTTTATCTGAAAGCTTCAAAACCTCTCAATTATTTATCACTGCTGATAGCATTGCTAGCCCTCATATCAACGTTTTTCAGAAAATAGGTGAGGGATGGCAAGCTGTAGATATATCCGGTACAAAACCACTCGTTTTTAGCACGAATATTGTTTTAGGTGTCGAAGCAAAACAATTTGCCGATCGCAATTGGAACGGTAAAGTCAATCTCAAAGCAACTGCCGAAAATAACGGTCAACAAATCGCCGCCACCACCATCCAAATGGGTGTCAGTCCTTGGATAATACCAGCCAATACCGCACCAGTAACAGAAGTTCAAGTCAGCGACAGAGGCGCGGCCAACAGTGAATTCATCTCGCAGCTAAAACAAGCAGTAGAACCTACTGGCGCTCAATTAAAAATTATCCAGGGCGATAATGCTTGGATGCAAAATATTCAGAAAAACGGCTACATTCAACTTCCCGAAAAATCTGATGTACGCCAATTGAATGTCGCTCTCAAAAGCAATGACGAACCCGACAAAAACCCGCCAGATAAATCAAATCAAGAGCGTAATTTGAGAGTGATTAAAATTGGTAACTCTCGCGACGATAACCCTGTAAGTCAGTGGTCAAATGGCTACGGAAATTTGCAGGTGACACCGCCGATTCCCGGATACCCAATGGGTCGAGTTTATTACGGGAATTCGGGGAATGCGAGTTTTAATCCAGAGGTACTTGATTTTATTCAAGCTCAAAGAATTCAAGGGCCTGCGGTGGATATTGATACTTCTTGGCTTTTGACTCGCCAAGTCGATGAAATTATCAATTTTATTCCCAGTCAAATTCCCGGAAAATATCTAATGGCGATCGCCAGTCCAGAAGCCGGAGTAAAGCTGTTAGAAGAATTGGCGGGGAAAGGTTACGGCGAGGTTATTATCAATCGCGGTTTGAGCAATGAAACTACAGTCAACGCCGCCTTGAAAAATCAAGCTTTAATTCAACACAATCTCAATTTGCAAAGGCAGAAAATTAACCCGATTTTAGACAAGTTGAAAAGAGAGTTTTCACTGACAGACGACCAAATCGTTCAAGTTCCAGCGATGTTTGGCTACAGCGGTTATGCTTGGTGGCCGAATATGGTCAATTCGGTACCAGTCAACGGCAAATTGTTAGTTTCTAATCCCCGCGGCCCGATGATTGACGGTCTAGATTACACTCAAGAAAGATTGCGTCAATTGCTGCTGACCGCTGGTGTTAGTGTGAGTTTTCTGGATGATAGCTATTATCAAGAATTGAAAGGAAACGTGCAGTCGGCGACGAATACTGTGAGGAAGCCTGAACTGCAGCCTTTTTGGCAGTCTTTACCTAATAATTGAGTGTTTTGCGGTAAAAGTAGGGTGCGTCGCTGCGATAATCCCGGTAATGTACGACAATATATGAGCGACGCACCCACCGCGAGTAAAAGTAGGGTGCGTCGCTGCGATCGTCCCGGTAATGTACGACAATATATGAGCGACGCACCCTACCGCGATTTTTTACTCCGTTTGACATGGACTTTGTTTGTCGAGTTAGAGGTCAAAAAAAGCGGTTGAAACCGCCCGATAGCTATAATAGAGATCTGAAATTCCCAGCAGCCCAATCCCTAATTAACTATGACACTAAAAGAATTAGAACCACAACTGCTTTCCCTGACTCCGCCTGAAAAAGCTCGCGCAATACAGATATTAGCTCAAAGTTTAGCTAACGCTTGGCAGGGAATTGAAAAAACTCCCGGTGTAGTCGGCGGTAATGCCAGGATTGCAGGGACTCGAATTTCTGTTTGGGGATTGGTAGAGTCTCGTCGATTAGGCGCGACTGACGCTCAACTTTTAGCAGATTATCCACACATTAGTGCTAGCGACTTGAAGAACGCTTGGGCTTATGCTGAAGCATTTCCTGACGAAATTGAATCAGCAATTAAGTTGAATGATATAGACTAATATTATGGCACTTTTGTACGCAGATGAACAATTCCCTAGGATAGTAGTTGAATTACTTCGCGCCCTAGGTCACGATGTGCTGACTGTACAAGAAGCGAGGAATGCAAATCTGGGCATTCCTGATGAAGATGTCCTGGCTTTTGCCGTCACAAACGAACGGGCAGTTTTGACACTCAATCGTATCGATTTTATTCGACTTCACGCTTCACTACCTAATCATGCTGGTATCATTGTCTGTAAAGACGATCAGCAGAATAGACAGAGGATGGCTACACGAATTTCGGACGCTATTTCTAATTTGGAAACATTAAGAGGGAGGCTGGTTCGAGTCAATCGTCCATCTCGATAAATATCATATATTTACCTAAACTTCGCAAATGGCGATCGAACGCACAAATAACGTAAAATGCTCAAAAGCAATCTTTATACTAGAATTTTATCCCCATGAGTGACCAACCGGAAAATAATCAAATTCTGACTCAGCAACCGGAAACGATTGCCAGTTTCGATGCAGATTCCGAACCAGCAGAAACTCCGATGGAAATTGCCCCAGCCGAAGATACTTTAACTGCTAATCCCGAACCAGCAGAAACTCCGACTGAAATTGCCGTCAGAGAAGATATTATAGCCACAACAAGCGAACCAGAAACTTTTCCAATAGCTGCCGAAATCACACCAGCAACTATTGATTATGAAAATCACCCAACTCAATTAAATCAGACAGCAAATTCCGAACCGAAACCAACTCGAATTTGGCAAATTTTGGCTGTTTTTCTCAGCGGAATGTTAGTCGGTTCCGTGCTCAGTCTCGGCAGTTTCCTCGCGTGGAAAATGTATCAGGAAAGAGCGAATATTCAAATCAGACTGCCCGCTGACGTACCACTGCGGGAAAGCCCTCCACCTGTCCCGGCAGCGCGCCTCAACCGCCGGCCCGGACTTCCCCCAGCACCCCAGCAGACACTGCCCCTCACCATCCCTCCGTTGGGCACTCAGACTCCAATTCCCTCGCTCTCAGGCGTTCCGCCACTTGCTTCGCCGTTGCCGAACCCTTCTCCCTCTCCTTCTCCCGCTGCGGTGGAAACCCCTGTAACTGAGCGAGTTAACTTTCCAGCAGGTGCTACGGGAACTACTCTCAACAATAGTTTGCGAGCCAATATATCCAAGCGCTACTTGGTAGAATGCAATAGCGGCCAAAGCATGACAATCAAGGTTCAAGAAAGTCAAGTTAACGCGGCAATCATTGCTCCTAACGGTGAAACAATCGGCACGGCAGATAGCACGAGTCAGTGGCAAGGTCAGCTACCAAGCAGCGGCGATTATACTATTGAAATTTCGGGCGATCGCCAAGCAAACTACGTTGTTCAAATAGAAGTAAAATAGTAAGTATAATCGTATCGGGCGGTAGTTGCCAAATATATCAACCCGCCCCGCCAATTACCAATTACTAATTACTAATTACCAATGGTCGCACAAGTATCTCCAAGCATCTACGAAGCAAAGACTCAGGAAATAGCTAAAGAAATCCTGAAGGCGACTCAAGACAAAAAGCGATCGTTTTTTGGTCAACTGCAAGACCAAATGCGCTGGGACGACAAACTGATGGATTGGGCAATGGCTAGCCCCGGACTGCGGGTGCAATTGTTTCGATTTATTGACTGTTTGCCCGCCCTCCGCAGCAAGCCGGAAATTGCCCGCCACTTGCAAGAATACCTGACTGTGGAAGAGGTAGAATTGCCGGAAGCATTGAAAAAATTGCTCAGCTTTGCTAACGCTGATTCGGTTCCCGGCCAATTGGCTGCGACGACGGTTGCGCCTGCGGTGGAAACTCTGGCGCACAAGTATATTTCTGGGGAAAATATCAAGCAGGTAATTAAAACCTTAGAGCGACTTCGCAAAGATAAAATGGGTTTTACAGTTGACCTTTTGGGGGAAGCTGTAATTACCGAAACTGAGGCGCAAGTTTATCTGAATCGCTATTTGGAATTGATGACGGAATTGACCAGTGCAGCAAAGAATTGGTCGCAGGTAGATGCAATTGACAAGGCTGATGGCGAAACTCTGCCGCGAGTGCAAGTATCTGTCAAATTAACTGCTTTTTATTCTCAGTTTGATCCGCTGGATGCTAAAGGCAGCGAGGAGAAAGTCAGCGAGAGAATTCGCTTGTTATTGCGGCGCGCGAAGGAATTGGGATCGGCTGTTCATTTCGACATGGAACAGTACGCATACAAGAGTTTAACTCTCAGTATTCTGAAAGACTTATTGTTAGAGGAAGAGTTCCGCAGTCGCACAGATGTTGGAATTACAATGCAGGCATATTTGCGCGATAGCAAACAAGATTTGCAAGGCATTATTGCTTGGGCAAAAAAACGCGGAAATCCGGTAACGGTGCGTGTGGTAAAAGGTGCTTACTGGGATCAGGAAACTATCAAGGCGATGCAGAAAGATTGGCCGCAGCCTGTCTATAATGATAAAGTTGCTACGGATGCAAATTTCGAGCAGATGACTCAGTTGCTGCTGGAAAATCACGAATATTTGTATGCTGCAATTGCCAGTCACAACGTGCGATCGCAAGCCAGGGCGATCGCCATTGCCGAAACTCTCAACATACCACGTCGCCGCTTTGAAATGCAGGTGCTCTATGGTATGGGGGACAAATTGGCCAAGCTTTTGGTCGATCGAGGTTATCGCGTCCGAGTCTACTGCCCCTACGGCGATTTGCTCCCAGGCATGGCTTATTTGATCCGCCGGTTGCTGGAAAATACCGCCAACAGTTCGTTTATTCGGCAAAGTTCCGAAGAAATGCCGATCGACCAATTATTAGCCGCCCCAGTAGCCAATGGCAACGACCAGCTAGTTTACAGCAAAGTATTCCCCAACGTCGCCGATACCGACTACGCCAATACCAAATTGCGGCAACAAGCAGAAGCAGCCATCAAATCAGTGCGCGCCAACCTAGGTAAAACCTACTTACCGCTAATCGATGGCGAATACCAAAACACCGAAACAACCGTTAATTCGCTCAACCCTTCCAATCCCGAAGAAGTAGTCGGTAAAATCGGATTGCTATCCGAAGCACAAGCCAAACAAGCCCTAGAAGCAGCCAAAGCAGCCTCCACAAGTTGGCGGAAAACCCCCGTCCGCCAGCGCGCCGGAGTCCTCCGCAAAGCCGCAGAATTGATGGAACAACGGCGGCACGAACTATCAGCTTGGATGGTGTTTGAAGTCGGCAAACCAGTCAGAGAATGCGATGCCGAAGTCTCGGAAGCCATTGATTTCTGTCGCTACTACGCCGACGAAATGGAACGGTTGGAACAAGGGCAAAATTACGATGTAGCCGGAGAAAACAACCGCTATACTTATCAGCCTCGCGGCATTTCTTTGATTATTTCCCCTTGGAATTTCCCCCTCGCAATTCCCGTCGGCATGACAGTTGCATCGCTAGTTGCAGGTAACTGTACTTTGCTCAAACCTGCGGAATTTTCCTCAGTAATTGCGGCTAAAATAGCGGAGATTTTGCTAGAAGCGGGGATTCCTAAAGGCGTATTTCAATACGTGCCTTGCAAAGGTTCAACCGTCGGCGCTTACATGGTAAAACACCCAGACGTTCACATGATTACCTTCACCGGTTCTCAGGAAGTTGGCTGTCAGATTTATGCGGATGCTGCGATTTTGCAACCTGGCCAAAAACACCTGAAGCGAGTAATTGCGGAAATGGGCGGCAAGAATGCCATTATTGTTGATGAAAGTGCGGATTTAGACCAAGCAGTTGCAGGCGTAGTTTATTCGGCATTTGGATACAGCGGCCAAAAATGTTCTGCTTGTTCGCGAGTAATTGTGGTCGAGTCGGTGTACGATGCTTTTGTGGAAAGATTGATAGAAGCCACGCGATCGCTCAATGTCGGTGCAGCCGAAAATCCCGGCACTCAAGTCGGGCCTGTAATCGATGCTACCGCCCAGTCGCGCATCCGCGAATACATCGAAAAAGGCCGCGCTGAAGCTAAAATAGCCTTAGAAATGGCCGCACCAGAAACTGGCTATTTTGTCGGCCCAGTCATTGTTACGGAAGTATCCCCGACTGCAACTATCGCCCAAGAAGAAATTTTTGGCCCGGTTTTGTCGGTGATTCGGGCAAAGAATTTCAGCGAAGCGATTACCATTGCTAACGGCACAAATTTTGCTTTAACCGGCGGATTGTATTCTCGCACACCTTCGCATATCGATCGCGCCCAAGCTGATTTTGAAGTCGGAAACCTGTACATCAATCGCGGAATTACTGGCGCAGTGGTATCGCGCCAACCTTTCGGAGGATTCAAACTTTCGGGTGTTGGTTCCAAAGCTGGCGGCCCGGATTATTTGCTGCAATTCCTCGAACCGCGCACTATCACCGAGAATATTCAGCGGCAAGGTTTTGCGCCGATTGAAGGAGTAGACGATTAATCATTGGTGTTAACTTAACGTCAAACGTACTCATAGACTGCTGTTTACCGCCGAGGCCAGATCCCCCCTAGCCCGCCTTCTTAAGGGGGGAACAAGATTCTGATCAAAGTCCCCCTTGCTTTCGAGGGATTTAGGGGGATCTAGCCTCGGATAAAAGCGAGATTTTTCAATTGTTTCAGTTTTTGTATGGTGCTCTTCGGCGCACCTTACGGCTAGGGTAATAACAAAAAATTTCTGCGAGATTAGCTAGTTATAAAATGGAAGTTGAAAATCGCGATCGACTAAATTCTCACAATTTTTTACTTAACAAGTGGCTGAAATTTTTAATTATAGCAGTATTGGCGATCGGCATTTTATTTCGCTTCGGAAATCTCGATCGCAAATTTTACTGGATTGACGAAACCTATACTTCTTTGAGGGTTTCTGGCTACACCGAAGCCGCAATGCTCAAACAAATTTCGTACCAGAAAATAACCTTGCCCTCCGATTTACAAAAATACCAGCAGATCAATGCCGAAAAAACTTTAACTGACACACTACATTCTTTAGTAACCGAAGACCCCCAACACCCGCCACTGTATTACATACTAGCGCGATTTTGGGCGCAATGGTTCGGCACTTCGATTGCAGCAATGAGAAGTTTAGCCGCCGTGATTAGCTTGCTAGTATTTCCCGCTATTTATTGGCTGGCTTGGGAGTTGTTTGAATCATCAGCAGTAGGGTGGATGGCGATCGCAATTTTCGCAATTTCTCCCTACCACATCCTATTTGCCCAAGAAGCCAGACAGTACAGTTTGTGGACATTAACTACCATTTTATCCAGTGCAGCGTTGCTGCGAGCAATGCGCCCTGACTTAACTCAAAATTCAATTTTGCTGGTTTCTCGCTGGGCACTTTACGCAGTCACAGCAGCAATGGGACTGTACACCCACTTGTTATTTGTCTGCGTCGCCGCCGCCCATGCAATCTACGTCGCAGTCATTGCCAACTGGCGCGACGTTAAAACATTTATTGCCTATTATGCAGCAGCAATGGTGGCCTTAATCGGCTTCATGCCTTCTCTCGTAAATACTGTAGAAAACTTCAATCAAGTTAGAAGTACAACAGTATGGGCAGAACAGAAAAATCTCTTAAGATTAGTTAGCAGGTGGGTTGGTTCAATCAGCATAGGATTTTTTGATATTGGCATTGATGGCACTGCCAACGTCACACAACTAGCCTTGGTAATTCCAGTTGGCATAATGATTGTAGCTTTAGTCGGCTATGCGATTTATTTTCTGTACCGACATACACCAAAACGGGTTTGGTTACTGATCTTGTTAATAATTGCCACAACCGCTTTGTTTTTAGCAGTGCCTGATATACTAAAAGGTGGAAGGCGATCGACAAATCCGCGATATTTAGTTCCATGTTATGTGGGAATTCAGCTAGCAGTTGCTTACCTGCTGTCTGCCAAAATTAGCAACAATTTGGCTAGTTTCCAGCAGCAAAAACTGTGGAGAGTAGTGACAATTGCACTGTTTTCGGTCGGAATTATATCGGCGGGAATTAGTTCTCAAGCCGATAGTTGGTGGAATAAAGGCAGCGGTTGGTTGCGCGCGGAATTGGAAGTAGCTAGCACTGTGAATCAAGCTAGAAATCCCCTGATGATCAGCGATGCGAATATCGCATACATCATGCCTTTGAGTTATCGCTTGCAACCACAAGTCAAATTGCTAATAGAACCGCGCTGTTATACTTCTTGCTACAAAAATCGAGAATTGGCACGGAAAAAACCTGAACCACCGAAAATTCCCGGCGGTTTCGGCGACTTGTTTTTATACAGACCGTCCTCAACTTTGCGATCGGCAATTGAACAGCAAAACTATCAAATAGATCCGGCGGTTGGTAATGTCGAGCTCAATCTATGGAAAATTACTAAAAAATAATCTGCAAGGATTAAGGCGAAAAACTGGTTGATTTCCAAAAATGTCTGGTTCACCGCGACAGACTGCCAAGAAACTGAATTTTGGGAAGTATGTCTAGAGTAGAGTTCAATATGGCTGCGTTTCGCGGTAGACTAGAAATTAAGAATAACAAAAATAACATCAAAAATCTCAAATGACAGTCACTGAAACATCGAATATTCGCAGACTGCTGTGCGATCCAGACTTAGGGCTGATTCCTCACCTAGAAAAATCCCTGAAAGACTTACACTCGTCTGCGATCGCCAATGGAGAGAAATTTAAGGTAGAACCTTACGATATCGAACTCAAAAGCTGCCACACTCAGAAGCATCCCAACGACCAAAAACCCCTTGTCACTCAGTCAGTGTTAATGAAAATTCCCCTGACTGGGAAAGTTCAAGACAAGATGCACCTCTATCTGATCGCAAGTGAGTTGCAGAACCAAATCGACTTCAAAATTATCGACTGGAGTGCCTTAGAACGCCGCCAATACGACATTCACGGCATCCCTTTAAAGCAGCCGATTACCAAAATAGATGGCGAGATGAATTACGAGTTAGTATTCGATCGACCAAATTATTGCTGCATCACTCTGTGCCGCCAATTTGACTTGACTTACGCCGCCAATTATTAAGATCGGACTCGGCTACACAAACGAAGTCGGCGGTTGAAACCACCCCTACACAAACGAAGTCCGCCTTCGCTGACTCAAGGTGCGCATTGCGCACCTTGTGATGGTGTTGCACGTCGCGGGTAGCACAAATGGAATTTAAACCGATCGATTGGCAGTTTCCGCCAGAATCTGCTTAATTTGAGCAGGAGTCAGACTCGGATTGGCTTGCAACATCAAAGCTATCACCCCAGATACGTGTGGCACTCCCATCGAAGTACCAGCAAAATATCGATAGGGAACCCCAGGTTGAGAGAGTGGCACAGTTGAATAAACGTCCCCAGCATCGGCCCTGCCACCATCGCCGCCCGGAGCCACAAAATAACTAATTGTGTCTGATCCCGCCCGGTTAGAATAATCTGTAAACAAGCCGTTGCGGTTAACAGCACCGACAGCAATTCCTACCTCATTCGCAAACTTAGCCGGATAATCTACCTCCGGGCGCGCATCATTTCCTGCCGCCGAAATCACTACCACACCTTTAGCTTCCGCCGCTCGAATTACACTCAATTCGCGATCGTTGATCTGTTGACCGCCAAAACTAATATTAATGATTTTCGCACCATTTGCCACCGCGTAATTAATCGCGTTAATTTCATCTGAAATTTTGCCTACTCCTGTGCTATTGAGTATTTTCAAAGGCATAATCTTCGCAGTCGGAGCCGTTCCAGTTATTCCCACTCCATCTCTTTTTGCAGCAAGTAAACCAGAGATATGAGTACCGTGGCTGTTATCATCCATCGGGTCATTATCGTTGTTGGCAAAATCCCATCCCCGGAAATCGTCAACAAAGCCATTGCCATCATCATCTACGCCGTTGCTAGCTTTATTTCTACCAGTCGGATCTACGCCATTTTCCCCACCATTACTCCAAATATTCCCCGTTAAATCCGGGTGATTGTAGTCAACTCCGCTGTCGATAATTGCTACAACAATGCCGTCTCCAGTCAAGCCCTTCGCCCAAACTTCTGGAGCCTTAATTAAGTCTCTGCCCCACTCGTCGCCGCCCAAGTCGGGAACATCAGGAAAAGTTGCAACACCTTGAGCTTTAGCAACTGCCGCCGCCGCATTCACCAAACCGAACCCAGAACGAGAGTCAAAATCCGGTGAGTTGCTGGGATTTTCAGGAACAATATTGGCAGGAGTTGCAGATAAATTTAGGGTAAAATTTGTATTACCTTGGTTTTGATAAACTCGGACAAAGTATGTTCCGGGTGCCAAATTTTTGAGATCGATAGATTCTGGCGATAAACCCGATTCTTTAGCAGAAGCAATAATATCGGTAAAGTCAATAGAATTGTCGCCATTAATATCTTTAATCACGGCCACGTCAACATCGGCACTAAAACCGCTGACAGTTAATTGAAAGTCGTTATTTGCAGGCAAAGTAAAGCGGTAAAGGTTGTCTGGGCGAGCATTGCTAACCGAGTCGGCGATGGTTTGAGTGCTGCTCAAAACGCCTAAATCGCGGGCTTGGCTGAGTTGGTTGCTTAATACGGTATTTGCAGAGATGAATTTACCGCTGAGGTTTTGTGGAGATGTGTTGGCGACTTCGCCTAAAATAGCACCGGATTGACGAATTTTAATTACTGTATTGGGAGTGTCCGCAACTGCTTCCAAAGTGAGGTCTGCTTCGGTAAGATTGTCGGTTAGTCCGATCGCATCCTCAAAACTGTTAAAGTCAGTAATCAGGTCTGCAACAGCCGGATCGGAGACTGGGGAGTTGCTGCGGAGGACAAAGGTATCTGCGCCCAAACCCCCTGTCAGCGTATCTTTGCCCCCATCGCCCACTAAAACGTCGCTACCGTTGCCGGCGTAGAGGGCATCATCTCCCCTACCTCCCTGCAAGGTATCGCTGCCCTTGCCGCCAAACAGCAAGTCGTTGCCGGTACCGCCGTTAAGCAAGTCATTCCCGACACCACCGAAGAGTGTATCGAAATTGCCACCGCCGAGGAGTCTGTCATTACCATTATCACCGTTGAGGCGATCGGCATCCGAGGAACCGACAATAAAATCGTTACCTCCGAGGGCAAAAAGTCCGTTAGGATAAGGAGTCAAAAAGCCCGGAGTTAATGCGAAACTATTGGGGCTATCATCTAAAAGATAGGAAAGACCGTCAGGGCTCGGGCCGGGCATAGAAATTTACTCCTTAGATAAAATCAATCTAAATTTTAGATTTAAAACATGAAATTGTCTTTAAGTAATCTACCATCCCAAATTCACTAATCAGGAGCGGAAAATGGGAAAAGAACACTTGCATCGAATTCAGAATTTTTTCAACCTCGCCAAAGCGCGTTTAAAGCCTTATTTGCGCTATGTGATTCTGGGCGGAACGTTTTTATTTATTGCCAAAGCTTTTTTAACTCACTGGCGAGAAGTCGCGAATATTCAAATTCGATCCGAAAGTTTTCCGTTATTGGCGATTGCGCTTGGCATCACTTTACTGTCTCTAATTTTTGTCGGCTGGGTGTGGATGTTAATTTTGCGGGAATTCCGTCAACCTGTAAATGCCGCCTGGGCGATTCAGGTTTTTCTCAAAACTAATATTGCCAAGTATTTGCCGGGGAATATTTGGCATTTTTGGGGTCGAATTTTGGAAGCAAAAAATGCAGGCATTGCGCCGAAAGCTGCTACTCTCAGCGTGTTGTTGGAACCGCTGTTAATGGCTTCTGCGGGCGGGCTGATTGGGTTAATTTGTTTTGAGCGGATCGATGGTTTTTTGCGAATAGTCGGCTGTGCTGCTATTTTGACGGCGATTCATCCCCGAATTTTAAATCCGATCGTCCTGTTTGTAGAGCGGTTGAAGTTATCTAAGAAGAACGGGGAAAATTCCGATGTTGGAGAGGCTGCGGGCGATCGACTAATTTTGCGTTTAGGGTCTAGCTCCAGTCTAGCTAAAAAAACATCTAGCGTCAAGTCCCAACGCCAAAATAATTTGCCAATTAGACGCTATCCTTTAGTGCCGTTAATCGGACAAATATGTTTTATCGGATTGCGGGGTAGCGGATTTTTGCTAACTGTAATGGCTTTAAATCCGGTGAATTTTCTCGATATTCCGAACTTGTTCGGTGCTTTCTGTTTTGCGTTTGTTGTGGGTTTAGTCGTACCGGGTGCGCCCGGAGGCATGGGAGTATTTGAAGCAACGGCGATCGCGCTATTGTCCGATCGCTTTTCTGTAGCTATAATTTTGAGTGCGGTGGCGTTGTATCGGATAGTTAGTATTTTGGCGGATGTTGCGGGTGCTGCTGTGGCAAAGATCGATCGATCGCGCGGGCACAGTTAAAAATGGTGAGTTTAACTGTTTCGGCGTAAGTGCGATCGAACTAGAAAAAAGGTTTGTAGTGAGGACTTTAGTCCTTCTTCATAAAACTATGAAGAAGGACTGAAGTCCTCACTACGAATCCGAACTGATAATTTTATCAGGCAAAATCAGATTAGAGAATTGAGCGTTTTATTTTGATATCGAGCAATTGGGCCGCAGGTATAGCTGCTGAACCCAATTGCATAGATGGCTATTTCTAAGATTTGAAGAAAACGCTAGCATTCAGGACACTTTGAGCTACCCCAGAGACTATAGCCAAATAATTGTCACCCACTTTGATAGCCGTAGAAGCGACGGGATTCGCGCCGTCAAGCTGCAAATTTACAGGTTCAAAGATGAGATGTGTTCATCTGCCTGAAATCTGCGATCGCTCTATCAATCAACAATTTATCTGGTGAAATCAACAAAGTTTCTTCCAATCTTGTTAAAAAATCCTCTCTAAAAAAGAAGTATTACCTATTGACTTTCCTAGGATTCTTGTGGTATATTTTAGATAATGGGAGTGGTAACATTAATTTTAAAATTGCCAGCACTCCCATTATTAAATAATACATTATTGAATGGTCAAAGTCAAGCGTTTGACCCGAAAAAAAAAGGCGATTTTTTTTAATTCATTCAACTAAAATTAATCAATGCCTATGATCAATTCACCGTTCCCGTCAATCACTTCGCCGATCGCCCAAGCACCAATTCCCTGAGACTCAAACCACTTAACAGCCTGTTCAACTTCCCGGCGATCGAGCAACAGCACAAAGCCAATCCCCATATTAAAAGTATTGAACATATCGGCCGTCGCCACAGAACCAGCTTCAGCAATCCAGTCAAAAATCGGCAAACTCGGCCAGCTACTGGTGTTAATTTTCACAGATTGATTCGCTCCCAAACAGCGGGGCAAATTTTCCGGCAAACCGCCGCCCGTAATGTGAGCCATACCGTGAATTTCCAAGCCGCTCTTCAGGGCTTCGAGGACTGGTTTCACATAAATTGTAGTCGGACTCAGCAGCACTTCTCCTAAACTTTGGCCACCTAACTTTTCCGGTTGGGAATGCCAATCAAAACCTAAATCGCCCGCAATTTTCCTTACCAAACTAAAACCATTGCTGTGCACGCCGGAACTAGCCAGCCCCACAGCCACATCTCCCACCCGCACCTGGGAAGCGTCCAACAACTTGCTCTTTTCGACAATTCCCACGCAAAAACCAGCCAAATCGTACTCGCCGGCTTGGTAAAAACCGGGCATTTCTGCGGTTTCCCCTCCAAGCAAAGCACAGCCCGCTTGTTTGCAACCGTCAGCAATTCCTGTCACCACCGCAGCTAATTGTTCGGAATTTAACTTTCCCGTAGCTAAATAATCGAGAAAAAACAGCGGTTCCGCGCCGGATGTCAGCACGTCGTTGACGCACATCGCCACCAAGTCGATACCTACCGTGTCGTGGCGATCGAGATCGTGGGCCAATTTCAACTTAGTCCCCACACCATCAGTGCCCGAAACCATCACCGGCTCTTTTAAACCCTCCGGGACGCTGAAAAACCCGCTAAATCCGCCGAATCCGCCCAAAACTCCCGATCTGTGGGTGCTTTTGACTGTATTCTTGATGCGATCGACAAAAGCTCTGCCCGCCTCAACATCCACACCTGCTGCTCGATAATCCATAAGTCCGCAAGTCCGCCAAATCTATTTGTAAGTTTTAGTTTATGCCGATAACGGGCAACAGTTGAATCTAGGAGCTGGAACCTTAGTCTAAAATTTGAGGCCGATGGCGACGAGTATCGGAAACTTGTCTCCGTTTTTTAGCGGAGTCAATCGTTAAACACTTGACAAATAGATTTTTTTAGACTAGCCATTTGGCAGCTCATAAAATAGGCTAATTTATTGTAAATTTTTGTAAATTTTTCAGGAATTCCGAAAACGGCTGCAAGCACTGCAATTAAAGGATTTTATCATACAGAGCTCTGAGAAGATTTGATGAAGATTGCGTGAAATGTTTCGGCACAGCGATCCCCAAGCGCAAAAGTTTGTGGTAGTCTGTTGCAGTTCGTGAACAAAACACAAATTGCGGATCGAGTATGAGTTGTCAAGTATCAGGGAAGTTTCCGCCAAAATTTTTTGGGCTGAAGCATTAAAGCAAAAACGCACCCCGATACTTTGCTTTGACTCACGGAGGAATGGCGAAGGGCAAGAGAGAAATCCTTGACGCCTGCCGCCAAAAGGCCAATCCTCCAATCTCGGTTAGCAATGGCTATTCACAAAATTGGACGTATGAAGGAAAAATTTGTTGGTGGTTTACTCGCTGTCCTGTTAGTTCCTGTTGTAGGAACGGCATCGTCTTGTCACGCACAAGCCACAAGCGCCGTCAACCAAAACTCTCAGGGTTCCAAGCAGCAAGTAATTGCCACCCAACCGTCCCCGCAGTTAAACGCGACTCGGGCCGAAGTACAAAAAGTCGGACAGTATCAGTACCAAGCAAGAGCTGAAATTGTCCAAGACTCGATCGTCAAAATTCAGCCCCACGACTTAGACGGGCGACAAGCAGCGACAGTCTACGTGCGAAACATTCCAGTCATCACATTTCTCAACGCCAGTCGGGAAACAAATACCAAAATTGGAGCGACTGGCGACAGCAAAGCCGATTCTCGCAGTGATTCAAAAGTAGCCGGCGCAAAAGAAAATCCCAAAGCCGGAAACATTGCCAGCAATTCTAGCAACCAAGAACCAGATCCAGTGTGGCGGGCATCCAGCCTAGCAGCAAGACTCAACCAGCTAGCCCGCAACAACATCGATCCCAACAGCATTACCGTTAAGTGGGAAAAAGGCGATCGCTACCTGATCCAGGTAAACGGCGAGGACTTGGTAAATATCAACGCCGAAACCATCCTTCCCGACACCACCAGCGACTTTAGCCGAGACGCCCTGCAAGTAACCAATCGCCTCCGCCGACTGCTGGGCAACGCCCCACCCCTGGAAGCAGTCGCTGGCAAACCCCAACCAGAAGCCCCCGTGCTATCTTTGGGCCCAATTCAAGTGCGGCTCAGCGGCTGGGCTTCCTGGTACGGCCCAGGATTTGACGGCAACCTCAGCGCCAGCGGCGAACGTTTCAACCAAAATGATTTGACTGCTGCCCACCGCCAATTGCCCTTCGGCACTCTAGTCATGGTGCGAAATCTCGACAACGGCCGATCTGTAGTCGTCCGCATTAACGATCGCGGGCCCTACGTGGGCGATCGGCTGATTGACTTGTCTGCTGGCGCGGCTAACGTGCTGGGAATGATGAGCAGCGGCGTTGCGAGAGTGGAAATCGAAGTAATCGAACCGAAACAGTAAACAACAGTCGGACGGTGACAGTTGACAGTTGACAGTTGGCAGTTGGCAGTTGACAGTTGACAGCTTGCTTAGAGAAGGGTTGACAGCGACCTCTACCTTGAAGGAAGAAGATTGGAGTAATGAATAGTCTGATTTTAATTTCTCCCTACAAGGGTTCCGGCTTTAAACCAATTCTTTCTGGTAAGGCAGAATACAAAAGTTATCCGAAGTGTAGAAGGCAGAAAGTAGAGTGACATGACTCCGACTGTCAAGGCACGGAGCTTCTTTGAATTACTTCAAAAATTTCCTAGTTGCTCCCTTGCGGTTTTTCGACTTTGACCTAGACTGAGATATTTCAGTCCCCGGCAAACCGTCTGCATAGGCGTTTTGGATTCCGACGTGTCCCGCCGTATTAATTGATTCTATTCCTCTATTTCTGATGACTTGACCACTAGCCACATCTCTGTCGGCAAGGAATCCACATTCTTGGCAATGATGTACTCTAACACTCAAGTCTTTTTTAACTGTTGCACCACACTCAGGACACTCTTGAGAAGTTCCCCTAGCGTTAACTTTCCCAAAAAACTTACCACGCTTCCAACACACGTACTTGGTGATAGCTCGGAATTGTCCAAAGCCCTCCGCAAGCATCTGTTTGCCAAGCATCCCTTTGGCAAGAATTCGGTAATCCAAGTCTTCCATGAAGACCATATCACCAGCGTCGCAAAGGGCGTGAGATTGCTTGAAGTGAAAATCCTTGCGGGCATTATCAATTGTGTGGTGAATTCTAGCAACTTTGATCCGTTGTTTTTCGTAATTCTTAGAGCGCTTCTTTTTCCTAGAAAGTCTGCGTTGCAGCAATTTCAGCTTGCTTTGCATCACTTTAAAGAACTTAGGCGACTTCACAAGAACTCCGTCGCTAGTTGCCAAAAACTTAGAAAGTCCAACATCTACCCCAATTGGATGACCATGAGGCATAGGATTGGGAACACTAACATCGCATTGGATATTAACGTTAGCGTACCAAATATCAGCCTTGTTGATTATCCGAACCTGCTTAACTACAAAGCCACTCGGTATCGGGCGATTGCCCGTGTTAATTGGAATGGGCCCCAACTTGGGCAAGGCGATATGTACTCCCTGCACTGGATTCTGTTTAAATTGGGGAAACAACAAAGACTTGAATTGTCCAAACTTTTTAAATCTGGGGAATCCATGCCCAACTTTTTGAAACCCATCCCAGGCTCGGTGCAGTTGTTTAATAGCCTGTTGCAAGACTTGGCTTTGGTACTTCGCCCAAGGAGAGGAAATACCTTCTTGGCGCTTGGCAAAGCATTAAGCTGATTCACTTCGCTAGGAAAAGGACTATCAGCAGCCATGATATATTCATGACTGATAGAGCATCTGTCAACCATGCACTTCCGGCTATTACACCAATCCTTAATTTCGCGCAGCCCATAGTTGTTTGTAGGCAACGCGACAAACATCCATCCACTCTTTGAGTGACTGCTCTTGAGTGATGCTGGGATAGATTCGATAGCGGTAATTCATGGTTAGCATTCCACTACCTTAACATATTTAGTGGCAGATGCAATGCTAGTAAATATAAAGCCGTCAAGCTTATGATGGGGTTTTAAACCCAACTTTCTGATAAAAATGACATCTTCCACTCGTCGAGTCCCGATGCGGGCGCGCGAGTTTATTGCTAACATCGCTGCAAGATGTCCGATCGAACAAATTCAGACAAATAATAAATTCTGCATTCTGCCGAATGCCTTCAGGAGAGTCTACCGGTGCGCCTGTTTACGACAATTGCAGCACTTCGCTGCTACTTAAATTTACAAAAGTCTGCTGTACCTGATTTGACAGTCGGTTTAGTGCCGACAATGGGAGCTTTGCACAGCGGACATCTCAGTTTGATCCAGCGAGCAAGACAAGACAATGCGATCGTCCTAGTCAGCATTTTTGTCAACCCGCTGCAATTTGGGCCGACAGAAGATTTTCAAGATTATCCCCGGAATTTCGAGCAAGACCGGCTGCTGTGCGAACAAGCTGGCGTTGATTTCATTTTTGCTCCCTCAGCAACAGAAATGTTTGGCAACCCAGCGAGCGATTCCCTACGGGATAGCTTCGCCGCGCGTGCCCAAACACAGAAAACCGCCCAAACACAGATTCAACTTTCATCCTTAACTCAAGTAGTGCCACCGCCGGCGATGACATCGGTGTTGTGCGGCAAGTCTCGGCCAGGTCATTTTCAGGGCGTCGCGACAATTGTTACCAAACTTTTGAGTTTGATTGAGCCGACAAAAGCTTATTTCGGGCAGAAAGACGCGCAGCAACTAGCAATTATCCGCAAGCTGGCCTTGGATTTGAACTTGCCTGTAGAGATTGTTGCTTGCCCGATCGTCCGCGAAGAGTCAGGACTAGCAATGAGTTCTCGAAATCAGTATTTAACAACAGAGCAAAAACAGCAAGCCTGCGCCCTCTACCGCGCGCTGCAACAGGCCTCAAAAAGTTTTGCATCAGGCGACCGCACCTCTGCTGCTGCACTTGCTATTGCGCGCGCAGAAGTCGCTGGAGAACCCGAAGTTAAGCTCGAATACGCCGAACTCGTCGATCCCGACACTTTGATGCCGTTGCAGGTTGTGGAAACAGCGGGACTTTTAGCCGTAGCAGCCAGAGTAGGCTCTACTCGCTTGATTGATAATATAATTCTCAGGAACCGGAGGCCAATTGTGGCGATCGACGGCCCGGCGGGCGCTGGCAAATCTACGGTAACTCGGCAAGCAGCAAAAGCTTTGGGCTTGTTTTATTTGGATACCGGCGCGATGTATCGGGCGCTGACTTGGCTGGCTTTGAAAACAGACACGCCGATTTCTGACGAATGTGCGATCGCCGAATTAGTCAGTTACAGCTATTTGGAATACAATCTCGATCCCGCATCTTTCATAGTGAAGATTAACGGCGAAGACGTAACCGAGGCAATTCGCAGTTTGGAAGTCACATCTCGCGTCTCGGAAATGGCGGCAATTCCTGCTGTGCGCCAGTTTCTAGTAGATGAACAGCGGCGCTGTGGTACAAAAGGTGGGATTGTGGCAGAAGGCCGCGATATCGGGACTAACGTGTTTCCCGATGCGGAATTGAAGATTTTTTTGACGGCTTCGGTACAAGAGCGATCGCGTCGGCGGATGTTAGAGCTTAAAGACACCGATCGGGCTAATATTAGCTTGGAACAGTTAGAAAAAGACATTGCTCTGCGGGACGAAAAGGACAGCACCCGCCTGGTTGCGCCTTTGCGGAAAGCTGCCGATGCTGTGGAAATTCAAACAGATAATTTGAGTGTTGACGAAGTTATCGATCGGATTGTCGGCTTGTACAAACAGAGAATCCGCCCTAAAAGTTAATTTTAGGACGCTGCGATTCCCCGCAGCATCAGCTAGGGATGCGGGCCCCTAGCCTGAGCCCCTAACAATATAAACCTGCGACTAACGGGATTTGATCGCCATAGGGAAATTTTCTACTAACTATTTCCCGTTGAGATGGGTTATAGGATTTCTCGCGTACAAGTCTTAATTTTTTTGATCCGGGCGGACTTCCCTGCGATCGGTTACTTGGAGTAACATTTCTAGGGACAATCTGATTTAAGATTATGCCCTAAAGTGAATTAACTGATATCAAAATAAAATCTAGAATTAATTGTGCAAGGTGTGAAGGAGAGAATGACGTGACAAAAATGAAACGGCTTTTGAGGCGGCGACAAAAATTAATCGTTGCTTTTCTGGCCGCAGCGGGCAGTTTTTTGCTGGGTGTGACGTTACCGATGAACTTGCGGGCAACTCAACCAGCGCCACCGATGCAGCCACAAGTCTTGGCCGTATCGTCCCAAGAACCAAAACTGATATCTAATGTTAGTGGGATTAAAGGAGCGATCGCCCATCGAGTTGAAGTTGCCCAAAAAGCCCTAACTCAACAGCAGGAAACCCGTTTTCAATCACCCCTACCATCCCAGTTTAAAGGTATCATGCTGCGTCAGGCAAAACTGGATGAGCAGCACAAGGCGATCGCCCTGACATTTGACGACGGGCCCTGGCCGACAACTACTACACAAATCCTAGATATCCTCAAGAAAAACAATATTAAGGCGACATTCTTCTGGGTAGGAAGATACCTGCAAACATATCCCGAACTTGGCAAACAAGTCGCGGCGGCCGGTCACGCGATCGGCAACCACACTTGGAACCACCAATACATTAAATATAACGAAGACGGTGCGGCTCGCGAGATCGATCGCACATCATCATTAATTGAGAAAGTGACCGGGGTAAAAACATTAATGTTTCGGCCGCCAGGAGGCATTTTAAACAATGGATTGGCAGCTTACGCACAGAAGAAAAATTATGCAGTGATCATGTGGTCTGCGGATTCTTTAGATTGGCGGACTGCGACGCAATCGTTGATGGACAACGTGATGCGACAGGCCAATTCGGGCGGCATTGTGTTGATGCACGATGGTGGTGGCAATCGAGCGAGAACAGTACAAGCATTGCCCGATATTATTGCTAGACTGAGAAAAGAAGGGTACAAATTTGTAACAGTTCCAGAGTTATTGCAGATGCAAGAACAAGCTTTAAAGAAGCAGCAGACAGCACGAAAATAAAAAAATGGGAGAGTGGAATTAAGCGCCATCTTCCCACTTTTTACAACAACTCGTGATCGAAAAAATAACTCCCTCGCACTCAATAAATCAGCCAGATAGACCACAATTAAAAGGGTTATTATTGAGGAATTTAATCCCACTAATAACCCTTTTAATTCAGTCAGTTTGAATTAAATTAAAAGGCAAATTCTGCAATTGAAAATTCACCCAAGCAGCCGCCGCCACTCCCGATCGCAAAGCAGCATCAATTTGACCATCCCCGCACAAATCCCCCGCACAAACCAGCGGCAAAGTCCCCTCAGCGGGCAAACAAGAAACAGGCAAAGGATTTCGACAAAAAGCATAGCGCCAGCGGTGAACCTGCAACCATTCCGGCTGATTCAGCCAAGGCATTAAATGTTCAGAAGTGCGATCGAGCAATTCTTGACCGATAATATTTAAATCAGTAGCTTCTAAATAGCGATCGGCAAAATTAGCAGTGCTGTGAACCACAAACACAGGCTGCTGCGGATCGAATCGCTTGCTGCTGTCGAGGCCAACCCAAGCTAAATCAGAATCATCGGGAAAAGAAACCGATTTCCACTGCGGATTGAGATTGCTCAACTCTGAATTTCGTTCCGCAGGATAGCCAGCCATAACTGTAATGCAAGGGTCATATTCTACAGAACGCAATTTGTCAATAAAATCTGGCGACAAACCGATTTCCGAATCCAAAAACATTAAAGCTTGAGGAGCAGGAATTGCTACAACCACAGCCTTAGCAATCAATTCTTGAGGTATCTCTAAATTGTCGTCGGTAACTTCTAGGGAAAGTTGCCACAATTGGTGATCTGTAGCAGACATAGCTTGGACTCGACGGCCATACCAAATGTCTAAATCCTCAGCCAGATACTTACCGACAGCATTCATCCCAGCAGGTGCGACATAACAGGAAGTGGGAATCGATAAAATTTCTCCTTGTCGGAATTCTCCCACACTATCCGTCCAGAGTTTCAGAATGTGGCGATCGAGCAAAACCTCAATTAACCCCTGCACCGCATCTCCCTGCGGCTCCAAATAGCGAGCCCCGTGATCTGCCCTAGTGCCGTGCACACGGCGAGTAGCGACTCGTCCGCCGGGGCCGCGAGATTTCTCCACAACTACCACAGAATAGCCCGCGAGGCGCAACTGCCGAGCACAAATCAGCCCCGCCATCCCCGCACCGATGACCGCAACATCGAACATAGTTTAAATTTCAGTTGTTTAGATTTAGTTGAGTCTTGGATACATCAATGCCCAATAAACCTGGTTTTCTACCACACTTAAAGGCCTTAATGCACTTTTTTTGTTTAGGAAAACCAGTTTCTGCGTCCATGACTATAGTTATCAGCTTGAAACTAGATATCAAGACGCGGAATTTTTAGACCAGGTTTTGGCGAACAAAAAACCTTTAGCAAACCCCTAAACTTGGAGTTAGTTTGCGATAGCAACGAGCCGTGATTAAGTGAGGATGAAAAACTTCGATAAAATTAGACTGAAGTTTATAAAAAAATGTGTCTATTGCTTCCCGATCTTCTAGGTGAAAAGGAAATTCTTGATTAAAACCTTTGAAAAAATACCAATTAAGGATCAGTTGTCCTGACGGGGACAGCATCTTGTGAAAATCCAACAACTGCTGACTGGGATTTGGTAAATGTTCAATCACATCTAAACAAATAATCGTATCAAAAACTTCCGTGGGGGATATTTCCAGACAACAGGAAATTTTGTCACTCAATCCTAACTTAGCAGCTCGGCTTTGAACTAAATTGCAATTTATGGGGTTAATATCGCAATAAACTACTTGTTCTACTTCAGGGCAAAGGGCGGCTGCAATAGCATGAGTTCCAATACCGCCGCCAAAATCTAATACCCGACCGCGAGCGATATCGGAGATCAATGTTAAAGTACCTCCTATGTACTCCTGACTTGACAAATGCCAAGCCCCAAGATCGAACAGGTAAGCTTCTCCTACTCGATCGCGATAAAACTCGCTAGCTTCTTCCCAGTCAAAATCCCGATGACCTAGTTCTGCCAAGGATTGTTGACTAAATTCCATCCTTTGTTCAATTGCTTCTGCATCTAAGTTTAAAAAATCCTGTAGATGCTGCTTTAAACTGAAAGCATCTTGCCAATATCCCTGTAAAAAAGACGGTGCGACAGCAGAAGACATAATTTACTAGCTCACAAAAAATCCCCATCTATTATATGATTAACTGACATTCTTTTACAGAAACACACTCCCCAAAAAATCCTTCGTTGATAACTAATAAAATAGTGTGGGTTCACGGTGAATTTGGGAGTCCTGAAGAGGCTGGGTTGTAGCTAGCCAGAGGCTGTGCTGCTATGGGGGTTTGGGTGACAAAGCCGATCGATAAATGTTGAGTTGAAAACGAATTATCTCGATCGCGATCGCAAAATCTACGCACAAAAACTAAAGCTTTCCGGGTTCGGCAAGCGGGGCGATGGCTGTAACGATGTTTTTTTGTACAAAAAGCAGGTTTCTGTGCAAGTCCTAATTCTGCCTTGATGCCGAATGCTTTGCCTGCGATCGGCGATCGCCCGTCGCGCCAGGTAGTAGAATAGGGAACAGCACGAATCTACAGGTAAGATTAGTTGAAAAAAAAAATGTAGCGCTCGGCAAGTTCCAAAGTGCGCTACTCAGCGACAATCTAAATCTAAAATCTAAAATGGTATATGGGAGGGCAAAATCTTGGACGAACTAAGAGCAGCACTAGAATTGACAACAGAAGAAGAATTGCAGCAACTAACCGAACTGTTGTTTAGCCGCAAGTTTAACCCTTTAGATTACGTGCAAACCCCCGCACCGATAGACGTACAAAGTCGCGATCGCGAAGCATGGCTAGACGCCGTAGAACAGCGGTTTCGGTATCTTGCGGCCGACGGGTTGACGGTACTCAGAGGGCGAACCGAACAAGTAACTTACAGACAAGCACTAATTCAAGTTTGCCGCTATCTCAAAATCCCTTATCCCAAACAATTGTCAACCACCGACTTAGAAGCCGAAGTATTTCTGCACTTAATGGGCCGCGCGTGGAAGCGTTTGCCGGCAGATGAACAGCAAGCGCTGACAGTGCGCGTACAGCGAGCAATTGTTGATTCTAAACTCTCTGAACCCTTGCCAATTTCTGCTGAAAAAGACCCGCTGGGTTTGCTGTTCAAAGGTGGTAGCGCTTTAGCTGTGAGTTCCATCTTAAAACCCATGTTGCTGAAAGTGATGGCGAATCAATTTGCGCTGCATTTTGCCACCTATCAAATGGCCAGACAAGGAGTGCTTGCAGGGACTGTAACCGCAGCAACCCAGTTTCAAAATTATGTCGCAATTCAGACGGCGCGGCGCGGTATGGCCGTGAGTGCGGCTCGTTACGGTGCGACGCGGAGCGTGTTTTCGTTGCTCGGCCCGGTGATGTGGACTTGGTTTTTAGCGGATTTGGGTTGGCGATCGATTTCCACGAACTACGGGCGCATTATCCCGACCATTTTTGCCTTGGCTCAAATTCGATTAACGCGATCGGAATGCGCTTGGGAATTAGCTTAACAATTTTAGATTTTAGATTTTAGGTTTGGAGTGTGAGTGAATATCGAAAATCGGTTTAAATTAGCTGCCAAACAGACAGCCAAAAATCTTAAGTCTCGCCTGCAAAAACATCCCGATCGCCAACTGCAAATCCCTTGGAATTGCACTCAATTGGGGACGCTGATTTTTCCGATAGTTCCGATTTTGGGAGCATTAGGTTTATTCCTGGGATTGGCGGGCACTTGGAAGCAAAAGTTCCGCCAAATTAGCCGCCGCCCGCTGCATCAAGGATTCGCAATTCTGAGCGCACTGCTAGTCATCACTGTGGTTTTTGCCAACAACCGCATCGAGGCTGTTTTAGGCTTGTTTAATTTCTTACCATATTTCATATTGTTTGCTGCTTTCAGCAGTTTAATTCAAACTCCGGCTCAGTTGCGACAATTGTCTTGGATGATTGTAATTAGTTCAATTCCCGTGATAATTTTGGGTTTGGGACAGCAATTTTTAGGTTGGAGTGGCATCGATCAATTGCAGCCTGTTTTTGGCTGGGTACTAGAACCTAAAGGCAATCCCCCTGGCCGCATGGCTTCTGTATTTATGTATGCTAATATTTTAGCTTGCTATCTGACAATTGCTTTTATTTTAACACTGGGATTGTTGATGGAAGAAGGGTTCAGAAGGAAGAAGGAAGAAGGAAGAAGGAAGAAGGAAGAAAGAGGGAATAAGGAAATAATTAATCAATTCCCAATTACCGATTCCCAATTACCAATGCCCAATGCCCAATGCCCAATGCCCAATGCCCAATTCCTATTTTTAAGTTTGGCTGTGCTGGGAAATGCTGTTGCTTTGATTTTTACTAATTCTAGAAATGCGTGGGGATTGGCCGTTTTAGCAGTTTTGGCTTTTGCATTTTATGCGGGTTATAAAAAAATATTAGCTGCGGTATTTAGTGGGGTTGGTGCAGTGTTTTTGTCGGCGTTTGGGCCGGAACCGCTGCGGCAATATTTACGAAGAATTATCCCGGCTTTTTTCTGGGCCAGACTTACCGATGAGATGTTTCCAAATCGGCCGACTGCTACTTTGAGAACTACTCAATGGGAGTTTGCTTGGTCGATGACTCAGCAGCGTCCTTGGACTGGTTGGGGACTGCGAAATTTTACGCCTCTCTATCAAGCTCAGATGCACGAATGGCTGGGTCATCCTCACAGTTTGATATTGATGCTGACTGCGGAAACTGGAATACCCGCAACGCTTTTATTTTTGGGTTTAGTTGGCTGGGTTTTGGCTAGAGGTGTTTTGTTGTTGATGAATTGGCCTGTTTCTGCGGCGGACATCCAACAAGAGCAAATAGCAACAGAGAAAGTAGGGGAAAATGCTTTATTGCTCAATCAAAACTCTCTAGTAATTAGCACAACTCAGGTATTTTGTCAAGAAAAACAAGCGGACGATCGCCTAATTTTCTTCAGTTATTTATTAGCCTTCGCCGCCTGTACGCTGTTTAACACTATAGACGTGACGCTGTTTGATTTCCGAGTCAATACAATAAGCTGGTTGCTGTTAGCGGCGATTTGCGGTGTTGGCGATCGGGCATCGGGAATTGGGCATCGGGCATAGGGTATTGGTTATTGGTTATTAGAGCGAACAACCAACAACCAACAACCAACGAATAACTAATGACTAATGACTAATGACTAATGACTAATGATTAATGACTAATGACTAATGACTAATGACTTCCTTTATTCCACCGTCACCGACTTCGCCAAATTGCGCGGCTGATCCACATCCAAACCCCGACGCGCCGCAATGTGATAGGCCAACAATTGCAGCGGAATCACTGTCACAATCGGCGACAACAATTCATCCACCAAAGGCACCGGCAAAACGTGGTCAAAAATATCGGCTTCCGCTTCGCCCTGCTTCGGGGTAACGCCAATTAAACGGGCGTCGCGCGCCTTGGCTTCCTGAGCGTTGGAAAGGACTTTTTCGTAGACGCTTCCGGGCATCGCGATCGCCACTACAGGCACTTTAGCATCCAAAAGGGCGATCGGGCCGTGTTTCATTTCTCCCGCCGGATATCCTTCAGCGTGAATGTAGCTAATTTCCTTCAATTTCAGCGCCCCTTCCAAAGCAATCGGAAAGTTAATTCCCCGCCCCAAAAATATAAAATCTTGGGTTTCGGTAAACTGGTGGGACAATTCCTCCACATACTGTTCTTGAATCTCCAAAAACTTCTCAATTTGGCCGGGCAAATGGCGTAAACCAGCAATAATTTCTGCCAATCTCTCGGTGCTGATTGTTTGCCGCTGGTGTGCCAAATCCAAAGCTAAGAAATAGAAAGCCATCAACTGACTGACAAAAGTCTTAGTTGCAGCCACGCCGATTTCTATACCAGCGTGGGTATTTATGACGTGCGGCATCATGTGGGCGATCGAGCTTTCTGTCCTGTTAGTAATGCCCAACATTCGCGATCGAAATTTATCGGTAAAACCCGCGCGGCGCTGCTGTTCCATCCCCAAAGCAGCCAACGTGTCCGCCGTTTCTCCCGACTGAGTTACCCCAATAATTAAAGTATTTGCTGTTAGTGGCGCCGGTGCGTAACGGTACTCAGAAGCGTACTGCACCGCAGTAGGAATATTCGCTAACTGTTCCAACAAATATTTGCCAATTAGCGAGGCGTGCCAGCTCGTTCCGCAGGCGAGAATTGAAATTTGTTCGACATCGGCGCAAAGTTCATCTGGCAAGTTGAGATTGATGGGAGAGCGCAGATTTCCCGGCTGCCAATCGCTGTCTAAATAAGCATCCAAACAAGCTCGGACTACGGCAGGCTGTTCGTAAATCTCCTTGTGCATGAAGTGTTTGAAGCCTTGTTTTTCGACTAAAACCGGACTCCAACCAAGGATGCGCGGGCTTTTTTTGAGCCTTTCCCCTGTAAAATTGTAAACTTCGACTCCCATCGGAGTTAGCCTAGCCAATTCGCCATTTTCTAAAGATAAAACGGCGCGGGTGTGAGATATTAAGGCTGGCGTGTCGGAAGCGCAGAAAAATTCGCCGGCACCAAACCCAATCACCAAAGGAGCTTGCTGTCTGGCAAGAATTATTTCGTCTGGAAAGTCGGCGCAAATAACGGCGATCGCAAAAGCTCCTTCTAACCGATTTACAGCCTTAGAAACCACTTCCAAAAACGACAAATCTGCAAGTTCATCGGCTGTTTGATCTTTTCCTTCTTCCTTCTTCCTTCTTCCTTCTTCCTTCTTCCTTCTTCCTTCTGCAAAAAATTCAGCGATTAAATGAGGAATAACTTCTGTATCCGTATCCGAGACAAATTTATGTCCCTTCGCTGTCAATTCTTGCCGCAACTCGCGATAATTTTCGACAATTCCATTTTGAACTACGGCAATTCGCCCGCTATTATCCATGTGAGGATGAGCGTTATATTCCTCTGGTTTGCCGTGAGTTGCCCAGCGGGTGTGCCCGATGCCGATGGGAGCCGGAGAGTCTATCTCTGCTAGCTTTTCCCGGAGGTTGTGCAATTTGCCCTTGGCTCGGATGCAGGTAATTTCTCCTTCGGAGATGGTAGCGAGGCCCGCTGAATCGTAGCCCCGGTATTCTAGTTTCTCCAATCCTGCTAGCAAAATCTCGCTTGCTGCTTGCGTGCCGATATAGCCAACGATTCCGCACATTTAAGATAAAACTCCTGCTTAGCGATCGTAATTAAAACCCAGTTTTATTATTGAGGACTTATGGGCGATCTGCCAAAAACCTGTTTTTTTTGCTGACTCTTGGTGACTCCACAGACGATTTTTGGTAGAAAAACCAGGTTTCTGGGTAAGTCGTAAATCGAGATTAACCCAGAAAATCTATTTTTAGGGCAAGCTCCATCTTACACAAAGGCCTAGTCCCGCTGGCTGGATGTCGCAGCAAAAAGAGAGGGGGCGATTAAATTGCCCCCTCTCTTGTGCCGGTAATTCGATCGACAATTCGATCGATATTTAGTAAGCTAGACCCATACTGCGAGTGGTTTCGGCTCCCAGGTAAACCCGGATGCTCAGAAAATCGGTAGGACAAGCTGTTTCGCAACGTTTGCAACCTACACAGTCTTCTGTGCGGGGAGAGGAGGCAATCTGAGCTGCTTTGCAGCCATCCCAGGGCACCATCTCCAAAACGTCAGTCGGACAAGCGCGGACGCACTGAGTGCAGCCGATGCAGGTATCGTAAATTTTGACTGAATGAGACATTGAATAAAGGCTCCCAACGAGTCACTAAAAATTTGCTGATTCTGTGAGTTAAAAGATTTGACGGCTTGATGCCACCGCTATAACCTGCACAGAGAATTAAAGGCTAGTCTACCGCAGTGGCTGGAAGCACTTCGCCAAAAAGCGACAAAACTTCACAGTTATTCACGCTTCCACTCCCATAGAAGTAGCTTGAAGAGCGCTGTCCCGGCTCGGATACGCGACTGGGGACAGCACTAGGGTATGATTTCGATCGCCGGATTCGGTCTTAACGCGAGATCCCGATGGCACTAGGGTATGATTTCGATCCGCCGGATTGGATCTGAGCAAAAACTCAAATTCTGACTGCAAAACCGCGCCAATCGATCGACTCAAAGCCGAATTCGTCGAAACTTGTATCCGTTTTTAGGCGGACTCGGCGGAAACAGTGGCTTTTGTGCAGATAAAAAACCGCAAACTGACTAATATCAACGGCAAGATATTGTTTGATGCAAACAGTCCATTTGTAATGGCATAAACCTTGAAGCCTTGAGACTCTACACTCGCAATTTGCAAGCATTGCTTACCGCTACATGAGCTATTAGAGGAATTTTACCCGTTTGTCAATCTACTTTACGCTGTGAGGCAATGAAGGGAGATCGGGGAGCCAAGAAGAAACCCACGAGACTAGCAAATAGAATCGGTGTAAAAGTGCTTAACCCTGTCAACTTCGCGAGGAGCAGAGTTGTACTAATTGGAGTGCGAGTAACCGTTGAATTAAGAGCAGCCATTACACAAATCATTGCCAAAGTCTCATTCGATCCGACGGGATTAATGATAGTGATTGCCTTTCCCAAACAGGCTCCTATAAAAAATAGCGGAATGATTATTCCCCCTCGCCAGCCCCCATTGATAGTCACACTAATGGCCAATACTTTAACAACAACTAAAGTCAAGAGAAATGCAAAAGAAAATTTTCCATCAACAATTTTTTCTATTTGATGTTCCCCAAAAAAACGAGTGAGCGGAAAGTAAGCTGATAAACCACCAAGTGCTAGTCCGGCTAAAGTAGTTCGCACATAGATGGGACTGCGTATCGAATCAAACAAGCGACCAACACTGCGAAATACAGCGATAAAAAACCACCCCATCATCGCCCCTACGATTCCATAAGCAATCGCTGCGCCAAAGTCATAAAGGCTGTCCACATTGTACTGAGGAAAATTCCAGGTAGGCCCAAGTCCAAGCTGAGTAATTGCGACAAAGATGGTGTAACTTGCACAACTTGCCACTACCGCAGGCAATATTGCTTCAAAATACTCTACAACATTCTGATGATGCAGGATTTCTAAAGCAAAAAAAGTACCGCCTAAAGGAGCACCGAACAAAACTGTAAACCCAGATGCCATACCAGCAAGACTCAAAGTTCGTAGTGCTTCTCCGCTTAAATTAAAGCGATCGGCCAACCAGGTACCAATTGAACCTGTGACTTGCACCATTGGCGATTCTGGGCCAGCACTGCCTCCACTGGCAATACTGAGTAGTGACGACAGAATCATTGAAGGATTTTCATTCATTGGTAATCGCCCACCTTTGAGATGAATATTGTCAATAATCAACCCAATTTCCCCAGGATTTCCCAGCCAATGAATGATCAAACCGATGAGCAAACCAGCAAGGGGCATGATGATTAGTAGAGAAACTCCACTAAAACTTTCAAATCCCCGCATCATGTAAGACAAACATATCCAATAACTTGCAGCAAATAAACCACAAATTATTCCTAACATTGCCCATATTAATACCGAACGTGTGAGATTTATTGGGTTTCGTTTCATTGCTTGTTCCTTGTCTCTAACTAGGAAGTTAGGAAGTCTTGACACTATTTTGTATAATAGTATACAGCTTTTGTGGTCTGCATATGAACCTACTAACCACACTTGCTTTTGAGTGTCAATCTGGCGATCGAATGCGCTCTAGCAATCGCAGTCGCACAAGGGCTTGTAAGGGAACTGAGGCATAGTCGATCGCTCAATTGGTTCGTAGTGCGGACTGCACTCCGCTCCGGGATTGCGGACACCAGGATGCACGCGCGAACCAATTTTAGATCGGTCAATTGACCGAACACGATATTAAACCCACTTCAACTCTTAGCGGTGTCAATATAATAATCATTGCAGGATTTACTCGTTACCAAGAAGAGCATGGTAACGAGTAGCCAGTAGTCCCACAAATCCTGCAAGGATTGCTATACAAGTCCTAAATTACCAATAACTGAAAATCCCAGCCTACCCAATTTTTCGCTCGAAAGGCTATATATCTGCTGCATTCCCAAGCTCTAAATTCCTGAAATTATCTGCGTTAATCTGTGTTTATCTGCCTGAAATCTGCGGTTAAAAGTCCTTACTACAAAACCGCGCCAATCGATCGACTAAAAGCCTAATTTTTCTAACACCGGCTTAGTGGAAACAATATGCCGATCGAGTCCTAATTTTTTGGGCTCCACACCCAAAGCCAAAGCCACCAATTGCGGCAAATGCAGCACTGGCAAACCCAATTTGCGATCGATCGCTTTTTCCACCTCCGGCTGCCGCGAATCCAAATTTAAATGACAAAGCGGACAAGGAGTTACCATACAATCAGCGCCATTGTCAAGAGCATCTTGAATATGTTTTCCAGCCATCTGAAAAGATTGGTTAGTGGCATAACTCGCCAGCGGCCAGCCGCAGCACTGCGTCCGCCCTCGATAGTAAACGGGAGTTGCGCCGATCGCCCGAAACACATTTTCCATCGATTCGGGTTGGTGCGGGTCATCGTAAAGCAGCTTATCCTGAGCTCGCAGCAGATAGCATCCGTAAAAAGAGGCGCACTTCAAACCGGAAAGCTTGCGGGTGACTCGCTTCTGCACTTCCTCCAGGCCGTAATCTGCAACGATCGCCCACAATAGATGTTTCACCTCGGTAGTGCCTTGGTAAGGCGAACAGCCTTGTTTTTCCAGCAAACCGTTGACTTTTTCGAGGTAAGGTCGATCGGTCTTTTGGGATTCCTTGAGGCGATCGTCCACATGACCGATTACCCCTTGACAAGTGCTGCAATGCGTCAGCAAAGGCAGATTCAGTTGCTCGGCCAAAGCAATATTGCGGGCGTTAACAGTATCTTCCAGCAACTGCGAATCTTCCTTGAAAGTGCCAGAACCGCAGCAGGAAGCTTTTTTGAGTTCCACCAGTTCAATGCCCAAAGCTTGAGTTAGCGCCATTGTAGACAGGTAAAGTTCGCGGGCCGCCCCTTGGGCTACGCAACCGGGAAAATAAGCATATTTGAGAGTTTGGGATGGCATAGTCGTTTTTGCTGGGGAGACAAGGTTCAGGACAATGGACAAGAGCGATCCTCTTCGAGGGCTGCGCTAACGGATTTCATCTCTATAATTACCGTATCAGAGCCTAGCTAGCGGTGAATTGTCAGCTTTTCTCAAGAATTTTGAGACCGATTCACCCAAAAAATGCAACTGTATAAAAACTTAAAACCCATATCCAGCAAGTAATCCCAATCTCAAATCTCAAATCTCAAATGGTATGAGTAAGTTGCTACTACATTGAAATTGTATATTTCGATGACTTGAGCAAAAATCCTCTTCCCATCTCCCAATCTCCCAATCTCCCCCTCTCCCAATCTCCCAATCTCCCAATCTCCCCCTCTCCCAATCTCCCCATCTCCCCCTCTC
>NZ_JAIGNI010000109.1 GCF_026130175.1 Lyngbya sp. CCAP 1446/10 | reverse complement strand
AATCATGGGCGACATAAGAAGAACCAAGTAGGTATAATATTTGACATCAATACCGAAACATGAACCTATTCATATTCACTCATTTATTTATTATACACCGCTGAGGTTATTAAATTTTCATTCCTTATCAAAAGTGGCGTTCTTTATTGCATCACTTTTACGATCCTTTTCCGACAGTGGAACATTACGAAATCATTTTGTCATGACTTATATCGTGTCCTGTCGATTGAGCGGTCTCGGATTAGTTCGTAGTGCGGACTTCAGTCCGCAATAATGAGCGGGCGGTTTTCATCTAAATCAAAGATTTATGCAAGAGGTTTAATATGTATGATGGCATCACTGTTTGCTTTTTTAACGGATCTCGCACACAATGAACATCTCTATTCGATTACTTCAAGAAAATGAGTTAGCGACGGCTGAACATATCTTTCGACTGGCTTTTGGTACTTTTATTGGATTGCCTCAACCGACAGATTTTGGTGGTGATGCGAGCTATGTTCAAACGCGATGGCTAGTCGATCGCACGGCGGCCTTCGCAGCAGAGGTTGACGGGCAGCTAGTTGGCTCGAATATAGCTGTTTGTTGGGGGAGTGTGGGTTTTTTTGGGCCGCTGAGCGTTCATCCTGACTTCTGGAATCAAGGTGTTGCTCAAGGTTTGATTGAATGTGCGATCGGCAAATTCTCGGAATGGGGGACGCGACAGGCGGGGTTATTTACTTTCCCGAACAGTCCAAAACACCACGGGCTTTATCATAAATTCGGGTTCTACCCGCGTTTTTTGACTTTCATTATGGCAAAACCAATTCAGTTTGTGGAGCGGGATTTTCCGGTAATAAAATATTCTGAATTAAGTTCACAGGAGCGATCGCACTGTCTGAAAGAATGTTATGAATTGACGGATGGTATTTATGCAGGGCTGGATTTATCGCGGGAGATTTTGGCGGTTGAGGCTCAAAATTTGGGTGATACGGTTTTATTGTGGGATGACAAGGGTTTGGCGGGATTTGCTGTTTGTCATTGCGGTGCGGGTAGCGAAGCTGGTTCTAATGTATGTTATGTCAAATTTGGAGTTGTGCGATCGGGTGTTGGCGCAGGCGATCGATTTGAACAGTTGCTGGATGTCTGTGAAGCGTTTGGGGCGAGTCAAAAAATGTTGCGTCAGATGGCTGGAGTGAATACGAGCCATGATGTCGCTTATGGTAGGATGGTTTCTCGCGGTTTTCGCACTGAAAGTACAGGTGTAGTAATGCACAGGCAAAACGATCCCGGTTACAATCGACCAGAGGTTTTTGTATTGGATAATTGGCGCTAATGCCAACTTGTTTTGCGGTACGTTCAAAAAAAGACTCATTAACAAGCGCTACATTTAGAGGTTTTGTGTAGGCTGACTCTGTGCAGTGTACACACCTGTATTTAGAAATTTTGCCTAATTTCTAGTTAAATCGATCCCGTCACACACATCAAAAATACTCATTTTGGAGGATGACAACAATGGATCTTAAACTATCGGATAAAATTGCACTGGTCAGCGGCTCAACAGCCGGAATTGGCTTAGCAATTGCTACCCAACTCGCTCAAGAAGGTGCAGCGGTGATTGTTAACGGACGCACGGAAGAACGGGTGAAAAAGGCGATCGACCAAATCAAAGAAATTGCTCCCAATGCCAAGCTGCAAGGTGTCGCTGCCGATTTGGGAACTGCAAGCGGAGCCAGCGAATTATTCGATCGAGTTCCAGAGGTAGACATTCTGGTAAACAATCTGGGAATTTACGGAGCGAAACCATTTGAGGATATTGATGATGATGAATGGATAAACTTTCTAGAAATCAACGTCATCAGCGGAGTGCGACTTTCTCGAAAGTATCTGCCATTAATGCTGACCAAGAATTGGGGGCGGATTATTTTCATTTCCAGCGAATCTGCACTCAATATTCCAGCAGAAATGATTCACTACGGAGTCACGAAAACGGCGCAACTTTCCCTCGCCCGCGGTTTGGCAGAGATGACTGTTGGCAGTAATGTAACTGTCAATTCTGTGCTGCCGGGGCCAACGCGATCGGAAGGAGTAGAAGATTTCATTCAAGGATTGGCAAAAAACCAAAAGGTGACGGCTGAACAGGTGGAAAAAGAGTTCTTTCAAAAGACTCGCCCTTCGTCGCTGATCCAGCGTTTTGCTGAGACTTCGGAGGTGGCTGCACTTGTGGCGTTTGTTGCCAGTCCAGTAGCGTCTGCTATTAACGGGGCGGCTTTGCGAGTGGAAGGCGGTGTCGTACGATCGATCGTTTAGCTTGAATAGTATAGATTACAGCGCCGTCCGGTGCAGTAGCCCCTCAGCAAAAATTTTAGCTGCTGAGGGGATTCACCCTGTTGTTAACTTTACCCGCACAATTTCCCTCGGTCGATCGCCAAAGATTAAAATTTTCCGGGGAAAAGTTGCTATTTAATGAATAAGACTTTAAGATCCAGCAATGTAAATCAAACTCTCAACGAGCAGCCCTGCAAGCACTAACCTGAAATGGGTCGCAAGTGCCAGAAAGCAGTAAAAGCTACCTTTTTTAACTCTTTGAACAGCAAAGCATTGACAGAAAAACTCAGGGATCGACGATCGGCAGATTGGAACGAATGCTTTGCGAACAATACTACAAATGTATCAAAAATTGTCAGCCCAAATTTAGCACCTACAGATGCCTAGTCCAAATGCCTACTGCGTAAGGTGTCAGTTACTTATTAGGCTGTTTTTGTTGTCTTTAACTACTTGAGGATTCGATCGCATGGTTTCGATTTCTAAAACTCAGTCCGCTGTCCTGCCTTTGTCTGCGCCAACCGTAACGGCTGCAACCAAAAGCACTGTGGCTACTGCAACTGGAGTGTGCGTGACGGTTCACGGTCACTTCTACCAGCCACCCCGGGAAAACCCTTACCTGGACGCGATCGAACGCCAAGCCAGTGCCTCTCCATCCCACGACTGGAACGAACGCATTTATCACGAGTGCTACCGCCCGAACGCCTTTGCCCGCATACTAAACGACCGCGGTGAAGTCACGGGGATCGTCAATAACTACGAGTATCTCAGCTTCAACATTGGCCCAACCTTGATGAGTTGGCTAGAACGCTACGATGCCGAAGTATATCAGCGGATTCTGGAAGCCGATCGCAAAAGCTGTCAGCGGCTCAATGGTCACGGCAACGCGATCGCCCAAGTGTACAATCACATCATCATGCCGCTGGCAAACGATCGAGACAAATACACCCAAATTCGCTGGGGAATCGCAGATTTTCGCTCCAGATTTGATCGCAATCCCGAAGGAATTTGGCTCGCTGAAACCGCTGTAGACTACGCCACGTTGGAAGTTTTGGTAGCTGAAGGTATTCGTTTTATTGTCTTAGCCCCTTCCCAAGCCGAACGCTGCCGCCCGCTAATCGGGCAAAACCAAGAAGGCCAAGAAGAAACAGATACCCAATGGCACGAAGTCGGCGGTGGTCAAATCGATCCGACTCGCCCGTACCGCTGCTATTTGAAACCAGAAATGGGGTTGATGGCCGATCACAAACTCTCACCGCTGAGCACTCACAACTTTAGTCGCCAAAACGACAATTCCGCAGCCCCAAATCCCAACACTCCCTACATCGATATCTTTTTCTATGATGGCCCAATCTCGCGGGATATGGGTTTCAATGAGGTTCTCAGCAGCAGCCAACACTTGGCGGGGCGCTTGGGTCAAGCAGTGCGGGGAGACCACCGACAGGCCCAATTAATCTCCGTGGCGACAGACGGCGAAACTTTCGGCCACCACAAACACAGTACGGAAAAATGCCTCGCCTACGCCTTCACAGAAGAGTTTCCCCGCCGTGGTTGGACGGTGACGAATTATGCTCATTATTTAAGTCAAAATCCGAGCACTTGGGAAGTGGAACTCAAACCAGTGACGGCCTGGAGTTGCTCTCATGGGGTCGATCGCTGGCAAGATGATTGTGGCTGTGGTGGTGGTGGCGGATGGCATTTGCTATGGCGCAAGCCTTTGCGGGATACTCTGAATTGGCTGCGCGATCGGCTGATTCCGATTTATGAGGAAGCGGGACGCAAGCTGTTTCGCGATCCCTGGAAGGCCAGAGATGAATATATTGATGTTATTCGCGATCGATCGATCGCTAATGTTGACAGTTTTCTCGATCGGCATCAAATTCGCGAACTCAACGCCTCCGAACAGATAGATGCCCTGCGCCTGCTGGAAATGCAGCGCCACGCTTTGTTAATGTTCACTAGCTGCGGCTGGTTTTTTGAAGAAATCTCTCGCCCCGAAGGCGTGCAAATTTTGCGCTACGCGGCCCGGGCGCTGGAATTGGCGGAGGAAGTTGCCGGCGTGCAACTAGAAAAGGATTTTATCGCTCAACTCGCTCTCGTACCCAGCAACGTTGAATCCTTCAAAACTGGGGCGGAAGTTTACCGCCAACTGGTAACGACGGCTCAAGTCAGTCTCAAAGAAGTCGCCGCCCACTACGCCATTAGTTCTCTGTTTGCCAAGTATCCCCGCGAACAGCGAGTTTACTGCTATCAAGCCGAACAGCAAGATTTCCAAATTCAGCGCATGGGATCGATGACTTTGGCTGTGGGTCAATTGCAGTTAACCTCCGAAATCACCAGGGAAACAGAGCTTTTTGTGTTTGCTGCGTTCCACCTCGGCGGCTGGGACTTCCACTGCTGCATTCAGCCTTTTGGTAGCAGCCGGTCTTACACTATGCTCAAAGAGCGGTTGTTTGGGGTTCTGCAAGAAGCTTCGGCGGCCCACGCGATTCTGGAAATGGTGCGACTGTTTGGAGACCAATCCTTTAGCTTGCGGGATTTATTCGCTGAGGAACGTCACCGGATCGTGCAGTTGCTGAGTCAGGAAAATTTGACTCGGTTGGATCAGCTTTACACTCAGGTTTATCGGGAAAATTACGGGGTGATGATGGCTTTCCACCGCGACGATTTGCCGGTGCCGATGGAGTTACAGGTGGCTGCGGAGGTGGCTTTGGGACACCGCTGTTTGACGGCGGCGAAGGCCCTGGAACAGGAAATGGGGGACGGGGAGTCGCTGCTGGCTGACATTGAGGCGATCGCCACTGAAGCGGGCCATCTCCGCTGCCGGTTGAAGGTTCCTGAAGTTAAGCAAATTTTGGAACGCCAGGTTTGCCGATCGCTAGATGCGCTACTGCAAGCCGGATTGGGCGTGGAGGATCGATCGCCTCTTAAGTTAGAAGCTGATATTCTCCACATCGAGCGTTTGATTGCTGTGGGCGATCGGCTGAGTCTGGATTTGTGTTTGGATAAATCGCAGGAACTGTATTTCAATTCTCTGTACAGTCAAATTGTGCCTCTGTGTTTGGGCTGGCTGCAACGGCAAGATGCCTCGGCGGTGGAAAGTTCGGTGGTTCCTGTTTGCTTGGATATCGCCCCGTCACACGGCGGCTGGGAGCTGTCTTCGATCCGGCAGTTGCTGGAGTTGGGTCAAACTCTGGGTGTTGATGTTGAGTGTTGGTTAAGTCAGTTAAGTCGATCGCCTATCGATTAGCCTGCATCAAATTCCCGGCATTGAGAATTCGCCCGATCGCGCTTGAAATACCGATCAGGCGATCGGCATTATGGCGATCGCTCGATCGCGACTGGCGAGCCGCGGCACCAACAGACAACCGCGAATTTTCTTTGAATTTTCGCTCTAGTTCTGTGGGAAGATGAAAACAATGTCCGCAAAGCGTACAGGTGTTCTGCACTTGCACGCTTTGTAGAGCTTTGAAGAGAGAACACTAAATATTAAGCTATGAAAATTGGCGATCGCGTTTGCGTTAAAAACTCTGTTGTTGTCTACCACCATCCTCAAAATCGCAGTCAACCATTTGAGATTAAGGGTATGGAAGGAGAAATCGTGGCGATCGTTCACGAATGGCACGGCCGACCAGTCAGTGCTAATTGGCCGGTTCTAGTTCAGTTTGACAAGAAATTTCGAGCTCACTTCAAAGAAGATGAAGTCGAATTGGTTTCTGCTGAAGCCTAACTGTAATATTGCTTGGTCATGTTAGATCCCCGACTTATTAAAAAAGTTGGGGAGCTGGTTGTGTTGTTATGTTTTTTGAGGTGGGCTTAATTGTCAAATTAAACAAGTTAAACAATTTCTATGAAATTAAACCAATTTGGAAAATCAATCCAACAATATTAGTAGGTGTGTCGCCATAAATAGTTCTCCCAAAAAAGACCTAAAATCGAGGGAGCGACGCAAAGCGCGAGAATATTTGAATAAACAAATTAAACTAAAAGTGTTGTAGCAAGAATTTTTTAAATTGGTATTACAACGGAATCTGATTGCTTGAGACGATAGCCCATACTGTGTACAGTCTCAATTAAATCTTCAGCGGCTCCCGCAGCTTTGAGTTTTTGACGCAAACCTCTAATGTGAACCTTGACCGTATTTTCTTCTGGTGGAGATTCCAACGACCAGACGTGTTCGATCATGACACTTCGACTGAGAACACGGCGACCATTTCGCAACAAAAGTTCCAGAAGTGCGTATTCTTTTGGCGTGAGATGGAGTGGAGTGTTCCCGTAGGTGACTTCATAGGTGCTGGGGTTGAGCCGAATTTCTTCCCATTCTAAAATCGGCCCAGAATTGCTATTACCTCGACGCAATAAGGCTCGAATCCGAGCAAATAGTTTTTGCAAGTCCACGGGCTTGACCACATAATCATCAGCCCCAGCATCAAGCCCATTAATTTCATCACTGAGAGTGTCACGGGCTGTGATCATCAGGACAGGCATAGTATAGCCGTGCGATCGCAATCGATGGCAAAGGCTAATTCCATCAAGTTCTGGTAACATCAAATCTAGCAACAGCAAATCATAGTTGAGCATCTTTGCTTGATGCCATCCAGATTCCCCATCGGTAACTATATCAACAACATAGCGCTGGTCTGTCAGGGCTTCTGCCAAGGTTTCTGCAAGGCGCAGATCGTCTTCAACCAAGAGAATCCTCATAAGCAAGAGGCTGGGGGAAAGTACAAAGCCACCTAGTCAATTACCCATCATCAATCGGAGTACCGATATGATGAGGGCTTGTGTCTACGCTCCACCGCAATCCTGAAAACCTTTGCAGGATATCAGCTTTGGTTTCATTGCGCGACACATCGGGGGATACTGACAAGCTCCCCGTACTCGTCCAGTCTTGCCGGACGAGCAACGTTCTCATTGCAATATTTCTGCTTCCCACCAAATCAGCGTGTAATTCATGCCCACAACATTCACAACGAAACATTA
>NZ_JAIGNI010000108.1 GCF_026130175.1 Lyngbya sp. CCAP 1446/10 | reverse complement strand
GAAACGATCACGTTCCGTTTTGGAGAGCAGTGGAGGAGGCGACTCCTTCACTGACTTTAATTATAAGAAATGAAGCCTTGCGGATTCTGGCGTTAGGAACTAGCGCTTCTGCTTGTGGAGGGGATGTAAGTCGTCAAGAGTAAGATTTCGGTCTTGCTAGACGCTGTTCCCGTTGAGACAAGAAGCCAGCACGCTCGCCGCCGTATCGGTCAGTGTCTGGTAGTTCACGATTCTTCGTCCAAGTGTTCGGCGACTGCTCGGTAAAGTTCCAAAACGTGCCGATCGAGTAAACTATAAAAAACCTGTCTGCCAACCTTGCGGTAACTTACCAACCGCATCGCCCGCATCGCCCGCAACTGGTGCGATACTGCCGATTCACTCATTCCCAAAGTCGCCGCCAAATCGCACACGCACAATTCTTGTTTTGCCAACACAGACACCAGCCGCAGCCTGTTCGCATCTCCCAAAAGACTGAAAAACTCTGCCATTCGCTGAGCTTTTGCCGTGTTGAGCACTTGTGTTTGGATGTCCCCGACCCGCGAACAGTCAGCTACGTGCAGGCGATCGCACGTTGGTGTATCGTTCTCTTGGTGAGGCTGACTGATCGCTCCGTTAACAGCAGAGTTTGGTGACATCTTTGATCGGCTGGTTTTAATTCTCATTTTCATCTTAGCGCGATCGACCCATCTTTTGTAACAAAGTTTTTACATTTCCTTGACATACATCTGAATATATGTTCAGATGTATGTATCGATCATCCACCAGGAGAATCCAAAATGACTACCGTCACCCAAATAAAATGCGCCTGTCCTTCTTGCTTGTGCGTTGTCAGCCTGACTGAAGCCGTCGAAAAAAGTGGCAAATCATACTGTTCCAGTGCTTGCGCTGACGGCCACCCCAACGGCACCGGCTGCGGCCACACCGGTTGCGAGTGCCACAAATAAATATTCCGCTTGAGAATAGGTTAAGGAACCCCTGTAAAATCTATCTAAAGGGAGATGCCAACAGCGCATCTCCCAATTTTTGTGCTTTTAGGTTAAACTAAGGTTAAAATCCGGGTAATTAAAGGTTAAAATTCCCTTAATAGGCTAAGTACACAGCGAAAAAGCACAATTGTTACCAGCGGAATACAATAAAAGTAAGTTAGCGCCGCAATACTAAGTGCAAATACTGCTATTAATAGCAAAGACAGAACCAAAAGTTGAATTAGGAGGGGGCAATGAAAGAACGGGAAGATTTTTTACATCCTCGCAGTCGCTACTACGGAGATTTCACGCCAGAAAACTTGGCCTTTGATGCCAACTTGCAGGAATTTGCTCAGAAAATAACTTACATTTGCTCGCTGGAAACAGGCGGGAAAATTAGCACGGAGAAAGCTTATAAAGATATTAAGGCGCTTTGGAAAGACTTAAAATCCTCTAAGAAGCAGTTGGGAATTGGCAAAAAACCACCCACTACCGATGAAGAAAATTCACCTTAAATTCATCGCAGATAAGACGGTGGTTGAAACCGAGCCTATAAAAACGTAGGCATTAGCCTTCTTGAAGGCTAGTCCGCCGACGCAGTGTAAAGAAAATAATATAATTTTAACCGTCTTCAAACCGCGTCGGCGGTTTTTGTTTGTCTAGGCGCGGTTTCAACCGCCGGCTTTTTCTACGGTTTAGGAATTGGTGTTGCTTCTCCTGCAAACGGAGTACAATTGCCGCCCAGGCCAGTAGTAATCGCGCAAGTATTAGTTTTCAGCATTCCTTCATAGGTATCAGCGCCCGTACCAGGGCCGCCCAACTCGTCGCTATAAAGTTCTTTGTCCGAAATTTTGACATTTGCTTCCCTCGCTACAGTCTCCATTAACTTCGGATTAGTTGTATTTTCTACAAAAATTGTCGGCACTCCTGCGGTCTTAATTTGTGATGATAATTCGGCAATTCTGGCGGCTGTGGGCTGTTCCTCTGTTGTCACTCCCTGCAAAGCTCCAGCAACTTCCAAACCGTAAGCATCGGCATAATAACTCAAAGCATCGTGAGTTGTGACTAATTTGCGTTTATCCGCCGGAATTGTCGCAATTTGCGCTTTAATCCAAGTATCTATTTTTTGCAAATTACCAGTTAATTTCGCGGCATTGCTAGTATAAAGTTGAGTATTTGTAGGAGCAACTTTGATCAATTCATCGCGAATTATTTCTACCATCCGTACACCATTTTTAGGGTTGTGCCAAACGTGAGGATCAGGAACTTTTTCGCCGGCTGCGTGGGGTTTATCTTCTGCTTTGTCTTCCCCGCCTTCGTGTTCGTGTTCGCCCATTAGAGGTTTGGGAACGGCGAGTTCGTGTACGGCGATTTTTGGTGCGGAATTATTGCTGGATTTAATTAATTTAATGATGCTGGGTTCGTGGTCGTAGCCGGCGTATAAAATCAAATTTGCTGTTTCAATCGCTTTACTGTCTTCTGGCTTGGTTTGGTAGGCGTGGGGGTCTTCTCCGGGCTTGATTAGACAGGTGGTGTCGATCGAGCTTTGGGCAATTTCCTTAGTAATATCGCAGATCACACCAGTGGTGGCGACGACTTTCGGCAAGTTAGCCACGGGACTCACTTGAGTTTGAGTGGCGCTGGGACTCTCTGGCGTGGAATTGCTGGGTTTGGGGGTGGAAGTGCACCCAACCAGTCCAAAACCGATCGCCAAAACAGCCGTACTGCAAAATCTGCCAGTTTTTCCAGACAATTTTTTTAACATTTCACCTTTGGAACGATAATCGTTATTACTTTTAGAGTTATCCTATTGTAGTAGCTACGAACAAGAATGGTTCTCAAAATCTCGAATTATGTTAGAAGTGCAAGACTTGGCTGTGAATTATCGAGGAATTTCGGCCCTTAACAACGTGAGTTTCCAGTTAGAGTCCGGACAGTTAACGGGGGTGTTCGGCCCCAACGGCGCGGGGAAAAGCACGATGGTGAAAGCGATGCTGGGATTGATTCCGGCGTGTCGGGGTTTGGTAAAATATCAGGGGCGGTTGTTGAAGGAACAGTTGTCGCGGGTGGCCTACGTGCCGCAGCGATCACAAATTGACTGGGATTATCCGATTACGGTGTGGAATGCGGTGATGATGGCGCGGACTGTCCAGACTGGTTGGTTTCGGAGTCCCTCGAAGCAGTCGCGGGAATTGGTGACAACTGCTTTGCTGCGGGTGGGAATGTGGGATTTGCGCGATCGGCAAATTGGCGAACTCTCCGGGGGACAGCAGCAGCGGATATTTTTAGCAAGGTCGATCGCCCAACAAGCCGATTTATTCTTCTTCGACGAGCCCTTTAGTGCGATCGACAAAGCAACAGAAGAGATTATATTCGATATTTTTGCCGAACTCAAAGCCGAAAATAAAACATTGCTAGTAATCAGCCACGATTTAGGCGAAACCTTAAAAAAATACGATAATTTATTGTTACTCAACAAAGGATTAATTGCCGCTGGTTCCAGCCGAGAAGTTCTCACCGCCGCTAATATTCAAAAAGCCTATGGATACGATTTAAGCTTAGTTTCTGCCTGAGCAAAATGGGATTATTTTCATCGTAGGGTGCGTCGCTACGAGATTGTCGATTTCCCTTGATAATTTTTCAAGGGCGACACACCCTACAGCTACCTCTTCCTTCTTCCTTCTTCCTTCTTCCTTCTTCCTTCCTCTATAAATGTTAAACATACTAATTGAGCCGCTCAAATTCGAGTTCATGCGAAATGCGATCGCCGTCGGCATTTTGCTAGGAATTGTCTGCGCCGTAGTCGGCTCATACCTAATTGTACAGCAAATGGGAATGATGGTAGACATGATTGCCCATTCAGTATTAGCAGGATTGCCCGTTGCCTTTTCTTTAGGTTTCAATATTTCCATCGGCGCGTTTATCTCAGGAATCATCAGCGCCGTAATTATGGCATGGATTCAATCGCAATCGCGGCTCAAAATTGATGCAATCATGGCATTGATTTTGTCTACATTCTTAGCAATTAGCGTCACATTGATTAGCCTATTACGGACGACAAAATTAGATTTAGACGGGTTTCTGTTCGGCAATATATTGTCAGTTGCACCGTCTGATGTGCAGCAGACTTTCCTCATAACAGTGATTATTTTGGTGGCGGTTAAAATCTTTTACAAAGAACTGCTATTCTATACGTTCGACCCGCTGGGAGCGCAAGCATCCGGTTTACCTGTAAACTTGATTTATTTGGGGATGATTTCGGCGATTACACTAACGATTGTGGCGAGTTTGCAAACTGTGGGGGCGCTGTTAGTAATTTCGCTGTTAATCGGGCCTGGAATTACGGCGTATTTGTTGGTAAAAGAGTTACACTTAATGATGGGATTTGGTGCTATAATTGGAATTATAGCTAGTGTAACTGGGATGTATTTCAGCTATTATTTTAATATGCCATCTGGTGCGGCAATTGTATTAGTTGTATTTGGATTATTTTTAGTAGCTTTGCTGTTCAGTCCCAGTCAAGGAATTTTGACCAGAAAGAAAGGAGAATAGTCCTATTCAGTGTAAACATTTTGATAAATCTCGCTGCTAGCTGAGTCTAGATCCCCCTAAATCCCCCTTAAGAAGGGGGACTTTGATTCTATCCGGTTCTCTCCTTTTGAAGGAGAACTTTGATATTTTCCGGTTCCCCCCTTTTTAAGGGGGGCTAGGGGGGATCTGGGCCAGTCGTCAAACAAGAAAGTTATTACTACGTTTGACAGTAAGTTGACACCAATGCTTTTCAACCCGCCCTGCAAATATGCGTTTTTTACCAGAAAGAAGCTGTCAACTGTCAACTGTCAACTGTCAACTGAAGCTTACTTAGCTTGACAATAGGTTTCGTAAACACCATCAAGCAGTAAATTAAGAGCAGAAGTTGCTTTCTCGGCAGCTAACAGCGCTTCTTGCTGTGCTTCTTCAGTTTGGCAAAGCTGTAACAGCGCTTCGCGGGTGGCTTGCGAGTGGAACTCGTCGGCTTTTTCATGGACTTGAAAGAAAGACAAAGCAGCTTGTGAATCGATGCCGTAAAATTCCTTTAAACCAGCAATTTTGGTTGTAGAAACTTCGGGGATTTGTGCTTCGTAAGCATAAAGGGCAGCTAAACCTTTGACGGGAGATTCGCTGCGCGCTAAGTCTTTGAGAATGCGGACGGATTCTGTAGTTTTTTCTAAGTGTTCGTGTGAAAGAACAGCGTTTCTGTCTAAACCCAAACCTTCGGCAAAGCGCAGCCACAGTTCAGGGTGATTTGCAGCGCCTCGCTCTTCTTCTATCAGGTTTTCGAGGAGCATTTGACGAATTTTGATGTCGTCGCAGGCGGCGTGCGTAGCGCTAACGTAGGTGGGGAAGTTGTGGACTTGCAGGTAGTATTCTTGTGCGTACTCTTGCAGCATTGCGAGGTCGAGTTTACCTTCGTTCCACATTTGGTAGAACGGGTGTTTCAGCAGGTGGTTTTGGTCGAGAATGCTGTTGAGTTGTTCGAGAAATTGCTGTTCGGTCATAATTGTCGATCGCCCTTAAGGATAATGCAGCCACTAAAATGTTATATTAATCTAGCCTTCTGTAAAGTGCAAGTTTTCAATTGTTGATGTTTTTGCAACTTGGAGTGCGATCGGTCGTTATGCGAACTCAACCTCACCCGAATCCCTTGCTGCCCGTAGATTTCGACCAAACCACCAATTCGCCACCACAGCCACCAGCCGCGAGAAACTGACCATCGGGATGCCATGCGAGACAGGAAAAACCAGCCTCTGCACCTTCTAGAATTTGCAGCAATTGTTCTGCTTCGTACCACAAACAAAGTTGACCGTCGGCGGCGGCGGAAGCTAATAAAAATGTGTTAGGCTGAAAGGCGATCGCACTTACCACATTTTCATGAACTTCTAAAGCCCAACCTTCCCAACCGACACTTTCATCAGCATCTCTTGCCCAAACAGAAACACCTTGAGAACTCGAAGCAGCCAACAAAGGTGCCAAAGAATTAATTTGATCCGACCAAGCCAACTCCCGAACCTTCCCCGGAAAACCCTGCATTACCCACGGTTCCAAGTTGCCCCATTCACTAACAATTAGAGTATTATCCATATTGCCGCAGGCTAAATATTCCCCTTGTGGCGACCAAGCAATTGCACCTGTTACAGACGGTACTGATAAAATTTCCGGGTCTTCGTCCCAGTCTTCGCCACTCCAAACTTTAACACCTTGATAGCCGCTAACTGCCAGGTATTGAACAATCGGATGCCATGCTAAATCTAGGATAGATGATGACTCGAAATTCAGCGTTACTTCCACAATATGATCATCAGCATTCCAGACTTGAACACAGCGGCCCATACTGAAAGCTAACTGATTGCAGTGGGGACTCCAAGCTAATTTATCAACCCAGACACGGTGATTGTCCAAACTAGCAATTAATTCGCCAGAATCAACCCTCCAAATTTGCACTTTTCCATCTTGTCCGCCCGCAGCTAAGAATTGACTATCGGCAGAAAAAGATAAACAATCTACCGATTTACCCGTGGCACTTTGCAGCGGTTGCAAAGACAATTTATTAATTTCCCCTGTCGCCAGCATCACTTCGCCCGCAGCGGAACAAACTGCTAAAGTTGCGCCATCCGGCGACCACGTAACAGCAGTTATGTAGTCAGAAAGCATGGCTGCGGCGTGAAATTCCAGAGTTTGTTCGCTACTTTTTAAACTAGACACCGATGGAAATCCTCTCGCAATTGAGTTTCGTTTAAGTTGCGGCCGATAAATACGAGTTCATTTTTCGGAGTTTCGGTGGCTTTCCAAGCTCTATCCGGCCGACCATCGAACATCATGTGTACTCCTTGAAAAACAAATCGCTCGTCTTTTCCAGCTATATTCAAAATGCCTTTTGTCCGAAAGATATTCGGGCCTTGAGTTCGTAACAATTCCTCAATCCAATCGCTAAATTTGTTGCCGTCAATAGCGCCGGATTCGACTATTGCTACGGAAGTTACTGTTACGTCATGTTCGTGTTCATGTTCGCCCAAAAAGTCTGGTTCGATTTCTAAGGCTCGGTTCAAGTCAAAGGCTTTAACGCCTAACAAAGCATCCATTGCTAATTCAGCGTTCTGAGTACGGTGAATTTTTCCCATTGCATTCATGGCGCGAATTCGCTTTTCTAATTCAGCCAATTCTCCGTCAGTCACTAAATCAGTTTTGTTGAGCAAAACCACGTCAGCAAAAGCAATTTGTTCTTGAACTTCCTCTGCATCCCAATGTTGCCAGATGTGCTTGGCATCAACGACAGTGACAACTGCATCCAGCAGCAATTTGTCCCGCATATCTTCGTCTACAAAAAATGTTTGAATTACGGGTGCGGGGTCGGCTAAACCTGTAGTTTCGATGACTATAGCAATCCTAAATCATTTTCTATGTATAGGTGTATTGATGGATTTTGGGGAAATCAAATTTATGTTCGTTTGTGAAAAACTCAAACAAAAATTTAATTATCTTAAAAGACTTACATAAATACC
>NZ_JAIGNI010000107.1 GCF_026130175.1 Lyngbya sp. CCAP 1446/10 | reverse complement strand
GGGGGAGAGTGGGGGAGGGACAGAATTCCTAACTCAAACTCCTAGTTCTTCCCTTGTGCCTTCTTCCTTCTCCCTTCTGCCTTCAAAAGCCGGCTGGTTGGGCGTGCACCTGCGGATGACCGGACAATTATTGTGGGTAAACGAATCCGAACCACTGCCAAAACACGCGCGAGTCCGCCTATTTTTTGCAGGAAACCAAGAATTGCGGTTTGTAGACCAGCGCACCTTCGGACAAATGTGGTACGTGCCCGCAGAAACCGAAGTTTCTAGCACAGTCACCGGCCTGAAACTCCTAGGCCCGGAACCATTTTCCGACGAATTTACCACAGAATATTTAGCCCGCAAGCTACACCGACGGGCGCGACCAATTAAAACAGCTTTGCTAGACCAGACACTGGTAGCGGGTTTGGGCAATATTTATGCAGATGAAACTTTGTTTTTGTCGGGAGTAATGCCGACAACTCTGTGCGCGGATTTGACAAGAGAGCAAATTGATCGCATCCATTCAGCTATCATTCAAGTTCTACAAAAGGCGATCGCCTCCGGTGGCACAACTTTCAGCAATTTTCTCAACGTCCAAGGTGTGAACGGCAACTACGGCGGCGTCGCTTGGGTGTACAATCGCGCTGGTCAACCCTGCCGCACTTGCTCTACAACCATTGAAAAGATAAAATTAGCAGGGCGATCGACTCATTACTGCCCCGCCTGTCAGAAATAAGCAGTTCGGCAACAGATTATGTAGCGGATTTAACGAATATACAAAATCCCAGCTTCCGACTCTTGAGTCTGCGGAGGCAGACTTCGTTTGACAAGGATCGGTTTCAACCGCCGACTCAATCAACCGCCGACTCTTCCGACTCTTGAGTCTGCGGAGGCAGACTTCGTTTGACAAGGATCGGTTTCAACCGCCGACTCAATCAACCGCCGACTTTTTTAACTGGTATTAAAGCCAAATCAGCATTAAAATTTGTATACTTTTACAAATTAAGAAGAGCAAGTCATGGCAATCAAAAAAGGTAGCATAGTCCGCGCAATTCGCGAAAAATTGGAAAACAGCCTAGAAGCCCAAGCCAGTGATCAGCGCTTTTCCTCCTATCTATTTGAAACAAAAGGCGAAGTGATGGATGTTCGCGGCGAGTACGCCTTCGTCAAATTCGGCAAAGTCCCCACCCCCAATATTTGGCTGCGCGTAGACCAACTCGAAGATTTTAACTAACTCACTGAAACAAAACATCAGTGTTCTTGATCTAAGGTAGGGTGTGCACCGCGCACCTTACCCTAATTAAGCTCATTCTTAAAATCTCAAGTCTCAAATCCCAAATCTAAAATCGAATGAATTCCCCTTCAAATTATCCATCAACCCGCGTCTCAATTATCGGTGCAGGCAAAGTCGGTAGCACCTTAGCCCAACGAATTGCCGAGAAAAATCTAGCAGATGTAGTATTGCTAGATATTGTCGAAGGTTGGCCGCAGGGAATTGCTTTGGACTTGATGCAAGCTAGGGGGGTCGAACGCCACGATCGCCAAATCGTCGGTACAAACGATTATACAGATACCGCTAACTCAAATATCATCGTAATTGCCGCCGGCATCCCCCGCAAACCCGGTATCAATCGCGAAGATTTAATTAAAATCAATGCTCGAATTGTTACCGAAGCTGCAAAAAGTGCGATCGCCCATTCCCCCGAAGCCATTTTAATCGTAGTCACAAATCCCCTAGATATCATGACTTATTTAGCGTGGGAAGCTACGGGTTTACCAAAACACCGAGTCATGGGTATGGCGGGAATTCTCGACTCCGCCCGCTTTCAAACTTTTATTGCTATGGAATTGGGCGTTTCCATTGCTGAAGTCAATGCAACTGTCCTCGGTTCCCACGGCGATTTAATGGTTCCTGTACCCCGCTATTCCACTGTCAACGGCATTCCCATCGCTCAACTGATGGATGCTGGGGCGATCGATCGCATTGTACAACGCACACGCCACGGCGGCGCAGAAATTGTCGGATTGATGAAGACTGGTAGTGCTTATTTTGCACCCGCATCTTCTACCTGTTTGATGGTAGAATCAATTGTATTAAATCAATCGCGACTCTTGCCTTGCTCAGTCTATTTGGACGGTCAATATGGCGTGAAAGATCTATTTTTAGGTGTTCCCTGCCGCTTGGGATCTCAGGGAGTAGAACAGGTGGTCGAACTCGAACTCAGTGATACGGAAAAAGCTGCGTTTATCGAATCTGGCAAAGTGGTTTCCCAAAATATTGACGAAGCAAAGGCGATACTGAAAACTGCCCGTTAAGTCAACAAAAAACCGCTGATAGCCTTGCTCACCCTTTGTGAGGTACGCCGGCTTTTTAATTATATGGCTTACACAGAAGACTCAAGAAACCGGGTTTTTACCAAAATTAAGGGTTTTTGGTTAGCATTTTGGTAAAAAATCCGGTTTCTGGCAACCTATATAAGTCCTCAATTACCAATTATCAAAAATCCAAGCGCACCTCATTTTTCGCTCGAAAGGCTCTATCTAATTTTCAACTGATCTAAATTTAAACAAATTTTAATAAAAGGACTCCCAACCGGATATTCGATCGCAAAACTAAGGATAACATCGATCGAGTTTGCGATAATCAGAAAAAGGTGACAATTGCAACCACAGGGGAGGAAAAAATGTCAAACTTAGTCAAGACTTTGGGCCCACTCCCGCCATGAAACCGGGTTTCTCGTTTCCAGTTTCCCAGCTTCCCAGACTTAATTACGTTAAGAAACCGGGTTTATGCGTAAGTTGGGCGAGTACAATTCTCAATTATTGACAATTTATGACGCAGCCAATCACCGATCGCCCGTTTTTACCGTAAATATACTGAGTTAAGATACTCGATTGACCTCCAAATCTAGAAAAAATAGGGATATGCAGGACGAGTAGCTGCTAAGTGCTAGCAGAAGCAGCAGAATTTGTCCTTTGCCTTGTTGATTTACCAGGCTCGACTTGCAGAGCGCTATGGGGATGCTATGTATAGCAACCGCCACATCGGTGAGGACATAAATAACTTCATGAATAGAGGCGATACCCGTACTGTATCAATGGTTTGATTCCCGTTATGCAACTGTCAACTGTCCACTGTCAACTGTCAACTGCTATACCTCGATACCAAACCGCAAAAAAACTAAAAAAATAACATTATGTTTCATGAATACCTTTACCAAGAAGTAACCAACCTGCGCGAAAAGCTAGCTCACCTAGAAAGAGAAACGCAGTCTCAAACCTGGTTCAAAAAGCTGCAAGCCCTGATGGGAGTGATTGGCAAAATTCGCGAATCCCTAGACTTAGAAACAATATTTAAAACCACAGCCACCGAAGTCCGGCAACTCCTAAATGCCGATCGAGTCGCCGTCTACCGCTTCCTTCCCGAATCCGAGTGGAACGACGGCGAAGTAGTCTCCGAAGACGTGCTGCCCCAATACAGCCCATCCCTGGGCGCAAAAGTTCATGACCACTGCTTCGGCGAGCAATTTGCCGCCAACTACGCCAAAGGATACGTTCAAGCAGTCAGCGACATCTACACAGCCCGGTTGAGTCCCTGTCACCTCAAAATCCTCAAGCGATTTCAAATCAGAGCAAACTTAGTCGTACCCCTACTGCAAGGGCAACATTTGTGGGGATTGCTTTGCATTCACCAGTGCGGCGAACCCCGCGATTGGCAGGAAGACGAAATCGAATTTGCCAGACAAGTAGGCGACCATTTAGCAGTCGCAATTTCTCAGGCCGAATTGCACTGGCAAACCCAGAGGCAATTAGCAGAAATCAAATCGGCGCAGCAGAAACTCCGCGACAGCGAGCGAAAATATCACCAAATTCTCGATTCGATCGCCGATATGGTATTAGTCAAAGGCCCCAAATCCCAAATCGTCTGGGCAAATCAAGCCTTCCGCGACTATTACGGCATGAGTCAAGAGGAAGTGCAAGGGCTCGTAGACGCACCTTTCGCCGAACCTGACCACACTCTCCAGTACATTAAAGATGACACCTTCGTATTTGAAACCGGACAAACCCTGCAAATTGCCGAAGAACCGGTGACGCGCTACGACGGAGAAGTGCGGCTGTGGAGTACAGTCAAAACACCAATCCGCAATCAAGACGGCCAAATCACCATGACTGTCGGCGTCTCCCGCGACATGACGGAACGCAAAGCAGCAGAAGAAGCCGTCAAAGCCAGCGAAACCAAATACCGCAGTCTGGTAGAAACTTCCCAAGACATGATTTGGTCTGTCGATGCGACTGGACACTACACCTTCGTCAACCCAGCAGTTAGGTATATCTACGGTTACGAACCAGCAGAAATGCTCGATCGACCGTTCTCCGATTTTGTGACACCAGAACAAGCCGAGAAAGATTTAGCTGTTTTCGCCCGCCTGTTTGCGGGAGAATCAATTTTCCAGTACGAAACTACCCAAATTGCCAAAGACGGCAGCATGAAACATTTGATGTTCAATGCCATCCCCCTGTACGACGAAACCGGAAACTTCCTCGGCACCACCGGTACAGCTACCGACATTACCGATCGCAAGCGCGCCGAAGCAGCATTGCAACACGCCAACGCCGAACTAGAACGCAGAGTTGAAGCCCGCACCGCCGAACTGCGCCAGACTTTTAGCGCTCTCACCGCCAGCGAAGCCAAGTTTCGGACGATCGCAGCTACCATCCCCGGAGCCCTGTTCCAATTTTGCAGCAGAGAGGGAGAGTGGAGAGTTGACTATATCAGCGATCGCATCGAAGATATCGCCGGCATCACCGCAGCAGAAATGATGCAAGACATCACCTCCTTCATTTCCCGCGTCCACCCCGAAGACTTGGAAACCTACATCGCTTCCGTCACCGAAGCCGTCGAAAATCTCTCTCCCTGGCACTACGAAGGGCGGTTAGTCAAGCCCGACGGTGAGATTCGCTGGTGGCAGAGCGACTCCATCCCCACCCGCAGCGAGAACGGCGAAATCGTATTTTGTGGCGTCACGCTCGACATTACCGATCGCAAAGTTGCCGAAACCGCCATCCGCGACAGCCAGCGGCAACTACAAGAAGCCCAGAGACTCGCCCACGTCGGTAATTGGGAATTCAACCCAGCCACGGAAACCGTCACTTGGTCGGAAGAACTCTTCCGCATCTTTGGGTTCGAACCGGCTGCGGCTGCGCCCAGCGTAGAGCAGCAACTCTCTTGGTGTCATCCAGAAGATTTGGAATTGTGGCAAACGCAAGTACAGCAGAGCATTGAATTCGGCATTCCCTACGATTTTGATCACCGGTTTTATCGTCCCGATGGCACATTACGGTACATCAATGCTTTGGGTCAAGCTGAAACCGATGCCAATGGCAAGGTGGTAAAATTGTTCGGCACGGCGCTCGACATTACCGATCGCAAAGCCGCCGAAGCAGCCCTGCGGCAAGCAGCAACCGAGTTGGAAGACAGAGTGAGCGATCGCACCGCCGAACTTTCTCAAGCAGTCACTCAGTTAGAACAAGAAATTGCCGATCGCAAACAGGCAGAAGCAGCCCTGCAAGTTTCCGAGCAAAACCTGCGAACCATCTTTAACAATGTCTACGATGCTATCTTCATTCAAGACTTAGAAGGTAACATTCTCGATGTCAACGATCGAATGTTAGAAATGTACGGAGTTAGTCGGGAAGAAGCCATTAAATTATCAATTACCAAGGACTATTCCAGCGACGAAAATCCTATTCAACTAATGAGAGAACTTTGGGAAAAAGTATTATCAGGCGAAAGCACCCGTATCGAATGGAAAGCTAGGCGTCCCAACGACGGTTCAACCTTTGATGCAGAAATTGCGGTGTCAAGAATTTATCTCAACGGCAATCTCAGCGTCATTGCCAACGTGCGAGATATTAGCGATCGCAAAGCGGCGGAAGCAGAACTGCAACAGGCTCAAAATTTTATGGAATCAGTGCTCAACACCATACCCGTAGGAGTATTTGGCAAAGAAGCAGAAGAGTTGCGATTTGTACTGTGGAACCCGGCGGCCCAAGAGTTGCTTGGTTTCAGTGCAGCAGAAGTTATGGGCAAAAATAATTACGATTGTTTCCCAACAGAACAAGCCGACTTGTTCACCGCCAAAGACCGGGAAGCGCTCGCCAGCGGGCAAATTGTAGACATTCCCGAAGAACTGATTCAAACAAGAGAAGGCGAGACTCGCATATTTCATACGAAGAAAACCGCAATACTCGATGCTGATGGCACACCGCAATACCTATTAGCTGTCACCGAAGACATTACCGATCGCAAACTAGCAGAAATTGCCTTGAAGCAATCTGCATCCCAACTCAAACAGCAAGCAGATCGAGAAAAATTGCTCAACATTCTCACCGCCCAAATCCGCAATTCCCTCGACTTCGACAGCATCGTTACAGTCGCAGTTGAGGAAATTCGCGCTTTCATGCAGATCGATTGCTGCAATTTTGCCTGGTACCGCGACGACGGAGACCAGCCTTACTGGGAAATTATTAAAGAATCTCGCCGGGCCCAACTTCCCGATTTAACAGGTCGCTATCAAGCTTCCGATTTCGGTCTGATTGGACAACAAATCTTGCAGATGGAAATGCTGCGGATTGATGATGTCGAAACAGTCGCAGATCCTGTGTGGAAAGAAACCGTGAGAGCAATGGGCTACCAATCGCTATTAATCATTCCCATGCAGGCACTTTCCGGGGTAGTGAGTGCAATTAGCTGCTGCAACAGCCGTTCTGTGAGGCCTTGGAGCGACAGCGAAGTCGAATTGTTGCAAGGGATTACAGTTCAATTGGCGATCGCCATCAACCAAGCCGAACTTTACACCCAAACTCGCAATAAAGCTCACGAATTAGAGCAAACATTACAGCAATTAACCAACACTCAATCGCAGTTAATTCAAAGCGAAAAAATGTCATCTCTCGGTCAACTCGTCGCAGGAGTTGCCCACGAAATCAACAACCCAGTTAACTTTATTTACGGCAATCTCACCCATGCCAACGACTATACTCAAGACTTGCTTAACTTGCTCGAACTTTACGAAAACCACTATCCTGTTCCTGTTGCAGAGATTCAAAATGAAATAGAAAATATTGAACTAGAATTTCTGAGGGAAGACTTGCCAAAGTTGCTTGTTTCGATGAAAGTCGGTGCCGATCGCATTCAACAAATCGTTGCTTCTCTCCGCACCTTCTCCCGCATGGATGAAGCGGAAATGAAAGCAGTAAATATTCATGACGGCATAGATAGCACTCTGATGATTTTGCAGCATCGCTTCAAAGCTAAACACAATCATCCAGAAATTGAGGTGATTAAAGAATACGCTCAACTGCCCTTAGTAGAATGTTATGCCGGACAGTTAAATCAAGTATTTATGAACATCTTGAGCAATGCTTTGGATGCTTTGGAAGAACGGGATCTGCGCCGTTCTGCTGAGGAAATGCGGCAACAGCCCAGCAACATCCGCATCCGCACTGAAATATCGCCAGCCGGCAAGGTAATCATTCGGATTACTGACAACGGGCCGGGAATACCGGAGACTGTCGGCACTCGGCTTTTTGACCCGTTTTTTACCACTAAACCTGTGGGTAAAGGCACTGGGATGGGCTTGTCGATTAGCTATCAAATTGTTACAGACAGACACAACGGGTCGCTCAAATGCACTTCTTCGCCGGGACAGGGTGCAGAATTTGCGATCGAGATTCCGCTGAAAACTAATTGCTAATGGGCATTGGCCAAACAGGGCATTGGCCAAACAGGGCATTTGGCATACCTCACTTTTTTGAGAACCGCTATAGTTGAGTTTTTGAGGTAGTTATGGGAAGACCTGATTTTGAAGAATTAGAGGTTTACAAGTTGGCGGAAAGTTTAGCAAACGAGATTTGGGAGACTGTTAAAAAATAGGATTACTTCACAAAAGATACGATCGGCAAACAAATTGTTCGGTCTGCTGATAGTGTCTGTGCTAATATTGCTGAAGGAAGAGGTCGTCATAGTGACCAAGATAATCGGCGTTTTGTAAAAATTGCTAGAGGCTCTTTGTACGAGACCGTAAACTGATTAAGATTAGCCTATGCTAGACAGCTTATCACAAGCGAACAAGTAAGCAAATTTAAACCAATTATCGATAAGTTACTGCCCAAACTTAACGCTTATTTGAACTCCATAGGGCGCAGGGAATAAATTATAAAAAATCCCAGCCCCATGCCCCATGCCCCATGCCCCATGCCC
>NZ_JAIGNI010000106.1 GCF_026130175.1 Lyngbya sp. CCAP 1446/10 | reverse complement strand
CTCCCCGTCTCCCCCTCTCCCCGTCTCCCCCTCTCCCTTGCGATAGTTCTGCCAGAAGGTATTTGCCACGCCTGTACCAAGATGCGATCGACTTTCCTTTGAGTTTTGTCAAAAAATCGGTCGCAGAGATTGAGCGGGCGATCGAGCTATTTAACAGCACGTCTCCGCCCAAAATTTCGCGATCGAGGGTAAGTTGATTCAAACCCCGGCAAATAGTTTCAACTTCTGGCAGTTCTGGCACAATTAGCGCTGTTCTGTTCCTTGATTCGGTGCACCTTCGACGCTGCCGGGCACTTCGGCACCTGGTTTGCTGTCTGCCGAAGTTTTCGGCTGGTTGGGGGCTCCGCCGCCGCCGGTTTTGCGGGTTTTCGGATCGATGGTGGTTTGCTTGCCGCCGGAAGCTGCTGGAGTCGCTGTTTTGGCTTTTGCTTTGGGGGCTGCAACTTCGACTACTTCGCTTTGGGCGAAGTTGTTGGTGTTGACGCCTGCATAATTTACGGCGTTAAAGCGAACGATAACTGGGTATTTAATGCCGCTTTGGTCTACCGTAGCAACGGTGCCCACTTCTTGATACCAGTAGGATTCTTTGCGGAGAATCCGGACTGTCGAACCGCGTTGAACCATGAGCTTTGTTTCCTTTGCGATGAATAAACGGATAAAGCCATTTTTTTTACTTTAGTCGATCGCGCGTCGCATTTAAAGTCTGTAACGAAATTATTGTTTTCTGCGCCGTGTTTTCGTTGCTGTTTGTAAAGAAAAGTAAAGTTGTTTTGAGGGCGATCGCTGGAGGACAAAAATAAATGATCTGACATTATCCGTTAAATACAAGCTGTGCGATCGGGTTGAAAAAAAACTTTACAAACCGTTGCGGGGCAGCCAGTCGGTTGCGGGGGCGGGCAGATTATATTTTTGGGCGGGCGAGACGCCCGCCCCACAAGAAAATTTAGTTTTGTGGAACAGGCATCTTGCCTGTTCCTAAAAATGATTGTGGAACAGGCATCTTGCCTGTTCTTAAGAATGGTGGAAGATGTGAGATTAATTAACTTTGTATTTAATTATCTGACCGCGCTAAACTGTTGCAAAGTGCGGGGAATATTAAAAGTATGTCGTTAGTTGATTTAGCTAATACTAAAGTTAGGGTTCTTGGATGCAGTGCGGTGATGGGTGTTGCGCCAATGATTGCTAGCGCGATCGCCAATCCGGGTGTGACAGCAGCATTGGGTGTGATGGCTAATCCCGTCGTTGGGGGGATTGCTATTTTAGCAACGATCGCGGGTGGTATTGCGGGGAATATGGCGGCTAACGACTTGGGAAATCGGATGGCCGAAAAGTTGGCGAAAAATCCGAATATTCTTGATAATCATGATTTGAGTAAGGCGGCTGGTGAGGCGATCGGCTATATTTTGAAATACGATGTGGCGAAATTGGATGAGTTAATTGCGATCGCCGAAACGAAAAATTTGCCCTATCCAGAACAGGATTTAGATAAATTAGCCGACAAGACTCCTGAATATTGGCTGAATATTAGCACACAAGGGGCGGATTTGTCAAGGGGTTTAAATATTTCCGAAGAGCAACTGACTCTGATTTTTTCGGCGGATGCTGCGGAGTTCGATCGGGTGACGGGATTGACACCGGCAGATTGGGCAAGATTCATCGGGGAATTCGCCCGCAGCGAGGGGAAATCCTTTGATGCAGAAATCGTGGAATTTGTGGCGCAAAGACTCTACGAAACATTCCCGAAGGCGTACCGCGAAGTGCTGAAACGAGATGCGGCGCAGGGTGGAGAAAAGTTTGCGGCGATGCTGTTGAATTTGCACCAAATTGCTTTGGCGGATCTCAAGGATTTGGGGCTGCAAAATCGGGAGATTCTGGACAAGTTGGAGGCGGTGGCGACTCGCGAACAGATTTGTCAAGTGATGGCAAAATTGGGCGCGATGGAAATTGGCATCCGCGACGATTTGGCGCAGATTCGGGCATTGCTGGAAAGATATATCGATCCTACTGCACCCGGTTTGCCGATTCCCGTTAAGTCTGAGACGATTATTCAGGACAGAATTAAAGACTTTACTGGTCGGAAATTTGTGTTTGAAGCAATTAACGAGTTTCTGAGGAAAAATCAGAAAGGCTATTTTGTTTTAGAGGCGGAACCTGGTGTTGGGAAAAGCGCGATCATGGCTGCTTGTGTGGTGATGCTGAAGCGTCGCTGCGTTACTCATTTCAACTCTAAACCGGACGGAATTGTCAGCGCTGAAACTTTTTTGGAAAATGCTTGCACTCAGTTAATTGAGGGTTTTTACCTTAAACATAAATATCCGCGAATGCCGGAAAATGCCATAAAAAACAACATCGTTCTATGCGAGTTGCTGGAGGAAGTTAGCGCTAAGTCTAGCAGGGATAAAAAAATAATTTTTGTGGTGGATGCGCTGGATGAAGTTGATTGGAAGGCTCAAACTAGCGGTAGCAATGTTTCGTACTTGCCTAATGATTTGCCTGATAACGTTTATTTTATTGTTTCCAAGCGGCCGGAATTCCTGCCTATGCCGGCAGCTAACAAGACTGTTTTTGATTTGATGAAATACAGTGCAGAAAGTCTCGAAGATGTCAAGGCTTTTCTGGCAAAACGCACGGAGAGAAGCCAGTTAATTAAGGATTGGATTAAAGCTCGAAATTTGCAGCGGGAACAGTTTGTGACGGCGGTAGCCGAGAAAAGCGAAAAGAAATTTATCTATCTCCGCCACGTACTTGATGAGATTGAAGGCGACACGTACAATGATGTGAATTTAAATGATTTGCCAGCGGGTTTGGAGGAATATTATCAAAAACACTGGGGACAGATGATGGGCAGGGAAGACGATCCTCTGCTGGAATTGAAAGTTAGGATTATCTATTTTCTGTCGCAAGCAGAGGAACCTGTTTCTGGTCGCTGGTTGGCTAAATCTGCCCGCGAGAAAAATGTTATGAAAGTACAGCAGGTGCTCGGAAAATGGAATTCGTTTTTGCGACATGAGAAAGTAGGGAAGGAAACTCGATACACTATCTATCACAACAGTTTTCGGCAGTTTCTAGAAGCGGATGAAACTGTGCAGTCGGCAGGAATAACACTGGATGACATTAACGATGACATTAGCGATAACTCTACAGGAGGAGCGCCGCTATGAGCGATTTAGGTTTGTGGTTGGCGCAGCAGTGTCAGGAAGATCGAGATTTGTTGGTGAAATACCAACCCAAGAGATTTGCGAAACGGGGGAAGGTTGACCGTTATTGTGCTTGGTTGACGGATTTCGGTTTTATTGAGATGAAACTGGAATTTTTGGGGGTACAAGCGCTAATTGATGATTACGATTTAGCGAGAATTTCTGATGTGTTGCTGTCGGGGGAGCAAAGTGAAACTCTGAGATTGATTCAAGGGGCAATTCGCAAGTCGGCGCATATTTTGGAAAGGGATAAAACGCAGCTTGCAGGGCATTTATTGGGGAGGTTGTTGGATTTTGAAATGCCTGGGATTCAGGGGATGCTGGGACAAGCAAAGGAGTGGAAAGATCGTCCTTGGTTGCGGCCTTTGAAAGCTAATTTAGAGCAGCCTGGTGAAGGATGTTTGCGAACACTCACCGGTCATAGTTCCAGGGTAAATGCAGTGGCGATCGCACACGACGGCAAAACAGCTATTTCCGCATCCAGAGATCACACCCTGAAAATCTGGGATACCCAGACAGGTTCAGAACTGAAAACTATCACGGGTCATAGTGAATCGGTAAATGCAGTGGCGATCGCACCGGATGGAAAAACATCGATTTCCGCTTCTTCGGATAATACCCTAAAAATCTGGGACATCGAGACAGGCTGGGAACTGAAAACTCTCACGGGTCATAGTGATTGGGTATATGCAGTGGCGATCGCACCCGACGGAAAAACAGCGATTTCCGCTTCATGGGATTATACCCTGAAAATCTGGGACACCGAGACAGGTCGGGAACTGAAAACTCTCACGGGTCATAGTGACTGTGTATATGCAGTGGCGATCGCACCGGATGGAAAAACAGCGATTTCCGCTTCATCGGATAATACCCTAAAAATCTGGGACACCGAGACAGGTCGGGAACTGAAAACTCTCACGGGTCATAGTTCCTTGGTATTTGCAGTGGCGATCGCACCCGACGGCAAAACCGCGATTTCCGCTTCATGGGATAATACGCTGAAAATCTGGGACACCGAGACAGGTTCAGAACTGAAAACTCTCACGGGTCATAGTGACTGTGTATATGCAGTGGCGATCGCACCCGACGGCAAAACCGCGATTTCTGCTTCAGATGATAAAACGCTGAAAATCTGGGACACCGAGACAGGTTCAGAACTGAAAACTCTCACCAGTCATAGTCACTGTGTATATGCAGTGGCGATCGCACCCGACGGAAAAACAGCGATTTCCGCTTCAGAGGATAAAACGCTGAAAATCTGGGACACCGAGACAGGTTCAGAACTGAAAACTCTCACGGGTCATAGTGACTGTGTATATGCAGTGGCGATCGCACACGATGGAAAAACCGCGATTTCCGCTTCAGATGATAAAATGCTGAAAATCTGGGACACCGAGACAGGTTCAGAACTGAAAACTCTCATCGGTCATAGTGACTCGGTAAATGCAGTGGCGATCGCACCCGACGGTAAAACCGCAATTTCTGCTTCAGAGGATAAAACGCTGAAAATCTGGGACACCGAGACAGGCCGGGAACTGAAAACTCTCACCGGTCATACTGGCTGGGTAAAAGCAGTGGCGATCGCACCCGACGGTAAAACCGCAATTTCCGCTTCAGGATCATTGTTCAATTCCAATGATAAAACCCTGAAAATCTGGGACACCGAAACAGGCCGGGAACTGAAAACTCTCACCGGTCATAGTGACGCGGTACGAGCAGTGGCGATCGCACCCGACGGCAAAACCGCGATATCCGCTTCAGAGGATAAAACCCTGAAAATCTGGGACACCGAGACAGGCTCAGAACTGAAAACTCTCACGGGTCATAGTTACGGCGGAGTAAATGCAGTGGCGATCGCACCCGATGGCAAAACAGTGATTTCCGCTTCAGAGGATAAAACGCTGAAAATCTGGGACATCGAGACAGGCTGGGAACTAAAAACTCTCACCGGTCATCGTAACTCGGTAAAAGCAGTGGCGATCGCACCCGACGGAAAAACCGCGATTTCCGCTTCAAACGATAATACCCTGAAAGTCTGGGATTTGCTCATAGCTACAGAGGTTGCTAGTTTCACCGGAGATGGTCCGTTTAACGGCTGTGCTTTTGCGCCTGATGGAGTGACAGTTGTAGCGGGCGATGATTCGGGCCGGGTGCATTTCCTGCGTTTGGAAGGAATGGGGGATTTGGGCGATGCTGCTGGGCTAAATAATTCCGTTAATTTGTTTTACAGTGGTTTGAGGCTGGCAAAACAAGGACAATATAAAGCCGCCCTAGCAAAATTAGCTGAAGTTACAGAAATAAGGCCGGATGCGCTGATTGTTTGGTGGGAACAAGGTAAGGTTTTGTATGAGTTGGAGCGCTATGCAGAAGCCATTGTCAGTCTCGACCAAGCAAGAAAAATAGCCGGGAAAGACCGCGATTTTTGGTTTTGTCTAGGCTTTGCACAAATGAAGTGTGGCAGTCAAGAATTGGCGCGCGAAAACTGGGATGTTGCTATTAACATTCAGCCCGATGACTACGAATTTTGGTTTGAAAAAACGAAAGAAATATTCGAGTTAGAACGCTACGAGCAAGCTATTTGCTGTTTAGATTTAGCGATTAAAATCGAACCTAATCAAGCCTATTTATGGGACTGGCGCGGCTATGCCCTGCAAAGATTCGGACGCGCTGAGGAGGCAATATCCAGCTACGATCGCGCTTTAGAATTGCAGCCTGATGATGCTGATATCTTGGATAATCGAGCTTATGCTTTACTAACTTTAGGTCGTTATGACGAGGCAAGGGCTAATTGGGATAAAGTTTTAGAAATCGATCCAAATTGTACAGGTGCTTATTATAATAAATCTTGCTGTTTTGCCTTGCAGAATCAGGTTGAGTTAGCGGTGGAAAATTTGCAGCGCGCGATTGAATTGGAACCGGAAAGATGTCGAGAGTTGGCAAAAACTGATACCGATTTTGATGGGATTCGCGGCGATGTGCGGTTTCAGGAGTTGTTGGGAAATTGATTTGAGGGTTGATATCATTAGAACCCGGCGGTTGAAACCGCGGCTACACAAACGAAGTCCACCTCCGTGGACTAAGACAAATTATCTTCAACCCACGGAGGTGGGTTTTGTCTGTGTAGACGCGGTTTCAACCGCCGTCTCTTCTTTGGGATGAGAGCTTTTCAGGGCTTACAGACTTCGACAAAGAAACCGGGTTTTTACCAAATTTCTAGACTAAAATCAACTATCTTCGTAAAAAACCCGGTTTCTGGGCCGTCGCCACCCAGCAAAGAAACCGGGTTTTTGCCCGAATCTGTGAGTTGTAGGCAAGTATTTCGGAAAAAACCCGGTTTCTGGGGCCTCGCCACCCAGCAAAGAAACCGGGTTTTTACCCGAATCTGTGGGTGGTAGGGAAGTATTTCGGAAAAAACCCGGTTTCTGGGACACCGCGATCGACTTTTGGGGATTTGTGCGATCGGGCTATAATACAGAAAACTTGACAACAAAAATGACTGTCATGAAAGAGTTAATCCAACAAGACTTAGAAAAGCTCGATCGAGAACAACTCCAACAAGTATTTGAATTTATTGCCTTTCTGAAATTCCGTGCCAGATTAGTGACTATTCCTGCGATCGATGAAACCAACTTAGCTGCACTCTACAGCGAATTTGCCGAAGAAGACCGACAACTTGCGGAACTCGGAATCAGCGAATATGCAGAACTTCTCAAACATGAGGATTTGGCATGACAATCAGACGAGGTGAAATCTGGATTGCCAACCTCGATCCGACACAAGGTTCCGAACAGGCTGGTGTACGTCCTACAATTGTTTTTCAGAACGATACTATTTCGAGGTACACGACTACTGTTATCAGTATTCCTCTCACAACTAATCTGCGCCGCGCATCTCTTCCTTCCTGCATTTTGATTCCCGGTGGTGAAGGAGGATTGACTCAAGATTCTGTTGCATTGTGCCATCAACTACGAGTTTTGGATAAAACAAGATTGCGAAATAAAATTGGTGAAGTCAACCCAGAGATACTGGCACAATTAGAAAATATCGTATTATTTACGTTAGGTTATTTACCTTAAAAAATAAATCCCGGCGGTTTCAACCAAAGAAACCGGGTTTTTGCCGGAATCTGTGGGTTGTAGGGAAGTATTTCGGTAAAAACCCGGTTTCTGGGGCAATGGGCGATCGAGTTTTATTGTTAAGAAATAGTATTCGGATCGATCGGCACAATTCCTTCATTGGCGTAGCGAGTAAAATCCTTAACATTTAGCGTCAAAATGTGTGATGCACCGTTTGCTTTCATAATAGCCACAAGACGAGCATCATGCACCTGAACTCCCAAAACTCTGTAAGTAACAACCAACCTACGCCACTCCGAGTAAGTTAGATGCGTGTCGGGAAACAATGGGAAAAGACGTTCGATCCGGCGTAACTTGAGCTCGGCATCAGCAGGAGTCAACCCAAAGCCATTTTTCTCGATCGGGCGAGTAACAACGTTCCAAAATTCAACGCAGTTTTGTGAGGCTACTTGCAGTTTATATCCATCCTGTCGCAATTTTTTTACAGCATTGCGGATTACAGGATATAAAGGATGAGAGCGATCGGAAAACCGCAGCAGAATATTCGTATCTACAAGGCATAACATTGCTAAGGATGCTCCTCGTAGATACCTTCACGACTTATAGCAAAATCTGATAGCACTGGCACATTACCTCCCAGACTTTTAATAAAATCATCAGCGAGTTCATCTAAAAGTATTTCAAAATCGCGATCGCTAATTTCTGCATCAGAATCACTTACCTTTGATGACTGACCAGGAGCTGACTGCCAAGTTAGGAAATCAACAAAATTAAGAACTACTTCTAGCTGCGGTTTTCCTAAATAACGCAGCTTACTTACAATGCTTTCAATTACAGCTTCCATACATTTATAGTTGAGCTTTAATTGCGATTTACTTCAGGAAATCATAGCAGAAATATCCAATTTTGTCAAATTCCTCTTTCCCTACAATGAATTGGGTGATGGTTATGCGATCGGGCGATTCGACATTTTACGGTAGGGAAACGGCACTGCCGTGTCCTCTTTTTCCGTTATGATGTTGTGCGAAAGTTCCATAAATTAATGACAGATAAGATCGATCGACCTTACGCCACAGTCATACTCGCGATCAGTGCCGACGGTAAGATTGCAGATCAAGTGCGATCGCCCGCGAGATTCGGTTCAGCCAACGACAAAGCCCACCTCGAACAGCAAGTAGCAGCAAACGATGCCGTTTTGTTCGGCAACGGCACTTTACAGGCTTATGGAACGACGATGAGAGTGATTTCGCCGGAATTGCTCAAACAGAGGGAACTGCAAGGGAAGCCCCCACAACCGGTGCAAATCGTGTGTTCGCGATCGCACCAATTTGACCCAAACTTGCGATTTTTCCAGCAACCGGTGCCTCGCTGGCTGCTGACTGCGGAAGGGGAAGAGGGGGAGAGGGGGAGAGGGGG
>NZ_JAIGNI010000105.1 GCF_026130175.1 Lyngbya sp. CCAP 1446/10 | reverse complement strand
GTGTAGCTCGAAATTCCCAAAAGGAAAAGTAGATATCGACTAGGAGCTGTATGCAGTGAAAGCTGCACGTACAGTTCTGAAGGAGAGGTGTCCTGTGGCAACATAGGCATCGACTCTAACCACAGAGACAGAGTAAGACTACGAAAGGTAGCATCAGTCGGTGAAGTGTCAAGAATCCCCGCGCAAACCAGGCCGGGGAGTATTTCAAGGTTGAATGAAAATGCCGATCGCATTATGGACTCTCGCAGCAGTAGACGGCGGGCGATCGAGCAAACTCCCTCCCAAATACAAACTCGTCGAACTTCCCCCATCCAAATTTAAAGCCTCCACAGCACCCATTTGCTGCAAGATCTGCGCTAGTTCCGCGAAATTTGGGCCCGCCCCGCCCGCGCGATTGTGCACCGCTACAATTAGCAAATTCCCCGCAGCAGTTCGCCCGATCGCACTCCGAATCGCTGTTTGTCGAACATACGCATCGCTAAACCCTTCCGCCTTAGCATCCAAAACAACTCTACTATTTTTTACCAACACCGGCCCGCCGCCTAGAATGTAAGGAAAACGGTTGAAATCAGCAGGAATTGTGTTAGTTTCTAAACGCAATAAAGTGCCAGCAGTTAATTGAGATGCAGGGGAAAAATTGGAACGCAAAGCCAAAATATAACCGTTCCCTGGAATTGGGAAATTTGTTTTTGCCACCTCACCTCCGGGGGATTGGCTGACAACTCTATCGCCCGCAACTGTCACCACTATTTCATTGTCCGAAAACGGAGTATAACTCGCTCCCCAATCAGGATTATAACGGCCGATTCCCGATTCCACATAAGCACTATTTAACTGGGAAATAGACAAACGCTGATTCAGCGGAGTTATCACAGTTTCTTGTAACGTCAAACGATTGATGACAAATTCGCCTCGATCGTTCCAGGCGATCGCCCCGCGGTTCAATATCGGCCCGGAAAGCCATTTGTTGTCCCGCCGAATCGCACCTAAAGCTAGTCGATTGATCCGATTGAAGAATCCGGCGTTAATTGCAGCAGCCGTTCCCGAAAGTTCCGCTGTTTGTAATAAAGGTGCACTGCCTTTTTCGGTCGGCGGATTGCTCAAAAGTGGTCTAATTTTGACGCCAGCTTGACGCGGATTTATTTCTAAGGAATATACCGGAAAACGAGCGGTTCCTAAATTTTGATACTGTTGTCGCCATCGAACTCCTGCCGCCCAAGCAATGTCTTTTTCTACTAGGGAATCTGGCCGAATGTCGATTACTAATCGATGGGAATTTCCTAAACTGAAAACTTGCGGCCGCCAACCTAACGGAATTTTTACTTTCACTTTGGTTTGATTCCCCGCAGCTTCGATTTTGAACGATCGCACTTGTGGGCTGGTTGCAAAAGCGCGATCGATCAAAGTGCGATCGATCTTGGCATCGATCGCGATCGACCATTCTTGACCGGCGATCGGCTGTATGGGCGCTAGCGGCTGCGAGAGCGCGGGTTTAGTCGGGTCGTCCGGTGTTTCGAGGTTTCGGGCTGGGGGCGCGGCCTGCTGCCCGATAGCGGGCTTTGTGGGGTCGTCTGTTGGGGACGGGCTCGGTGTATCGACGAAGTTGAGTTGCCACGGGGCGGGGCGATCTAGATCTAGAACAATGCGATCGCCCCATTCTCTCGCTGCTTGCCGAATGCCGGTCACATTCGCAGCTTGAGAAGTAATTTTTAGAACATTGCCCTCAGCAGATATCTGCCAGCCGGCAAGTTTAGCAAAATTGGTAACATCTAAGTAACGATACGGGCCTGTCGATCGCGTTGTCAAACTTTGAGCTGCTGTTAAAGATACGGAAAACCACTGCACCGGTTGTTTGGTACTGTCGGCGGTGTTGAGTAAATCCACTCCCGCACTCTGCATCAAGCCAACGTCAGCAATCCAAGTTCGGAAATTAGCAGAAGTGCTGTTTGCCGGCTGCTGAGTCCAAGTTAGGGGGAGAATGCGGCCGTTTAGAGACACTTGGCGGCCTTGTCTAATTCTCGAAGAGGGCGGTACAGATTGAGTCATAAGTAATTGAGTCGGTTTTAACCGACTTTCGCTATGAGAGGGGAGTTGAAACGAATGGCGGGCTGTGGAAGCATGAATCAGTGCAGCCTTACCTTCCTCCGGTGTTTTCTCACTCTTGGCTGCTTGGGCTGTGGCGGTCAGATTCCCGACTGAGACGGCCAGTATCGGCGCAATCGAGACTGACAACATCCAGGGCCAAACACTCGATCGACTTCTGTTAGCTGCATCTCGGCGTTTTTGTCTGTTGTGCATTTTTTTACTTGTGGAAACCTCAAACCATTAACCTTCAAAAACGCCTGCCACACAGCACAATAGTGAAAATTTCTAATTTTATTCGATACCATAAGAAGACCGGCCGCTTGAAACCGCGCCTGTACAAAATCTCACCCACTAGAGACGGAGATTTCAACCGCCCTCTGCATCTATCTAGCACATTCAGGAAAAACAAGCACAAAAAAACTCGCCTCGCGCAGCTATCCTTCTTCGTGAATCGCCCGCAATTTATCGGCCCTGCAAAGCGGTAATTTGCCCAAGAAGCGCTTCTCTAGATACAGAAGCGTATTCTATGAGACATCTCCAAAGCGATTCGATCGAGATAATTGAAAATTGGCAAACAGGGTTTCAGTCTTAAATGCAGGCAGCATCTACGTAAATTTTGATCGAATCAGCTTGCTATGTGCTGTTTTAAGGTTTACTAAGATTCCACCACTCGGTAATATTCTCTCTCCGAGCTATAAAAACGCATCAACCACACTATCACCGAAATAACATTCAATCAACATGGGTAATACGATCGATCGAAACAGCAACGTGCATCAAACTGAGCGAGGAACTCCATTTGCCGGCCAAAACTGGTTAGTGGAAGAAAGAGATGCCTGCGGTGTAGGCTTCATTGCCAACCAAAACGGTAAAGCTACTCACTCAATTATCGAAAAAGCTCTGCCAGCCTTAACCTGTCTGGAACACCGCGGCGGTTGCAGCGCCGACCAAGATTCCGGCGACGGTGCGGGTTTGATGACAGCGATTCCTTGGGAATTGTTGCATTCTTGGTTTGCCGAACAGGGAATTGTGCCTCCACCACAGGAAAACTGCGGCGTGGGAATGCTGTTTCTGTCCCAAGATGAAAGTCAAGCTAATATAGCGCGGCAGGTGGTTGAAGAAGTTATGGTCGATCGCGGTTTCACTGTGGTGGGATGGCGCAAAGTTCCCATTGTACCGTCGGTTTTGGGCACCCAAGCGCGAGAAAATCAACCTCAAATCGAACAAGTAATCGTAAGTTCACCAAACTTACAGGGAGACGACCTCGACAGACAGCTATTTCTGACCCGCCGCACCATCGGACACGCCCTGTCACATCGCCCCAACTTTACCCGCCGAGACTTTTATAGTTGCTCTTTTTCCTGTCGCACGATCGTCTATAAAGGCATGGTGCGATCGGCAATCCTAGCAGAATTTTACCCCGACCTGAAAAATCCCGCTTATAAAAGCTCCTTCGCCGTCTATCACCGCCGCTTCAGCACCAACACCATGCCCCGCTGGCACCTAGCCCAGCCGATGCGCTTGCTGGGACACAACGGCGAAATTAACACGCTGCTGGGCAATATTACCTGGATGAAGGCGCGACAAGCCAATTTATCTCACCCGAATTGGAGTCAAGCCGACATCGACACGTTTAACCCAATCGTCAATCCCGAAAGCAGCGATTCGGCCAACTTGGACAACGTGATGGAATTGTTGGTGCATTCCGGCCGCACCCCCCTAGAATCCCTGACAATTCTGGTGCCCGAAGCTTACAAAAATCAGCCGGATTTAGATCCGTATCCTGAAATTGTAGATTTTTACGAATATTACAGCGGCATTCAAGAACCTTGGGACGGGCCGGCCTTGCTGGTATTCAGCGACGGCAAACAAGTAGGTGCTACGCTCGATCGCAACGGTTTGCGTCCGGCCCGCTACTGCATTACTAAAGACGGTTTGGTAATTGTCGCCTCCGAAGCCGGAGTTGTCGATATCCCCGAAGCAGATATTGTCGAAAAAGGCCGTTTGGGGCCAGGACAAATGATTGCTGTTGATCTGCAAACCAAGGAAATTCTCAAAAATTGGCAGCTAAAACAGCGGATTGCTAAGCGCCATCCCTACGGCGAATGGCTCAAACAAAACCGCGAAACATTGGAACCGCAGCCTTTTGCAGAAACGGCAACCCTAGACTCGCAAACTCTGTTAGCAACCCAAACTGCTTTTGGCTACACCGCCGAAGATTTGGACATGGTAATCGTCGAGATGGCGAGTTCTGGGAAGGAACCGACTTTCTGCATGGGCGATGACACTCCTTTGGCCGTACTCTCAGAAAAGCCTCAGTTACTGTACAACTATTTCAAACAGCGATTCGCTCAAGTGACAAATCCGCCGATCGACCCCCTGCGCGAAGGAATGGTGATGTCACTGACAATGAATATGGGTTTGCGGGGCAATTTATTGCAAACAATCCCGGAAAATGCCAAGCTGCTAAAAATTGATTCCCCGGTACTCAACGACGCTGAACTGTGTTTGTTGAAAGACCAAAAGTCTTTCCCCGCAACGGAATTGTCAACGCTTTACAAAATATCTGCCGGGCCTGCTGGTTTGCAAACCGCAGTAGAGCAACTTTGTCAAGATGCTGTTAAATCGGTGCGCGACGGTTCGAGAATTCTGATTTTGAGCGATCGACCTCTGAAGGAAGAAGGAAGTTCGGCAACGGATTTTGTAGCGGATGTAGCGGATGTAATAAATACAAGGAAGAAGGAAGAAGGCGGATATGCTGTGGGATTGAGTGCTGAATGTACTTATATTCCGCCGTTGCTGGCAGTTGGTGCGGTTCACCACCACTTAATTAGCGTTGGGCTACGGATGCAAACTTCGCTAGTTGTGGATACCGCCCAATGTTGGAGCACTCACCACTTCGCTTGTTTGATGGGTTACGGCGCTGTAGCTATTTGCCCTTATTTGGCATTGGAAAGCGTGCGCTGTTGGTGGTTTGACACCAAAACTCAAAACTTGATGGAACACGGCAAGGTTCCCAAAATTACTGTCACTGAAGCTCAATCTAAATACCGCACAGCGGTGGAAAACGGCTTGCTGAAGATTTTGTCGAAAATGGGGATTTCGCTGCTGGCTAGCTATCAAGGGGCGCAAATCTTTGAGGCGATCGGCATTGGCGCAGATTTGCTCGATTTGGGCTTCAAAGGCACGGTGTCTCGCATCGGCGGTTTGAGTGTGGCGGAATTGGCTAACGAGGTGATGTGTTTCCACTCTCAGGTTTTCCCGGAATTGAGCCGGAAAAAGCTGGAAAACTTCGGCTTCGTACAGTACCGCCGGGGTGGCGAATATCACATGAACAGCCCGGAAATGGCGAAGGCTTTGCACAAGGCTGTGGCTGGATTTAAGGCTGATACTAAGGGTAACGGTAACGGCAACGGGGCCGAAACAAAAACGGCTTACGACCATTACGAGGTTTATAAGCAACAGCTAGAAAACCGCCCGGTAACGGCTTTGCGGGATTTGCTGGATTTCGCGAGCGATCGCCCTGCAATTCCCATCGAAGAAGTCGAATCTGTAGCAGATGTTGTCCGACGCTTCGCAACGGGCGGAATGTCCCTCGGCGCTTTGTCCCCAGAAGCCCACGAAACTCTGGCCATTGCGATGAACCGCATCGGCGGCAAATCCAACTCCGGCGAAGGTGGCGAAGATCCGGTGCGCTACAAAGTGCTAAACGATGTGAGCGATGCCGGTTTCTCACAAACATTACCTCACTTGAAAGGTTTGCAGAACGGCGATACAGCTTCTTCATCCATCAAACAAGTAGCTTCAGGGCGTTTCGGGGTAACTCCTGAATACCTGATGAGCGCCAAACAAATCGAAATTAAAGTCGCACAAGGTGCGAAACCGGGTGAAGGCGGTCAATTACCGGGGCCGAAGGTGAGCGAGTACATTGCCTATTTGCGCCGATCGAAACCGGGTGTCACGCTGATTTCGCCTCCTCCTCACCACGACATTTATTCGATCGAGGATTTGGCGCAGTTGATTTTTGACTTGCATCAAATCAATCCGAAAGCGGGAGTTTCGGTGAAGTTGGTATCGGAAGTCGGTATCGGGACTGTCGCGGCTGGTGTTGCGAAGGCAAATGCTGATGTGATTCAAATTTCCGGCCACGATGGCGGTACCGGTGCGTCTCCACTTAGTTCGATTAAGCACGCAGGTTCTCCGTGGGAACTCGGTTTGACTGAAGTTCACCGGGTGTTAATGGAAAACAAGTTGCGCGATCGGGTTTTACTCCGCGTTGACGGCGGCTTTAAAACAGGTTGGGACGTGATTGTCGGTGCTTTGATGGGCGGCGAAGAGTACGGTTTCGGCACGGTGGCAATGATTGCTGAAGGCTGTATTATGGCTCGCGTTTGCCACATGAATAGTTGTCCTGTGGGCGTGACAACTCAACAGGAACACTTGCGAAAACGGTTTCCCGGAACGCCGGAACACGTTGTGAATTTCTTTTATTTCGTAGCAGAAGAAGTGCGGAGTTTGCTGGCGAAATTGGGTTATAAGTCGATCGCAGATATCATCGGCCGCGCGGATTTGTTGACAATGCGCGAAGGGGTGGAACTAACTAAAACTCAAGCGATTAATTTGGATTGTTTGATGAAGTTACCGGATACTAAGGGCGATCGATCTTTCTTGGTGCACGGCGACATTCACAGCAACGGGCCTGTGTTGGATGACGATTTGTTGGCGGATGTTGAGATTCAAAGTGCGATCGCCAATCACGGCACTGTTAACAAGAGTGTAAAATTGGTGAATACCGATCGCACTGTGGGAGCTCGTTTATCAGGTGCGATCGCGCTGCAACACGGCAACACGGGCTTTAGCGGTGAGATCACCCTCAATTGCACTGGTAGCGCGGGCCAAAGCTTCGGCGCGTTCAATTTGCCGGGGATGACGCTGCGACTGTCTGGCCAAGCTAACGACTACGTTGGTAAGGGGATGCACGGTGGCGAAATTGCGATCGCACCGCCGACTGGTGCGACGTATGATGCTTCCGAAAATGCGATCGTCGGCAATACTTGCTTGTACGGCGCGACGGGCGGAACCCTGCTAGCTGCGGGTAAAGCGGGCGAACGGTTTGCGGTGCGTAACTCAATGGCGAAAGCGGTTATTGAGGGTGCGGGCGATCACTGCTGCGAGTACATGACTGGCGGCGTTATTGTCGTGTTAGGAAAAGTCGGCCGGAACGTCGGCGCTGGAATGACTGGCGGTTTGGGTTATTTCCTCGATGAAGATGGCAATTTCCCGGCTCACGTCAACGGGGAGATTGTGAAGATGCAGCGGGTTTCTACGGCCGCTGGGGAGGCGCAGTTGAAGGAGTTGATTGAGATGCAGCGCGATCGAACTAACAGCCAAAAAGCCGCGAAGATTCTGGCAAATTGGTCGGAATACTTGCCGAAGTTCTGGCAAGTTGTGCCGCCAAGCGAAGCGAATTCGCCGGAAGCTTCGGAACAAAAGATTGCTGTGAAAGCGTAATTTTGCAGCAAGTTAATTAGATGAGGGGCGACACGAGTCGCCCCTTTTTTTGAATCTATGGGAATTACGAACCGTGAGTCAAAAACCCGTTTTTTCACAACAACTCAAAAAACCCTCTCTTGTTCTTGCTCCCCCCCTTAGCAAGGGGGGGCTGGGGGGGGGGTAAAAGGCCAAGCAACCCACAAAAAAACCCAAATATAACAATGACAAAACTTTACAACAAAACCTCAGAAAAACTCAAGCGACAGCGACTCCGCAGAGAAATGACCAAAGCCGAAAAACGTCTCTGGGACAAAATCAAAAACAGACAGCTTGAGAATTGTAAATTTCGCAGACAATACAGCGTAGCAGAATTTGTAATCGACTTCTACTCACCAGAAATCAAGTTAGCACTAGAAGTAGACGGTGACAGTCATTTTCAAGAAGGTGCTGTAGAATATGATGCAGCAAGGCAAGAATTTATTGAATCAGCAAAAATTAATTTTTTGAGGTTTACAAATGATGATGTTTATCATAATTTGGATGGGGTTCTAGATGTGATTATAGATAAGATTAAATCGCTGAGAGTATTAGGTGTTTTACCCCCCCCAGCCCCCCCTTGCTAAGGGGGGGAGCAAGATTAGATAACATCAGATTAAATCGCTGAGAGTATTAGGTGTTTTACCCCCCCAGCCCCCCCCTTGCTAAGGGGGGGAGCAAGATTACAGGAGATTAACAATTACCTCAAAGGTCAAAAAATCGCCTTTAAATTCCGCATAAATTGCATAATTTGTCGCGAAAACATTGTTATTCCAACATTCCCAACGACGATAAACAGCGCTCTAATATTAGATCAAATTTGTCTCACGATCGGCATCCGCGGGGGTGCTGTTTTCCACATCAAATCTATTTCTTCGGGTGTCAATCCGTAAGCTTGATTAACTAAGTCAGATAAACGGTGTTCGAGTCTCAACGCCTCAGTTTTGCGAGATTGAATCAGCGGTGCATATTCATTATAAGTTTCGCGGACTACTTTTAGTCCAGCCACGCCGAGAGGATCGGAGGATTTAGTTTTCGGCATTCGCTTTCTGATTTCTGCTACAAACTCCTCAAAGGATAGATTAGAAAAATCTTCGAGTTTTTGTCCTAGTTTCTCAATTTTATAAGTGATTTCCAGCCATTGCAAGACATCTCGATGAGTTTCTTGATTGGTTTTGGCGATTTCAATTAAACGGCTGACAATTGGTTCCACTTCGGCACGAATTGAGTCAGTTGGTGGCGCGATGGGAAGTTTTTCCATCAAGTAACCAGCAGGGTTTAGGGCATCATCTTTCATGTGCTGTAAATACCGCCAATTGTGCCACCAAATGAGGGGTGAGTTGAGAACTGCTAATATATATAAATCGTCTTTGGGGAGGATAAAAACTTTATTATTTGTCAAATAACCATTTGTCTCATAGCTATACGAAGGATGAAATTGAATTTCTTGATATATAATTTTTGGTTTATCGAATAGCTGCCAGTAGTCAATAGTAGACCTCTTGCAAAAAAAATCTATGCTATAATAGAAATTTTTCAATTTAATCCCCCTAGAGCT
>NZ_JAIGNI010000104.1 GCF_026130175.1 Lyngbya sp. CCAP 1446/10 | reverse complement strand
ATCATGGGCGACATAAGAAGAACCAAGTAGGTATAATATTTGACATCAATACCGAAACATGAACCTATTCATATTCACTCATTTATTTATTATACACCGCTGAGGTTATTAAATTTTCATTCCTAAGCTAAAATAAATATAAAATATCAGACATTAAAGCACTTAAAATGGTATATCCACCTGCACCTTGGAATCTGCAAGGTTATGCTGTTCAGACTTTACAATTAATAGATGTGGCACGGGTGCGCCCCTTGGTTCCCTCTGAGTTAGAAATAGTCTCTGTATTGCCAGGAAAAACCCTAGGTGGAGTTTATATATCCTCCTACGGGTTGGGTTCCGTGATGGAGTACAATGAGCTAATTGTCGTAAGCGCGATCGCCAATTATGCAGGAAAATGGGGCGCTTGGATTTCCCACATCTACGTAGACAACCCTAACTCAGTAGCTGGCGGGCGCGAAATCTGGGGACTTCCTAAAGAATTAGCTCAATTTAGTTGGGAAGGCAACGATTCAGTAAAAGCAACACCGCTAGGCTACCGCGTCACAGTTAGCCAAGCCAACCGTCAACTGTGCAGTCTCAATTACAGCAAGCAAAGTTTAGCGCTACCTGTATCTTTTAGCGGAAATGTTTTCAGCGCATTAAGCAGCAATTTGCTCCTATTTAAAGGAGAATTTAACTCTCGAATCGGTTTGCTCAGGGGCGAATTAGAAATACCTGAAGATAGTCATTTTGCCAATTTAAACTTATCTCAGCCCTTGCTTACAGTTGGCTGCGAAGATATGCGTCTAATTGCAGGTGCGCCGGAAGTTGTGGGGAACAGAGCCGCACAATTCAGTTATTAGCTGGAATTTGTAGGGTGCGCAGTGCGCACCTCACTATACTAAAATTAAATGCCAGCCCCCGGAGCCGCTTCAGCACCCATTTCTAAAACTGTACCGCGCAGGAAATCAATTTGCTGCTGAAAATCCATGCCCTTAATCTTTGCTAATAAAGCAGTTCCCGCTTCGGGAAGTTTATAGTCGGAAGGTACGGGAATAATTGTTCCTTCGTCCATTCCTACTGCCAGGAAGTACCAAAAAGCCAGCTTCGTTTCAGGGCTCATCGAGCCGTACATCCGGCTGATTTCAGTATTGGCTTTTGAGGCAATGTCGCGCATTACTTGCAGTTGTTCTTCGTGGGGCAGCGGCTTGACTTGCTCGAACAAACCCTCAGCGATTTCGGAACCGGCAGCACCCGGAGCCGCTGGCGTGATTGACTTGCCCAATTCGGTGTAAACAAACCACAGCAAACCTAATTGATCGTCTACGCTCAAGCTCTGAATCTCTGCTTTTCCTTGGTCGTAAGTGCTGGTAGTAGAAAATGTCATTTCAGTCTCCAAAATAATATGTATTGCTCAGTTTTCTTGTTTTTGAGAAAACTTTTTTTTGCTACTTAGTTAAAGTACCTAATAAATAATGATGCTAGAATCTTGCTTAAGACAGAGATGATCCCAATACGGTTCACTTAACACTATTTATGCCCCGGAGATCCCCCTAAATCCCCCTTAAGAAGGGGGACTTTGAGAGGTTTCTTGTCCCCCCCTTTTTAAGGGGTGTGCCAGGGAGATCTGTCTTAAGTAAACCGTATTGGAGATGATCCCGGACATAAGTTCGGAGAGTAAATTCACAAAAATTGAGAAAATTTGCAACCAAAGGATGAGGCAAATTTGACCAGATTGTTGTTAGCTGTGTTCCTGATTAGCATTGTTTAGCCGATCGTCGATCGCCTATAATCGCAACAAACCTGTATAGAGGTGGCTGTTATGTCGATCGCAACTGCAAAACGCTTCACCACAGAGGAATATCACCGCTTGACAGAACTGGGATTTTTTGCGGAGGACGAGCGAGTTGAGTTAATTAATGGAGAACTTGTGAAAATGGCAGCTAAAGGTACTGCTCATTCTGTTTGCGAGACACGCTTGGAACGCGAGTTATTTAAGCTGCTGGGAGAACGGGCGACACTGCGAGGGCAACAACCGATTATTTTGCCGGATGACAGCGAACCAGAACCCGATCGCGCGATCGTGCAAAATCGCCCTGACGACTATCTATCCTCTCACCCCTGTCCAGCGGATATACTGTTGCTGATTGAGATTGCAGATTCTTCTTTAAGTTATGACAAACAGGTTAAGTTGCCCCTTTATGCGGCAGCGGAAATCTCTGACTATTGGATATTTAATTTATCACAAACTTGCTTGGAATGTTACAGCGAACCCTATCAGAATGCAACAGGTCAATTTGGTTATCGCAAGACACTGATTTTTCTGCCCAACGAGTCTGTTAATCTGCCTTGTTTTCACGACTTGGCGCTCGATTTATCGAGAGTGTTTCCGCAAACTGTGAATCCTGAATAATTTTGATATTCTTCCCAAGAAAAAAGGCTGACATAAAGCCAGCCTAGAATCAGGAGAATTTTGATTGAAACTTGTTGAAATTCTAGCTAAACAAACCGGAAATACCGCCCACTGCTATTGCTCCAGCCAGCGCCGAAACAACCACAGAAGTTAGAGCTGTACCGAACAGCCACCAAGCAGCAGTTGCTGCGGCTTCCCGCGCATCTTCTGCTTGCTGCTTGGTCTTTTTCTTGATATCTTTAATGCGTTTTTTGGCTTGCTCTTGCAGGCGTTCCGAGCGCGAAAGCACGCTGTCCCTGGCTCCTTCAATTTGGTCGATAATTTTGTTGGCTTGGCCTTCTGAAATATCGGAACGAGAGCTAATTACCGCCACTAAAGTACCGCGATCGAACTCGCCTAAACGCTCTTTAATCGCGTCAAATCCGGCCTGCGGATCGTCAAATACTTTGCGGATGTCTCGTTTGATGCTTTCGTAATTAAGTTCTGGTCGATCGAGCGAATTGAGGTAATCCCGAATTTTCGCGAAAATACCGTCAATTGCTGACTGGAACTTATCTTGCACCATTTGAATTTGTTCGACAAACTCGTTGCGGACTGATTCAATACGATCGGCAATTTGGTTAGCTTCCTCTTCGGAAATGTCTTCCCGCTGCGACAGCAACGCTACCAGCGTACCGCGATCGAAGTGCTTGAGCCGATCGCCCAAACTTTGCATCCCCGTTCCCGGCTCGTTAAACAGCAACTGTAAATCGCGCTTGATTCCGTCAGGATTGAGCTCTTCCTTGTCCGTATTCCGCAAGTAATTTTCCAAACTTCCTTGGAAATCCTTGACAGTTTTTTGAGCGCGAGATGCCAAACGACGGGGCGATTTCACGATCGTGCGAATCGAATCTTGCACGCGATCGATCGTCCGATTGATTTGTTCTTCGCTCAAATCTTCCCGCTGCGAAAGCAACTTAACCAAAGTTTCGCGATCGACCTGAGACAGCCTTTCCCGCAGCGCCAAAGCGCCTTCTTTAGGATTTTCAAACAATTTGGTCAAATCTCGATTCAGACCTTCAGGATCGAGTTCTTCCAGGTTGGTATTCCGCAGATACTCACCAATTTTCCCAGTAACTTCCTCGTACTGTTCCTTAGCTTTATCCGCCACTATTTGCGGTGCGTGGACAATGTTGTCGCGCACGGATTCGATTTTTGCGATCGCCCCATTTATCTGTTCTTCGTTGAGGTCTTGGCGCTGCGACAGCAGTTGCACCAGCGTATCGCGATCGAATTGAGATAAGCGTTCTTTCAGCGCTTTAAATCCGGCTTCCGGGTCGTTTAACAGCGTTTGAAACTCGCGCTCGATCGCTTCAGGATTGAGTTCTTCCTTATTAGTATTGCGGAGATACTCTTCTACCTTTTGGCGTACTTCTTGTGCTTTTGATTTCGCTTGCTCTTGCAATTCTTGAGCTTTGGAAATTACTTGATCGCGCGAACTTTCCAGCCGCCCGATTAACTGATCCGCTTCTTCCGGGCTGAAATCCTCCCGCTGACCGAGCAATTGTACCAAAGTATCGCGGTCAAATTGCGATAGGCGATCGCGCAAAGCCTCAAAACCAGCATCGCGATCGTCCAAAAGCGCTTGGAAGTCCTTCTCGATACCTTCAGGATTCAATTCTTCCTTACCAGTCGATCGCAAATAATGCTCAATTCGGCTGCGTAAATCTTGAGACTGTTCCTCACCAGCAGCATCTCCAACAATTCCCAAAACTTCTTGACGGACACCTTCAAGCTGTTCGGCAATTTCCGTCGCCTGTTCCTGACTAAACCCCTCGCGGCGGCTCAAAATCCCTACAAAATACTCAGGATTAAACATCTCTAACTGGCGCAAAACCGCCCCCGGAGAAGCTTCGGGATCGTAAATCACATCCCTAAATTCCTGCTTGATAGTTTCTCGGTTGAGATGCCAAGGTTGAGTATTCAGCAAGTAATTTTCCACATCAGCCTTAGCTGTATTGAAAGGCAGCGCAGGCAATTTATCGCCCACCTTCTCGCTCAAAGACTTAGCTTTTTCCTTGCCTTTTGCAGTTAGTTGCTGCAACTTACCAGAGATTTTTTCAACATCCAAATCAGACAAATCAGTCCGCGACAAAACAGTACCCACAAGAGCTTCCAAACCCAACTGCATCGCCCGGTTCATGCCCCCGCTGGACTCCGATTTGTTGTCCCGATTTTCCAGAATTTGAGACAATTTGGCATTGAGTTCGTCAGACTTCAGCAAATCAGGAGCCGCAAACTTGAGAAAATCCACTAACTCTAAATTCGGGTCTTTCTTTTCTTGCTGCTTGCCGAAGGTTTGCTTCCAAACGCCTTCGAGTTGGTCAGCTACTTGATTTATTTCCTCTTGAGAAAAATCACTGCGGCTGCTAATTAAATCCACAAAAGTTTGGCGGTTAACATTCTTTAAAACATCGGTTCCTGCCAAAGATTTGATATCAGCATCCCCCAGCAACTTTTCAAATTGACCGCGAATTTCCTTGACATCCAGCTTCGGCAACTGCAAAGAACCCACATAATCTTGCAGTGTTTCGCGAATGCTCTCCGGGTCTACAGCCGAGCTCAATTCGCGGCGGACAGCAGCCACAGATGCTTCTACAGTATTTACCATTTGGTCGCTGGCCATCTTGCCGCCGATCGCCGAACCAGCAGTACCCATCACGCCTTGAATGCCTGAAAAAGCAGTTTTTATCAAGGAACCTATCATCGAACCGACGGCGCTAGAACCGAGCCATACCAGCGTTAAAAAGTACGCCGACCAAATGACCACACCAATAATTGCCGCTCCATCTACAGAGGCAATTGAAGTTAGTTTGACCGCCAGAAAACAAGCTAAGAATAAAGCTAGGTTAACTGTGACTAAAATCCAACCTCCGACTAGACCTTCAGTCTTACGAATTTTAGTGCCAACACTTTCGGAATCGTCATCATCATCGGGTAAAGCCTCATCCCAATTGGATATTTTGGCAGCAATCGAGAAATTTGTTAACAGGAATTGAAAGCCGAAAGCCATAATGACTCCAGCGATTAATGCCACGAAAAACTGAGGGCTTAAAAACATCAGCCCTTCGATATCGGGGTGTTCAAATGGCATATCTATTTCTACTGGCATTTGGGCAATATTGAGTTTTGGACTGTACACAGACATTAATAACTCGCTTTCAAACATAAATTACCTCCTAAAGTTTGATGCCGAATCAGGCATATTGAAACTCGCCCCTAACTTTTAAGTTGGGGACTTTACACTTTTTAGATGGTGGTTTTTTTCGTCAGGCTTTATCTTACGGAAGCCCTAATTCGTGAAATCAGGATGAATAGTAAATTAGTTCTTTAGTTATGTCATCCTTACTGCTGATTATGGCTCTGGAAGCGGAAAAATAAATCCCTCTAAAGTCAGAAATGAGTTGATTTGGGAGGAGTAGCCGTAGAGTTAGGCCAAAAAAGGCAAGTTTGAGGCGGGGGCGATGGCTAGTAATTATGAATAGTAGTAAACTGGGATGCAGCGTACCCTACCTATCGTAGAGTGCGCTGGCTTTTTAGGATTCCGTTTGATTTTTAGGCTGAAAACGAGCTAATAATTGCGATCGATCTAGCTGCATAGTCAACCGCGTGCAATCATCGAGGGTTTCTAATTGAATCAAAGGCTCGATTATTTGAGCTAATTCTTCATCAATCTCGCCAAATCTCACTTGTAAAACACTCTCAACGATCAGGCGTTTAGCTTGCTCGATACCTTGCTCGATACCTTGCTGCATACCTTGCTCGATACCTCGCTGAGTTGCATCTTCAAGTCGTTGCAAATAAAGGGGTGACAGTTCCATAATCAACTCCCGATCTTCTCGATCTATAATAAACAGTCAAGTGATATTGAGCGCACCCTACATATCGTAGAGCGCGCTGCTGAGTTAGGATTCCGTTTGATTGTCAGGCAGAAAACGAGCTAGTAATTCAGTGCGATCTAGTTGCCTAATTAGTCGCGTGCGATCGAGGGTTTCTAGTTTAATCAAAGGCTCAATTATTTGGGATAATTCTTCATCAATTTCACCAAATTTCACTTGTAGCATACTCTCAACCATCAAGCGTTGGCTGCGCTGGATACCTTCTTGGATACCTTCTTGGATACCTTGCTGGATACCTCGCTGAGTTGCATCTTCAAGTCGTTGCAAATAGAGGGGTGACAGTTCCATAATTAACTCCCGATCTTCTCGATCTATGTCTTGGCGGACTTCTAAAATTGTTCGCAAGTTGTACAACAATTCTAACGCGCTCAACCGAAAGAAATTATCAGAGGGTAATTCTCTCAATTCGGCAATAGCTTGCTTTTGGACGTTTCCCTTCCCCAAAACCCTCAGCCACAGCGTTTCGGGAGTGCGGGGGAGTTGGTGAATGGCAATGATTGCTGCTTTCAGAGACGGACTCAGAAAATAAACTCCATTTACCCAATTTTCTGGTTCGGGAATCGCTCCAAATCCAGCTAGCATGGTGTCGGAAACCGTCGGCGACAGTATCCAGAGTTGGGGCAAGTCTGCCTCTGCAATCCTGCTATTATCTCTAGTTGCGACTCGTTCATATTCGGCGTGGACATCAAATAGTTTGCCCAAACAACTACGAATTTCTCCGGTTTGAACTGGACTGCGGAATGGTTCCAATACAGCGGGTTTTGCTGCGATTTGACCCAAAATGCCGAGGGCCGTTGGTTCGACTTCTGGTTCCGCTTTTGGGGCAAAAAAAACGTCAATCTGCCTCACTTCTCCAGCAATGTCGCGGCTGGTTTCGACATTGCCGAGAGGGGTTAATAGTTCTTTGAGATATTGTTTTGCAAATTGGTCGTGGATGAATCTGGTCATGATAATTGTCAGCTATCAACTGTTTAAAAATCTCGCCCTCAACTCTTAACTCTTAACTGTCAACTGTCAACTGTCAACTGTCAACTGTTTTCATCTTTTAAAGCAATCCACTGAGATTGCAGAGTAGGAGAGTGACAATTATCATACGCTGTCATACCTTTTTGATAATTTTTCCAAATTTTGTTCATAGATTTAATCAAATCAGGCTGAGTTCTGATAATATCAGAAGTTAATCTGAGATTACAATCATCCGGTATTTTAAGGAAATTAGCTATGCGACTCTCTCAAATGCTTTTCGTCACCCTGCGGGAAGACCCCGCAGAAGCAGAAATTCCCAGCCACAAACTATTACTCCGTGCGGGATACATCCGGCGCATCGGGAGCGGCATTTACGCTTATCTACCTTTGATGTGGCGAGTTCTCAAAAAAGTCTCCCAAATTGTGCGGGAAGAAATGGATGCTACCGGCGCTCAAGAATGCCTTCTCCCGCAACTGCAACCTGCCGATTTGTGGCGGGAATCTGGTCGCTGGGATACCTACACTCAAGCTGAAGGTATCATGTTTTCTCTCACAGACCGTCGCGATACTGAATTGGGATTGGGCCCAACTCACGAAGAAGTGATTACTACAATTGCTAAAGATATGATTCGTTCCTATCGGCAGTTGCCTTTGCATCTCTATCAAATTCAAACTAAGTTTCGTGATGAAATTCGCCCGCGTTTTGGGTTGATGCGCGGTCGCGAGTTTATTATGAAAGATGGCTATTCTTTTCACACTAGCGAAGAAAGTTTGAAAAAAACTTATCAGGATATGGATCGAGCATACAGCAATATGCTGCGCCGTTCGGGTTTGGAATTCCGAGCAGTAGATGCCGATTCTGGTGCAATTGGTGGCTCTGGTTCTCAAGAGTTTATGGTGCTGGCAGAAGCGGGTGAGGATGAAGTTCTTTATACTGATGACGGTCAGTATGCTGCTAATGTGGAGAAGGCTGTATCGATGCCTGCTGATGCTGAAAATTCGTCATTTGCAACTTTTGAAAAGCGGGAAACGCCGGGAACTGACACAATTGATAAACTTTGCAAGTTTTTGAAGTGTTCTTCGACGCAAGTTGTCAAAAATGTGCTTTATCAGGCTGTTTATGACAGCGGTATTACAGTTTTGGTATTGGTAAGCATTCGCGGCGACCAAGATGTGAATCAGGTAAAGTTGCTGAATGAATTAACTAAGTTGGCACCAAATTATCAAGCTAAAACAATTCTGTTTTTGACGGTTCCTGATGCGGAAGCTCAACGGAAATGGACGGCTAAATCTTTGCCTCTGGGTTATATGGCTCCCGATGTTGCTGATGATTATATTGCTGGGAGTAAGGAGGTAAATTCTAAGTTTTTGCGTTTGGTCGATCGCACTGCTGTCGATCTTACCAACTTTGTCACTGGTTCTAACGAGTCAGGATACCACGTTGTGGGAGCTAATTGGAATAAAGAGTTTCCGCTACCTGCAACGGTTGTGGGTGTCAGAACTGCCAAAAAGGGCGATCGGGCAATGCACAATCCCGAACAAACCTTGCAAAGCGCCAGAGGCATCGAAGTCGGCCATATCTTCCAATTAGGCACCAAATACTCCGAAGCGATGGGGGCTACCTACACCAACGAACAAGGCGAAGAAATGCCCTTTATCATGGGCTGCTACGGCGTTGGCGTGTCGCGGCTGGCTCAATCTGCCGTAGAACAATCCTACGACAAAGATGGGATTATCTGGCCAGTGGCGATCGCCCCCTATCACGCCATCATTAGCATCCCGAATATTTCCGATGCTCAACAAGTAGAAGTTGCCGAAAAACTCTACGCACAACTCAATCAATCTGGCGTTGAAACATTATTAGATGACCGCGACGAACGAGCCGGAGTTAAATTCAAAGATGCCGATTTAATTGGCATTCCCTATCGAATTGTGACTGGCCGTTCCCTGAAAACAGGTAAAGTTGAAATTGTGGAAAGAGCAACTCACAAATCCCATGAAATTCTCATTGAGGAAGTTAATGCTACTTTAAAACAGTGGATTGAGGCAGCCCTCAAATAAGCCTTAATAACGGTAAGGTGCGCAGTGCGCAACGTATAGAGGTAAGGTGCGCAGTGCGCACCCTACATTAACGAGTAGTAAGGTGCGATATAGCAATCCTAAATCATTATCTACACTTATTATGATATAATTATATGCAATAATTGATTGTGACAATAAAAAAATGAATAACTTACAAATGCCACAGAAAGATATGGAAAAAGAAAGAGCGGC
>NZ_JAIGNI010000103.1 GCF_026130175.1 Lyngbya sp. CCAP 1446/10 | reverse complement strand
CCCTTGTGGGACGGGCGGGACGCCCACCCCACAATAACAATTAAAATTGTAAGTTATTTAATTTGCGATCCTTACTAAAACTTCTCCACAACATACTTGCCCAAATTTCGGCCCGCCTTCAACCCATCTCGGTTGTCCGACGGCCAATGAGCACCACCGTAAACGCGACTCATCCGGGCTTCCGCCGCAGTTTCAGTCAAACTTTTAAAAGTCCGAGTCGGCAGCTTTGGTGGCGCAAACGGCCAAACCGCCGGCATCAACCAATTCGGTCAAGTAGTCGGCTACTCCCAGGATGGGATAAATCAAGAGCGCGCTTTCGTCTGGAACAACGGTAAACTCCAAGATTTGAACAATTTGGCAATGACAAATCCCACCTTTGGCGACCAGAAGGTGACATTAGCTCGCGCTACTGGCATCAATAATTTCGGCGATATTTCTGCTTACGGAACTTACACATACAAAGATGCCAAGGGTGCGACTTTAACGAGAACTCGATCTTATCTGTTGAAGGCATTACCGACAACTTAAATTACTTGAAATTAACGCAGATATCTGAAAAATATCTGCGTTCATCAGCGTTAATCTGCGGTTAAAAATCCCTCTTACTGCAACATCAAAGCAACTTCCTTCGCAAAATAAGTCAAAATCAAATCAGCCCGTTTAATACTCGTCAAAGTCTTCAAAATAATCCGTTGTTCATCAATCCAGCCCAACTGTGCCGCCGCTTTGACCATCGCGTATTCGCCACTGACATTGTAAGCAGCCACGGGCAAATTAGTTGCTTCGCGCACTTGGCAGATAATATCGAGATCAGCCAAAGCTGGTTTTACCATCATAATATCTGCACCTTCTGCGATGTCTAAAGCAACTTCTTTCAGTGCTTCCCTAGCATTAGCAGCATCCATTTGATAAGTTTTTTTATCCCCAAATTTGGCAGCAAAATCAAGGGCATCGCGGAACGGGCCGTAATAGGCAGAGGCATATTTTGCTGAATAAGCAAGGATTCCTGTATCGATGTATCCCCCTGCATCTAAGGCTTGGCGAATTGCACTGATTCTGCCGTCCATCATGTCGGAAGGTGCTACCATGTCTGCACCGGCAGCGGCTTGAGAAACTGCTATTTTTACTAAAACTTCAACTGTTGGATCGTTGAGAATTTGACCGCTTTCGTCAACTAATCCATCGTGTCCGTGACTGGTAAATGTGTCGAGGGCTACGTCGGTAATTACGATTATTTCGGGGATGTTTTGTTTGATGGCTTTGACTGTTTGCTGGATTAATCCGCCGTGGTATTTTTGCAATAATGATAATAATTATCAGATAAATTGGCACTATCCCCGTTGGCTCGCCAAGGGTTTAAACCCCTGGCGTCGGGCGAAAGTCCTCTAAAAGAGGACTGGAAAACCTGATTTTCATGTCAATATAATTGTTTTCAGCAATGTCAAAAACGCGAAGTTAACGGGAAGTTAAGACAATGTATTGAGGGCGCGATCGATCGATCAATCCCTCTTCTTCTAGCCTCGCCATCAGCCGCGTTACTGTAATCCGCGTAATCCCTATCGCCTCAGAAATCTCTTGGTGAGTCAATCTCAAATCAATTAACAGCCCTTGTGCGACTTCTCTACCAAACTTTTTGCCCAACAAAATGAATAGTTGCAGCAGGCGATCGCGCAGAGATTCGGTGCGAACTATGCTGAAAAATGCCTGAGTTTGCTGAACGTGCGCGAAAATTTCCTCTAAGGATCGATCGCACAAATTGGCAGGAATGTAGCTAATTTCTACATGAGTTTTGCACTCAATTTGATAAGGTTGGACACCTGACAGCGGCTGACCGATCACATCCCCAACACCCCAATATCCCAGGGTCATTGCTGTCCCCTGGTCGCTCCAAGTCACTGCTCGGACGGCTCCCCGTTCAATCCGCAGCAAGCCTTTAGACGGCACGGTAACTAACTGGCGGTGGGTGAAAGTCTGGTGTTTGAAACTAGCGTACAAGCCTGGAGTGTAGGTGGAAAGAGTCATGGGATTCACCGTTACTTTGAACACAATATGCAGCTTAAATTAATTGAGAATATTTGTCAACTATCTTGGTGGATTACGCAAAAAATCAAAGAAACCGGGTTTCTTGACAAAAATCTAGGCTTTCTGCGCCCAGCCCTGACAAGAAACCCGCTTTCTCATCCGTAAGCTGAAACGCTGTTTTTTAGGTGTTTCGCGAGTAGAGACTCTTCACTGTCTGTCAGGGTTTTGATTTGGGGGAATTCGGCGGCGATGCGGGAAAGGTCGATCGGCACATTTCCTGTTGCGGGACACAAATATAAAAAGAGGCAGAGCCTCCCGATCTGCATTACCAGGCAGAGCCTGGTAACGAGCAGACGAGCAATTTTTTGATTTTGATTGCTCATCTTAGTACAAAAGTATGTGAGCAATATCACATACTTTTGTGCGTTATATCATATTAATGCAAGTTAACAATCTGTTACATTTATTTACATAAAGCAACAAAGAAAAACAAATGAACTCATCTAAACTTGTGATTGACGACCAAGGCCTGCTGAACAACTTCGCAGTCGAGCCTAAGATGTATGTAGACGCGACAGTCAGCACCGGATTTACTAAGTACGCCGAGAAAGTTAACGGACGTTTTGCGATGATTGGCTTTGTTTCCCTGCTGGCGACAGAAATTTTAACCGGACAAAGCTTTCTTACCTTCCTCAAAGATGCTTTAGGCTAGGGCGATCGGTTACATAGATTTAAGATAATCTTCGTTCAATAGCTTATAATAAAAAATGTTTGTAGTCAGGACTGGAGTCTTAATTACAAACTATTTTTTTGTTTAAAATATGTTTGCTATCGCCGCTTGTAGCGAATCAAACTGCATATTTGCTCAAACAACTTTGCTTGCCAAAAACTCTCTCATGTAGCGATTCACTAACTGCGGCTGTTCCTGGTGTACCCAGTGGCTGCAATTGGGAACATACTGAATCTGAAAATCTCGCACGTAATCTGCTGTCCCGTAAGTTAACTCTTTGCCGAGGGCGCTATCATTTTCTCCCCAAATCATCAGCGTCGGAACTTCGAGGACATCCCAATTCTGGCGATCGAGAAATCCGCGAGAAATATTGCGATAATAATTAATAGTAGCAGTCAGAGCACCTGGTTTGGCAGCCGCATCTTTGTAAGCTTGGATATCTGAGGAGGTAAAGGTGCTTTTGTCAACAGCCATGCCTTGCAAAGCGCGATCGATCGCCCGATAGTCGCGCAACCGAATTAACAACTCCGGCAAAACTGGCAACTGAAACAAAAAGACGTACCAACTTTTCAGTAATTGTTGGCGAGTGCGCAACCCTTCAGCAAACTTTGCCGGATGCGGTAGATTCATCACAATTAATTTATCCACCATTTCGGGATAAGCATAGGCAAAATTCCAGGCGATAGCGCCTCCCCAGTCGTGGGCAACTAAGACGCAACTTTCATACCCCAAACCTTGAATAATTCCCTTGACATCTTGCACAAATTCTGTCATCACGTAAGCAGATTTATCCTTGGGTTTGTCGCTATCGTTGTAACCTCTGAGATCCACAGCGACAACTTGATAATCTGATGCAAATTCCGGGATTTGATGACGCCAAGAATACCAAAATTCAGGAAATCCGTGCAGCATCAGCATCAGCGGACCTTTGCCTTGAGTGACACAATGAAGCTTGATGTTATTTGTAGCGATAAATTCGTGTTTCCAAGCAGCTTCTATCACCGACATATCTGATAATTCCTCTAACTATAGAGATATCCTAGCAGTTATACCATTTGAGATTTGAGATTAAAGAATTAAAGAGTTGAAGAATTGGGAATGACCGATGACTCTCAGGCTTTCGTTTTTCCTTTGTCGAACATCCCACCTGTGGTTATTCCCGAAAAGATTGCTATCTCAGTCACAACATTAGTATACTTTTACTTAGAACCAAAAAGCTATCAAGCCAAAAATCATTGATTTTTGAGCTGGCAAGAATCCCAAGTCGCAAGAAGTTGAGGATTTGTGAGGATAAAAGTTGAATGATGCAAAGATGGCTGTACTAGGAATTAAAGGAGTTGATGCCATGTCTGGCGATCTACAAAAAATCATTAACCGCTTGACAGATCGTCTAAAGCGTGATGTATTAATCGAAAAATCCCTATACGACATTCAAGAAGTTGTGCAGAGCGATCGCGCGGTGCTGTATTATTTTTACAGACAGTGGCAAGGTCGAGTGACTTGCGAGATGCTCAGTGCGATCGAACTCTCAATCTTGGGCTCGACGGGGCCAGACGAGTGTTTTAACGATGAATACGCTGCTTTGTATGAAGCCGGCCGAGTTAGAGCAATTGCAGATATTGAGACAGAACCAATTCACCAATGTCACCGAGATTTTCTCCGTAGCCTGAAGGTGCGCGCTAATTTAGTCGTGCCAATTTTAACAAAAAAAGGACTGTGGGGGCTGTTAATTGCTCATCAGTGCAGCGGGCCCCGCACTTGGTTGCGATCGGACATTGAATTCATGCAGAAACAAGCACAAAATATGGCAATGTCTCCCACAATTCAAGATAGTTAATACAGATAAGACGGCGGTTGAAACCGCGCCTACAAAAAACAAAGTCCGCCTCCGCGGACTGAAGAAGTCACATCGTTTTGCCGAGCAGACTTTCTTAACCCAAACGTATTGCCCGATATTCAACCCGCGGAGGCGGGTTTTGTTTGTATAGGAGCGATTTCAATCGTACGTCCTAATTAGCTACAACACTCCCTAAAGGATGCTGCTGCAAAACTGTTTGCAAATACTTCCCAGTATAAGACCTCGGATTTGCCGCCACATCCTCCGGCGTCCCCGCCACAATAATCTCGCCACCCTTATCTCCCCCTTCAGGCCCCAAATCGATCGCCCAATCGCAGCACCGAATCACATCCAAATTGTGTTCGATTACCAAAATTGAATTACCCTTATCCACCAACCTTTGCAACACATTTAACAAATGGTGAACATCATAAAACGACAAACCAGTCGTCGGTTCATCAATCAAATAAAGCGTCTTCCCAGTAGCGCGGCGCGACAGTTCCGTAGCCAACTTCACCCGCTGCGCTTCACCCCCAGAAAGCGTCGGTGCCGGCTGTCCCAACTGAATGTAACCCAAACCCACATCAACCAAAGTTTGCAGTCTGACACCAGCCCTGGGAATATTTTTAAACATTTCCAAAGCCTCCTCCACAGTCATGTTCAAAACATCAGAAATTGACTTGCCTTTATACTTCACTTGCAGCGTTTCCCGGTTGTAGCGCGCACCTTTACAAACCTCGCACTGCACGTAAACATCTGGCAAAAAATTCATCGAAATCACGTTCACTCCTTGGCCGCCGCAAGCTTCGCACCTTCCGCCTTTTACGTTAAAAGAAAACTGCCCCGCTTTGTAACCTCTTGCCTTCGCTTCAACGGTTTCGCAAAACAAATCTCGAATCACATCAAAAACTCCCGTGTACGTAGCAGGATTAGAACGCGGAGTGCGACCGATGGGAGATTGATCGATCACAATTACCTTGTCAACTACATCCTGAAGAGAGCGTTCACCCTTTGTTTTGAGGGCTTCCATATCGGGCGGTAACGGAACTTTTTTGGTGAGATAGTGTTGCAGCGACGGGTACAACAATTCATTGATTAAAGTGGATTTTCCCGAACCGGAAACGCCCGTCACACAGACGAGTTTTCCCAACGGAATTTCCACATCAATATTTTTTAGATTGTTGCGCGTCGCATTTTTGATCGAGAGAGCTTTGCCGTTGCCTTTTCTCCTTTCATTCGGAGTTTCAATTACTCGTTTTCCCGACAAGTAAGCCCCGGTCAAAGATTCCTCTGCCGCTAACAAGTTTTCTAAACTTCCTTGGGAGATGATTTTGCCACCGTGAACGCCGGCACCTGGCCCGATATCGATAATGTGGTCGGCCGCTCGCATGGTTTCTTCATCGTGTTCTACTACAATCAAAGTATTGCCTAAATCGCGCAATTTTGTTAAGGTTTGCAGCAGGCGAAAATTGTCTCTTTGATGCAGTCCGATGCTGGGTTCGTCTAAAACGTAGAGGACACCTGTTAAACCAGAACCGATTTGAGTGGCGAGCCGAATTCGCTGGGCTTCTCCGCCAGAAAGTGTCATTGCTGCGCGGTCTAATGTCAGGTAATCTAACCCGACATCGAGCAAAAATTGCAGCCTTGCTTTGATTTCTCTCAGGGCTAAATCGGATATTTGAAATTGTCGATCGCTCAATCCCAAATTATCCATTCTCTCCCGACATTCGCGAATCGAAATGCTCGTCAAATCCACAATTCCGTACTGTCCTAACCGCACCGCCAGCGCCTCTGGTTTCAACCGTTTGCCGTGACAAACATGGCAAGCGCGATCGACTCGATACTGTTCCAATTTCTGTTTGATCAAATCAGAACCAGTATCGTCGTACTGGCGCTGCAACATGGAAATTACGCCCTTAAAATCTCTCCTAAAATCGTTGCCGTTGCTGTCTCGATTCTTACTTTCTGCTGTTTGTTTGGACTCATTTCCATACAAAATCACCCGCTGATGTTCTGGCCTCAAGCGGAACCAAGGAGTGTCGATCGTAAACCCGCAAGTATCAGCAACGCTGCACAGTAAAGAGAGATAATAGGAATTGTCTTTGTCTGACCAAGGGGCGATCGCACAATACAGAGGCGCTTTCTCGTCGGGAATCACCAACTCCGGCGCAAAAGTCCGCAAACTCCCCAAACCGTGGCAATTTGGGCACGCGCCGTAGGGGGAATTAAACGAAAATAACCGGGGCGAAAGTTCTTCCATTACCGCGCCGTGTTCGGGACAAGCAAAGTTTTCCGAAAATACGATCGGCCCATTGGGTTCGGAATTTTCGTCAGTTGGTAACTCTTCAACGATCGCAATTCCCTCAGAATGGCGCAAACAAGTCGAGAGAGAATCAACTAAACGTTCTTCTAAACCGGGCTTTTTAATTAACCTGTCAACAACTATCTCGATGTTGTGCGTATGATTTTTATCTAATTCGATATTTTCCGAAAGTTCTAAAATTTCTCCGTTAACTTTAACGCGAATAAATCCTTCGGAAGCTAAACTCGACAATAATTTGCGGTGAGTGCCTTTTTTTCCGCGTACCACCGGCGCCAGAAGGTGAAAGCGAGTGCCGTCGGGAAGTGCCATCACCCGATCGCACATTTCATCAATTGTCTGCGGTGCAATGCAGCGATCGCAAATCGGACAGTGCGGTTCGCCAGCTCTGCCATAGAGCAATCTGAGATAATCGTAAATTTCTGTAACAGTGCCGACAGTCGATCGCGGGTTGTGAGAAGTTGACTTTTGGTCGATCGAAATAGCGGGACTCAACCCCTCGATCGCATCCACATCCGGTTTGTCCAACTGTCCCAAAAACTGGCGCGCGTAGGCGCTGAGAGACTCAACGTAGCGGCGCTGTCCCTCCGCAAAAATTGTATCGAAAGCCAGGGAAGACTTACCGGAACCGGAGACACCAGTAAACACGATCAGTCGATCGCGCGGCAGTTCCAAATCGATATTCTTCAGGTTGTGCTGTCTCGCACCGCGAATCCGAATCGTATTTTGGCTGTTGGAGTTAGAAGTCGTCACCTGATGCCCATTGTGGGATGCACTTGGCTGGCTGTGTGAGGTTTCGGCGCGTTGGGACATGAGAGTAGTGCAAAACAGTGCTTAACCATCTTAGCGCTGCCTTTGGAATAGGTAGCATCCAAAGTCAATAAGCTCAAAGAATTGTCAAATAGGTTTCCGTCGGCCCGTCGGGCAAAACCTTCAAACTTTGATTTTTCAAATCCACTTCAATTCCCAGCGCTGACCTCGGAATCACGCCTAAAAGCGGAGTTTTCCCCTCTGGCAATTCCAAACACTCAAACGTGCCTTCGCGCCCGCACAGAGAAATTTTAGCATCTTGAAAAATTCTTGCCTCACTAATACCTGTGGCTGTTTCCACAACCAATTGTTTAAGGATTCTCAAACCTAGTCTAGCAATGACATCTTTCGGCAAACACAAAGTTGTCGCGCCCGTATCCATTAAAACATTTGCTATAGTCACAGACCTGACTTGCTCAATCGGAATCAAACCATCTTCTGCTTTCCCTTCATCTAACCGATTGGTAATTATTAGCGTTGTTGTAACCTTTCCCATCAGGCTTTCGGTTGTTGATTGCATAATTTTCATCTGAAAATTTGCTGTCTTAATTTTAATACAATAAACCTCTTGCCAAAGTCCTTTTAATCATTTTTTGGGACGTTGCTCTGAGCAGCGTCCCAATTATTTTCGGAATAATTATTCTACTAAAATTCAACCCGATGTGAACTCTAGAAAATCAAGATTATTCCTGTTTAATCCTAGCGTTTTTAAGATAGCGAGCCATTCAATTACTTAGGATTAACCACAAACTGACTCACAATAAACGGCTTTTGATTGATAATTGCCTGTGGATTAGCATCAAGTTGCGGCTGGGTGTAGGGTTCAACACCGTAAGTCGTGACCAACAACTGCTGCGTCCCAGGGGCGATCTCAAACTCATTCCAGCCGTAGGTATGCACTCCTAAATATTGTCCCTGAAGCAGTTTAGCATCAATCCCAGAACCTTCCAAACCTACTGGATCGTATCCCAGCGGCGCTGTCCGAGTATCCAGAATATTGCGGACAAAGGCATCTTTTTGTTCCCTTGTTGGCAATGAATTATAGCGATCTTTTTCAGATTGTGGCAGGAGGGCGGCGGGCGTAAAAGCAACTGTTGCCGGGCCAAAGGGGGCGGCAAACGGCCCTTGCCCAATATTCAACTGAATCGCAACGGGACTCGTCATTACATCAATCACATCCGTGGGGATTTGCGGCTGACCGGCTGCTTCTTGATAGGTGACGTTATTCACGACATATCCGTGAAAATCTCCGGTGGCAAAGACCACGTTTTTGATGTTATTCTCTTTGATGAAACGCAGCAAATCTGTTCGCTCAGCCGCATAACCTTCCCAGCGATCGCCTGCAACGGGAATGCCAAAATTTTGAATCGGATCGCTTGACATAATCACTTTCCAGGTAATGCCATTTTGTTGCGATTTCAGCAAGTCATTTTTCAAGTCCTGAAGTTGCACCGCCCCTAACATTGTACGATTCGGGGTAAAGGCATCGTTGAGGAACTTATTAACAGTAGCCTGGTCGGAAGTTTCTGCAATACTTTTTAAGGAATTATCGCGGAAAGATCGCAAATCTAACACAAATGTAGCGGCATCACTACCGTAGGTATTGTAGCGATAAAGCTTCTGTTCGTTAGCAGTGCGGGGGTCTGTCGTATTGCCGTAAAAATCGTCTCGTATGGGATTGTAGGCTTGAAATGCTCGCAAAGCGTCGTCAAATACAGGCGTATCATTGACAAAACCTCCGCCAGTCCCGAAAATTCCTTCCTTCTGAGGTGACTCAGCAGGCGCTACACCCCCGGCAAAATCATTAGACCTCCTGCGAAAATATCAAATGCTCGCCTGTTGTAATGATAAATACAGGTCATAATTGTAAATTCCTGCAATTAAATTAATCCTTAAGCCAAATCTCTTTCTTCGATTTCTATATCTCG
>NZ_JAIGNI010000102.1 GCF_026130175.1 Lyngbya sp. CCAP 1446/10 | reverse complement strand
CCCGCCCCCACCCCACAAATCACCCCAAAAAACATCCCCACCGATGGATTAAATTGAATTAATTCTTAATTTTTCGGTGGGGTGGGGGCGGGTTTATAAAATTCATCGCTGCGTGTCAAATATTTCGGTGAACCCGCCCCTACAGGATTGTGATATTATGTATTTATTGTTAATAAATTTATCATCTACTAACAAAAGCCATGAAATCAGCCGATACAAAAAATCTATTTATCCTAACATTCCTATCATTTACCGCCTTAGCAACTTGCGAAACAGGACTTTTCACCCCATCCCAAACAGCCACGGCCCAAATTACTCCCGCTGCTGACAGCACAAATACTCAAATCACCCCGAATGGCAATCAATTCAACATCCAAGGCGGCCAACAATCCGGCGATGGCACTAATTTGTTTCACAGTTTCCAACAATTTGGTTTAACTCAAGGACAAACTGCCAATTTTATCTCAAATCCCAATATCCGCAATATTTTAGGGCGAGTAGTCGGCGGGGATGCTTCGCTGATTAACGGCATAATTCAAGTTACGGGCGGCAATGCTAATTTATTTTTAATGAATCCGGCGGGGATTGTTTTTGGTGCAAATTCTAGTTTGAATATTCCCGGTTCTTTCACGGGGACTACTGCGACAGGAATCGGCTTCGGTAACAATTGGTTTAGTGCGGTTGGTACGAATAATTATGCACAATTAGTCGGAAATCCGAATACTTTTGCTTTTATAAATTTACAGCCGGGAGGGATTATAAATCTTGGCAGTTTGGCGGTGAAGCAGGGACAAAATTTAAGTTTGTTGGGCGGCACGGTTTTGAGTGCGGGACAACTTGCTGCACCGGGAGGAAATATTACTGTGGCGGCGGTTCCCGGTCAAAGTTTAGTTAGAATTAGTCAGCCGGGAAATTTATTGAGTTTGGAGATTAAACCGCAATCTGTGGCTGGTAGTTTGCCGCAAAGTTGGGTATTACCAGTTGCATCTTTGCCTCAGTTGTTGACTGGTGGTGGGGGAAGTGCAACGGGGGTGACTGTTAATGCTCAAGGGCAAGTTGAGCTAACTGCTTCTGGTTTGCAGGTAGATAATGGAGATGTGGTTGCTAAAGAAGTAAGTGCCGAGAATGCAGCGCTGTCAGCCAGTCACAATTTGACATTAGTTGAAAGTCTGTTGCGTACAACTGGTGATTTGAGTTTGCTGGCTGACGATACAGTGCGGGTGCGCGACAGTGTGGCGAATCCGTTTGTGGCGAATGCTGGCGGCAATCTGTACATTCAAGGTAATAGAAGTATTGATATTTTGGCGCTGAATCATCTTTTGCAAACGCCGTTTGTCAGTGGTGGAAATTTGACTTTAGCGAGTGATGGCATCATATCTACAGATTCTCATTTTAGAAGTGGCAGTAACACATCGATTGTTGATTTATCTGGTAAACCTGCGAATTTTCTCAGTCTGTACGATCCCATTTTTACACAAGCTGGTGATTATACTTCAGGGGGTTACACGGGTGCATCCCTCAAGGTAGATACGACTTCGGGTACGGGAAATATTACTTTTAATGGAGATATAAGTATTACGAGTCCAGACACAAGTATTACTAGCGGTGATCCCGGCACAGATGAATTTATTCTGCGTACTTCGCGAGCGGTGATTTTGCGATCGGGCGGCAACATTCAAACAAGAGGTATTGGTAGTTATACCACATACATGAACATAGGGCCTGCAATTATGCAAGCTATAGGAGATGTTATTGTTGCTGGAGATTATATAGGCCCATCTATCAAAATAGATACGACTTCGGGTACGGGAAATATTATTTTTAATGGAGATATAAGAATTACCAGTGCTGCTGGAGTTTATGATACCGCTCCTACGGATTATGAATTGATTTGGGGCGGTTCTAGATCGGTAATTTTGCAATCTGGCGGCAACATTCAAACAGGAAACTTTTGGGCTTATAGTCCTACTTTAAATAATACAGTCCCTATAATTATGCAAGCCACAGGCAACATTCAAACAGGAAGTATTAATACAGGTCAGACAATGGATGATAGTAGTGGTATAATATTTTTAACTGCTGGAGGCAACATCCTTACAGGTACACTTTCTACTGGAGTTAGTCTGGGCATTTTAAAGAATGGTGGCGATATTACTTTGAATGCAGGTGGCACTATTACGACTGGCAATCTCTATGTAAAGGCGAATCAAAACGGCGGGCAGATAGCACTTACGAGCGACGGTTCAATCGATATCGGAACGATCGATACAACGGGCGATGGCGCTGCTGGAAATATTACCATTCAAGCTAACAGCGGCATCACAACACCGACAACAGGAACCGCGATCGCGGGTACTTCGAGTAACGGCAACGGTAGCCACGTTACTTTATCTACTGCCAGCGGTGACATTAATGTAGGTGGCGTGTCAGTATCGGGAATCCGGGGCGGAAATCTAAACTTTACTAACAGCAACGGTACAATTAACATCGGCACGATCGACACTACGGGCGATCGCGCTGCTGGCAACATTACCATTCAAGCCAACAGCGGCATCAAAACGCCGATACAAGGAACTGCGATCGCAGGTAATTCCGCTAAGGGGAATGGCAGCAACATTACTTTATCTACCACTAGCGGTGACATTAATACAGGCAATGTGTCAGTATCGGGGATGCGGGGTGGAAATCTTAATTTTACTAACAGCAATGGGAATATTACTACAGGTCAGTTAATTACAAGTTCTGAGGGTTTATCTGCCGATGAAAAAATGAACACAGGCGGCAGTGTTAATTTAAATGCGGGGAGAAATATTACTACCAGCAGCATCCAATCAATAGGGAATCAAGACGGCGGCTCTATCACCCTTAAAAGCGGTGGTGCGATCGATACTACGGCCGGACTTCTCAACGCGATCGGCGGCAACAGCGGCGGCAATATTTCCCTAGAAGCTGGAACTAACATCAGTACGGCCGGAATCGGTAGCGCTTTATTATTAACCGGATTCAGCGCCAATAGCGGCAATCTTCGCATTCAAAGCGGCGGTAATATTGACACAACTGCTGGCCCGCTGATTACTGCCGCGGCCAATGGCAAAGGCGGAAATGTGGTCATAAATGCTAAAGAAAATGTGGCGACATCTAGTATTAATTCCAGCACTTTTGCTCCCAGCACCACGATGAATGGCGGCAATATAGATATTCAGGCAAATAGTATTACTGCGGGCGGAATTATCGCAACTAACCGCAACAATATTACATTTGCGGCTCCCGTAACATTGGCTAACGACCTCTCTGTTAACATTCTGGAGACTGGCGACATTACTTTTAATTCTACAATTGACGGGCCGTACAATCTCGCTGTCAAGCCAAATGCGGGAGTTGTTCAGTTTGGCGGCGCGATCGGCAGCCAGACTCCTCTCAACAGCGTCAATATTCAAGATGATATTCCCGAAAATACGGCGGCGATCGACATTACTACAACTAATAACATTACTGCTCAAAACATCACCTCAGAAGCAGGGATTTCTTTGTATAGCGAGGAGGGAGAAATTAAAACAGAAAATCTTGACTCGACTTCCAAAAACAATGGTAGCAATATTGATTTGAATGCGGGAACTAATATCACTGCTGGCAATATCAATACTTCTGCTGCTGGTAATGGCGGTAATATATTTCTCGATGCTAATGGTAATATTAATGCTGGAAAAGTTGACTCTTCTGCTAATGTAAATGCGGGCAGTGTTAGCGCGATTAACCGCAGCAGTGCGGGCGACACTGTTCTGAGTCTAATTAATGCTGAAAGTAGGGAAAGCGGTAGGGGCGGAGATGTTTTGATTGTGACTCAAAGGTTTTTTCGATCGCCCAATTCGTTTTTAGACAGAAACAGCATCAATGCTAGCATCTCTACGGCTGCAAGTCCAGGAGACGATCGCGGCGGCTTCATAATTATCAACCACGGGGGCGGGGGAATCACGCCTTTTATTGTCGGCAATTCCGAGAAAAATGGAACTGCTGGTGCAATTACTAGAGGAAATAGCAATCCCATACAAACGATTTTGCCCGATAACAGTTATCGATACACTCACAGACAAGACCCCAGTCTCGCATTAAATGGCGAGCGCATTCAAATTAACTCGGTTCCCTCACCCATTTTGCCCGCCGCCACAGCCGCGCCGACGGCGACTCCATCCCCAACACCCGCACCAACACCCGCACCGACGGCGACTCCATCCCCAACACCCGCACCAACACCCGCACCGACGGCGACTCCATCCCCAATACCCGCACCAACACCCGCGCCAAGGGCTGTTCCGTTGCCAATAACCCTAGCTACAAGAACCGCACCGACGGCTGTTCCGTCGCCGTCGCCGGCAACTGAAACTGCCTCACCGACGGCGACTGCATCCCCAATACCCGATCGCCCGATCGACCTAACTCCAACCCCATCTCCATCCCCAACACCCGAACTGCCGCCGATCGACTTTTCCGCTATCCAAGAACTGCTAAACACCAATTTCTTCACACTGCCGCCCCGCACAACCCGCACACAGCCGTCAGCCCCAACAATACCAAGCGCTGCTGCGCGAATACCCACCGCATCCACAATTCCCTCGATCGCCCAACTCACCGCCCCGATCGCCCTTCCAAGCTCGATCGCTCCTCCAAGTGCGATCGCGACAAATCCAACAACCGCACTCCTACAATCGCCTTACAACCCGCCCGTAGCAGCAATTTCACCTGTAATTGCACCCTCTTTTTCTCCCATTCCCGCACCCATTCCCACAGCCGCAATAGCACCCGCCCAAGCGCCAAATCCGCAACAAGATTTAGCTTTGTTAATTGGCGATTTATTAGGAGCAAAAACCACCATCACTTTCAATCCTGAAACCGGAAGCAAAACTTTTAATTGGGCATTTAATAATCCCCAAAACAATTTCTCTCTCACACCACCTGCTCTTCAAAAAGCAGCAGAGATTACTTTAATAACGCCTCCTGAAAAGCCACCAGAAAAACCGCCAGAACTTGGTTCTTCTGCTACAACAGAACCCGATGGATGGATAGTTTTAACACCTAATCCTGCGCCTACTATTGAGCCGCCCGTTGAGGCGATCGAGCCTAATTCCTTGACAAGCATTCCCGAAACTACTCCGCCACCAACTCCAGCACCCGCACCAACTCCAGCACCCGCACCAATTCCAACTCCCGCACCAATTCCAACTCCCGCACCAACTCCAGCACCCGCACCAATTCCAACTCCAGCACCAACTCCCGCAGCCGAAACTCCCCCACTCGCAAATATTCCCAATCTCTTTCCCTTAGAAATTAGCAGATTTAGCGTTGAACAAGCTTTAGATCAAGGCAATCCTGATGATGCTATTGCCCTAATCGACAAACTCTTTGAACAAGACTATGAAAACTATTTTGAAGAAGATTTTGCCAACAAAAAAGTAAATGTTGAATACATCAGAGAAACTCTGAAAACAATTAAAACAGAAACCGGAAAGCAAGCCGTAATTGTTTATGCCTTCGCCAGTCTCGAATCGTTATCGCTAATATTAGTAGTTCCCGAAGGCCCTCCAATTGTGAAAAGAATTGAAGTCAATCGGGTACATTTGAATCAACTTGTAAATAATTTTCAACGCACAATCTCAAACCTAGATAATCTTGAAGACCAATATTTGCCAACTGCGAAGAAACTGTATGATTTATTTGTTGAGCCAATTTCTAAAGAGTTAGCAGCATTAAATATAGATACGCTAGTTTTTTCCTTCGATGCAGGTTTGCGACAATTGCCCATAGCAGCTTTCTACGATGGCGAACACTTTTTAGTAGAAAAGTACAGCCTTGGTTCAATTCCTAGTGTCAGCTTGACTAGCACTAATTATCAAAGCTTGAAAAATGCCCAAGTTTTAGCAATGGGTGCTTCTGAATTTCTCGATAAAGATCCTTTACCTGCTGTACCGATCGAATTATCGGCGATCGCAGGTACGATACGCAACAACCAAAATGCTCCCGAATTGGCTTTGTGGCCCGGCCGCTTTTTTCTCAATCAAGATTTTACCCTGGAAAATCTCACCAAACAGCGGCAACAAAAACAGGCGTTTGACATTGTTCACCTAGCTACTCACGCCAGCTTTCCGCTCAATCAAAACGGACGCAAGGAGGCTGAGATTGACCTCTGGAAGCGCTCTTTGGCGCTGGATGAATTTCGGTTGGCGAAGTGGTACGATCGCAGACAAGTACAGTTATTGGTGCTCAGTGCGTGCGAAACTGCGATCGGCGACAGTACCGCAGAAATGGGTTTTGCTGGACTCGCAGTCCGCAGCGGTGTAAAATCGGCTTTGGCGAGTTTGTGGAAAGTTAATGATTTCGCGACTTTGGGGCTGATGACTGAGTTTTATGCTAATTTGCGATCGGCTCCCATTAAAGCTGAAGCTCTCAGACAAGCTCAACTGGCGATGATTCGCAAACAGGTAGTCATTAAAGATGGTAAGTTGGTGGGAACTCAAAGGGCGATCGATCTTACTCAAGCCGGACAAGTAGCAAATTCTGATTTATCTCATCCCAAATTTTGGGCCGGATTTACACTAATTGGTAGTCCTTGGTAATCAGCTAGCCCGCATCTAATTTTAATAGCAAATTGTCAAAAAATCTTTTTTGCAAAAATGAGATGCTCCAGGAAAAACGTCAAACTAAATTCTTTATCCAAGCAAAAACTATGAGCAACTTTACTAAAATATTCAATTCCAAAGATAAATCCTCAATCAAATTGAATTTAGAGGAATCCGTCGCGGCGGTAGCGCTTGTCGCAGCCGAAGCCAACGCCCCTGACGCAGACGCAGATATCTTGGAAAGCATACTTTGGGATTCAGAAATATTTGCTGAATTCTCGGAAGATGATATGTCAGCAATGTTTCAAAAATTGGCGAATATTATCGCCGAAGATGGTTTGGGAGGATTATTTAACACGGCTTCTGAATCACTGCCAAATGAGTTGGTGTTGGATACTTTTGCTATCACCGCAGCCATGTTTATCGTAGATGATACAGTGTCCAAGAAGCACCGGGATTTTCTCAAAAAATTTCAAGAAGTATTAGGTGTAGACGATGAGGAAGCTAACGAAATTATCGAGGATGTGATTGCTGCATACTCATCAGTAGAACTAGAATTGGAAGAGCCTGATTTCGATGTAGAGGAGCCGTTGTACCTATCTGCTCAAGGCAATTTTGCCGTCTCGATTCCAGTTGACAAGCAACGAGGCGGTAAAATTGACGATTCAGCAGGCGGTGTTGAATTTTCTGACGATTTTGGTGTTTTGCTGAAAATTGATTATTTCCCGATTTCTGGCGAAGTGGAAAAATTGATTGAGTCAGCGGGCGAATGGGCTTATCTTACTTCGTTTCTTAACAATTTTATTGATAGCCAAATTCTCGCTAAATTTGCTGATTCTAAGTTACTCTACACTGAATATTTAGAAGATGAAGAAGCTTATTTTGCAGTGGTCGATTTGCCTGCGGGTGCTACTCTCAGTGTGACAAAAAACGACGACCAAGTTACTCGGATGGATGCTTATCGGGGATTTATGGCTTTTATCGTTGACGATTTTTGCTACATGGTAAGTTGTCAGCGAATTTATGAGAACAAGGACGAATTGGGTTCTCTTGAGTCGGAGGTTGAGGGCCTTATGAACAAGATTTTTGACTTCATTGAGACGATTGAATTCTCTGGCGCAGAATAAACATGATTTATAGCGGATCGAGAGAAAGATGAAGTATTGACCAATTAATGCCTCAATCTCTCAATCGCAAAAGGTGCGTCGCCATGAGATTTGAGATTGAATGCTAGAGATTAAACATGGCGACACACCCTACGAAATTTCTAGATATTAGAGGTTTTTTGCAATAAAATAGTGTGATCGAGAATTAGGCTTTTTGACCGATTCTCGATCGCACTTCCAAATAAACTCAGTCAACCGCAGTCGAAAGACAGCAGCAATTAGCAGCCATTTTCGACTAGCTAGCAGTCTGAGCTTCCAATTTTTGCTTGAGTTCTTCCAAAGCACTCGCCCAGCGTGGATCTGGCTGTACCGAGCCCGAATCACCACTGGACACCGTTGTTGTTGACTGATTGCGGCGAGACTTGTTGTTGTCACCCCGACGACGATTGCTTTTACTAGAACCGCCTCCACCTTGGGTAGGGGGAGCCGAGCGCTGCTGTTGCGGCACAGGTGCTGGCACAGACGGCGATGTCGATGCTGACGCCGACACCAACTGCGGTGAAGCAGGCGATGATGACTGTTGCTGATCGTCTTCGCCCTTCTCAGATTTACCCTTAGAGCGGGGCAGTGCCTTTTCTATTTTCAGCGGGTTTTCCTTGAACATCAAGCCGTTGTACTTCTCAATAACTTCGTCGGCTTGTTCGTCAGTGAGCACCGTCACAAAACCGAAGCCTCTGCATTTACCAGTTTTGCGGTCTGTAATTACCTTTGTGGTAACAGATTCACCTTCTGGTGCAAAAACTTCTTGCAATTCTAGGCGATCGAGTTCTTTTGGTAAATTACCAACATAAAGACGAATAGACATGAAAAATTCCTCCAGACTTGGATTTTAATTAATTTGCTCGAACAAAATTACCTGAAGTCAAATCAATATTGACCGCAGGGAAACACCGCATAACCACAGAATTTGCACATTCCTCCCACCAACCTTGACAGCTCCCCCCACCTTTTAGAACAAAAAGATGATTTACTCTGATCAGGCCGGAACTTAACCGCCAATAATGCAGAGAGCTTTTAAATCTCAGGTTGTTGTGTAAACTTTTAGTCATCACTCAAATGTTTAGGCTATTGGCTGTTCTGTATTACTTGCTTCCGGTTTTGATTCAGAATGTTTATAGCCAGCGCCGTGTAGAAATTTATGTCCAAGGATGTCAATTGCAAGCGATTGGAATGCCAGTATTCAGTCTAATACAGTGAGGGATAAAATCGCTAACATTTTTTCAGCCAGTAATCTTACCTCACCCTAATCTCGCTCCTAGTGTTGAGGACTACTCACTTACCCAGTATCCCTTAAATCGGGCCTGGTTGTGTCCGACCATTGTTTAAAGGTATCACAGGCTTGGTAACAGAGCTAGTTATTTAGGAATATTTCATGGCAAATTGAACGAAAAGCGCATCTGAATCACTTTTTTGAGTTCATCCGGCAGAGCTAAATTGGCTGTCTAAAAAAAACAGCCGACAAGCGGCTGGCTGAACTTGCTGTGTTGGGAGGTTGACAATTTTTACGCAATGCCTTATGGATTTTAGCCAACTGAAGTTATCGCGCTATTTGGTTCAATCCGATTCATGTAAATAAATGTAACAGAGTGTTGGCAAAAAAGCAACTTTTCTTTACAAAGGCTTTAGTCAGTAGTCAGTAGTCAGTAGTCAGTTGTCAGTTGTCAGTTGTCAGTTGTCAGTTGTCAGAAGCAAGAGGGAAGAAGGATGCGCGCTGCGCGTGAATATCCATAGGGTGCAGGCCGAACACCCATCCGCCCTTTAACTCAATACTCATCTGCGGTTGGGCGTTGTGCGCGACTCGTGCCACAATTTGACAACCAAGCTGTACTGGATTGAAATTGTCTATTTCAATTTCGCCTCAAAACTAATCAAATAATCTCCCCATCTCCCCATCTCCCCCTCTCC
>NZ_JAIGNI010000101.1 GCF_026130175.1 Lyngbya sp. CCAP 1446/10 | reverse complement strand
CGCCGCTCTTTCTTTTTCCATATCTTTCTGTGGCATTTGTAAGTTATTCATTTTTTTATTGTCACAATCAATTATTGCATATAATTATATCATAATAAGTGTAGATAATGATTTAGGATTGCTATATACCTTCACGACCAACAGAAGTTATCAGACGCATCTCAACTCGTTGACGTGATTGATGCGGTCTTAAGCCGAAACTCATCTTGGATTGATTTTTACGGTGAGAGCATTAACGAGATGGGTTTAGACGATGAAGCATCTGAACGAACCCAACAGATCGAAGAACGGATGACTCAAGCTGCTTTAGCCGAAGTTAGATTTATCAGCACTATTTGGGAGCGAAATTACGCTAAGGCTCGTCAGGAGCTTGAGGCAGTGATTCAGGAAACTGCACAAGCAGACGAAAAGCTCTCTGGATGGCACAATCTTTGGCTGGGGATGTGTCTAGAATACGAAAAGGATTACGAAGCTGCTCAGGAAGAGTATTTCCGCGCTTATCAACGACTTTCAAAAAAGGTCATTGTGCCCAAGACTATCAGCGGGGACTCTCATGATGGGGTGGCAATATTACCAGCACTAACAGATTTTGAACGGCAAATTTCTGTAATTGCCGAACGTAAATCACCAAAAGCGTATGAAAAAACCTTTCAACGTCTTCGTACTTCTGTTGCAGCGCTTGATGACCCAAACGCCTCCTTTGCACAACAAGAAGAAGCTCTCCGTGTTTTGGGCGAATATTTAGGTTACGCTTCAACTCGCCCGGACAATGATGATGGAACTGGACCTGATGTGTTTTGGGTCGATGAAAATGCCCAAAAATGCCTTGCGTTTGAACTCAAGACGGGTAAGAAAGTAGAGCCGATTTATTACAAAAAAGATGTTGAGCAAGGACATGACCATCTAGAGTGGATTCGGCAAAACTGTTCAAATTGTTTATGTTTGGGCTTGGTTTACGTTGGATCACACGGGAAACGAGATAGAGCAGCTAATCCATCCTCAGAAATGTACTTGTGCGATATATCCATTCTGGCTGGTATCAGGAATCAGTTAATTTCAGGCATCGAAGATTTACGAGCAATCCCGCCAACTCAACGGAGAGGCAAGGTGACAGAGTTTTGTTCGGGATCGCAGTGGAAACTTGAAGGAATTACGTCAAAAGTCAAGGTATATTTTATGCAGAATCTTGAGGTATCAAGTTGATTATCTCGTCTAGCGCCCAGCAGCCGAACAACCCCGTTAGAGCGATCTGTAAAATTGCACTACAACACTATCAGGCATTGCTAATTGTTTACGCCCACTAGACGTGCCATAATCAGCCATACTCTCTGGTATGCGATCGCCTGAACCTATGGATGCGCTAATCGGCAAAAGTTTACAAAGTGGAAAATACACCCTAGAAAAAGAACTGGGGCGGGGCGGCTTTGGGATTACATTCCGGGCAAATCACCGCTACTTAGGACAGCCCGTGGTGATTAAAACCCTCAACGAATCTCTACGGCGCGATCCAAATTTTGCCGAATTCGATCGCAAATTCCAAGACGAAGCGAGGCGATTGGCATCCTGCGTCCATCCGAATATAGTGCGCGTCAGCGACTTCTTTGTAGAAGACGGACAGCCCTACATGGTAATGGACTACATTGCCGGTCAGAATTTGGCAGAAGTAGTCGGTGGAAATAATCCCCTCCCAGAAAATCTCGCAATTCTCTACATCACTCAAATTGGCGCTGCTTTGAAAGCAGTTCATCAAAAAGGCTTGCTACACCGAGATGTCAAGCCGCAAAACATCCTCCTGCGGCAAGGTACTCAGGAAGTAGTGCTGATAGATTTTGGTATTTCCCGCGAGTTTACAGCAGGTGCAACCCAAAATCACACAAATATGGTGTCCGACGGCTACGCGCCACCAGAACAGTATTTCGCCCAAGGAAAATATACGCCCGCGACAGATGTTTACGGGCTGGCGGCGACGCTTTACACTTTACTCACAGCACAGGTGCCGGTGGCTGCAATTTTGCGTACCAGCCAGCCGATGCCTTCACCCCGCGACTTGCGCCCTGAGTTAAGTACGACTGTCAGTCAAGCAGTGATGCGGGGGATGACGGTAGAAGCTCAAAATCGCCCTGCTAGCGTGGATGAGTGGCTGGGTCTGCTGCGCGGGCAGGGTGCAGGGTCGGACACCGGGCCGACGCTGGCGGTGATGCCGGGACACGGCGCTCAGTCGCCTGCGAATATGAGAACAGCGCCTGCTGTGGTGTCTTCTGGGGGCAGCAATCGCAAGATTTGGTGGATTTTGGGGTTGGTGGCGATCGCCCTGTTAGTTGCAGGTTTTGTCGGTATTGCTAGGGTTTTCTTCAACCGGCCGTCTTCAGAACCCGCACCGTCCGCGAAGGACGATCGCACTTCGGCCCCAGCAGATCCAGACGCGCGATCGACCCCCGCACCAATTCCCACACCAACTCCCACACCAACTCGCCGAGAAACTCCGCCACCTGCTGCTGAAACTCCAACACCAACACCAACACCAACACCAACTACAACTCCCGCGCCTGCTGAAACTCCTTTCTCGCCAACACCAGCCCCAGCGCCAACAACCGCAGGGGAAGGCGCTGAGACACCGCCGCCACAAGAACCAACCGAAAAACTTGTTGACAAGGAGTTGCCGCCCGATCGATCCGCACCCAGCCCCGAACAACCCGCAACTAGCGATCGGAAGACTCCCGCCATCCCAGGGTTTGCCGTTGGCACCTCGGAAAGTCAGATTGTAACTGCATTGGGAAATCCCACAGACTCTCAATCCCGCGGCTATTGGCCGAATACTCGCACCGCGCTTTACGAAATATTGCCAAATCGGATTACTCTCGGCTACATCTACGATCGCGATTCCGACAAGTTAGTGCAAACAGAGGGATCATTTGCCCCGTCGGTGGACGATTTGGTCGTAAAAACCGCCTTAAATGGGATGGTGGGCGGTGCGGATCGCGAGATTTGGCAAGGGTTTAGAGATGTGCAGCAGCGTCGCACTAATCGGTTTACGTTTAGGAAGGGTTCTCTCGAAGGTACGATCGAACGCAATGAGCGCGATCGGATTTACATCGGCGTTTGGGACGAAAATTTACATTAAACATTCCTACACGCAGAACCTCGTAGAGTTCCCAGTGCGAACTTTACAGCTTCCTTCTTCCTTCTTCCTTCTTCCTTCTTCCTTCTTCCTCCTTCCTTCTTCCATAAAATCCAAAATCGATTGACGTTTCACAAAATATTCGCTATGATTGGAGAACACGAGGGGCTGTAATGGTTTCGACAGGGTGGCGAAAGCTGCTCCGTGATGCAGGTCGAGAGGGAGTCCACTCTCGTTAATATCGGCTCAAACAAAAAAGTAAATGCGAACAACATCGTTCCTTTCGCTCGCAAAGCCGTAGCTGTAGCCTAAAAACTTCTCTAGCTTGGTTCAGAGTGTATGCCGCTTAACTCCGTTAAAGGCAGCATAACAACCCCCAACGGATGCCCTAGCTAAACGTTTCTAGTCGTCTAGCCGGGAAAGCAATCACTAGAAAATCCCCCCATTTGGGATAAAGATGGTTCCCGCCCCAAGGATTAGAGGGGATAAACCTGTGAACGATCGGAAAGTTAATACCCATTTTGGACGGCAGTTCGATTCTGCCCAGTTCCATAAAAAAGGTGACGTAAAATCAATGGTTTAAGCCATTTGAAAGCCACTTTACAAAATTCAAAGGGCTCGTGAGTTAACTCGCGAGCCCTTTTGTTTGGGCTATATGTCCCTGGACGCACGGGTAGTCAGAAACCGGGTTTTTGCCAGAAAACTTCGTTACAGCACGCAGAAACGCATAAAAACCCGGTTTATTTGGTATTTATGCGTCTAGACCTAAACAACCACGGGTAGTCAACAGTCAACAGTCAACAGTCAACAGTCAACAGTCAACCATAACTTACCGCCCATTAGCCAAACTGGTATCTCAGATAATTAGAACTTCACCCCGTCCGTGCGTTCTGCGAGGCTGTGGGGCGATATACTATTAGGCGGTAAAGCATTAAAAATCTTTACAAAGACCCCGCTCTCTAAGCCTACTCCTACGAAGGACTGGTGAAAAATTATATGGCGATCGCTCAAAAGCTGGAAACATGAACCCAGGAATTGACTTACAAGGAAGTTTCGTAGAAGCCCTCATCAATTGGGGCTTACCTGCCGACATCGCCCAAGTGCTTTGGCTACCGCTGCCGATGTTGCTGATGATTGTCGGTGCTGTATTCGGGGTACTGACTAGCGTCTGGCTGGAACGGAAAATTTCCGCCGCCGCTCAACAGCGGATCGGCCCCGAATTTATCGGCCCTCTGGGAGTGCTCGCACCCGTTGCTGACGGGCTGAAGTTGGTATTCAAAGAAGACATCGTACCGGCCAAAGCTGACGCGCTGCTGTTCACGCTCGGCCCGGTAATTGTCGTGATTCCCGTGTTTCTGTCCTACTTGATCGTGCCCTTCGGAGAGCATATGCTCATCGCCGACATGGGGACAGCAATATTTCTGTGGATTGCTCTTTCTAGCATTCAGCCGATCGGCTTGCTGATGTCGGGCTATGCTTCTAACAACAAATACGCCCTCCTCGGCGGACTAAGAGCAGCCGCTCAATCCCTCAGCTACGAAATTCCCCTAGCTTTGGCAGTATTGGCAGTTGTGATGATGTCCAATAGCCTCAGTACGATCGACATCGTACAGCAACAAGCCAGCTACGGCATCCTCGGCTGGAACGTCTGGCGACAACCCGCCGGTTTTTTAATTTTTTGGATCGCAGCCCTCGCAGAATGCGAACGGTTGCCCTTCGACCTTCCCGAAGCAGAAGAAGAATTGGTAGCAGGATATCAGACTGAGTACACAGGCATGAAATTTGCTCTGTACTACATCGCTTCCTACGTTAACCTCGTCCTTTCTTGCCTGCTAGTAGCAGTTTTGTACCTCGGCGGCTGGGAATGCCCGATTCCTGTCGGAGTCATCTCCAATGCCCTGGGATTGAGCGAGACAACTCCTTGGTTGCAGGTAATTACCGGCTTGCTGGGCATTACCATGACCATGCTGAAAGCCTACTTTTTCCTGTTTCTGGCAATTCTGCTGCGCTGGACTCTGCCGCGAGTTCGGATCGACCAATTGCTAAATTTGGGATGGAAGTTTTTGCTTCCCGTTGCTTTAGTTAATTTGCTATTAACCGCAGCTTTGAAGCTTGCCTTTCCCTTTGCTTTTGGCGGTTAATTGATAATAGGTAAAAGGCAATAGCTAACACAAATAAGCTGTCAACCAATTACCTATTATCAATTAGCAATTACCAAAAACTCAAGTACAGAGAGAGAACACAATGCTAAAATTCCTCAATCAAGTAGGCGAATACGCCAAAGAAACTCTTCAAGCTGCCAAGTATATCGGTCAAGGGCTGTCTGTGACTTTTGACCACATGAGACGCCGGCCGATTACGGTGCAGTATCCTTACGAGAAACTAATTCCTTCGGAACGTTTCCGGGGCAGAATTCACTTTGAATTTGACAAGTGCATCTCCTGCGAAGTCTGCGTTAGGGTGTGTCCGATCAATTTACCTGTGGTGGATTGGGAATTTAACAAAGAAACTAAGAAGAAACAGCTCAAGCACTACAGTATCGATTTCGGGGTGTGTATCTTCTGCGGCAACTGCGTAGAATATTGTCCGACTAATTGTTTGTCGATGACAGAAGAATACGAGTTAGCCGCTTACGAGCGTCATGAGTTGAATTATGATAACGTGGCTCTCGGACGTTTGCCCTACAAGGTTACAGATGATCCGATGGTGACACCGATGCGGGAATTCGCTTATTTGCCGAAAGGTGCGATCGACCCTCATGAAGTTTCCTACACCGATCGCCGCGCCGGTCTCCGCCCAGAGGAAATTGTCGAAAAGTAAGTAATTAGTCATTAGTCAGCAGTCATCAGTCATTGAAACAACCAATAATTAATGACTGCTAACTAATGAGTGAAAACCAACAATAGAAAACTAATGATTGAGGATTTAAAATTGTGAATCTAGCCGAAGGGGTTCAACTTGTTTCATTTGGCATCCTGTCAGTAATGATGATTGGAGGAGCATTAGGAGTAGTCCTATTCTCCAACATCGTTTACTCAGCATTTTTGCTGTGCGGCGTATTTACCAGCATTGCGGGTTTGTACCTGTTGCTGAATGCTGATTTTGTCGCAGCAGCGCAAGTCTTGATTTATGTTGGCGCAGTTAACGTCTTAATTTTGTTCGCCATCATGTTGGTAAACAAACGAGAAGACTTCCGCGTAATTTCCAACGCTTGGGTACGTCAAGTAGCAACCGCAGTGGTTTGTGCTGGTTTGTTTGCGCTTTTGGGTACGATGGTAGTGTCTACTCCTTGGGCGATCGTGCCGATAACAGGAGCACCGGCTGAAAGTTCAATTGTAACGATCGCCAAACACTTCTTCACAGACTACTTGCTACCTTTTGAATTAGCCTCACTGTTTTTGTTGATGGCAATGGTAGGAGCAATTGTCTTAGCCCGCCGCGATTTCTTTGCGGATGAACTGTCAAGCAAACCATCAGAAACACCAGCTTTCAGCTTGCCAGAACGGCCGCGCGAATTAGTTTCAGCAGGTGATGTTTCTTCACCCGAAACAAAGTAATTCTATGGTGTTTGTGGCGCACAGAATTCTGCGTAGGGTTTGCCACAAGCACCTCATGGATTTATGCAAGAAGTCCGATCTGTCTGTTTTTTAGTAATTTTAACTGAAGGCAACTCAAAAAATTTATGCAACTGCAACTCCAGTATTTCCTGTTATTAGCTGCGGCACTTTTCTGCATTGGGACTTACGGTTTAATTACCAGCCGAAATGCAGTGCGGGTGTTGATGTCGATCGAGTTGATGCTCAATGCAGTCAATCTCAACCTGATGGGTTTTTCCAACTATCTTGACCCCGTACAGATTAAAGGCCAAGTATTTACGGTGTTTGTACTCACGGTAGCGGCTGCTGAGGCTGCCGTCGGTTTGGCGATCGTCTTGACGATTTACCGCAACCGCAACACCGTAGACATGGAAGAGTTTAATTTGCTGAAGTGGTAATTAGTCATTAGTCAGTAGTCAGTAGTCATTAGTCATTAGTCAACACTTAGGCAAGTTATATTCGTTACCAGGCAAGAGCCTGGTAACGCATACTCGGAGGGAGCATCTCAGTTTTGCATTTATAGTGCGATCGTCCCCGCTCGCTCCTCCGTACAATACGCGAGCGGGGACGATCGCACTATACTCGCAACCAGTTAATTACTGTCTTTGCTTCTAGTAATTTCCAGAGTAATTCTGCCGCCAAAGTCAGGAATCGGAGCGGCCGGTTTTGAGAGTTGGAGCTTAACTTTTTCGACTAAATGCAGTTCTAAAAGCGCTTGGGCGATCGTATCTGCCAGCCTTTCTATCAATAAAAATTTTGAGTTTTTGACAAGCTGTTGAATCAGAGTAATTGCACTTCGGTAATCGAGAGTCTGTTCAATATTATCGCTTTTGCCGGCGGCCGATAAATCTAGCCAGAGAGTGACATCCACTTCAAACCACTGGCCCAATACTTGCTCCTCAGGTAAATAGCCCGTGTAGCCGTAGCAGCGAATTCCTGTAAGTTGAATAGAATCCATTGTGAAATAAACTAAAAGTGCACTACATATACTAATTTACATTGAACCATAGAAATTGCTCTGTCCTCTATTTTTCTGCGTTCTCTGCGTTCTCTGCGGTTCAATCACTCTTATTCTACCTTAAATATCAAAACTGCTCTCCCTTCTCCGACCTATCCAGAAAATCTTCAGCAACTTGATACCATTTCTTTCTAATTTCTGTATCTTCGGGCTTGTCTGTCAAGCTACGACCTTGTAATTCTGGATATTTATTGTAAAACAATTCATCCACTTTCTGATAAAATATGTCCGGCTCGATATTAAGATTTTTGCGGCGCTTACCAATTTGTTCTTGTCTAGCTACTTCTGCATCGAAAGATGTATCTGGAAATTTGGGAAGTTCTGGAATTTTAGGCATATCAGGTAGTTTTGGCAGTGTAAAACCAGATTTGACTATGCTAAAAGCTAGCATCCCCGGCAATAAAACCACACTTAAACTCCCTAGAGTTTTCCACGGAATTAACTTAAATTTGCTGGTGTTGCTGTTAACAACTTGATTGTTTTGCACAACAGGAGGATTGTTATTGGTAGCTGTTTGAGTGCTTTGGTTGAAGGGGCGACCGACAAAGTTCATTGTCACCATTTGGGAGATCATGCTGCCAATTTGGGATAATTTTGGGTCTTTGAGTGCTTCGCGGACTTCTTTTGCGGACTGGTAGCGATCGCCCGGTTGTTCTGCTAGCATCTTATCCAACACAGTTGCGAGGTTTTGACCGACTGTGACGTGCGTGCGCCAATCCCAAGTTTTGTTATGGATATCGTACAGTTTTTGAGGCTTTTTGCCGGTTAGTAGCACTAAAGCCGTCACAGCTAAAGCGTACAAATCGCTAGCGGGAGTAACTTTTCCCAGTCGCATTTGTTCGGCGGGCGAATAACCTTGTTTGCCGATCGCAGTATCCGATTGTCCCCTAAACTGAAATAGGGCGGTTGCTGCGATTTGCTTGACTGAACCGAAGTCAATTAAAAATGGCAGTTTATCAGCAGTGTGCTGGATGATGTTGTCGGGGGAAACATCGCGGTGAATTAAATTGCGGGAATGAATGTATTCTAAAACGGGTAAAATCTGAAATAGCAGTTGAGTAACTTCCGCTTCGGTAAAATTGTTACCTTGCTGCTGGCGAGATATCAATATTTGTTCGTAGGTTTCACCGGGGATGTAGTCTTGAACTAAAAATAAAGATGGATTACCGCCCAAATCGGTGCGAAGCAGTTCTCGAAAGCGGGGGATTTGCGGGTGTTGGAGGTTGTAAAGCATATTCGCTTCGCGATCGAACAATTCGGCCGCTTTGGGGCTTTGAACCACCGGAGAGAACTCTTTGAGCACGCAGTTTTCGCCGTAGCGATTGATATCTTCTGCGAGGTAGGTGCGCCCGAAGCCGCCGCGGCCCAATTCGCGGATGATGCGGTAGCGTTTTTCGAGGGTGGAACCAGGGGCGAGGAGGGATGAGTTAGACATAAACAACGGTAAATTGTTCGAGTTGAGGAGTCGCGGAGCACAGTATAGCTTATTGTAGCTAAGTTTTTTTGGCTGTGAGGGCGATCGATCCTGCAATATCAATGCTCTCTTCAATAGTTTTATCGATCGTTTGATGATGTAGACTCATCATCATCATCATTTGACTCTGACACATTTTCTTCCTGTTGCTGCTGTGACTCCATAAGCTCTGCAAGCAATTGCTTTAAATTCTTGTCAGGAGGACGCTTGGGAAACTCACTGTGTGTATATATCCATGTAAGCTTAATTACGCTTTGAGTACGATCGACTAAGTACATAAGTCTTCCCTGACGCGCCGCACCCTGTAAATTTGGCATATCAAAGTAATACTTTCGGAATTCCCATTCTTCCGGTTTGCTCAAACTTCCGGGCAATTTTTCAGCGAAAGAATCAGGAAGAAAAGGATTGCTACTGGCGTTGCTGAATCAAGGTATGGATGCCCCAGGAATGGGAATATCGTCAAATTTCAAGTAATGTATTAATAACTTAATAGAATGCTTCAGCATTTCCTCACATTTAGAATAACAAAGAGTTTTGCG
>NZ_JAIGNI010000100.1 GCF_026130175.1 Lyngbya sp. CCAP 1446/10 | reverse complement strand
ATGGGATGGACAACTGGATAACTTGTGTTAGCAATATTGGGACTTCATTCATCGTAGACGGAAGACATCTAAAGTCTATCAACCAAGGTTACAACAAACGAGTGGCAACCTTGATGTCTGGAAAAGACAACGGATTCTGGTCTAAAAGACTGGAACGGCTGACCGAAAACAGAAATAGAACAATGCGGGATGCGGTTAATAAAGCTGCTCGTAAGGTCATCAATCATTGTGTATCGTCCAAGATTAGTACAGTCATATTTGGATGGAACAAAAATCAGAAAAATTCGATCAACCTAGGTACAAAGACGAATCAAAAATTTGTTCAAATTCCCACGGGTAGGTTAAAAGATCGAATTGCTCAACTGTGCGAACAGTATGGAATCAAATTTGTAGAAACTGAAGAATCCTATACATCAAAAACTTCGTTTATTGATGGTGACGAACTGCCTAAATTCGGTGCAAAACCCGAAGGGTGGAAAGCTTCTGGAACAAGAATTAAACGTGGATTATATCGGACGGCGAAGGGGTGGCTAATTAATGCAGATTGCAATGGCTGTGCAAACATTGGTCGCAAAGTAGCAACAATACTTGGACTCGATCTAAGTGGAGTTGGTAGGGGTGATTTGTCAGCACCTGTAAGACTTAAATTATGGTCTTATGAATCCCCGTCCCTTTAGGGCTGGGGAGTTGTCAAAATTACTTATTCCTTCGGTCAACTGCCAACTGCCAACTGCCAACTATCAACTGTCAACTGCCAACTGCCAACTGCCAACTGCCAACTGTCAACTATTAACTGTCAACTGTCATCAAGAGTTTTAAGAGCCATTTCGAGTTCAGCCGTCAACAATTTTGCTTCTTTTTTGCCACTACCACCATTAACATAATCTGCCACCAAAATCGGAGCGCCGATCGCAATTTTCACCTGAGAACCCCATCGAGGAATACGCGGGCGGTAACGAATACTCATCGGTACAATCTTCACCCCCAAACCCGGTTTGCTCAACTCCGCTTGCATGGCTAAACGAGCCAATCCAGCCTTGGGAGGGTGAACTTCGCCATCCTGAAAAATCCCACCTTCAGGAAAAATCACCAACATTTGCTTATCGAGAAGCAACTCCACACCGTAACGAAGACTGCTAACTGCTGGATGCTTGATATCGACAGCAAAGCCTCCCAAATGTCTGATGAACCAACCTTGCATTCCTTTGACTTCATCAGCAGTTACCATAAACCGCAAATCGCGTCCAGTCACCTTCTGTCCCGTTGAATAGGGCATCATCAGGGCATCCCACCGGGAGCGATGCGTCGGGGCTAAGATGACAGGCCCATCTTTCGGCAAGTGTTCCTGTCCGGTTATCTCAATCTTGCCAAAATAAAACGGTAGGACAATATGGTGACCTAGCGGATAGAACAAGGAGGTTAACCAAGGAGAAACGCGAGAGGTATTAGATGCTACCTTGGCAGGCATTGGCTTCACTAGATATGATTTACTGGACTCAATGGCGATCGCGGCAGTATGGCGCATGGCAATTACCCTGCTTTATCGATATATAGAGTCTAAAGATATGTTGCTTGGCAAATCTTTAGTCTTTCGATGGGGACACTTTTGCTATTGGCATTTTGCCGATCGCCCGATCGTCCCCAACACAGATAATCTGTAACTGATAAAACCTTAGCTAACCAGACAGCAGAAAAGCAGATTCGTCAACCACCTGGAAAGATCGGGCAATTACTCATCTATTATTTCAGCTAATTAGCCAAGTTCGATTAAACATTCAGTCTTAGATGCACTTCGACCCAATAAACCGGGTTTTTGACCGCATCTGCGGGCTGCAACGAGGTATTTTCCTCCATCAAACCCGGTTTTTGACCACCAGTGCGATCGCAAACCAACATTGTCGAAAAGTATCAGTCCAAACTTTTACCTGTCAAATTTTCCGGCGGGCTTCAAACCAAGACAGCAACTGCGATCGACAAACAGACTCCATAATACCGCCTAGCACCTCCAATCGGTGACACGAAGGCGCGCTATCTGGAATATTAGCCACCGTCCGAATTGTGCCAGTTTTCGGGTCATCTGCACCATATACCAGTAGACCGATCCGAGCTTGGACGATCGCACCAGCGCACATCGGGCAAGGCTCCAGCGTCACGTAGAGCGTGCATTGGTTGAGATGCCAATCTTGCAAAACCTTGCCCGCCGCCCGCAGCGCCAATACTTCAGCATGAGCAGTCGGATCGCAGTCTCGCTCTCGCCGATTTTGCGCTTCGGCAATCAATTTGCCAGCACCGTCAACAATGGCAGCACCTACGGGCACTTCACCCGCATCACCCGCTGCTTGTGCCAGTTCCACAGCCCTAGTCATCCAGCGTTGGTGAATAGCATAATTAGAATCACTAATAGACAACGGCTCTGTTGGCAAATTCACGGTATACCTAAGTAACTGAAAACATTTAATATAGTCTTACTTATCCACTTGCTGTGGAGAGAATTAAGTGCGATCGCTAAGAAAACAAATTTTTTAGGGAATTTATGGCATACTTGCCTAGCTAAAAACACTTAAGATCGATAAATAAAGTTACACCACAATCCCATCGAGAGTAATTTTGAATTATGGACACCACCCTGATTAGCACTGAAGTTGTTGAGCTGTTGTCCCGGATTAGCCGCCAAAAGCTCCGCGAACAAGATATCACTCCTTTGGTAGTGTTTGTGACTGCTCTGATTGCCATCCTGCGGGGAGTGATGATTATTGACAGGACGATCGCAGTTGAAGAAGAAGAACGGCTGCAAAAGACGCTAAAAGCCTTTGCTGCTGGCGATCCCCATCGGATAGAACTAATTCAGCGCCTTGTCAAAGGAGTCTCCAAACAGCAGGTTTACTTCAACCCTACGGAACTGCTAACCCTGACAGCTTTCTTTTCAGAATCAGAAAAACTGTTGCTGATCGGTTCCGGCTACGAAATGTCAGCGGTAGACGGACACATCGACCTGCGGGAGCAAATGTACCTACAGTCGATCGCAAACCGGCTCGGCCTCGACCCCAGACACATAGCAGTCGTAGACACTTTGTTTACCAAAGAAGGAGAACTCGACTCAGAAGCTTTTGTCGAAGTTCAAGCTTTACTCGCACCAAGCGAATTCTCCTCCCGCGATCCAGTATTTGCCAAAGCAGCAAAGCACCTGCTGAGTCTTTTGCAGCGTCAGTAATCCACCGCATTTAAATTGTTTCGCTGTAAAAGAGTGAGACACGAGGAAAAAAATTTGACGCTTTTTCAATTAATTCGCGGACGCACGAGTGGTCAGAAACCGGGTTTTTTCAGGAAAATACAGAGGTTACAGCCCGCCAGAACGGTAAAAACCCGGTTTATTTTGCCGGAAATGCGTCCGAATCCGTCTAAAATCTAAAAGCGAATTATCGCTGTCTGAATAGCTCCAACTCGGTCTCAAATTTAAACTTGATTGATATGCAAATTGAATGGCAAACCGCCAAAACCTACGAAGATATTCTCTATCACAAAAGCGGTGGCACCGCCAAAATTACCATCAATCGACCTCACAAACGGAACGCTTTCCGCCCCAAAACCGTGCAGGAATTGTGCGATGCCTTTACTGATGCCCGCGAAGACACAAAAATCGGCGTTGTCCTCTTTACCGGTGCGGGGCCTCATACTGACGGCAAATACGCTTTTTGTGCTGGCGGCGACCAAAGTGTGCGAGGTTCTGCGGGATATGTAGACGAAGGTGGTATACCCCGGTTGAACGTGCTCGACTTGCAGAAGTTGATTCGATCGATGCCCAAAGTTGTGATTGCTTTAGTTGCAGGATATGCGATCGGTGGCGGTCACGTTTTACACTTAATTTGCGACTTAACGATCGCAGCAGACAATGCCATTTTCGGACAAACCGGCCCAAAAGTAGGCAGTTTCGACGGTGGATTCGGAGCCAGCTATCTCGCCAGAGTAGTCGGCCAGAAAAAAGCCAGAGAAATTTGGTTTTTGTGTCGCCAGTACAGCGCACAGCAAGCTCTAGAAATGGGTTTAGTCAACTGCGTAGTGCCCGTGGAACAACTCGAACAAGAAGGGATGCAGTGGGCTGGTGAAATTCTGGAAAAAAGTCCGATCGCAATTCGCTGTTTGAAATCCGCTTTTAATGCCGACTGCGACGGTCAAGCCGGCCTGCAAGAACTGGCTGGAAATGCCACTTTGCTGTACTATATGACCCAGGAAGGCGCCGAAGGCAAACAAGCCTTTTTGGAGAAACGGGAACCGGATTTTAGTGAATATCCTTGGTTGCCGTAGCTCGATCGAGAAATGAGTTTTTGGGATTCCCTAATTCAAGTTACAGATGCTATTGATTGCTGTGAGTTGAATGAGCGGAATTTGCCCGATCGACTAAAATCGTCAGTAGAGTAGAGTTTTCCTGCTGCGGACGAACTATACCGAAACTGCTACTGTAGATTTTTAGGTTAACGCCCGGCCTGTCAACTGGCAGGCATTACGCTCAGAAACAGTGACGGCGGTCTCATGCAGAGTAACAATCGGTTCTTGCCACAGTCCAATTTCTGTGATGTTTTCCCAAGATGGCCCAAAAGGCGAAACCGCTAAAGAACAAGATTTCCACTGGCTTTGCACCGGCACGCTCAGCAGAGTACAAACACCCCCGCGTCTCCCTTCAGGAGTGTAGTGGCGGCAGTGACGGCAAGCTGAAGTTAATGGGGTTTTCATAAAAGTTCTTGGGTAAATCAGTTTCACCTCTAATTGTCGTGTGTGGAGCTAGCAGGTTTTAGAGCATCCTAGCCTTTATGCAGTCTGGGTTGTAGCGATCCCCAAAGCATAATCAAATTTTATAATTTATTTATAATTTCGTTATATGTAGACACAATTCGCTCAGTCCTTACTCATTTTGTAGGTAAAAATACAGTAAAAAGTTGATAAAGTTGTCAGGGATCAATAAAAACGACAAATATCGAACGACGATGAGATGTTATGAATAAAATGTTGCTACAGATGCAAAAATCTGGTTAGAGTCTGGATAAGCAGCTTCCGGGACAAAGCAACAATTAAGTTTTAAAATAAAAATGAAAAGATCGCAAATGGCGATCGACAGCAGGCTCAAGAGCAGCAGTTGCCTTGACGCCAAAAACAGCTAATTCTCAAATAGGCAAGTTTTAAAGCTTATTATTGATCTCTACATAGGACTTACGCACTTACCCAAATGTTCAAATATACAACAGCAAAAAAAGTATACTAAAATACATTCTCCCAGATTGTTTGAGAAATTTTGAGAAAAAGCTTTAGTTGATGCTGCTTTCTGCATCGCGCAGATCAAGCAGTCTTGTTATGCACACCAAAGAAAATTTGTACAGTGCGTAAGTCCTATCTACAATCAAAAGATTAAAATCAATTCACAGGCGGTAGGAATTTTGCTAATGAGTAAGCGTTCTTCGGTGGAATCCCCAAATCATCAATCCTCATCAACCCCAATCAAGCCTGCTTTGCAAGCAGTCCTGGGGTGTATGGATGTAAACCTAGAAGCAGAACTGACAACGTACAGAAGGCACAGGCGGCGCGCCGAACAGTGGGTGTCGCCATCAGTTCGCAGCGGCAAGCAAACAGGCACAACCGAGCAACAGCAGGCCCAAAACCTGCCGCCGCAGGCTGCGGAGGAAACCCAGCAGCCGCTGTCCCTGCCCCTATCTCTTGCCGGCATCCAGGGCGATGCCCCGCTAGCTACTACTAGGGGAGGCACAAAATTATCTAGCAGTGGCTTGGCACCGAACAACTATCTCGAATCCAGCGAAAAATTGATCGAAAGTTTGGATGAACAAAAAGCCGAGCCCGCAGAAGAACGGAGTTTAGCCGCCAGTCTGTTAACACCCTTGGGACTGAGTTCGATGCTGCTGTTTCTGCTGTCCTGCACAGCTTTGGGTTACGCAGTTATGCACCCGTCAAGTCTGGCTAAAATGGCAGGCCTGAATCGTTTGCTCGATCGCACAACCCCCTCTGGCAACGAAAGTCCGCCAGCTACAACCATAGATAGCAGCAGCAAGGAACTGCCAAAAGCTCCAAATCTGGCATCCAAAGAATTTGTCGAGCTAGATTTGAGCACTCTCAGCAATGTCAAGCCGACAGCCAGCCCGATTGCTTCCCCATCGCCAAAAGCATCAATCCCGCCCAATCCAGCAGCACCTCCTGCCCCCATCGGCGCTGTCCCGATTCCTACAGAAGACGGCAACCCGGCCAGAGGTAGGGAACAAGGACTCAACAATCTGAGTAGCGCTTTGCTTCCCAGTCCCAGCCCCAGCGCCGCCCAGCCTGTCCCTACTCTGCCGACACTGCCTCCAACACCCTCCCCAGCCCAGCCTGCCACCGCATCCCCGGCGACAGCAGCCCCGGCAGCAGCAGCCCCGGCCGCAACAGCCCCGCTAGGAAATCCGACACGGGCTGCCGACGGTTTCTATTACGTTGTCACCGATTACACCAATGAAAAATCGCTGCAACAAGCCAAAACCGCAGTTCCTGATGCCTACGTGCGGAACTTCTCAAAGGGTGTCAAAATTCAAATGGGGGCTTTGAACGATGCTGCCTCAGCAGAACGTTTGGCAAAGGAACTCCAAGCAAAAGGGGTGAAGCCGCAATACTATCAACCATAAACTAGGTAAAGGGTGAAAAAAATTCACTAAATTGTTAGACAAAGCTAGACAATGATCAATGTTTTGTCTAACACAAAATTGGTTTTTAAATTGTCAATTTCCAGTCCTAAATCTAAAATTTAAGAAAATCGGGAGATAGGTAAAATGGGATTATTCGATCGCCTGTGGCGAGTGATTCGAGCCAATATTAACAGTTTGATCGGGGCGGCCGAAGATCCAGAAAAAATTCTGGAACAAGCTGTAATGGATATGCAGGAAGATTTAATCCAGCTCAGACAGGCTGTAGCAGGGGCGATTGCCGCTCAAAAACGCACCGAACGCCAGTGTTCGCAAGCTGAGTCCACAGCCACAGAATGGTATCAGCGGGCGCAGCTAGCTTTGCAAAAAGGTGAGGACAATTTGGCGCGGGAAGCTCTGACGCGCAAGAAATCTTATCAAGAAACGGCAACGGCGATGAAAGCTAGTCTCGGACAGCAGAATGCTGTTGTGACTCAGCTTAAAGACAATATGCGATCGCTCGAAAGTAAAATTTCTGAGGCAAAATCTAAAAAAGATATGTATATTGCCAGGGCTCGATCGGCAAAAGCCTCGGAAAGGCTGCAAGAAATGATGGGAAATCTCAGTACCGGCAGCGCTTTGAGCGCTTTTGAAAAAATGGAAGAGAAAGTCATGCAGCTAGAAGCTCGCTCCGAAGCCATCGCCGAACTCGGAACCAGTGATTTAGAAAAGCAGTTTCTCTCTCTCGAAGGTGCTGGCGATGTCGATGCCGAGTTGCAGGCGATGAAAGCACAAATGCTTCCGGGCAATAATACACCCAAATTGCCGTCGGGCGAGCCGCCCGCATCCTGAACCTGAACCAGCAGCACAATAGTTGGGAAGGCAAAAAATTTTTAACAGCGGAGCTAGAGATACTTCACAAGCGTGTTGGGGAATTCCCGGATCGAAGTTAAACTCAATAGATAGGTGCATCAATCAGCTTGCCTGCACCACTGACTCGATCGCTTTAAACTGTATTTATATGTTTGCAAAATTGCCAAAGGCTCGATCGCACTAAAAATCTGACCAACTGAGTCTCACCATCGCGGGCTAACGCTATCAAGCCTGCTTTCCGCCTACTTCGTACACCTCACCAGGAAAAATAGCATTATGGGATTATTTGACCGCATTAGCCGAGTCGTCAGAGCCAATCTTAACGATATGGTCAACAAAGCTGAAGACCCGGAAAAGATTTTAGAACAGTCCGTTACGGATATGCAGGAAGACTTGGTGCAGTTGCGTCAAGCCGTTGCCAGCGCGATCGCCGCTCAAAAGCGCACCCAGACTCAGTACAATCAAGCTGAATCCCAGTCTAACCAGTGGCAACAGCGCGCTCAACTCGCCCTGCAAAAAGGAGACGAGACTTTGGCCCGCGAAGCTCTGGTACGCAAAAAGTCTCACGCTGAAACGGCTGCTACTCTGAAATCCAGTCTAGAACAGCAATCGGGTCAGGTGGAAAGCCTCAAGCGCAACTTGATTGGTTTGGAGAGCAAGATTTCCGAAGCTAAGACGAAGAAGGATATGCTCAAGGCGAGAATTTCCGCTGCGAAGGCTCAGGAACAGCTCAACAACACCATTGGCTCCCTAAATACTGGCAGTTCAATGGCAGCTTTCGATCGCATGGAAGAAAAAGTTTTGCAGATAGAAGCTCGCGCGGGAGCTTCAGCAGAACTGGCGGCTGGCGGCAGCGATTTAGAAGCAGCTTTCCGCTCGCTCGAAGCCGGTGGCGATGTTGACGACGAGTTAGCTCAGATGAAAGCTCAACTGACTGGAGGTTCTGTGTCTCAAGGTCAATTGCCGGCGGCGGGTAAAACTGCGGCTGCTCCTAGTACCTCGGAGGCGAGTCCGGTGATTGATGCTGAGTTGGAAGAATTGCGATCGCAGCTCAATAAAATGTAGTAATTTCTATCAAAATTCACCTATTTCTCAGATGATAGCTTTGATAGAATGCTCCGCCTACCTATAGCGCTAGCTTGGGGAAGTCGGAGCTTTTTTCAGCCAAAATCTAGCCATACATAAATTTTGCATTCTGTCAAGTATCTTTATGTTGAATTAAGTATTTAATTCTTTAAAAAAGTGATAAAGTGACTTTATTGTTTGCCATTACGCGGGCTTGGCTACTCGTAGCAGTATAAATAACGGTAGTGCTTTTATGTAAAGGATGCAGGATAAGAGCTCTGTGCCAGTCTTTTGAGGAGTCTCATCATGAGATTCCCTACCGAGTGTCTATCGCCAATGCGCCAAGATTTATACGGATCATTGGGAAGCCTATGCTGCGGTTGTACGCCCGTAAACGGCATAAGTCGGTCGATAAGGAAAGTGGATTAACCAGTTACATTGAAAGATTGAATAATACGCTCAGACAGCGAATTTCGCGATTAGTCAGGAAAACGTTATCGTTTTCTAAGAAGTTGGATAATCACAAGGGTGCTATTTGGAACTTCATTCATGACTACAATCACCAAATCAGATTAGCAATGCTGAAGGCTCAACCGCCTCAATTTTCTCCATTCTTTACATAAAAGCACTACTGTATTGCCCAGTAAACGTCATCGTAGATAAAAATAGTGGTTGAGCTATATCGATCGCTTCAATTGCACCATTCGACGAATATCTAGGTTGGTGAGAAAGAGCTGATCCTTCTCTAAGAAATTGGAAAATCATATTGCTGATTTTTGGCGTTTGGTGCATCATTATAATGCTAGTTTACAACTCAGGGCGAACGCATCTAAATTTTATGTTAGCAGAACCTGGTATATTGGAGAATGATTATTGAGTGCCTACCAAATATTTAATCAAAGTTCGTTCTTATGAAGCTCAAACCTAAAATCACCATTGCCGACCATTTTGCCGACTTAGAAGACCCAAGAATTGAGCGAACAAAACGCCATCAATTAATTGATATTATTACCATCTCAATTTGTGCCGTGATTTGTGGTGCTGACACATGGGTGGATATCGAAAGTTACGGTCACTCTAAATACGAATGGTTAAATAAATTTTTAGAATTGCCGAATGGCATACCGTCACATGACACAATTGCGCGAGTATTTTCTCGCCTCAAGCCGGAACAGTTTCAGAAATGTTTTTTGAACTGGATTCAATCTATTAGTTGCCTCAATCCAGGAGAAGTGATCGCAGTTGATGGCAAAACTCTTCGCCATTCTTACGATCGGGGAGGAGACAAAAAAGCCATTCATATGGTAAGTGCTTGGGCAACCAGTCAAAGATTAGTTTTAGGGCAAGTTAAAGTCGATAAAAAATCTAATGAAATTACGGTAATTCCGGCTTTATTAAAAGTATTAGAATTAAATGGAAGCATTGTCACCATTGATGCGATGGGCTGTCAGAGGTCAATTGTAAAGTTAATTGTTGAACAGGGGGGAGACTACGTAATCACCTTAAAAAAGAACCAGCCATCCCTATATGCCAGAGTAGAGGAGTTGTTTAAACAAGCAATTAGCCAAGGATTTTCTGGCTTTACACATACGGTTTATTCGCCCAAACAAGAAAACAATCACGGTCGCTCAG